>JAEWST010000103.1 GCA_023398105.1 Bacillota bacterium | reverse complement strand
CGATTGTAGAAAAATTTCATTACATCAGCGGCGTTTCATCGAGGCGGGAGATATTCTCACCGCCTGATAACCAAAGTGCTACCCGCCACTTATAGAAGTGGGGGACATTTTTTTGCCTCGTTATAATTATTATCAAATAACATAAAAATAAAACTGTATTTTGATAAATTTCACTACTAAAAGTGAATTACTATCAGTAAAGTAGATGACTGCATCTTCTTGATATTACTCAATGTATAAAACAAGCTGTACCATTAAACAAATTATAGATTTATGTTGTACTTTTAAAATAACTAACTCAAACTTCGCACATAAAAATCTATTGGTGTGGTAGAATTATCATAGTTCTTGTTTATATAAAAGCTTTACCTTGTCTAAATAGGAACTGCCGTAAAATAATACTTAACAACTATATTCCATACCACAATTTCTATTTAGCTTGTATTATACTTTAAATTGAAAATAGCCAAGCACTCAAAAGGTGAAATCCTCTCAGATTCCACCTTTTAATTAAACACAGTTTAGATTTTCAGCTTGTTAGCACATACAACATTTGCTCTAATTTTAAAGCATACATTGTATATTTTTGCACCTTATCTAGCCTTAGTTTTTATTTCCTCAACGATTTTATTTACAAAATCCTGTACTGCTAAAGCTCCAAGGTCTCCCTCTTTTCTAGATCTAACGGCTACAGCATTGTTGTCCATTTCCTTATCACCAATTACCAGCATATACGGAGTTTTTTCCATCTGGGCTTCTCTAATCTTGTAACCGATTTTTTCGTTCCTTGTATCAACCTCAACTCTAATATCCTGCTGTTCAAGTAGCTTTTTAACCTCATATGCATAGTCATGGTGCTTGTCAACAAGAGGTAAAATTTTGACCTGTACAGGTGAAAGCCATACTGGGAAAGCACCTGCAAAATGCTCTGTCAAAATAGCTATAAATCTTTCGATGCTTCCAAATACAACTCTATGAATCATTACAGGTCTATGCTTTTCTCCATCAGCACCAACATATGTTAAATCAAATCTCTCAGGTAAATTCATATCCAACTGTATTGTTCCGCACTGCCATGTACGTCCTATAGAATCTTCAAGATGGAAATCTATTTTAGGTCCATAGAAGGCTCCATCTCCTTCATTTATTTTATAGTTTATACCTTTAGAATCTAATGCTTCCTTAAGTCCAGCTGTAGATAATTCCCACATTTCATCATCACCAATTGATTTTTCAGGTCTTGTAGAAAGCTCGACATTGTATTTAAATCCAAACACTTTATAAAAATCATCAATCAAGTTAATTACACCTGTTACTTCATCTTTAATTTGTTCTGGTGTCATAAATATATGAGCATCATCCTGCGTAAAGCATCTTACTCTCATTAATCCATGCAGTGCTCCAGACAACTCATGCCTGTGTACAAGACCAAGTTCACCTGCTCTTACTGGAAGATCCCTGTAAGAGTGAAGCTTTCTTTTGTATACTAGCATACCTCCTGGACAGTTCATTGGCTTAATTGCAAAATCCTGCTCATCTATATCTACAGTATACATATTTTCTCTATAATTTTCCCAGTGACCCGATCTAACCCAAAGTTCCTTATTTAGAATCATAGGAGTTTTAATTTCCTGATACCCTGCTTTTTTGTGTTCACTGCGCCAAAAATCTTCAAGTAAATTGCGAAGTACCATTCCTTTAGGCATAAAGAACGGGAATCCTGGTCCTTCATCCAGTATATCAAACAAATCTAATTCTTTTCCAAGCTTTCTATGGTCACGTTTTTTAGCCTCTTCCATTCTAAAAAGGTATTCCTCTAACAGGCTCTTTTTAGGATATGCTGTTCCATATATTCTTTGAAGCATTTTGTTTTTTTCATTGCCTCTCCAATATGCACCAGTAGCATTCATTAGCTTGATTGCTTTAATCTTTCCAGTTGAAGGCAAATGTGGACCAGCACATAAGTCAACAAAATCACCCTGCTTATAAAAAGATATTTCCTCATTTTCAGGAAGGTCTTTAATAAGCTCTACTTTATAAGGCTCGCCTTTTTCTTCCATGAATTTGATAGCTTCTTCTCTAGGAAGAGTAAATCTTTCTAATTGAAGATCCTCTTTAATAATGTTTTCCATTTCTTTTTCAATTTTAGTCAAATCTTCAGGTGTAAAATTCTTTTCTGTATCAAAGTCATAGTAAAAACCGTTGTCAATAGCAGGTCCTATTGCTAGTTTAACAGTCGGGAACACTCTTTTTACCGCTTGAGACAAAACATGTGATGTTGTATGCCTGTATGCCAATCTTCCACCCTCGTCATCAAATGTGAGTAGGTTTAAATTACAGTCATTTTCAAGCTTGAAGCTCAAATCCTTTACCTTTGTGTCAACCTCTCCTGCTAAAGCCACTCTAGCTAGTCCAGCACTAATGCTTTCAGCAACCTCTTTTATTGTAATACCCTTCTGGTATTCTTTTGAGCTGCCATCCTTTAAAGTAATTTTAATCATAGCATATACCTCCATTTTATTTTCTTATCAGTTAGTAAAATTTCTCAAGAAATAAAAAAACCCCGTCCATATATAATATAAGGACGAGAGTTATTCTCGCGGTTCCACCCTACTTGCTACTCATTTTGTACAAATTCGTACAATAATTATAACGTAATCAACGATGTAGCTCAGAGGTGGTCTTCAGTAAAGCATAGGCTTGAACACTTTCAGCTAAGGTGCTCAATCTCTGAAACCTTGTTTTTTACTTACTCTTCTCATCAACGCTAATTCTAATATTTAAGAAAACTAAAAATATCTTCTTTTAATTATATTCTCACAATTTTAGTGTGTCAATACCTCATGAATTTGTATAAAATTAGAAATATGTATTTAGCAGTTAATTGTGAGGAGACTTATCAATAGTTTATTGCCATAATAATTGCTAGAATTAAGAATGGTTCAATTTGTTAACCATTAACCTTGATAGCACGTTTAATCACAGGTAATATTATTAAAGCAAGGGAGCCTCCAATAAGTGCCGTTATTAATTGCGGAATTGAAAATACATTAGATACAACAACAGCCTTTTGTTCAGGAAGCTTCAAAAAAACAGGAATTGCAAGCTTAACAATCCCCAGATATAAAACTAAAAATTTAGCAACAGCCGCCACAATCATTGCAATAACATATGATAACTTATTATTTTTAGTATTATAATTTCCAATGAAGTGCCAAAGAATAATCAACACAATATTACCTGCAATTATGAATGGAATTAACGACCAAAATGGTCCTATACCAAAAATCTTTGCACATATTGGGGAAATTACCCCCACTGTTATTCCAGTAGACACACCACAGGTCATAACTGAGACAATTAAAATCAAATTGACAATTGAGCCTGTGACTAAGGTATTGCCAAGAGATGAAGTTGTAGCTTGCATTACAATAAGTAAGGCTGTAAGTGCTGCTGTTCTTGTAATCCATAAAACTTTATTATTCATAATATTATATACTCCTTTATTTTGACAGACATTTTATTGCCTCGTTATATTTAGGCAGATACTTATTAAATAATATCATATTTATTACTATCTATTCTATATCTGAAATCCAGTTATTCTAAACTCTATGTAGATATGTTCAATACAATATTTAATAAATTTTTCCAAAGCACAAATAAAAATTTTTAATTTGTGCAATAATATATTATTATAACATTCATATCAAATTATTGAATAAAATTCTACAGTTTTTATATAGCTTAGCTTGTTAAAATACTAAAAACTGAGCCAAGATAAACTAATTTTGATACGCCTTAGTTATAAAGTATTATTTTTAGAATTTAGGAGGTAGCAATTGAGAAATTCAAGATTCAAAAGACACAAGAAATTTAGGCACAAAAAAAATATTAAAATATTATTACTGGGATTTATTTTTCCTGCAATTGCTCTTCTGCTTTCTTATATTTTGATATCAGTATTTATAATTCCTATTTTTGCAAAATAATTCACAACTAAAACTTGGGTACTATTGGGGATATATAGTCTGAAGTATTGTTTAATTGTGACATTTGAATGCTTACAATGGGCTATGTTGTTGGCAAAACAAGATACCTTTTTATACATTTTCACATATAATAGTAAATCAAACATAAAAGCAAAAATATTTCAACTAATATTGTCTTATTCAATACATATAAAGTCTTTGATTTTGTCATAGGTCTTCTGTTTTATTCCTGTAATTTTCATAATATCTGTAAGTTTTTTAAATCCTCCATTCTTTTCTCTAAATGAAATTATAGCTTTAGCAGTGGCAGGTCCCACATTAGGCAGATTTTCAAGTTCAGCTTGTGATGCCTTATTAATATTAATCAAGCTGCCCTCTGCTTTGCTATCGGTATTTTTCTCTTCAACAACACACCCCATACTATCGGTAACAATGTCGACACCGCTATTTAGTATATTTGAATTGCTGGTATCACTGCTTTCAGTTTTAGCAGAAAGATTTGTTTTTTGTTGGCTAGCACTAGATTTTGCCTTATCAGAGGTGACTTGTTTATTGGTATTTCCTTTTGAAATAGTTTCATTAACAGCTCTATTTGAAGCCTTTTCTTTTATTCTTAGCATTGTATTTTCATTTAATATATATGCTAGATTAATATTTTCAAGATCAGCATCTTTCGTTGCTCCACCCGCCATTTTTATTGCTTCATCAATTACTTGCCCTTTTTTAATAGTAACTACCCCTGGTTTGTTTACACAGCCCACTACGTATACCTTTATTTCTGGCTCTTCTTCTACTTTATTTATTTCCTCTGAAGAATTCATCTCACTTAAAGACTCAACTTGCTCTGTTTTAACTGTGCTTGTTTTAGTTATTTCTATCTCTGAACTGGACAATGGTTTATATATCTGCTTCAAGAAATAGCCTAAAAACCCTGAACCAATTATTATAATAGTTAATACAAATACCAGCAAAATTTTATTAATAAAAACTTGCTTCCCGAATACCGTTATCTCCATGTTTATGTCCATTTTCCACATATTCAAATGCTTACATGGACTCAGCACCTCCTTAAGATTAAGTTTTAGTTAGTTTATTAGTTCCAAAAATTTAATTTCTAAAATATAGTGCCCTAACTTCTTAATATTAAAATCTATTGGCGTAGGGAGAATTATTAATGATTTTTTTCAAAAAAGTCGCAAAAAATTAGTAATTGCTAGAACTAGCACATGAGAAAAATATATAAAACTCAATACTTTAAAAATTTATTAGATATAACAAGACTAAAATTATAATTTGAAATTTGCTTAATAGATAAGTTAATGAAAAGATATTATTTAGAAAAAACCTTTGATATTGAACGACTAGCAATCTATATTATAGTACATTAAATGGGAAATTGCTATAGAAAACCCAAATTATTATATATTATATTTTTTCTTATTAAATATAAGTTTAAAAATATGTTTTTTTGCATTATAATATTTACTAGGAAGTTTAATAAAAGAGAAATGTAACTAATTAAAAAAAGCACTTAATCCATGTAGGAACTTATATGGAGTTTTGTGCGTAACTATGAGGTATGGACATAATTATGAAAAAAGCAATTACCGCAATTATTATTTTACTGATATTGTTTTTTCAGACTTCACCAGTCTTTTGTGCTTTAGATATTGATGCAGCAGCATACATATTAATAGATGCCAAAACAGGCAGTGTACTTTATGAATATCAGCCAGATATCAAACTTCGCCCTGCAAGCACAACAAAAATAATGACAGCATTAGTTGCACTGAAAAAAGGTGAGTTAAGTCAGGTAATGACTGCTAGCAAAAATGCAGTATCTGATATAGGCGTTGGTGGAATGAATGTGGGCATCATGGCAGGTGAGCAGTTGACCTTAGACGACTTACTTCATGCTATGCTAATAGCATCAGCTAATGAAGCTGCAAATATTATTGCAGAAAACACATATCCTGCCCAGTCTGATTTTATTAATGAGATGAATGAAATGGCACTCCAAATTGGTGCAAAAAATAGTACTTTCACAAACCCCTGCGGTATTGATGAATACGAAAAAGATGCTAATCATTATTCTACCGCAAGAGACTTGGCAATTATCGCTAAAGAATGTCTGACCTTCCCGACATTCAGAGATATTATCAGCCAAAAGCAGTTGAATACACTTCCTCCAACTAACAAGCATCAAAAATGGAATGTTGTAAGCAACACCAATAAGCTGTTAGGACAAACATATAGTTATGGCAATGATGAAAAAAATCAATTTACAATAACAGGACTAAAAACAGGTTCTACAATTCGAGCAGGTGCAAATTTTATATCATCCGCAGTTAATAAGGATGGCTTTGAATTAATTTCTGTAATATTAGGAGTTAATAATAAACAAGGCAGAACAGTTTTTGATTTTACTGAAACTTTATTAAAAGCTGGTTATGAAAATTTCTCTAATCAATTAATTATTGACAGGAATACTGTTATTCAAAATATTCAAGTAGCTGATGCCTCTGACGATGGAAAACTCGACCTTGTTACAAATGCTACTCTTGAAGCAATATTGCCAAATGACAAAAATGAGTGGAATATTGAAAAAAAAGTAACGATAAACCCAAATTTAAAAGCACCTATTAAAAAGGGGGATATTTTAGGTAGTATTGAATATAAAAAATCTGGTGTTTCTATTGGTAAGATTTCAATTGTATCTTCACGAACAGTAGATCAAAGCTTTAAAGCAAAAGCTAAGGATTTTATAAATAAAATTATTAGAAGTTCAACTTTTAAATATATTTTTATTGCAGTAATTGTTGTAGTATGCTTTTTAATTTTAAGACGAATACTTAGAAAAATATCAAGAGCTAGAAACAGAAGAAAGCGACTAAGATAACAGTTATTATATACTCAAAACTTTTAGCTGCCATTCATTGACTGTTAATATTTTTACTTCATATATTGATTTAATCTAAATATACTTATATTATAGTATAGTATTGTATTTTATCGTATGCAATATTATGATTTCGGTTTCTTGTGTTAGGATAGGTTGTAAGGTAAGCTTAATTATTTTCAAGTATAAAAACCTAGACTTAAAAGGAGTGTAATAATGAAAACCCAACCGATTTACAAGCAAAGAAAAATTTCAGATTTAAAGGATATGATTTCTCAAAGTGTAAATTTATTTGGAAATAGAAATGCTTTTTTTATAAAGGGCAGTAACGATGAGTATTATGGCAAGACTTATAATGAGTTGAAAATTGATATTGATGCTTTAGGCACAGCTCTTATAGCTTTAGGTCTTAAGGATAAAAGAATTGCCATATTGTCACAGAATAGTGAACACTGGTGTACATCGTATTTGACAGTTACTGGTGGTGTCGGTATTGTTGTTCCCTTAGACAGAGAATTACCTTTCAATGAAATTGAAAATCTTCTTTCACGTGCAGGGGTTAGTGCAGTAATATTTTCTTCCAAGCATGAAAATGATATGCTCAAGCTTAGCCAATTATCTAAGCAAATTGAATACTATATAAATATAGATGCTGATACTGATGGGAAAAATAATTTTCTTTCATATTGTAAACTAATAGAAAAAGGGAAGTTATTAATTCAAAATGGAAACAGAGCTTATTTGGATGCTGAAATAGATGAAAACGAAATGTGTGCATTAATTTTTACATCAGGTACCACTGATTTAGCAAAAGGTGTAATGCTATCAAGCAAAAATATTGTCTCTGATATAATGGCAGTTTGTGCAATGCTGACTGTTGACGAGACTGATAGTGCTTTATCTATTCTGCCTCTTCATCACACCTATGAATGTACTGCGGATTTTCTTGTTATGATGTACAATGGTGCATGTTTCTCCTTCAATGAAGGCTTGAAGCATATAGTTAAAAATCTTCAAGAAGTACGACCAACAGTTTTAATGCTAGTTCCTCTTATACTAGAGAATATGCACAAAAAAATTGTTAAACAAGCATCAAAAACCTTCATTGGCAAGCTTAAGCTTAACTTTGCTCTTGAAATCAGCAATTTTCTATACTCTTTCCTGAAAATTGATATCAGAAAGAAGCTGTTCAAGCAGGTGCACAATATATTTGGTGGCAGAGTTAGATTGGTCATTTCAGGTGCTGCTGCTATAAACCCAGATGTTTCAAATGATTTATGTGCTATGGGAGTTAGAATTATTCAAGGATATGGTTTGACTGAATGTGCACCAATTGTAGCTGTAAATAATGATCAGGGCTATAGAAGTGATTCTGCTGGAAAACCTCTTGCAGGCATTGACATTTGGCTTGAAAATGTTGGCGATGACGGTATTGGAGAAATAGTTGTACGGGGTGATAATGTAATGTTAGGTTATTACGAAAACCCCATCGCTACTCAAAAGGTATTGAAGAACGGCTGTTTATACACGGGAGATTTAGGATATATTGATGAAGAAGGCTACATATTTATAACCGGAAGAAAGAAAAATGTTATTGTCACTAAAAACGGAAAGAATATTTTTCCTGAAGAGGTTGAGTCCTACTTAACAAAATGCCCATTTGTCAAAGAAAGCTTAGTATGGGGTAGATTTGACGAAGAATCTGGCGAAACAGAAGTAAATGCTCAGATCGTTATTGACATGGAAGAAATTAAGGAAAAGCTAAATGTTAGTGCCATTTCAATGGACGAAATATATAAAATTATCCAAGCTGATGTTAAAGAAATAAATAAGCAAATGCCTCTTTATAAGCGAATCAAGAATTTTACTATTCGTGAAGAGGAATTCATAAAAACAACAACAAAGAAGATTAAGCGGTATGCTGAAAATATGAGTTAATTTATCGCAATTATTAAAACCGTATGATTGGTGCTTTTAAAAGCACAATCATACGGTTTTTTATGAGCAAGTTGGCTTGCCAACTTGCTTTGTTTTTATCTAAGCCCACATTTCTTTTCTTAGTGCAGCTATATCTTCATTTTCCAAATATTCATCATATGTCATCAGCCTGTCTATTATTCCCTTTGGAGTTATTTCGATTATTCTGTTTGCAATTGTCTGAACAAACTCGTGGTCATGGGAGGTAAACAAAATAGTTCCCTTATAGTTTATTAAGCCATTATTTAATGCTGTTATGGATTCCAAGTCAAGATGGTTTGTCGGCTCGTCAAGAATTAAAACATTTGCTCCTGAAAGCATCATCTTTGATAACATACAGCGAACCTTTTCTCCTCCTGACAATACAGATGCCTTTTTCAAAGCCTCTTCTCCTGAGAATAACATTCTTCCTAACCAGCCTCTCAAGAAAGTCTCAGTCTGGTCCTTTGAAAACTGTCTGAGCCAATCAACAAGATTTAAATCTACACCGTCAAAAAACTCCGAATTATCGCCGGGGAAATATGCTTGAGATGTTGTTATCCCCCATTTAAAATCACCGCTATCAGGCTCCATTTCATCCATCAATATCTTAAATAGAGTTGTTTTTGCTTTTCCATATGTTCCTACAAAAGCAATTTTATCACCCTTGTTTACTACTATATTAACATCATTTAGAAGCATTTCGCCTTCAACTTCTTTTGTAAGACCATTTATCATAAGTAAGTCATTTCCTGCTTCTCTATCTGGCTTGAAATCAACAAAAGGATATTTTCTTGAAGATGGCTTTATATCTTCAAGTGTCAGCTTATCAAGCAACTTTTTACGTGAAGTTGCCTGTTTAGATTTAGATGCATTTGCACTAAACCTCTGAATAAACTCTTGTAATTCTTTCATTCTTGCTTCAGTTTTTTTGTTTACATCTTTTGCTTGTTGTTGTGCCAATTGGCTTGATTGATACCAAAAATCATAATTACCAACAAACATTTGAATTTTCCCAAAATCTATATCAGTTATTTGAGTACATACCTGATTTAAGAAATGTCTATCATGGGATACAACTATTACTGTATTTTCAAAATTAGCAAGAAAATTCTCAAGCCAAGTAATTGAAGCAATATCTAAGTGGTTTGTAGGCTCATCCATTAGCAAAATATCAGGATTACCAAATAATGCTTGAGCTAATAACACTCTCACCTTCTCATTACCATCTAAGTCCTTCATTTTCTTGTAATGATACTCTTCACCTATATTTAGACCATTTAATAAAGTAGCAGCATCAGACTCTGCTTCCCAACCATTTAATTCTGCAAACTCTCCTTCTAATTCAGAAAGCCTTATACCTTCTTCCTCAGTAAAATCAGACTTAGCATAAAGTATTTCCTTTTCCTCCATTATTTTAATAAGTCTCTGATGACCCATCATTACAGTTCTCAGAACCTCATATTCATCAAATTCAAAGTGGTCTTGCTTAAGTACAGCAAGCCTTTCACCAGGAGTAATTGTTACATCTCCCTTGCTAGGCTCAATCTCACCTGAAAGAATTTTTAAAAAAGTTGATTTACCAGCACCATTAGCACCAATTAATCCATAGCAATTTCCTGGCGTAAATTTGATATTTACATTTTCAAATAAAGCTCGTCCTCCGTATCTAAGAGAAACACCATTTGCACTAATCATTTCCTATCTCCATTTCTAAGTATAGATATCAATATACCCCTACTCTTTTTTATTTATAATTTACTTAACTCTCCTACAATTTCAGCTGGGAAAGTTAATTAATTTTTTAGATTGTTCTATATTAATTTTCAAAACAAAACCTGCTAAACAACAGCAGGTTTGCTATTTATTACTTTGGGATTATTATGTCCAAACGCCATTGTAAAACTCTATTAATATAATGGCATGGATTTTATCCTGCTTCTTTTATGTCACCTAGCTTGCTTGTTTTTTCTAATATTCTTAATTTCTTTAATTCTTACAGCAATAAATATTTTTTATCTTATACAAGTCATTTCACCGTCAGACCATAGTCTTTCAAGATTATAAAACTCTCTGTCTTCATGATAAAATACGTGAACAACTACATCTGCATAGTCCAATAAAACCCATCTTGCTGTATCATAGCCTTCTTTATGATATGGCTCGACACCTATTTCATTGAGTTTAAACTCAATTTCATCTGCTATTGCCTTTATATGTGTGGTAGAACTACCACTGCAAATTACAAAATAATCAGCAATTACTGTTATACTGTGGATATCAATAGTATTTATATCTTTCGCCTTTTTGTCTTGCATTGCTTCAATTATCTTGTCAACTAATTTTTTTGATTCCAAATTTTGCACCTCATCTTTTAACTCAAAATATACTTAAATAATAATGCTTTACTTGCTTATCCACGAACTCTGTTAATTATAACATCAACCTCTGTAACTTACAAATCCATATTATATACAAATAATAAAATGTTTTATGGATGGTTTACATAAAAACTCAGTAGTACCTTATGGATTAAAGTCACTTCCTAAAATAATAGTAACATCAAATCGTGACTCTGGCTGAAGTTCTTCCTTTATAACAGATATTCTAAGAGTATTTTTGATTGTATCTGTAATTGCCCCTTTCTTTCGTATAAGAATTTGAGAAGTTCCTTCTGTACCGTCAAAAGAATTTCCTGCACTTACATTGTAGCCCTTCGCTTCTAGCATGGTTCTGATTTCCTCAGCTAATCCGCTTTTGTCTGTGCAGTTTATGATCTCTACAACCAGCTTTTCATTTTTAACTGTAGATTGGCTAGGAGTTTTCTCTGCAGGCTCTTCTGATGCTTTATCTTTACCTTTATCTTTTTCATTGTCTACTATTATTTTTTTATTTGATTGTGTCTGAGTAGCTTGTGATTGTTTTTTTACCTCAACTACAGCTTTGTCAAATACGCCTGAATCCTTATAAAAATTAGCACCTACTATAATTGATGAAAAAAACAACAAAAAGGTTCCTAATGCATAAAACCCTATTTTAAAAATCTTTCCCATTTATCTCCTCCATGTATCAAACCCTTTGTAAAGACAACACAAATATACTAAAATTATTCTTTTAGCAATAGTCTGTTTCTTGCTTCAATAGTAAACGGGTGGATCAAACCGTTTTGCATTATAACAAACTTAATTACATTACTAAAAGCACAAATTAAAGCTTTATCAATATCTTCATATGCAAGCCTTCTAACATCCTCAACCTCGCAATGGGTTCTCCCAGGCTCTATATAATCTGCCAAATATACTATTTTATCAATCATATTCATATTAGAAAAGCCTGTGGTATGGTGCCTTATAGCGTTTAATATTATTTCTTCCTGAACACCATATTGCTCTTTTGCTATTATGGCACCAACCTCACCATGCATCAAAAACAGCTGTTTTTTTTCAATTTCATTTAGTTCTATTCCATTGTCTTCACAGTATTTTAATGTCTCAATATCATTCAAATTTTTTGCACAGTCGTGGAGAAGTCCTGCAACCGCAACAACGTCTTTATTCTCTCCATAATGCTCTGCCAATGATATTGCTGTTTTCATAGTATTAACAGAGTGAATATACCTGTTTGGCTTTAATGACTCCTTTAGTAACGCATCCATTTCAATTATATTCATTGATAACCTTTCCTTTTTATACTATATAATTCAACTTTCCACACAAAAAAACTATCTGTATAAGTGATTTTCCTTTATATAAGCATCAACACAATCATTCACAAGATATTTAACCGATTGATTTTTATTAACTCTTTCTCTTATAAATGTCGAGGATATCTCAATTAACGGTGCTTCAACACTCAATATATCTATATCAAAGCTTTTTCTCATTAGCTTAATTCGTTCCAAAAATTCTTTGTCTAAGTATCCTGCTCGCATAACTGCAGCAAATTTTGTCAGTACAAAAACTTCTTCAGCTCTTTTCCAGGTCAATAAATCCATAACTACGTCTGCACCTATTATATAGTAAAAGGTTGTGCCTAGCGGATATATTTTATGAAGCTCATTGAGTGTGTCAACTGTGTAAGTATACCCTTTTCTTTTAATCTCAATATCAACAGCTTCAAAGTACTCATTCCCCTCAATAGCACATTTAACCATATTCAGCCTATGAATAGGATTAGTAACAGCATTTAAGTCTTTATGGGGAGGCTTACCAGTAGGAATAAACAAAACCTTGTCCAAATTTAATTCACACCTTACCAGTTCAGCAATTGCAAGATGCCCTAAATGGATAGGGTCAAAAGTGCCTCCACAAATACCTATTTTTAAATCTTTAGGTCCCATTGAAAAATTCCTCTAACTCTATATAAATTTATTGACTAGATTTACTACCAAACACAAAATATTATAGCATAAAAGGCAAATGCTTTAAACCCTAATTAACTTTAACAAGCCAATTACTGTTCTCCACCTTTGCCCCATAGAATACCAAACAAATATCATATTGTTTTATTTATTTTCTTCCAATATCTTTTCTATAATGCATACCCTCAAAGCTTATTTTTTCAATACCAGCATAAGCTTTATTAATAGCCATATCCATAGTTTTTTCAACTGCTGTAACTCCCAATACTCTTCCGCCTGCTGTATAGAATTTCCCGTCCTTAGTAGAAGTACCAGCATGGAATACAATTGTGTCACCATCAGCCTGAGCAGCATCAAGACCGTTAATTTCTAGCCCTGTTGGGTATTTTCCAGGATATCCGCCTGATGCAGCAACAACACAGACAGCCGCATTGTCGTCCCAATCTATATTGATATCTGCAAGCCTTTCATCAATAATTGCTTCAAATATTTCTAATAAGTCTGTCTTTAATCTTGGTATAACCACCTGTGTCTCAGGGTCACCAAATCTTGCATTATACTCTAAAACCTTCGGGCCATCCTTTGTTAGCATTAATCCAAAGTATAATACACCTTTAAACTTACGCCCCTCTTTATTCATAGCGTCAATGGTTGGAACGAAAATTTCCTTCATACAGTAATCAGCAAGCTTATCATCATACAAGGGGCTAGGTGAAAAAGTCCCCATGCCACCTGTATTAGGCCCTAAATCATTGTCAAAAGCACGTTTATGATCTTGAGATGACACCATAGGAACAATAGTTTTTCCGTCTGTAAATGCCAAAATAGAAACTTCTGGACCTTCAATAAATTCTTCAATAACTACTTTATTGCCAGCATTTCCAAATAGCTTGTCCTTCATCATTCCATTTACAGCTTCTTTTGCTTCTGCAACGGTTTTAGCAATAATAACACCCTTACCCAATGCCAAACCATCTGCCTTGACAACTATTGGTGCACCACATTCATCAATATAGCGTAGTGCCTCACTGCTATTGTCAAACACACTGTAGCCAGCAGTTGGTATGTTGTATTTTTTCATTAAATCCTTTGAAAAAGCCTTACTGCCTTCGATAACAGCCGCAGCCTTAACAGGACCAAATGCTCTTATTCCCGCTTCATTAAGGCTGTCAACCATACCTGCTGCCAGTGGATCATCAGGTGCAACGACAACTAAATCAATTTTATTTTCTTTTGAGTATTTAACTATTTCATCTATATCAGTTGCCTTTATCGCAACACATGTAGCGAGCTTTGATATTCCACCGTTTCCGGGGGCACAATACAATTCACTAATTTTGGGGCTTTGAGATAGTTTCCATACAAGAGTGTGCTCTCTTCCACCACCACCAACCACTAATACTTTCATCTAATAATCCTCCTCACCAACTTATAGCATGTTATTTTTCTCTAAGAGCTTACATTTTTATAAGCCTATCTAATATATTTAGTACTTTTCGTACATTATAATTACACTTGGAGATTGCAGTTTAATATGCAATGCTTCTAAAATTCAAGTAAATCTCAAATATACATGCTAAAACAAGTAGTTGATTTTCAATTTAACCTTTATAGTAATTAAGACTTTATGCTTACTTAAAATATAAGGTAAGCATAAAGCCTAATATAAATTTGCTCTTAGTGCTTAAAGTGTCTCATTCCAGTGAATACCATTGCAATACCGTACTTGTTGCAGGCATCAATGGAATCCTGATCCTTGATAGATCCGCCTGGTTGGATAATTGCCTTTATACCTGCAGCAGCTGCTACTTCAACACAATCTGAGAAGGGGAAGAATGCATCTGATGCTAAAACAGCTCCCATTGATCTCTCTCCAGCATATTCAATAGCTACTCTTGTAGGCAATACTCTGTTAGTTTGTCCAGGGCCAACACCTAAAGTGCTCTTATCCTTTGCAACAACTATAGCATTTGATTTTGTATGCTTAACGACCTTCATTGCAAATTTCAAATCTTCCATTTGCTCTTTGGTTGGCTGTATATTTGTTACACATTTAACATCTTCTTCGTTAAATAAAACATCATCATTTTTCTGAACCAATAGGCCACCTGCAACCTTTTTCATATCAAAAGTATCAGCTGGAGCCTTTTCTTCAATTCCTTCAAGCTTTAACAATCTTATGTTTTTCTTTTGTGAAAGTACAGCAAATGCCTCTACTGAGAATGAAGGTGCAATAACTATTTCAATAAATATCTTGTTTATTTCCTCTGCAGTCTTTAAATCTATCTCTCTATTTGCAGCTATTATCCCACCAAAAATAGAAGTAGGATCTGATTCATACGCTCTCATGTAAGCATCGTAAATATTGTCTGCACTTCCAACTCCGCATGGATTTGTGTGTTTTACAGCAACTACTGTTGGTTCATCAAACTCTTTGAGAAGCATGAGTGCACCGTTTGTATCATTTATATTGTTAAAGGACAATTCTTTTCCATGCAATTGAACTGCACTTGGTAAAAATCCTCTGTTTGCTCCAACTTCTTTATAGAAAACAGCACTCTGATGTGGATTCTCTCCGTATCGCATTTCCTGAGCCTTTTCAAAAGTAAGAGAAAGAGTTTCTGGATATTCTATATCACCAAGAGTGTCTCTCAAATATTTTGCTATTAATGTATCATAATGGCTTGTGTGTTCAAAAACCTTGTATGCAAGTCTAAACTTAGTTTTTGCACTAACATCACCTGTCTCATTCAGTTCAGCAAGTACTTTTTCATAATCGGCAGGATCAACTACTACTGCTACATCCTGATAATTCTTTGCAGCAGCTCTAATCATTGTTGGACCACCAATATCAATGTTTTCAATTGCTTCTTCTAACTCTACATCGCCTTTTAAAATTGTCTGTTTGAAGGGATATAGGTTTATAACAACTAAATCAATAGTATCTACTCCTAAATCCTTTATCTGGTTCATATGCTCTTCATTACTTCTCATTGCTAATATTCCTGCATGTACCTTTGGATGTAAAGTTTTTACTCTTCCGTCAAGGCACTCTGGAAAGCCTGTAACATCAGATATATTTATTACCTTTATTCCAGCTGCTGACAGAGCTTTTTCTGTTCCGCCTGTAGATATTATTTCTACTCCCTTTGCAACTAGTGCAGAAGCAAACTCTATTATGCCTGTTTTGTCTGAAACACTTATTAGCGCACGCTTAATCATTACCCAATCCTCCAAGTATATAAATATAGAATATAAACATTAACCCTGCTTCCCACACAGAAATATTGTCAAACCAACATTTCTAATTTAATTATGGAAAACTGAGCTTTAGACAATTTTTACTCTCTTACCCTCTACAACTAACCTATTTTCAGCATATAGCTTTATAGCCTCAGGTAGTATTTCCCATTCAGCCTGCTCCATAACACGTTTTTGAAGTATTTCTGGAGTGTCATTATCCTCGACATAGACTGCCTTTTGAAGTATAATTGGTCCAGTATCTGCCTCTAATTCAACAAAATGAACTGTTGCACCTGTTACCTTTACACCTGATTCTATTACATGCTGATGTGGAATTATTCCGTAGAAACCTTTGCCACAAAATGCAGGTATTAGTGATGGGTGAATGTTAATAACTCTTTTTTCAAAAAACTTATTGAATCTTTCACCCAGAATCGAAAGAAATCCAGCCATAACTACCAAATCAACCTTATGCTCAGTAAAATGCTTTATAAGAGCGTCATCATACTCATCAATATTGCTAAAAGACTTTCTAGATATAAAGGTATTACTAATGTCATTTTCCTGTGCCCTTTGGAGTGCATATACCCCGTCTTTACTGGAAACCACAGTGACTATTTGAACATTATTCATATATCCGCTTTTAATCTTGTCTATGATAGCCTGGAGATTTGAGCCCCCCCCTGATACCAAAACACCAATATTTAGCATATGTCTACACCTGCTTCACCCTCAGTAATTGAACCTATAATGAAAGCTTCTTCTCCAACTGATTTTAAGTAGGCTGTAATTTCGTCAGCTTTGTCTGAAGCTACTGCCAAAACCATACCAATACCCATGTTAAAGGTATTAAATATGTCCTTGTCTTCCATGTTACCTAAATTTTTAAGCAATTCGAAAATTGGAAGTATAGGCCATGAACCCTTTTGAATTTTTACTCTTAAGCCTTCTGGAACCATTCTTGGAATATTCTCAATAAATCCGCCGCCTGTTATATGGGAAATTCCATTAATTTCATATTTCTTAATCAAATCAAGTATAGTTTTTACATATATTCTAGTTGGTTTAATTAATTCCTCACCTAGCGTACAGCCAAGCTTTTCAACATATTCTTTTAAATTGTTTTCAGTAGGATTAATTAATTTTCTGACCAAAGAATATCCATTGCTGTGAATTCCTGAAGAAGCAAGACCAATCAGCTTATCGCCAGCCTTTATGCTTTTTCCGTCAATTATTTTACTTTTGTCAACAATTCCAACTGTAAAACCAGCCAAATCATATTCATCTATAGGATAAAAGCCTGGCATCTCAGCAGTTTCTCCGCCTATTAATGAGCATCCTGCCATAATGCAGCCTTCTGAAACTCCCTTTACAATCTCCGCAACCTTTTCAGGATAATTCTTGCCTACAGCCATATAATCTAAAAAGAACAACGGCTCTGCTCCACTGCATACAACATCATTTACGCACATAGCAACACAGTCTATACCAACTGTATCATGCTTGTCTAATAAGAAAGCCATTTTAAGCTTTGTACCAACTCCATCTGTACCAGAAACTAAAACCGGCTCTTCATATTTTGATTTGTCTAAACTAAAAAGTCCTCCAAATCCGCCTAACTCTGTCATTACCTCTGGTCTAAATGTTCGCTTAACATGGTCTTTCATCAGCTTAACTGATTGGTACCCTGCTTCAACGTCAACGCCTGCATCTCTGTAAGTGGTCATTTTTTTATCCTCCAAATATTATATAAAATAGTTAAAATTCTTTTTAAACTCATATCAAAGCTTAACAGCCACAACTAAATTTATCTCCTTCTTCAGGAACATCTATAGGATAATCCCCTGTTAAACATGCCGCACAGAATCCGCATCTAGAGCCTATTGGCGTTTCTAAAAGTCCCTCTAAGCTTAAATATCCTAGTGTATCAGCACAAATCATTTCTCTAATTTCATCTACAGATAGTTTATTTGCAACCAATTCTTTTCTTGATGAAATATCTATTCCAAAATAGCATGGGAATTTAAGAGGCGGTGAGCTAACTCTCATATGTACCTCTTTAGCTCCTGCCTTTTTTAATATCTGAACAATACGTCTGGTAGTTGTTCCTCTAACAATTGAATCATCTATAATTACAACGCTTTTGCCTTGGATTGTCTGCTTAATGGCATTGTGCTTAATTCTTACAGCCATCTCTCGCATGCCTTGACTTGGCTGAATAAATGTTCTTCCAACATATCTGTTTTTGACAATTCCCTCTCCGTAGGGTATACCTGATTGTCTAGAAAATCCCAATGCAGCTGAAAGACCAGAATCAGGTACTCCAATTACTACATCAGCCTCTACAGGATGCTCAATTGCAAGTCGTTTTCCCGCCTCATATCTAGATTGTTGAACGCTTGCTCCATCTATTATGCTATCAGGTCTTGCAAAATAAACAAATTCAAATATACATAGTTTCGTATTTTTATTATTAAACGGTCTAATTGACCTAATCTCATTATTTTCAATTACAACAATTTCACCTGGTTCAATATCTCTGATAAATTCAGCATTAACAGCATCTAATGCACATGACTCAGATGCAATAACATAAGCCGTTGATGTTTTTCCTATACATAATGGTCTTATTCCGTAAGGATCTCTTACTCCCAGCATTTTGTTAGCAGTCATTAAAATCAAGCCATAGGAGCCATTAACATCGTGCATCATTTTTTCAACTGCTTCTTCGAGTATATTTGTAGATATGCTGTGTTTTGTTATTAAATTAATTAAAACCTCAGTATCATTTGTTGTTTGAAAAATAGTTCCGCATTCTTCCATATCTTCTCTAAGAGTTGCAGCATTAACAATGTTTCCGTTATGAGCAAGAGCAATTTGACCGTTTCTTGATCTGACAACTATGGGCTGTGCATTTTCACGTCTGCTTGCACCAGTTGTTGAGTATCGAACGTGACCAACCGCCATTGTTCCTTTCAGGTGATTCAGTACAACCTTGTCAAATATTTCAGGAACTAAGCCCATGTCCTTGTGATATACAATTGTTTCCTTGTCACTTACAGCAATTCCGGCACTTTCCTGCCCTCTATGCTGGAGCGAGTACAACCCATAATATGTCATACCTGCCACATCTAAATCCTTGTCATCTAATGAATATATACCGAATACACCGCACTCTTCATGCATTTTATCCATTCGTTCATCAAAGCAGTCTATATTGTTACATTGTAAGCATTGCCCAAAATCACACATGAGTTACTCCTTTATTATTTTATATTATATACTCGAGTTTTCTACATAAAAAATCTATCGGCTGAAAAACTTATATACTATAGGTGGATTGTTTGGTTTGATACTAAACTCCACCAGTTCAAAAAAACCTTTGTGAGTTTACTTATCCTAGAAAAGCACCCTATTTGCACAAAGTTGTTTTTCGAGCTAGACTCTTAAACTAAATTTCAGACAATTTATTTTGCAATTCTATATTTTTCTTTTCAACCTTTTCTGCAAGGGATTTTTTATAATCAATCATTTTGTGTCTTAACTCATGATAAGCAATTGAAAGAATCTGTACTGCCAATAGAGCTGCATTTTCCGCTCCATCTATAGCAACTGTGGCAACTGGTATACCAGAAGGCATTTGAACCGTTGACAGCAAGGAATCCAACCCATCCATAGTTGATGACTTTATAGGAACTCCGATTACTGGAATAGGTGTATGTGCTGCCAATACACCAGCTAAATGAGCCGCTTTACCAGCAGCAGCTATAATAACATCTATACCATTATTATGTGCATTAGTGGCAAAATCCGCTGCTTTTTCTGGTGTTCTGTGTGCAGAGCAAACCATTACTTCATAATTAATTTCAAAATCCTTAAGAATTTTAATACAATTCTTCATTACTGAGAGATCTGAATCACTTCCCATAACAACTGCTACTTTAGCATCCTTTGATATACACATTAGATTATCCTCCATATATAAATATATTAGTGAACATTTTATATTATTTGATTAAAATCATTCGTTTTTTACATACTAATATTATCAAATATAAAACTATATTGTCAATTAAACAAGCAAAAAATTCGAACATTTTTTTTATATTTAATATTAATATTCGGAATTCAAAAATATAAAGCCAATTACTATCATAAAATCCTCTTTGAAGTCAAATAAAAATCAAGCCCTAACTGTTCTTAAAGCTAGTTTATAAGCATTATACAGCTGAAAACCAAAGTGGTACCCGCCACTTATAGAAGTGGGGGACATTTTCTTGCCTCGTTATATCAAACTTAGGCTTTCAGACGTAATTGAATTAGTAAAACTACATAAGTAAATACACTATAATTGGCAGGGTAAATATTGATAATAGGGTTGAAACAAATATGCTTTCGGTGGCGGCGTTATAATCTGATTCATATTGCAGTGCTAAAGCCGAAACCACTGTAGATGAAGGCATTGCCAACTGCAATACTACAATTATTTTAACAAATTTGTCAAAGTAATTGTTAGTTAATTTGAAAAACAAGATGGCTATTATTGGAACAATTAACAACTTGAACAGAGAAAGCACTAGATACCTTGTTCGAGATAAAACATCCTTCACTCCGCTTATTTTAGTATTTGCAAGCAGTAGCCCTATAAAAATCATAGAAATATATATCGTTGTCTTTCCCAAGCCATTAAAGGTTGTATAAAAAACGTCCCATAATGCATTATACACAGTAAACTCACCTATTTTGAAGAAGGATTTGAATGTAATTAGTATTATTCCTCCTACAAAAGCTAACGTATTAGGGTTAATTAGATGTGATAGATTTTCTTTCCAGTTTCTAGAATTATGCTTATTAAAGAGATACACGCCTAAAGTCCACAATATGGCATCATTCGATAGATTAAAAAATATAGCATATAAAATACCTGTTTTTCCGTACATTGCTTCAAGTAGAGGGTACGCCATAAAAATAACATTTCCGAACATTGACTGTGCCATATAAATATTTTTTGCTTTATCCTTTATACCCATTAACTTACAAGGTGCCAAGGATATTAGCCCTGACATAAGTATAAAAACAATACCAAAAACAAATATAAAAACACCATTTCTTAATGTTTCCTTAGTAAAGGAATAATTCCCCATCGTTGTGAAAATTAAAAAGGGCGTTGTTATTTTTATAATCAGAGCCGATATATGCTTTTGTGAAGCCTCGGGCAAAATGTTGCTTTTTGCGGCTGCAAAACCCGTTATTCCAAGTAATGTGAGTATTATTATTTGTTTAACTATTATCATTATTTCATTCATTTATTATGTACCTCCAAAACAACTTTGCTTACATTGCTTACATTGCTTACATTAAATAAAACGACTATAAGCCGCTTTTAACATCATATAATTATACATAATTCTTGTCCACAAAAGATTTAATAAAATACTTAATATAAAACAGCTTAGTATCTTTTTTAATCAGTTCCACCTTTGTGTAGAATTTAATATATTATACCATAAGCCTATTTCTCTCATCATTGTTATTATTTGTATTTTTACAAAAACTATCACCATACTTTGAATATTTCATGGGTGTAATTCGATTTATTTCGAGTTGGTTTCTTAACTATTGATAATTTACGACATATTTTTTTCAATTGTTAATTGTTTGTTAATAAATTCTTTGTTTATATGTGATATAATTGCAATGATAATTTATATTAAATAATTTATATTTCAAATTGGATAAAGTTCAAATAAGCAGTTACATATTAGTAATTCCTTAGCACCTTCTTCTATAGATTATCTTTATAGAGGATTTAGTTTTGTAGTTGATTCCCTCAGCTAAAGCAACCTTGTTCTTTGATATTACTAATTTGACTTTGTATATATTCCCAAAGAATCGATTTCCTTGCTTCTTTTCGAACACTATACATGTGTTTATTAATTTTATCCTAAAAATATACTTAATTTAGGAGAGATTTATGAACATAAAAAAGTTTAAGAATTTTACCAAAAGTTTGTTTCAGAAACTAAAAAAATTTATATCAGAGCATCCACTAAAGCTTAAGCACATTGTAATTTCTTGCTCAGGTGCTGCTGTATTAACCATTACAATACTATTTGCATCTACAGCTTCACCATTATTAAGTGATTCTGCTTCAAATATCAACATTGCTAATAATACGGCTTCGCAAAATTCTATCGAAGATTCTCTATATACTGCACAAGAAACTATACAAGATACTATACAAGGTACTGCTGAAGCAGAAAAACCACCCTCAAGCTCAAATAAGATAAACAATTCTATTAATCCTACAACTTCACGTGGTGCTAAAGCTTCTCTAGATCCATCAAAAGGTGATATTGTTAAGTTAGGCGACAAGGATATTACTGTCACTGCAATACAGAAAAAACTGATGGAGCTTTATTACATAGAACTAGATGAACCCTCTGAGGAATACAGCGAAACTATCGAAGAGGCTGTGAAGAAATTTCAGATAAAGAACAAATTAGAAGGCACTGGTGAGGTTGATTTCAAAACCTATGAACTATTATTTTCTGATAGTGCAAAAGAATATACTGTTTTTATAGGTGCAGAAGGTATAGATGTCGAACATATACAGTCAAGGCTTTATGAGCTAGGTTATTTATCTAAAGTAACTGGAGTTTTTGGAACCGAAACCGAGGCAGCTGTTAAAGAATTTCAAAAAAGAAACGGTCTTTATGATGATGGTAATGTAGGTGCTCAAACAAGAGAAATCTTATATTCAGCTGAAGCCGTTCCACTTTCCTTTTATTTAGGTGATGAAAATGATGAAATACTGAAATATCAGGAAAAGCTTTATGAACTTGGTTATCTTACCACTAAGCCAGACGGCAAATACGGAAATGATACTGTTGCCGCTGTTAAAAATTTACAAGAGAGTAATAGCTTAATAGCAGATGGTTATATTGGACCAGCAACTAAGGAACTACTAACATCAGGAAATGTTACCGAAAACGCTCTAAAAATTGGAGACAGCGGTGACGATGTTTCAAATGTACAAAAGTACTTAAAAAAACTTGGATATTTGAATAGTGTAACTGGATATTTTGGTTCTGATACCCATGATGCGGTGCTCAATTTCCAAAAACGTAACGGCCTTTCATCAGACGGAAAAGTAGGTGCTCAAACAATAAGCAAACTCTTATCTTCAAATGCCAAAAGATGGAACGGCACTACAGGAAGCAGTGGCTCAAGTAATAACAATTCTGGCGGGAGCAGTTCAAATAGCAGTTCAGGAAATAACTCAAACGATCAAGATTATGCAGATAACTCAGGCAGTCCAAGTGTATCCACATTGATATCAATTGCAAAGTCAAAGCTAGGATGTAGGTACGTATATGGTGCAAAAGGGCCTTCTACCTTTGATTGCTCTGGGTTCGTTTACTGGGTTCTGAATAAGGCAGGCGTGAGACAGAGTTATATGACTTCATATGGTTGGAGCAGAAATACTAAGTACAAAAAAATTAAAAGCATGAGTAGCATAAAAAAGGGAGATATTATTGCGTTTAATGGACATGTTGGTATTGCTCTTGGAGGAAATAAAATGATTGATGCATCCTCAGGCTCTGGAAAAATTCGAATTACCAATATAACTTCATCTTATTGGACAAGGAATTTTAAATGTGCTTTTAGAATATTTTAAGCGAATGTAAATAGGTAACATAACCTAAATACGTAACAATTATACATGTATACCCAAAAGAGTCAATTACTATGGAAATAGTCATAGTAATTGACTCTTTTGCTACTATTCAGCTATTTTCAAATCAAAATATATTACAGAACCTTCTTCCATATATCCCAATTGAAATTAAGCTATAAAAATGATTTCCAACTAAAAACCAGCTGAGATACTAAGACCTCAACTGGTTTTCTGTGTTTGCTTATTATCAGAAGGGGAAAGTCCGATAATTTGCTCTATGTAAAATTTTTTGGGGGGGAGATAGCTTATTAAATATATACAATTTACATTTATTCTTACACACAAAAACTCAATAATAATGAAAACTTGAATTATCTTTGCGTTTATCTGCATGTTTTAAACGTAAGGTTTGTTTCTGATTATATTATATCACATAGTTTATGTTTTGTCGATATGTGTTTTAAAATGTTTTATTTTATTTTTTATTAGATTATTTTGTTACATTATGCCGCATTTTCGCTAGCTATATATCGGTACTTAGTCTCCCTGCCGCTTACTATAAGAATCCTTGTGAAACTATACTTGGAAAAACTAAAGCATTGAGTCAATATCCTTTGAACAGAAAATCAAGCAACCATTTATTTGATAAGTCTTTTAATCTTTTCGTTACTGAAAAGCATAGCTACAAGTAATACCAAAATAAACACTGGAAAGAATTTAATACCTATTAAACCAAATAGTAATCCCAAAATTGGAGGTACAAAAGTTGTTCCCATATATGCAAATGCCATTTGAAGCCCCATCAATCTACTGGAATTATTTTTTCCAAAACGAACTGGAGTTTCATGCAACATTGATGGAAAAATAGGAGCACACCCAGTTCCAATCAAAATAAATCCAATCAAGCTAATATATCCATGATTAGTTACTAACAATAGCAATGCTCCTAACCCAATAATAACTTGTCCACCTCTAATCAATGTATTATTGCTTAATTTAGATGTTATAAATCCATTTACCAGTCTTCCTATTGTAATTCCAAAATAATATATGGCTATCCAGCCTGCTGCAACTTCTGCAGATACACCTTTGGTATTTACTAGATAGCTTGCTCCCCATAAACCAGTTGTAGTCTCAACAGCACAATAGCAGAAGAAACTAAGAAGTGCAAATTTTATTCCACGTAACTTAAATACATTTTCATTATTATTCTGTATAGCATTTTCTTCTTGCTCATTATACTGAAATCTTTTCCATAGAGGAAATGAAATCACTAAAATAAATGCTAAGCATATTTGTATAATTGCAACAGTAAAATATCCCTTTTGCCATAGTCCACTTCTAGCAATAGACGCAGACATAATTATTGGACCTGCTGTGGCACCCACTCCCCAAAAACAGTGAAGCCAGCTCATATGACTTGATGAATAATGTAAAGCTACAAAATTATTTAATGCAGAATCAACTGAACCTGCACCAAGTCCTAACGGAATACCCATTATACAAAGCCAAAAGTAATTCTTAGTAAACGAAAATCCAAACAACGCAATAGCTGTCATAAAAACGCTTATAATAACAAGCTTAGCCGTACCCAACCTGTTAATAAGCTTGCCACTAAAAATGCTAGAGACAATAGTTCCTCCTGATATAATCATGGATATTAAACCAGCCCCAGCCATTGGCATTGATAAATCAATACGCATTGTCGGCCATGCAGCACCTAACATTGAATCTGGTAATCCTAGGCTAATAAAAGCAATATAAATGATAATTAGTAAAAGTGTTGCCATATTTTAAACCCTTATCCTTCTAATTAGTTTTTATTATTAGTGAACATCATTTACAAATATTTTAATTAATCCTAACACAAAATTATTCCATGTTCTAGTATAAACTCAACTTATTGTTTTAATTTAAACTAGAACATGGTATAATTATGGCAGTAATTTCCTATTTTAGCTTGAAGTAACCTTAATGGTGGTTTTAAGTAGCAAAATTCAAAAGTAGCTTGTAGCAGTACAGTCAGTTCGTAAGAACATGGTGCATTTTCAATTAGCAAAAAACTATCTCTACTTAATTCGTATCCTTACTCAAGTTTAATAAATTTTAAGGGAGGTAATACAATGAAAAGAACATTTTTATTAAGAAATCAAGCAAAAAAATTAAAAACCGCAGTAACAAATCTTATTAAAAAACGTACAGCTGTTTCGTTAGCTATTTTAATGCTTTCGCTTATAGTAGTTCCAGTTGGAAATGTAAATGCAGAATCGTCTTCAAACGAAGGTACTTCTGATGATGTTATTCAAATTTCTACTTTTTACGGTGACCTAAATAATGACTTTAGCGTTGACGCCTTAGACTTTGCACTTATGAAATCCTTACTACTAGATAATACTGGTTCATTTAAAAAAGTTGCAGATGTAAATGGCGACAAGGCAGTTAATGCATTAGATTTATCTATAATGAAGCAAGCTCTTCTTAGGAGCATAACAAGATTTCCTGTAGCAGATACCTTTGTAGATACTGAAAATGGCAGCATTATTAATGTAGCTCAAAACAAAACTTTTGAAATATCCTTAGAAGAAAACGGTTCAACAGGCTACCAATGGTTCTATACATTATCTGACATATCTTCTTTAAATTTAGTTTCTGAAGAAAATTTACACTATACTAGTCGTGAATTAGTCGGAGCACCTATACAAAAAATATGGTTCTTTGAGGCACTAAAGCCTGGAACATATACGCTTACCTTTGAATACAAACGTTCTTGGGAACAAGGTATAGCACCTATCAAAACTGTTCAATGTACAATTAATATCAGCAGTACAAATATCATAAATGTAAAAATTAGCGAGCCTTTTAATATATCTATGCAAGAAGGTGGTATAGCTGGTTTTACTTCATCTTATAGAATTTCAGACAAATCTGTCTTATTACTTTCAGAAGAAGTTAATAACCCTAACCCTAGTATTCCCGATTGGCTATATTCAAGAATATACACATTTACTGCAATTAAGCTTGGACAATATGAAATTGTGTTTACACAAAAACCATTAGGACCTGAAATTATCTACACCATAAATGTTGAATAGCTATTTATAACGCCTAGATTCAAAATGAAATTTTTCGATTGTAGAAAAATCTCATTACATTAACGGCGTTTCATCGAGGCGGGAGATATTCTCACCGCTTGATAACCAAAGTGGTACCCACCACTTATAGAAGTGGGGGACATTTTCTTGCCTCGTTATATTTATTAAAAAGGCTTACACCTCAATACTGGTGATAAGCCTTTTTTAGAATATATGAGTTTTATTTGTGTAAAAGCATTACGAAATTGTCATAGAAAATATATGTATATTAGGTAAGTATGGAAGTTCAATTCCAGTAATTATTCCAGATTTTTTAAGCCTATAATTCCCCGCAAATATTCTTACTACAGAATTATAAATATGTATATCATTTTCAGTTCGTTCACAGGCTCTTCCCTCCCATGCAACACTTTCTCCAAAAATAGGCTCAAAATAAAACTCTGTATAGCTAATAGATATTTGTTCATTGCTCCCATCCTTGTATTTTATTGTTATTAAATCACTAAAGCTACCGAATTCAGCTGTTGCAAGGATCATTAAGGTATTGCCTTTAACATTTGGCACTTCAATGAACTGCTCAGAGCAGGCAATATTGTCATTTGTCCCCTCTAGGTACCTTGGAAACTTAAATTTCATATCTTCTATATGCCAAATCTCTTCTGTCGGAATATCTTCTGCAACAAAAAACAAGCCTTTACCATCTAAGTTTGCTGTAGTTTCATTGTTTAGCCTACTTCCAAAAGCATTATTATTAAAATACTTATCCAGATTAAGATATGTGTAATCATTTAAATTGTCAATATTGTCAATATTTTCAATTATCAGTGTTTTTTCATCCATATCCTTAATTAATTTATTGTCCGAACTATTTGAATCCATTACAATATTTGTAATCAAATCAAATATATCTTTTTCAATGTTTGCAATTTCCCTGATTTTGGGCGAAAGCTTTTCCTTTACTATTGATTCATCACTTGATAATACAGCCTTTACCATAATTCCTCTAACAACATCCCATTTTGTGCTGGCATGCTTTAATTTCTTAGCTATTTCAAATAGTCCACTAATATTGTGCCTAGAAGCAATCTCCTCTATAAATAATGCATATTGCTTTCTCCCTCTACTAATATCCTGTAACTTAACATAAAACGGCATGTCAATTATTCTTGCTTCCCCACTAGTTTCATTCTTCAAGCAAATATTTTTTTCTAAATAATCTGCGTACTTTAACATATTTTCAAAAATACTCTCACCTTGCCGATCTCTTCCTGATAATTTATTAATAGTATTGTTAATAATGTTTTTCCAGCTATAATCTGCTATTTCCTCATTAACTAAATTAACAGTAAAATGAACTCCTAAATACCCATCTATAAAATCTTTAAAATCAAGAATTGCGTCCTTTTTTTGAAAAAATGGGTCTGTACAATAAAATAATTCTTTTTGAGTATCTACTCCTGTTATAAGAAAACAGTGGCTTCCATGTTGGTTTCTATTTGGATCCCAAGAATAGTAATATGTGTCCATTAAAATCCCTACGGGCTTGTTATTATCTAATTCACTAATAATGTTTTCTTTTACTTGCTCTGCTAAAGCTTCATTATTAATTGTTATCTGAAACCCGTGATATAAGCGTAAAAGTTCATGAATAACCCCTCTGTCAGCATCTAGCGAATATCCCAAATCGCTACTTTGATCAATACCCTCAACAAATGAAAATCCCCATGCTTGAGAATACATAAGGATATAATTACGTTTGAAATAGTTTGCTACAGAAATCATGCACTCTTCAGTACAATTAGCAAAATCACTGTGAAATGGCTCAACATTAAGCCGCTTTATTAAATTCATTATAAGTCCTCCACTACTTAATATAATTGTTTTTAATATTTGATAATATATTAATTTTGGAACTAACAATATTTATTTTAACATAAATATACAATCTTATATAACAATTATATCTTTTTCTATAAATTATTTCAATTTTTCCAATATATTCAATTATCATTTTTTAAACTTTATCGATTTTACAAAATTCCTTCTCACTGAATATAACCACATTGTTTCTCCCGTTATCTTTCGCTCTATAAAGAGCTAAATCAGCATGATTCACCGACTCTTCCCAACTTTTCCCACTATGTACAGAAACGCCTATAGATACAGTTATGCTTACTAAGTTTTCCACTGATTCTCTAATTCTTTCGGCAACATTTTCTGCCTGCTGCTTATCACATTCATATAGCAGTATAAAAAACTCTTCTCCTCCCCAACGTATCACAATATCGCTTTCCCTTACACAAGTAATTAATATTTCTGATACCTGCTTAAGCAGAACGTCTCCGGCCTCGTGCCCAAATTCATCATTAACTCGTTTGAAATAATCAATATCTACCAAAAGACAGCATATGTCACTAATACCTTTTGTAATAGTAAAATTTCCATCTATAGATGTTATACTCTTCATTTTATTTCTATTATATAGCCCAGTAAGCGGATCACATTCACTTGCTATCTCTAATTGCTTCTTAGTCTCATAATGGTCGTAATAGACCACATTCATAGCATAATTAGCTACAATACATGCAATATTCAATGGAATCATCATTGCCATCAATCCACTAAAATCTACATATTCAATAAAAAAACTTGAAATATAAATAAGCAACGGCAACCCACAGCATGCAATTACACTGCCCAAAAAAGGTGTAGCATATGTAACTAAAAAGAACACCAGTGTCCATTCTATATATCCTTCTCCTGCATGAGATATATCTGGTAGGATTGTGAGAAGCCATATGTTATTGATAACAAGCAAATAGAGTAATCCATATGATAACCAAAACATCGTGAAATAGTTAGTTTGTTTTTTAGCTATCAATACATAAGCCCCAAGAGTAGAAAGAATCCACAATCTATTAAATAAGGTTTCATATGGAAAAGCTCCAATAATTACTCCATCTGAAATAATACCGCACACATCTGCCAAAACCCCACAAATCAATACCCACATGTTAAATTTCGAATAATACTCATACTTTGTCTGAAGGTAGTCCTTGCGTACATTTCCTTTCAAAGTCAGAAAACCCATTTACTTTTCCTTTCTCTGATATCATAACTCAGTGTAATATTATTATAACGCCTAGATTCAAAATGAAATTTTTCGATTTTATACACCGTCAAAAACCACTTGTGGTTTTTGTAGCTCGAAAATGCTCCTTGTTTGTAGATACTTTATTTTCGAGCTATTACATTCAGCGGCGTTTCATCGAGGCTGGAGATATTCTCACCACCTGAAAACCTAAGCGGTACCCACCACTTGTAGAAGTGGTGGAAATTTTCTTACCTCGTTATAGATAAATATAGTTATCATAAAGTTCCAAGAAAATTAATATTACTTTCTTTTTTAATAAATCTCTTTTTATAATTACTATTACTAAATTAAATTTCAAACAAAAAAGTCTTCGGAAGAAGAGATTTTTAATCACTAATTAATTTAGAACTAATATTTCCGAAATTTTCATAAAATTTAGCGATATGGATACCATCAGCCAAAGCATGATTAAGTAATACTGTTGTAGGCATGAAGATTTTTTCGCTTTGTTCAAAATATCTACCGAAAGTAATACGGGGATTACTATCAGCAGGACTGGGCACAGGTTGTATAATCCCTGTATAACTAATCCATGGAACGCATGACACAAAAAGCAAGGAATCTGAATCACTTTCATCGTTTACAAGCCCTTTAGCTTTGTCTAAAACTTGTTTTTCCTGAGCGTAATTGATAAACATTTGATAATTCATAGAAGTATTAAGTTCACAATAACAATAAGTCTCATCCTCTAACGCTACAGTGTGTGATGTATTGCACTGTGAATATTCTATTATGCTGCTACCCTTAATGCGTCTCCTAAATTCAGGTATTGCATTTGCAGCATTTCCTGCAATATAAAGTACAGTTAAAAAAAAGGGCAACTTGTTATTTTTAATCAAATGAAATAAGTCTGTAATATCCATATTGGCAGTTATTCCAATATATGGATAAGCCATTTGTCTAAAATATTCAAAGTGAGACTTGCGAGGATATGCGTCCATATCAATATTTCTAATATCCATATTTTTACCTCATCATTTTCTACACTTACTATTTTTATTTATTATGTTATATTATACCAAGATACTTGTTGTTTTTCTACAATATAATAAAAATACAGTCAAATTTTATGACTGCACTCTATATATTATCCAAATTACCCATTAACATTATTTTATTCGACATGCATTCTAATTTATAGCAATCAATTAAATGCTACATTGCACTATCATTACAACAATTGATTTTGATTGCCCTTAAGTATCAATTTTTCGTATCTTAGATTGCCCTAACAAAAAAGGTTTTGTTGTATCAGTAATTCTTTGGATTATTAATGTGTCTACTTTATTTATCACCGTTGCAATAATTAATGTTCCAAGGATAACCATTAAGATGTATATGCCTGACGACGCTCTAAGCTTCAGAACACTAAAAACACTCATTATAAACCCATGTAACAAGAATACTTCATATGAAATTTTGCCTAAATATTTAGTAAAAACATTACCAATTCTAAAGTGTATTGTGACTGTAAACAATAACATAATTATAAAAATGCCAAGGATTATTCTTAAAATGTAATCTCCAGTAAAAAGTATGTACTTATATTTCAAATATGAAATCCCCAATATTCCAGATAATAAGGCTAATATTCCAATTTTTACAGCATTGTGCTTTTTAGCTTTTTCTTTGAAAGATTCTATTATATTTGCAAAAATTATTCCATACATAAAGCCCAAGGATTCAGTTTGCCATTTTAAAATCATATTCTCTAATCCAAAAAAATCATTTGCTATTTGACCTATTAAACTATATAAAATAACAAATGTACATATCAATATATCCCTGTACTTTTTGCTAATATATTTGTGAGATACATAAAATATTATATAAAACATAAATATTACAAATACAAAATTCGTTCCACCATAAAAAACTTTAAACCCACATATAGCTTTTAATAAACATATAATTATATATGGTGTTAATAGCGTTAAAACTCGTTTGCGGAAAAAATTATTCAGATATCCTTCCTTATTCTTTACACTCCAGGTTAATCCATATGCAGAAAACATAAAAAATAAAGTCACACATATATATCCAAAGCTCCCAGCTGCATTCTGAACAGCATTTCCGTGTTCATAAGGGATATGAACTAAAATTACTATTATGCAACATAAACCTTTTATTACTGTAGTATAATCTTTGTCAAAAAATTGATTGGTATCCTTTGTATATGCAAGTCCATAAACAGCTATAAATGCATATACTGCTAAAATAGCTAAAGTTAACAGCATATTAACCTCCACTCCCACTTTGGGCTAAAATTTGGTGAAACTCGCAGTGTATTACCTTAGCGATAAAAAACTCGAAAATGCACTATGTTAGAACAAACTATATTTTCGAGCTTGTAATTAGTCTATCATAAAGACATTTGTTTGTTCCACTATTTCCCATTAGGGTATATGGTTTTTTAAGATATTAAATCAACTTTCGCACATAATAATCTATTGGCACGGTAGAATTATCAATGATTTATTTCCAAAACAATTGCTATGACACCTTATATCACTAGACTTTAAGCAGTATATTCAACTGCAAAAGTTGATATATTAACTCACATCTTAATTCTGGGTAACACAAACTTATTAATGGAGATTACTATTTTATGTAATTTACTTAACTTTTCTATATTAAGATTTTGGTGTACTTACTTGGGGCTTGCTGACAAAACTTATATAGAAAAACTATATATTTTCTAACCAAAATTTTTAAACTATAACTAACGTAGCAATATAAATAGCATATTTACGCAAGACGTGATTGCAATATAGTATTTGTTCCTCATACTGTTATCTCAACACGGTTGCCCTCTGGGTCAGACACACAGCTTTCATAGTAGCCATCTCCTGTGTGTCTCACTGGACTTAACAATTCATAACCATCGGCTACAATTTCCTCTGTCAGCATACGTACATTTTCCTTACATCCTACAGAAAAAGCTATATGACTCCAGCCGTTTACCTTATCCTTATTTTCACGAAGCTCTAATTCATTATGTGCCATTATCTCCATTCTAGCACCTGAAGAAAATGTAATAAAATAGCTCTGAAAGCCTTTTGAATTTACATATTTATCATTGCTCTTCCCATCAAAATATTTCACATAAAATTCTCTTGCTCTTTCAATATCTTTAACGTAAAGTGCCACATGTGTTATGTAGGTTTTCATTGTTTTGCCTCCTCGTATTTTAGCTTTTAATTATTTTTGTTATTTGTGAAAATACGTGTTGCAGTAGTTAGCATCAGATTGCTAATTATAATTGAACTTTAAAAATCCTTTTTTCTATCAATTCTATAATCTCTTATCCAGCTCCTTCTTTCGCTCCTTCCAATCTGGCATTAGCATTGCCATAAAATCATAAAATTTCTTGGAATGGTTAGGGTGTATAAAGTGAGCAAACTCATGCAACACAACATACTCAATACTGTTTCTTGGTGCTTCTATAAGCTTGCTATTAAGAGTAATAATGCCTCTCTTGAGCTGACAAGAGCCCCATCTTGAAGTCATATACCTAACTTTTATAGTTGGATATTTAACACCATATTTTTCAAATATATGATAGATTCCCCTACATATTTGATCAAATTTCTCCATTTGTGTTTCTTTGAGCCAGTTATTCATTAAGTTCTCTTTACGCTTAAGATTTGCTTTATTTCTTACCGTAAGAAATAAAAACACTCCATCTGTTGTTACTGATTCTTGTTGTCCCTGAATAACTTTTAAACGTAAACTTTTCCCTAATATATCAAAGCTTTCACCACTCACATATTGTCTTGATGCATTAGATATATACTTTCGATTCTCTTCGAACCTATTCAATGCTCGAAGTATATATTCATGTTTCTTACTTACAAAATTATCAATAAAATCAATGGGTACATTAATATTTGCAGATACAAATATCTGTCCATCAGATTTTATTCTAAGATTTATATTCTTTACTGTTTTACGTATGAGCTGATATTCTAATACGCTTTGCTCACACATAATCTTTCTTGTTTCTGTATTAGATTTCATCAGCTTAAAATCTCCTTAGTGCCGTTGTTTTGACATTTTCAATAATTTTATCTATTATTTTAAACGGTAGTTTAAATTTCCCGACACATTCATACTCATAAAACATATCATCTATATCTTGCGCTATCCTATCATGAATTGACTTGTTATTTGTCCAATCTACTCTACTGTGTTTTTCTATAATATTTGTTATCTTTATTGCAATATCAGCTATAACATCTTGTTTAGTTTCTTTGGGCTCATCTCCATATGAAAATTCTTCGGCTACCATATAGGAATTGTATGGGTTATCTATCTCGTCGTTCAATATTGCTCCCACTACACCAAAAAAAGCTTGTGCATGAACATTATTCTTAAGCTTTTCAGGATATTTCACATCAGTAACACCTGATACATAATCAGACATAATTGAACGCATTTTATTTAAGTATTCCGCATCAGTAATTATCTTTTCTTTATATAACTGCAATGTCTCCTTTATTCTCTTAGAAAAGCTATAATAATATGCTGGATTTTCATCATATTTCTCACTAATACTCTTTGTAATCTTTGACTGAATTGCATCTGCCTTTGAACGAAGTGATCCAAGCTCATCTAATTCTTTTTCAAAATCTGATTTATTCAAGATATCTACAGGTGCTGTTATTTGTTTTAGTCCCACCACTGATAAATGATTGTCCAATAGGTTCTGCATCAGAGGCTCATATTCTCTATTGTCAATAGAATCACAATAACGTATCTTTACTGAACGCCTTACTTTTGAATAAAAGGCAAATGAATCCTGATATCGCTTCCTTTCATCTTTTGGGATATCCTGATATGCTACTTCAGAATTTAGAACAACGGCTAAATGCTTTCCAAATGCACATAGCAAAGAATAAAACTCTTCTCTCTTCTTGTCATCAGCAAGAAACACCTCAACCTCTTCGGTATCCTTCTTATTATTAACAGATACAAATAAATCTATTAATCTTGTATATGCTTCTCTTAACTTTCCAACAACACTAATAACATCTACAATAGCACCTTTCAAGTCACCTGCCTCAAAGTTTTCCAAGCCTGCACCACTATACATATTCATTGCCTCGTCCAGTTTTTGAATTAACCCTCTATAATCTACAATTAATCCATAATCCTTTCCATCTGCCAAACGATTTGTTCGTGCAATTGCCTGCAACAAACCATGCTCTTTTAGTTCTTTATCAATATAAAGCACCTGACATATAGGTGCATCAAAGCCCGTCAACATCTTGCTACATACAATTAAAATATCAATATCACCGTCAACAAAACGATTCTTCACTGAATCTTCGTAAGTGTCTGCATCTCCATACTTTTTCATTATTTTATTCCAGTATGAAATAACTTTGTCATCTGTTGATTCGTCAATATCAACTACACTTTCTCTCAAATCTGGAGTTGAAATACACACTTCACATTTTAAGTCTCCAAACTGTTCAAAACATGCCAAATATGAAACAGCATCTCTTTTACGATTTGTTGCCATCATAGCCTTAAACCCTGTAGCTTTGTATCCTTCCACAAAATGATTATTGATATCTAATGCAATTCTTTTAATTCGTGCCTCAGTAGAAGATAAATGCTTCATACTGCTCCACTTTTTCTTCAAGTCAATTTTTTGTTTATCATTTAGCCTTTTAGTGGTTTGTTCAAACCACAAATCAATATTTGCTTCATCTACCGTCTGTTCTACAAATCTCCCCTCATAAATTAATGGTACAATTGCACGATCCTCTACACCATTCTTTATAGTATACTTATGAATCAATTTGCCAAACTTCGTCATTGTATTTTTTTCACTCTTCATAAGCGGAGTCCCTGTAAATCCTATATAACAGGCATTTGGAAATACAACCCTCATCTTTGTAGATAATTCACCATAATTTGTTCGATGGCTTTCATCCACCAATATAAATATATCTCTTCCAATAGCTTTTAATCCACTATTCTCAACGGTATTAAACTTATTGATTATTGTGGTAATAATATCGGCTTTCCCTTCGTCAATTAATTCAATTAAGTTCTTGCCACTGGTTGCTCTTGCAGGCTTGCATCTTGTATGCGTAAATGTCTTAGCTATCTGTTTATCCAGTTCTTTACGATCTGTTACAATAACAACCTTAGGTTCTAACTTTGTCATCTCTAATAAGATATATTTTGCAAGCATAACCATAGTTAATGATTTACCAGAACCTTGTGTATGCCATATAACACCACTCTGACGATTCCCCTGTACATCATTTGTATTAATGGTTTTTATAATTTCTTTGATTGCAAAATACTGTTGGTATCTGCAAATCTTCTTAACATTTGCATCATACAAAACAAAATATTTAGAAATTTCCATTAATCTTTCTTTTGATAATAATGCAATAATATTTTCGTCTTGAGCCGTTGGCTGTCTATCAGTAATGCACTCAGCTAACTTTTCTTCTAAAAATTCTTGATTTTCCTCTTTCCAAATACTCCAGAACTTCTTTGGTGTACCTGTGGTTGCATATTTTACAGAATTTTTATTTGTAGCCATTACAATCTGAACAAATTTGAATAGCTGTGGAATATAATTGTCTTGCTGATTTCGTAGCATCTGCTCTACACCTTGTTCCACTGTAATATAAGGAGTCTTGCATTCAATTACCCCAAAAGGAATTCCATTTACAAAAAGAACAATATCGGGTCTTACCTTATGTTCCCCATCTTTACTTTCAACTGAATATTCTTCAGTTACATGAAATTCATTGTTTTCAATGTGTTCCCAATCAATATATTTTAAGTCGAAACTAAGAACCTTGCCACTTCCAATAGTCTCTGGATAGCTTCTTCCAAGCATTAATGAATCATAAATTTTCTCACTTGTTTTAATAATTCCATCTGTCAGAGGTTCGTCTAAATCCTCAATTGCTCTTTCAATATTTGCTGAAGAAAATTCCTGCTCAATACCGCCAAATTCAAAACGATTTAGCTTTCTAAGCTGATTGCGCAGAATTCCTTTTAATAATACTTGATATTTACTTCCACGCTGTAAGGCACAATCTTCCATTGATATGTAAGTATAACCTAACTTTTTTAATAAATCTATTGCAGGATATTTACTTGCATTATTTTCAAGATACAAATCTCTGTCCATCGTCTCACCTCCGCATAAGGATATTATTTAGTCTTTTATGTCAATTGCTTAAATCCATACTTTGCCTTTTGCTGATAGCCTTACTGATTTACTCTAACGATGCCTGTTAAGAGTAATTGCATCATAGCTTTCTTTTCCAGTTTTGTTTGCTCTAGTTTTTTCTCTAATAGTTGGATTTCTTTGTCTGCTTGAGAAAGGATTTGGGCTATGGCTTTTTGTTCTTTAATATCTGTTGGTACACATAATTTTATCTTTTTAAAATTTTTGTACTTTAGATTTCTAGTATCATCAACTAGACCTTGGGAATACCTATAAAATTTAAATATTACATAAGGCAATTTAAACAAATATGAAAAAAACTTTGCATCAGTATTTTGTTTTGATTTTAGCACTGTATACGCTGGGCTTACAATACCCTCATAATTGGAATAAGCAGATACGCCTTGCCACATACGCATAGTATTATAGCCAATGTCTCCCACATAAATTTTCTTATATTTGCTCTTATCTTCACTTGAATTATCCTTACCTTCCATCTCACTTCTCGGAATAATTCCCGTTCCTGTTATAGACAACAATTCACTCCTATCATCATTTGTCTCAATACGCTCCGAAAACAATTCACCTAGTTTGATTTCTTTCCATTTAAGTTCATATCCATTTATACGTTTTTTTCCAGTAAGATAATTTTGCACAAACCATTTCTTTTGTTTTGCCTTTTCAGTAATCAATCTTTCTATAAGCTTAATTTTTTCATAATACACCTCTAATATTTTCACAATTTTTCCCTGTTCATTAATTGTGGGAAGTATTATTTGACTATTCATAAATCTATCTTGCCCTAAAGTTCTATTCCTACCTGCACCTCCAGGTGATGCATGTTCCATAACATCCTTTCCTTTTTGCGTCATAAAATAATATACAAGATAATCGACTAACACTGTATTATCACTAGGCTTATACATTGGAAAGCGATGAGAACCTATCATTCCAACCTCATTTTCTGTGGTTTTTCCTATTGCTTGTTCCCAAGCAAAAACGATATTTACAATAAAACAATTTGGTTCAATCCAATATACCATTTTATTTCCTAATTCTTTTCCTGAAATAGGTTCTTTATAAAATAGTCCTTTGCCATGAGATCGAATTCCTATTTGTGTATATTTCTTATTTCCCTCAACATCTACAGCATTCTTTATAGGTGATAAACATGTACATATCTTTTCAACTTTCCAATTTCCTGGTATAATTCCAACCTTCGTTTTCTTATACCCATTAGGCACTTTCCCTCTTTTTATCATCTCAATACGTTCTTTAATATCTTCTCTCAATTGTATTCACCACCATTCTGTAGCTGTTCTATTCGTTTTGATTCTTCTTTCTCAATCTGCTTGATGCTCTTAGTTGGTGTTGGCAAGTCTTCTGGCATAGTTCCACCCAATTCAGCAATTGTCTGCCTTACCTTTGTTCCTACCTCGAAATGAGCGTCCCCAGCTTCTTTTTTTCCTTGAATATTTTCTCGTCTAAGCTTTTCATCTGTCTGTGTTGCACGGAATAGATTTGCTGCAAGCTCTGTGCTTCCCATATGGTCAAGTATCTGTTGACTCTTTTTCAATCCTTTTCTCGCATGAATTTCCTTTGCACCCAATCCACCATATAGTCCTTGATATCCTCTATTTTGAAATATTGCATAATCTTTTGCATCTGCTACTCCAGCATTTTTTGCAGCATCTGCAAGGGATTTGTTATGTAATTTCATTTCATTACGGATTGCAAGCCTCTTCTGTTCCTCATCAAGATTTTCATAATCTTCAATTAATTCCTGTTGTCTAGTTTTTACTGCAAAATAAGTTTGTCCAATAGCTATAACGTCTTTTCTTGAATCGCCATTCATTACAATCAAATAGCAAGCATATCTTGATAATTCAAAATCCAAAATTTCTTTTTGAGCGTTTTTAGGCATTTCTATCGTTTTGCCAACCTCGGCAAAATGTTCTTCAATTCTATTTCCACTATTCTCGCATGCAACTTTTGCTCTTTCTATTACATCGTTAAATCGTCTCCATTGTGAATAATCAAAAACCACTTGTAATTCTCTTGCATACCAAAACTCTTGACCATTTTCATTAATATGCTTTATTGATTCAAATGTTTGATCATTATATTTTATGATATCACTCATAATCCTAGCTCCTTTAGATACTCGTCCATCTGTGCCTGTACTTCTTTTAGTTCTTTTTCAATATTGGCAATATTAGAACGCACTTCATCAATGTCAATCATTTCCTCTTCTTCAAACGTATCCACATAACGAGGTATATTTAAATTGAAATCATTTTCTTTTATTTCATCTAATGAAGCAACATAGGAATATTTATCTTTAGACTGATAAGCCTTATATGTCTCTACTATTTTTTCAATATCCGCATCCCTTAAAACATTTTGATTTTTTCCCTTTTCAAAATTTCCATCTCCACTAGCATCTATAAACAATACATTCCGGCGTTTACGATTCTTTTTAAATATCAATACACAAGCAGGAATTGATGTTCCATAAAACAAGTTAGCAGGCAGACCTATTACAGCATCTAATAAATTAAATTCTATAATCTGTTGTCTGATTCTACCCTCTGATGCACCTCTAAACAATACACCATGAGGCAATACAACTCCCATTCTCCCATTGTCAGCATCTAAACTATTTAGCATGTGAAGGATAAATGCATAGTCTCCTTTACTTGATGGTGGTACTCCCCAATCAAATCTATGATAAATATCCAATTCAGCAGTCATCTTTGATTTCTTTTTATCATCTGTAACATCTGCTAAGAAACCACTATCCCATTTATCCAAGCTAAAAGGCGGATTTGCAACTACTACCTGAAATTTCATCAGCTTGTCATCTTCAATATTCTGAGGATTAGCCAATGTATCACCTTGCCATATTTTTGCGTCATCAATTCCGTGCAAGAACATATTCATGCTACAAAGTGCCCATGTCTGCATGTTCTTTTCCTGTCCGTAGATTGCAACCTTATTGGTATTCGCTTTGTTATAAGCTTTTAAAAGCAAACCACCACTTCCACAAGTAGGGTCATAAATCCTATCGTTCTCTTGAGGTTCTACAAGTGTTGCCACTAGCTTAGATACTTGACTTGGTGTAAAGAATTCGCCACCTTTTTTTCCTGCATCTGAAGCAAAGTTTGCAATCATATATTCATAAGCATCACCAATAATATCATTACTTTCTAGCATTGACGGTCTTAAGTTAAGAGAATTAAAATCCTCCAGCACATTCTTAAGAGTTGCATTCTTTTCCTTCTTTTCTCCAAAATCTACTGTTGAATTAAAATCAATTGCACGAAATACATTTCTTAATTTCCCACTATTATGCTCTTCAATATTATTTAATGCAACATTAATCTTCTGTCCAATTTCCCCGTCAGTTCTATTTTTATAAAGATAATCAAAGGTTGAATCCTCATCAAGCATGAAAGGCTCTCTACTCATCGCTCTTTCTACCCTTTGTTCATCTCCTGCATACTGCTTCATGTACTTTTCTTTTGTCTCTGCACATACATCACTTAAATACTTCACAAAAAGCATTGATAAAATATAATCCTTATATCTTGAACTATCTATCTTCCCTCTAAAACTATCACAAGCTTTCCATAATACTCTTTCTATATCACTTTTAGTTGTTTTCATGCTTTTTGCTCCTCATTTCCTTCTCTACTTTAATGATTGCCTCTTTATAATACAATTCCTTCTGTCCCATTAAGCGTTCTAGTAAATGAATTTCCCTTTTTGCTAACATATTTAATTCAGCAATCTTTCGTTGTTCTTTAATTGACAATACCTCAATATCAATATTAATATTGGCATAAGACGCTGGCTTAACCGTTCCTATCATCACACTACTTATATTTTCTAATATTTTATTCTTTATTTTCTCTGTATTAAGTAACCAATACAAATATTCAGGCAATAACTTCTTACCTTTGGTTCTAATAACAACAAAGTGTGAAGGTATTACCAGACCTGCAAAATCAGCATCAATCAACACTGCAGTATATGGCGTTGTTAATCGTACAATAATATCTCCTGGTTGGGTTAGATACTCTGCTCTTAGTCTCTCATTTGCAATAAATTCCTCTAAATATTCAGCATCAATGTATCCTTTTGCATTAATTGCTTTTAAATTTAGTTGCCGATAATTTGCTATCTCATCAGATGGGTGTTTTGCTTGTTTTCTTGCAAGAACTAAGCCAGTTTTAACTGTTGCTAACTCATCTAATCTCAATGTTTCCTCTCCTGTTCTATCTTCTTTCTTCTCGTCTTTTTCTTTGTTTGTCATAGATTTCTCCTTTCCTAACAATTGAAACCTATGAACCAATTATGCTATAATAAATCTACTTAGTATTTGTGAACGGTTCCATATCTGTTCACTAGATTTCAGAACTATGAAGCTCCAACTTCATGGTTCTTTTTTGTTATGTGTATTTTGTAACTTTGTATTCCTAAAAAAACAGACTTCAATCGAAGCCTATATACATATTAACATACATAAATGTTAAAAGCAAGCATTTTTTGTTATGTGCATCTTAGGACAATTAACAATATCTATTACCACATAATCTAAAAGTCAATTATCATATTATAACGCCTAGATTCAAAATGAAATTTTTCGATTTTATACAAGCTCGAAAATGCTCCTTGTTTGTACATACTTTATTTTCGAGCTATTACATTCAGCGGCGTTTCATCGAGGCGGGAGATATTCTCACCGCCTGATAACCAAAGTGGTACCCGCCACTTATAGAAGTGGGGGACATTTTCTTGCCTCGTTATATCAATACTTTATTTGTAAATAATTCAAGTGTAAGAAACATATATTTCGCAAGTTATAACAAACCTTCTTTCATTATAGCCCTCACCATGCCATTTTATACTTTTTCAAAAGAAGTAGCTGCGACATGAAAAAAACTCATAATCGCAGCTACCTGTTGATGAATTATTAATCAACTTTCCTAGTTGAATTGTAGGTGTTAAGTATATACAGCTTCATTTAGTGCATTCCAAAAGTCATCAAATAATGTGTTCATAGAGTTAATTTCACCAAAATCATCTATATAAGCTGCACTATCTTTGCTGTCTAGCGTAGTCATGAAAGTCACTACACTCGGTGCTTCATCAAGCCCTAATTTATTAGCTACTTGTTCAAAAATTGCTTTAGCATATCCGTAAGTTACTTTAGCGTAAGGATTATTTTCTGGAGCATTCAAATCAGCAATATCAAACGCTACAATTCCATTTAGCATCATAGCAGCATATGCATAATGTCTGCGGGTATTATCATCATTCTTTCCATCTCCAATAAACCAATCCCTAACCTCGGAAACCTTTAATTCCATGTCCGCAGGTGAAGTAATACTTGCACTTGCACTTACAGATATAGCTGAAGAAGTAATAGAAACCTCTTGATCATTAAATTCATACAAAATATCAAGCGTGCGGTCTATTAAGCGTGCTCTGTCAGAATATGTTGTTATTTTTCCAGTACCTGTTATATAGCTACTCATACCATCATAATCATAAACATCTAAATTACCTCGAATATCAATATTATTTGCTGTTTCTAGTGTTCCGCCTTGTTCAATTCTTAAGCATCCATTTTCCGCAACTGTTATTGTACCTTGGTTATCTACGTTTCCGTTTTCATTGATAACTAAACGACCTTCATTTATATTTAGTGTGTTGTCCATAGATACTGTAATTGTATATCCGTTGGTTCTTAACTCTCCACCTTCCCGATCATTGCCTATTGATATTGACTTATTTACAGTTATATCAGCATTAAGGTCAACATCTCCAATAATTATAATATCTGTAATGTAGCTATCGCTTATTGCACTCAGAAATTGAGCATAATCCCTTACATACATTTTTCCTGTAGCTTGATATAGTGCAGTTCTAAAGTCAACGTATAATTTGTTTATCGAGTTATCTTGACCAAAATCATCTATATAATCTGTACTATTCATGCTGTCTAGCGTAGCCATGAAATCCTTTACACTTTGTTCATTTCCAAGCCCTAATTTATTAGCTACTTGTTCAAAAATTGCTTTAGCATATCCGTAAGTTACTTTAGCGTAAGGATGATTTTCTGGAGTTTCCAAATCAGAAATACCAGTTACACCAATTTCATTTAGCATCATAGTAGCATATGAATAATGTCTGTATATATTATCATCATTCCTGCCATCAGAAGTAAACCAATCCATAACATCAGAAACCTTATTCTGAATAGCTGCTTGTTGAACAAGTTTTGCGTTTACATCTATATCTGATGGAGTAACAGAACCATCTTGATCATTAAATTGATACAAAATATCAAATATACGTTCTATTAAGCATGCTCTGTCAGAATACGTGGTTATTTTTCCAGTACCTGTTATATAGGTATTAATGTTCTGATGATCATAAACATCTAAATGACCTCTAATATCAACATCGTTTGTTGTCTCAAATGTTCCCCCTTGTTCAATTCTTAAGCATCCATTTTCCGCAACTGTTATTGTACCTTGGTTATCTACGTTTCCGTTTTCATTGATAACTAAACGACCTTCATTTATATTTAGTGTGCTGCCCATAGGTATTGTAATTTTATATCCGTTGGTTCTCAACTCTCCCCATTCACGATCATAGCCTATTGATATTGGCTTATCTACACTCAAATTACCTTTAAGGTCAACAGTCATTGCAATTACAATGTTGGTGATAGAACTATTGCCCATTGCACTTATTAATTGTTCATAATCATAAACCTTTGCAACTACATTTCCTGTAACACCTTGAATATTTGAATTCATATCTGCATATACTACGCCGCTTCCATTAAATTCACCGTCTTGAACCTTAATTGTGCCTCGGTTATCGATATTACCATTGTTAGTAAATAAACCGTTTGATAGAACCTCAATATAGTTTCTGTTTTCCATAGTTCCGTTATTTGTAAATGTACATTTATCGGTTAAGTCGCCAAATATTCCACCAACTTGAATTTTGCCTTCATTATAGAATTCATTATTTGAACCAAGATTTAATTTGCCGTACACCCAGATATCACCATTGTTGCTAATATTATGATTACCGCCAACAAAATTCAATGTGTACTCTTCAGGAACTTCTATTCCACAGCCCCATTCAATATACATATCAGCATCAATATCTATATTTTCTTGAATTGTAATATCAGCTTCATTCATTTCCTCATGTCTCATGATATCAATACGTTCATATATTGCTTTGTCAGTAACTGCTGCTTTTTTTAAACCTTCAAAGTTATGAACAATTGCAACGTCAGAATAATTAAGGCTTTTAGTACCGTCTATTATTGCCTTAACAACAGTTAACCCAGTATCCGCTGGTTTCAAATCATCCATTCTATGAATTATGCCTTCTCTAACATCTACAGTACCATCATTAGTGAAATGTCCTCTTGGCCATACTTGAATGTCTCCAAAAATTCTAGGCTCACCTTCTTTAATTGTTTGACCTAATATAATTGTATCATTGTTTATTAACTTCCCATTTACATGTAAAATACAATCATTCAATGATATAGTAGCGTTATTTATTAGTTCTACTGGTATTACTTGTTCAACATCGTTTTCCTGTTTTTCCCGTTTTTCTATAACCCAAACATCAGCTTTGTTTATTGTCACATCACTGTTTAATGTCATATTCTCGCAAATATCAATACGATTGTATCTCTCAAAGCCTTTAGTCGCTTCTTTATCTCCAAGAGCAATAATTTTGTCATTTTGATTTTGAGCTACTCTATATAAGGCATTTTCATTGTAAACTGCAGCGGTGTAATCTATCCAGTTAGAATCATCTGTTAAACTGTTGCCAAAATTTATATTACAAAAACTATCTGTAGAAGAATATTCATCAATAATTTTCAAATATCCTGCATTATGGAATTCTGAACTTGATTCTATGCTTCCGCTTACTACATTCAAACCACCATTATTTGTAAATCTACCGTCGCAATGCTGAATATTAGAATAGTATGCGTCAACATTTGCACTAATAACAAAGGTTCCTTCATTGTATAATATTGAGTTTTCTAATCTTAAAAACCCATAATTCGTAGATTCTAAGCCTTGAACACCACTTATATCAACATAATTTCCATAACATTTTATTTTTCCGCCGTTAACAAGTGTATATGTATAGTTATAGAAAGTTGAACCTGTAGGAATATTTAATGTTCCACAAATATCCAATGATCCCCAATAACCTTGTACAAAGTTTTCATCCTCAGGGTTACCAACCCACTCTTTTCTGTCAAGAGTTAAATTCTTTCCAGTTGCTAAGGTTAACTGCTTGCCAGAATTAATTTTAACATTCTTTTTTATAGTTAGATTATCTGTTAATACAATATTTTCAGTTATTATTACGTCAAAAATATTGTCTAAATTCATGGCATCTTTCAATTGTGTTTCACTGGTAACTTCAATTGTATCAGATGTTTGTCCTGAATCGTCTGAATCGCCTGAATCGCCTGAATCGCCTGAACCGCCTGAACCACCTGATGACGATGGCACTGGTGGTACCACTGGTGTTGGTTCACCAGTTTTAACAGGTTCTCCAGTATCCTCAACAGAATTACCGTTTTCTATAACACCTATAGTGCCTTTTTCAACAACTAAATCTGTATTGTCCGTATTAACTTGTGTATTGTCTCCGCTTATATTTGCTTCTACAACTTTTCCTTCACCATCTATAACAACATTGTCAGCTGATGAATTAACTTTCTTTACAGTTGCATCTTTTGTTACTTCTATTTGAGAATTTTTTGCATTTTCTTGTACCTCAGTTATTTGAACAGTTGATTTTCCTTCAATTTTTACGCTTGCATCTTGAGCAGCTACTGATACTACATTAACTTCAGCATCCTTTATAACAACTGGTGTTTCTGATTTTACAACAACTTGATTGAAAACACCTTCAACTATTACATCATCTTTACCATCATCTATGTATACAACATCAATTTTACAACCCTCTTCAGTTTTAATACGAATTGCTCCTGAAGATGACTTTCCAATAATTACACTTCCTACATTACTGTTGTTTATAAGCTTAATTGAGTTTGAACCACCACCACGTACTACAAGTCTTCCTCCTATAGTCACATTATCTAATGTTATATCACTATTGGCAGCCCCATCACCTACAATTAGATCACCACTGATTTTAGTGTTTTTAAGAGTAACATTTTCAGTATTAATCATCACATTACCCTGAGCCACCTCAGTATACTCACCTGAAACCGAAAAATATTGTTGGATAATATTTGACATAACTTGAGCTAATTCTTCTAATGTAAGTTTTCCAGTAGGATTAATTTTCCCACCATACCCACTTATGTAACCAGCCTGAACAAGGGAAGCTATCGAATCTGTTGCCCACGAGGCTATTTTATTCTTATCTGAAAATTTATTGAGATTTTGTGCATCTCCGCCATTAAGCTTTAGAGCTTTGGCAATAATACAAAAGGCTTCTTGTCTTGTAGCAAAAGCTAAAGGAGCAAGTTTATTGGTAGAAACTCCTGTAATAGTTCCCATATTAACTGCCATTCCCATTTCTTTTGCATACCAAGCATTGCTAGGTACATCCTTGTATATGGATGTATCTACAGTCTCTATTGCACCAAATGCATTATTTATTACCGCTGCTAATTGTGCACGAGTAACATTATTTTTTGGATTAATTTTGCCATTATATCCATTTATTAAACCATTGTTTACAGCCTCATTTAAAGCCCTAAATGACCAATAATCAGTCTTTGGCATGTCAGAAAAGCTAGATTCTGCAAAAACAGAAATCATTGAAGATAGTATTATGCTAAATACTAAAATCATTGGAATAATTCTTTTAAACATGTCTTAATCCTCCCAATATAAAATATTTACTAACATAATATCATATATGAGAGATTATTTGCAATTTAAAGTACAATCATGCTATAATTTACCATAATTTTTGCAGAAATTTTACATTATTTTCAATATATTTAAAGAAGACGATTATACTGATAGTCAAAATTAAGCTCTTTTTCCACATGCTATAATTTGTATATTTAAACTTATACAACCTTAATATAATCATTTAAGTAATCACGTTTATGATTTATAAGTGTCCTATGCACGAATAAGAAGCATAATTGTGTATTTTTTAGTTGAAAAACACATAGCTCTTCATCTAACCTATAAATAGTCTGCTCATATAATGTATCCTAACATTGATATTCTCTAAATTAAAATCCCCATAACTTGACTATATTTTTCTTTATAAAATATTTTGCTATCAGGAGATAATTTATTAAAGCTTCTCTCCAATTTATTTCTTACAAACTGTATTCCATCTTCTATACTCATTTTTCTTTCACTATAGGCAAGAAACAACAAACTAGGGATACTATCAAAATGAGAAATTGCATCAGCATCAGCAACACACATTTCCTCTATACTATTTTTTTCATTCGATATACTTCCCCTATGATTTTGAATACACTTTTGTACCAACGATAGTTTCACTTCATCATAGTGAAGTTCTGATAAAATATCATATGCTATCTGTGCACCATAAATATGATGATTTTCATATAAGGAATAATCCGTAATTGATGCAATATCATGTAACCATGCTGCAATCATTACAATTTCTTTACTAGCTTCGTACCTCTGTGCTAATAGCTCAGCATTCTTAACTACTGCTTCTATATGATAATAACATCCCATTCCAAATTTATTCGTTGGTTTTTGGCATCTTTTATATATTTCAATTTGTAAGCTTTTCAAGATATCCATTCTCACTTTACTCTCCTAACCCATATTATCTAACACGTTATAAATAATCTATCTAAACCAATCTAAAAATCTTTCTTCTAGATTAGTTTATTCGTCTGCATATAATATACTTTATATATACCCAAATAACAACTTGATTTTACCAATTATCTACAATATTGCATCCATTTCCACATACAAAAAAAGCAGCAGTATTGTGCCATCTACGCAATACTGCCACTACTTTATCTGCTCTTACCATCTCTCGTTTTATCAAAGATATCTCCAATCATTTCTGACCCATCTTCAGGACTTGTTAACTTTTGACCTACCGTAGCTGCAAAACTAAGACTACACATTGTAGCCATCATTACAATAAATACTGCAATAAAACCAAATAACTTACTAAATTTCTTCATCAAAACCATCAAAACCAACCTCTAATTAAAGTTTCCTATATTATACACCTATATCCAGCAAAGTATAAGTCTGATAACTTACGTAGTGAAACTGTATAATTAGAGGTTTATTTTATAAATATAACTAATCTATTTGATTTTACTCATAATTTGACTTCTTAAATAATGACTTTCCATTGAGAACTATAAATATAAGAAATAGAATACTTATAAATCCTCTAATGAATGGTGTCACTTTCATTTCCGACTTATCTTTTGGTAATATATTTTTAATAGCAAGATATTCATCTGGTGAAACAAAATACAACTTAAAATCTCTAGTTATCTCACTGTTAACATATTCAAAATCATAATCTAAAGACATAGGAGTTTTTTGAGGATAATCTAATTCAAGATTTGTTTTAACTTCAACAGTTTTATGTAAATTTTCTTTTCCTGAATCAATCGAAAACTTTAGATAAGGATACATTTTCTGTATTCGGTTTGCCGTACCAGGATACACATCTGTGTGGGCTGGTTCTACAGTTGCAACTGTATACTTTAAGTCTTTGTCATTTAATATACTCACATATGGAATTGCACCCCAAAAGCCGCTCAATGAGTACAATTCTGTTGAATAATATGCAGTAAATTCAGTCTCCCCGTAAGGAACAACTAATAAATCATGATTTGGTGATAATGTTTCTCCCCATGTTCCTTTTTCTAAAACTTCTTTAGTACACCAGTCAATATTTTTATCATTTGCTAATAGAGTTTGAAATTTATCTACCCAATATGGAGAAGTCGATACAAAAATGTAAATACAAATTATTAAAAGTACAAGCCTAATTGGATTGAATTCAATTTTTTGTTGCTTAATCTTAATTTCCATTGTCTACCTCGTTTTAGATGCTTAACTTGCTTATATAATCTATAGTCACTTTAGCGCTTCTACTTATTATCATAAGCTTAGTTCAATAAACAAAAGCTACTATGTTATTAAGAATTTTTTAGTAATTTGTCTTCTTAATCCCTAAAACAATTTATCTATATATTCTAAATTCACTATCCTCATTAATTATTTTTATGAATTCTTCAATTGATAGTTCTTTCTTTTCTACTTTAAAATCATTTTTATCACTAGCATACATTTTAATATTATTACTATATGTACATTCTAGTAATTTTCTTCCTTCTTCCAAATCAATTATATTCTCACGCACTTGTTTATAATATAGGACAGCTGTTGTGTACATATGTATTCCTTTACGATTATAGTGTTTTTGAATATAGTCTGTTAATTGTAAAAACTTGTCCGATGATTTAAAATCATCACTTAAAAATACTACTTCATTAATAATTCCTTGTAATAAAATAATCATTAAAAAAATCAATTCTTCTGCTAGACTATCTTGTGGTGTTTTTCTCTTTCTAATTTTAGTAAAAAATTCAGTGATTGGTTCTCTACTAGATTCTCCATGTAGTAATGCAATTCTTTCCTTTTGTGGCAAAATGTCAATATATTGAGCTATTGCACCTTGGAATCCTTTTGTAAAACAAATTGCATATTTCATTTTTTCATTTATATCATTAAGAGTATATGAAAAGGAAAATTTAATACAGTCATAGCATAATTCTTCTTCAAATATTATTATATCTATACCAAAACCATTTAAATTTCTTAAAAAATTAACATTCTTTTCTAATATATTTCCACCATTATCAGATGAAGATAATTCGACTAAAACAGTTTTTGTAATAAGCACTATACCCATATGTTTTTTTATATAATTAGATATGCTTTCAATCTTTTGTGCATTTGCATGATGTATAATAGAGCAAGTATCATACATAAATATTGCTTTTGCTTCTGATGTTTTAGTTAGTACATCTTGCTTTTCATATATGCAAAATTTTCGAATTTCTTCAATATTGTTAGGTTCATCTTGATATGTTTTCATACATTTTATCCTTTAATTTTTAGATATAACTGTCGAAGTTTATTTAAAATGTAGTCTTTATCATATTGTGATAACTCACCATCTTCTAATTGTAAATCTGCCTCATCTGACACAAGTGAACAAAGGTTTTGATATTGATCAATTCTTCTAGGCTTTAGGAGTGCAATATTTAGCCCATATTCATTGTACAAATCCTTTAATTGATCCTTTGATACATGTAACAAACAATATAATTTTGACTTATCCGTTAATATATTTAGTTCATAACATCTTATAACTACTGAAACATAAGGTGCCCCAAACATTTCAGACAGTTTAACTACCTTTTCTAGTTCATCAATGTTTTCTCCTAATGCTTTGCATTTATTAATAAACTTTTGTTCCGGCATTAGTATCGCACCAGCAAATGCATTAGCAAACATTTCATCTCTGCTTTCAGAATATTCTGTGTCCAAATACATATCTAAGCCTTTACTTATTATTGTCTCACTCGGCTTTAGCAAATGATAAAGTTCATGACAGAATGCAAACCTCATATTTGCTTCAGGAATTGAAGAATTGATGAATACATAGGAGATAGACTTTTTTCTATAATAGCATATTGCACCTAATTCAGTGTCCTTCATAGGTAAAAAAACTGATAGTGCTTTTAGTTTTTTAGCAACAATTTTAACAACATTCCAACTGTCAAATACTAATTGTTCTCCATACTGTAAATTGCAATCTTCGTAAAACTTACTTATAAGGTTGTTGTCTAAATAATTTTTTTCGTCAATATTGTGTTTGATTATTGATTTACACTTTTCTAGTTCCATTATTTTTCCTCATACATTTCTAGCCTAAATTTCTTACCTAATATTGAATCTATGCATTGTGCAAAATCAGTTAAATTTATAATTAGTTCTTCTTTATCACCTGAAGCATTACCAAAATAACATGTAACTGGTGATAGTTCTAAGTCCTGATTTCCAACTTTAAAACCAGGATCTAGAAAATAGGTTGTATCCTTATTTACAGACTCAGCTAATTTAATCATATCCTCTTCTTTTATTTCTTGTTTGCCTGTCATTAAACGTGATACTGTTTGTTCGTGTATTCCTGATTTCAAGGCTATAAAGCTTTGTTTATATTTCATTGTCTCAATATAAGTTTTAAAATTACCCATAAATGTTCCCATAAATAAACACCTCCTATATATAGCATATCATTTTTTAATAGATTTATACAACTATTATTATTCAATTACTATTATTTTATTCTAATCAGAATGTTTTGTGTCATATTTTAATAAAAATTTGTTTAAAAAACTTTGTATGCATTTACAGTTTTACAATGCCCCTATGCTAAGAGCTACCATATCTCTATAGCCGTTCTTAGTTAGAAAACTGTTTATGAAGTTTCATTTGCGATTTTGATAATCCTTTTGGATGCATATATCATCATTAATCTTAATGATGATTATAGCAAACAATTTAAGTATAATGTTATAGTCCATCTCATGCTGTTTTTCATCGTTAGTATTTGTACCATAAAGATATTTGTTTCTAATATCATAAGTGTTATATCCTTACACTTATATCCTTCCCCTATGAAATTGATAAAGTACCCTGTATGATGTCTGTAACTTTTTATCGTGTATTCAGACATATTTTTGATTTCTGCTTGCCTTAAAAATTCTTCCACCAATTGTTCAAATGTAATGCTTTCACTTGGTTTTTTGGTCAAAACTCTTCCCTGTTTGATGTCACCTTTACGCATATCTAACCTACCTCCATTTTAGATAAAAAATAATAAAAAAACCGTCTTAGACATAACTGAAAATCAGTAAATATCTAACACGGTTATTTATATAATTATCTAAAACTTAAATCCCCAAAACCCTTAACACATCAACCTTGCATCTTACTCCCACTCAATAGTACTTGGTGGCTTACTTGTGATATCATACACAACTCTGTTGATGTTCTTGCATTCATTGACTATACGGTTTGAGATCTTTTCCAACAAGTCATATGGGATTCTTGCCCAATCTGCAGTCATGAAGTCTGTAGTTGTTACTGCGCGGAGTGCTAAAGTGTAGTCATAGGTTCTCTCATCACCCATAACACCAACGCTTCTCATGTTTGTAAGCACTGTGAAGTACTGATTTATGTCTCTTGATATACCAGCAGCCTTAATTTCCTCACGGAAAATATAGTCTGTATCTCTTAAGGTATCAAGTTTTTCCTTTGTCAAATCTCCAATAACTCTGATAGCAAGTCCAGGTCCTGGGAATGGCTGTCTCCAAACTAAATCATCTGGAATTCCAAGCTCTTCTCCAGCTCTTCTTACCTCATCCTTAAACAAATTTCTTAATGGCTCAATTATTTCCTTGAAATCAACATAGTCAGGAAGTCCGCCAACATTGTGATGGCTCTTAATTACAGCTGCATCACCAAGTCCGCTTTCAATAACATCAGGATAAATTGTTCCCTGAACCAAGAAATCTACAGTTCCAATTTTCTTTGCTTCATCTTCAAAAACTCTGATGAATTCCTCACCGATAATCTTTCTCTTTGTTTCAGGGTCAGATACTCCAGCAAGCTTTTCTAAAAATCTGTCTTCGCAATTTACACGAACTAAATTGATATCAAACTGTTTTCTAAATATAGCTTCAACTTCATCACCTTCATTTTTTCTTAGAAGCCCATGGTCAACAAATATACAAGTCAACTGCTTTCCTACTGCTTTGCTAATAAGTACGGCTGCTACAGATGAATCAACACCGCCTGATAATCCGCAAAGCACCTTTTTGTCTCCAACCTTTTCCCTAATAGCCTTAATAGAGTTTTCAACAAACGCAGACATCTTCCAGTCACCTTTGCATTCACAAATGTTGTAAAGGAAGTTCCTCAACATTTCTTTTCCCTTTGGTGTATGCATTACTTCAGGGTGGAATTGAACTGCATAAAATTTCTTATTCTCATTCTGCATTGCTGCAGTTGGACAGTTTACCGATGTTGCCGTAACTTTAAAACCCTCTGGTGTATTATCAACATAATATGTGTGGCTCATCCAGCAAGTAGTTTTTTCATCAACATCTTTGAAGAATGGCTGTGATTTATCAATATTAATATCGATTTTACCATATTCACGCTGCACTGCTGCTGCAACACTTCCACCAAGCATTACACTCATTAGCTGCATTCCATAGCAGATTCCAAGTACAGGAACTCCTAATTCAAAAACACCTGGGTCACATTTCGGTGCCTTCTCATCAAGTACAGAAGCAGGCCCACCTGTAAAAATAATTCCTTTAGGATTGTATGACTTTATACGTTCTATTGAAGCACTGTATGGAATAACCTCACAGTAAACATTTGCTTCTCTGACACGGCGTGCAATTAATTGATTATATTGACCACCAAAGTCAATAACTAAAACCATTTCATTGTTCAACTTTCACAGCTCCTCTTTGTAAATATTAATTTCAGACGGCTCCATCTAAAAGCCTCTTTTTAATTTAAAAATAAAAGAATATCTAACACTCTTTTACACAAAAACACATTTGAATAAGTCTTCAATATATTATAACGAATTTTATTTGTTGTGCATAGCATAAAGATGTGTTTTTTTATTACTCAACTTTCCCACATCTATAGGTGTCCCATCTTTCCATTGAAAAGCTGAACACCTATAATTTAACAGAAAAAGTTGAGTATATTATCATTATACATCAAGTTTTATAGTTTTCTTTGCAATAACTCTGTCTATTGCATGTTTATGAGGAATTCCTGAAGACATACAATCAAATATTTCTTCTTCACACAAATTAAATTTCCAGTCATTATATAGAGTAAACAATTCACCAGAAAGCCACTCATAGCTATACTTTTCTGTATCTGGTGCTGGTTCAATAAATGGCTTTTTCACAAAAGCAGTCAGAACATTAATTCCATCTTCTGTTGTATGATTTTTATAATTATTAAATATTTCATTTCTAATCTTAGGTGGAATATAATGAAGAACCCCATTAGAATAAATAATATCAAACTCAGTATCTAGTCTAAACTCGTTTATATCAACAGTAAAAGCGTTAACATAAACACCGCAGTGTTCTGCAAGCCTTTTTGTTTTTTCAATACCAGCCGCTGCAAGATCAAAGGCGGTTACTTCATAACCATTTCGAGCAAAAAACACAGCATCCTTTCCCTCACCACAACCTACATCTAAAAGCCTCAAATGCTTTACAGGTGGCATATACTGTAGTACCTTATAGCATAAAGGTGAAGGCTTAATCCCCCAATAATACTCATTCTGAGAATATCTTTTATCATAATAGATTTTACTTTTGACATCATCACCTTTAAGGAGATAATCTATACTAACATGAAAGCATTCAGATATTTGAGAAAGCAACCCAATATCAGGATAAGTAACGCCTGTTTCCCATTTGCTTACTGCCTGAAAAGTAACCTTTAACTTTTCAGCAAGTTCTTCCTGATTCATGTTAAAGGATTTTCTTAATTCAGCAATCCTTTTCCCTATTTCATTTCTCAACTTATATCACCTCTTCACATCCTTAGTATATCCCTAAATTTATAGTGATGTAAATAAACTATTATTTGAAGGAAATTCAAACAATAGTTGAATATAGTTAGAATTTATTTAATTATATAATTCAAAATATTTAGTATTTTATGCGGTGGGATGTTTAATGCATTGGTTCTTAATTTTAATACGAAATAGTATTATTTACATTTGTGTTACAAAAAATCTTCATTCTTACGTTTAGTCTTGACAGCTTTATTTCCATACTGTCATACCCTTTTCCCCATTCAAATAATTAAAGTTTTTCCCTTGAAAACTCCCTCGCTCTAGCATTTTCATCTCGATTGCATCTTGAATTTTCCACCAACTGGTACTCCAGTTGCAAAAAACTGTTCTATCAGCTGGAGCACGTCCAATTAATCTTTGAATAACAATATCAGGACTTATATACTCTAAAAAGGCTATCGTTCTATCAACATACTCATCCATAGTAACAGGCACAATTTCTCCCCGCAAATACTGTTTTTCCAGCTCTGTGTCCTTTAATATATACAAGGAATGGCATTTAACCTGCGAAACTCCTAGTGCAGAGAGAATTTTAGCCCCCTCAATTACATCGTCTAAATCATCCATAGGTAAATCAGTTATGTAATGGGCACACACCTCAAGCTGGTATTTTTTTATTCTAATCACTGCATCAATAAACTCAGCTAAAGTGTGACCTCTATTAAGCTTTTTCAGCGTATGATAATTAACTGTCTGCAAGCCTAGCTCAATAACAATATCAATATTTTTCTCATTTTTTAGCTGTGCTAAGTACTCCATATACCTGTCCGATATGCAGTCAGGTCTAGTGGAAATATAGATGGCCACAATGTCGTCAGCACAAGCCTCTTCAATATTTTTAGCAAATAGTTCAAAGGGTAGATATGTGTTTGAATAATTCTGAAAATATGCAATAAACTTTTGACTTGCGTAGTTCTTGCCTATGTATTTTGCATTTTGTTTAAGCTGCTCCGAAATCGACATATTGCAGGAAAGATTTTCAAAGCCTGCTCCCTCTTCACCGCAGAAAATACAGCCATTTGAGCTGATATTACCATCTCTGTTGGGACATGTAACAGGAAGATTCAGTGGAAGCTTGTATACCTTTGTACCGTATTTATTTTTTAAATATTCAGAAAATTTATTGTATAGCAACAAAATTACCTTCCTGCTTATATTTTTCATTTACCAGTTCGTATACCTTGTTAATAGGCATACCTGTTTTCATTGCAATATTTTTACAATCCTCATACTCTGGAGCAAATTTCATTATGTCTTCACTGCTTGCCACCTTAACTCTAACAGCCCCATACTGGGTATCGACTTTGACCAGCTCCCTGTTCATACAATATCTAAGAGAGTGACTAATTCTTACACCCAGTGTAGAAGTTTCTTTAAAAATTATATCAGAAAATTTCTTTTCATCTCCACATTTAGCCAGCACAGTCAGCACTACTGAAGGTCTGCTTTTCTTCATATAAATAGGTGTGTAGTATACATCAAGTGCCCCGCTGTCAAATAGCTTTTCCATCGTGTAGCCTAATATTTCAGGAGACATGTTGTCTATATTGGTTTCCAGTATTGAAACCTCATCATTAGGAATAACATCCTGCTCGTACAATGTACCAACTACTGCTCTTAATGCATTAAAACGGCCAGTATCACGTTTGCCCATGCCATATCCTGTACGCTCTATTGATAATGGAGGCATTTTTCCAAAGCTGGAGCAGGTCATCTTCAAAATAGCCATACCCGTTGGCGTTACAAGCTCGCAGGGTACATCTTCAGAAATCAAGGGAATGTTGCTCTCACATAGCATTTCCATAACTGCTGGTACTGGTACAGGCAACAGTCCGTGTGCACATTTGACAAAGCCCTTTCCGTCATGTAGTTCTGAAGCATAGATTCTTTCGATACCAAGCATATCAATACATATGCAGGCACCAATAATATCGACAATAGAATCTATTGCACCAACCTCATGAAAGTGAATTTCATTAATTTCCTTACCATGAACCTTTGCCTCAGCTCTTGCTATTTCCCTGAAAATTTTCGTGCTCATAACCTTAACTCTAGGCTTCAAATCACTCATATTTATAATATTTTCAATATCGGCAAGGTTTCTCTCAGGCTGTGAGTGGGAGTGAGAGTGACAATGCATATTACTATGTTCCTCATCGTCAAGTATTATATTCACATCAGTACCAGAAATTCCATTTTTGACAACCTTTCTGATATCTACTGAATATCCAGTTACATTTAGTTTCTTCAGCTCCTTCAGAAAAACGTCTTGCTCCAAGCCTAAATCAAGCAATGCACCTAAAGTCATATCACCACTAATGCCAGAAAAGCAGTCAAAATATAAAACTCTCATTACAGCCTCCAAATAAATAGCAATTTAGTTAATAATCTTATTTCTATTTAAAGCTTGTTAATATTACTTGCCAAATATCCTGCCCCAAAACCGTTGTCAATATTCACTACACCAATTCCACTAGCACAGCTGTTCAGCATTGTCAAAAGTGCCGCCAAACCGCCAAAGCTTGCTCCATATCCAACACTTGTAGGAACAGCAATTACTGGCTTATCAACTAATCCACCAACAACACTTGCAAGTGCACCCTCCATACCAGCAACTACAATTATTACATTGGACTCAGATATAATATCCATTTTTGATAATAATCTATGAATTCCTGCAACTCCTACATCATAAATTCTAGTAACTCTGTTACCTAGCACCTCAGCCGTTACAGCCGCTTCCTCAGCCACAGGAATATCTGAAGTTCCTGCTGTAATAATTGCAATTTGCTTTTCCGTAACTACAATATCTTTTCTTTTGACAACAACTATCCTTGCCTCTTGATGATATTCTGCATCAGAAGTCAGTCCGCATATAGCTTCATATACCTCTTGTGATGCCCTTGTAGCCAGTATATTATTGTTTTTCAGCATTAGTCTTTGTACTATTTCTACAACTTGACTGTTTGTTTTACCTTCACAATAAATAACCTCAGGATAGCCATTTCTAATTGCTCTATGGTGATCAATCTTAGCAAAGCCCAAGTCCTCATAAGGCAACGCTTTTAATTCCTTGTATGCCTGTTCAATTTCAACAGAACCATTTTTGACACCTTCAAGTAGCTGTTTTAGTTCCCCAGAATCCAAGCTAACCTCCATTCTGCTTACACCGCCGGCGACACAAATAGTATTTAAAAAAGTGTATGCTTATTGCTTGATTGCCCAAATGCTCAAAAAGCTGCTTGCAGCTTTTTGCTATGCGAAGATAACGATGAATGTACGAAATGTGAACTTCGCATTATTCAAGCCAACCTCCATTTCATTGACACCGCCATCGACACAAAAAGTAGTTTAAAAGTGTATGGACATTGCTTTATTGCACAAAAATGCAAAGCGAACAATGATTGCACGATTGCTCTACTACAGCTGCAAAAACCACTTGTGGTTTTTGGAACTCGAAAATGCACCATGTTGGCACAAATTTTGTTTTCTAGTTTGATAACCTCCACGCCAACTTTAGCACTATGCGTTGCCAGATTTTTTATCCATTGACAGATATGCATTAATAAAACCATCAAGTTCTCCATCCATAACTGCATTGACATTTCCATTTTCAAAATTAGTACGATGGTCTTTTACTAGTGTATATGGACAAAAAACATAGGAGCGTATTTGGCTTCCCCATGCAATATCCATCTGAACACCCTTTAAATCCTCAATTTTTTCCTTTTGCTCCCGTTCCTTTATATCAAAAAGCTTTGCTTTAAGCATTTTCATTGCAGTATCCTTGTTCTGAAATTGAGAACGCTGTGTTTGACATGCAACTACAACTCCTGTTGGAATATGAGTAAGTCTAACAGCAGAGCTGGTTTTATTAATATGCTGTCCTCCTGCTCCACTGGCTCTATAAACATCCATTTTTATATCTTCTGGATTGATATCAATTTCGATCGAATCATCAAGTTCTGGCATAACATCTAAAGAAGCAAAGGAAGTATGCCTTCTTCCAGAAGCATCAAAAGGAGAAATTCTAACTAATCGGTGAACTCCCTTTTCAGACTTCATATATCCATAAGCATTTTCACCAATAATTTGTAGTGTTACACTCTTTACTCCTGCTTCGTCGCCATCAAGGTAATCCAAAATTTCAACCTGATATTCTTTATTCTCAGCCCATCTCGTAAACATTCTGAGCAGCATTTGCACCCAATCCTGTGCTTCCGTTCCGCCTGCACCTGCATGAAGTGTAAGAATAGCATTGTTTTTGTCATAAGGTCCAGTTAGAAGTGTTTCCAATCTAAGTGCTTCAAGACTCTTTTTTACTTTTTCAAGTCCTTCTCCCACCTCAGGAATAATACTCTCATCCTGCTCTTCTAATCCCATATCAGATAATGTAAGCAAATCCTCCCATTGGGAATTTATATTTTCAAAATTATCTAGCTTTGACTTCATGGTTTTTATTCTCTGTAATATTTTCTGAGATTTTTCCATGTCATTCCAAAAATCAGGCTCAGTAGCTTTGTGCTCCAGCTCCAATATCTCATCGTTTAATCTAGCGATGTCAAAGTGAAGCCCTCATTTCATCTAAATTGCTTTTCAGACCCTGTAATTCTAGTCTGTATTGTTCTAACTCAAGCACTTTATCATCCCTTTCTGATATTTAATATATTATTAACTCAACTTTTCCATATAAAAAGTCTATCCCACTCGAACTTATCAAGGGTTTATTGCCAAAATAATTGATTTTGTCAATTAAGTATATTCCTATTATAGCTAATATCATGCAATTTTGCACCTTTTTAATTTGCTCAAATCATCAAAAAGCTGCTCGCAGAGGTTCTCCTTTTTTAAACTCCTTAACATTGCAAATAAATACACCATCAAAAACCACTTGTGGTTTTTGATGCTCGAAAAAGTAGCATATTCGTACAAACTTTTATTTTGGAGTATTTTATTTTGCCTCTAAAATAAATCTTTCAATCGCCTTAGCTACACCATCATCATTATTAGCTGCTGTAACATATTGGGCAGCATCCTTGGCAAAGTCTTCACCATTTTCCATTGCAACGCTGAGTCCTGCATATTTGAACATTGATATATCATTCTCATTGTCACCTATTGCAATCATTTCAGAAGGCAAAACCTTTAAATACTCTGATACTTTTTTTAAAGCCGCCCCTTTGTTAACACCTTTTTGCAAAACCTCAAAATTGTCATAGTTTGAGCTCATAACATCAACATTTGGTAATTGTTCAATCTCGTATCTGGCTTTTTTTAGCTGTTCCTTATTATCAGAAACGGCTACAAATTTAAGCACCTTTCCCGAAATACTTTTGAGCTTCACACCCATATCCTCAACTATTTCAATATCAACTCTGTCTTCTTTTGGCAGCGACTTATTTTTTTCAAAATATTTAAGGGAGGTAAAACCCAATTTTTCAGTGTACATAGTATCACCTGCATAAACATGAAAGTACAAATCATTCTTATGAAATATCTCATTTATCTTCATACAATCCTCAGTATGTAAATAGTTTGAGTAAATGACCCTTCCGTCTACATTTTCAGTGATAATTGCTCCATTACAAGCTATTATTGGATCCTTAGAGCCAACTTGTTTTGCATATAGCCTTGCACCTGAATAAACCCTCCCTGAACATATTACGATTTGTACTCCCTTCTCTATAGCTGAAGCAATTGCCTTTTTATTTCTACTAGAAATCTCTTTTGACGAATCCAGCAATGTTCCATCTAAATCTATTGCCACTAATTTGTACATTTATTCCTCCAAATATTTTCTAATCCGAATAAAGTCAATTACTATCGGCTAAATATCCGATGATATTGGACGATAATTTGAATTATTTGCCAGCCAAGCTCTCTGAAAAAACTTTAATTCTGTGCATAGCCTCATTTATATTTTCCATTGAAGCAGCATAGCAAGCACGTACATAGCCTTCTCCACATTCTCCAAATGCAGTTCCTGGTACAACAAGCACCCTTTGCTCAACAAGAAGTCTCTCGCAAAATTCCTCAGAGCTTAGTCCTGAGCTTTTAATACATGGAAATACATAGAAAGCTCCTTTTGGCTCAAAGCATGAAAAACCAGCATTTCTAAAACCATCTATCGTAACTCTTCTTCTTCTGTTATACTCCTTACCCATCATCTTTACATCTTCGTCACTATTCTTCAATGCCTCTATAGCTGCATCCTGTGCCACAGTTGGTGCACACATTATAGCGTACTGATGAATTTTTTTCATCTCATTTATTACATCTTTATGTCCACATGCATATCCCAAACGCCATCCTGTCATTGCATAGGATTTTGAAAATCCATTTATAACAATAGTACGGTCTTTCATCTCAGGAAAACTGGCAATAGATGTATGCTGCCCTTCGTATGTCAGTTCGCAATATATTTCATCTGATATAACAACTATGTTCCTATCCCTCAGAACCTTAACAAGCTCATAAACCTCTTCCTTATTCATTATTGCACCAGTAGGATTATTGGGAAATGGAATTATTACTACCTTTGTTTTATCAGTAATTGCTGCCTCAAGTTCAGCTGCTGTAAGCTTAAAGTTGTTCTCCTCTTTTAATGAAATGGTAACTGGTGTTGCTCCTGTAAATTGTGTACAGCCTTGGTATGCTACAAAACTAGGCTCAGGAATAATAACCTCATCGCCTGGTCCAACAAGAGCTCTTAACGCAGCATCTATGCCCTCACTTCCACCAACTGTGACTAAAATCTCATCAACAGGATCGTATTCAAGTGAAAACTTCTTTAAGTACTTGCTAATCTCTTCTCTAAGCTCAATAAAGCCTGCATTGGAGGAATAGTTTGTATGCCCGTTTTCTAACGAATATATTCCTGCTTCTCTAATATTCCACGGTGTAATGAAATCAGGCTCTCCAACACCAAGTGAAATAGCATCCTTCATTTCATTAATTAAATCAAAATACTTCCTTATACCAGATGGAGGCACCTTCCGTATTCTATCTAATATCATATCCTTCATTATCATATAAATATCGGCTCCCTTCTGTCAGTTGGTTTTTCTTCAAAAATAATACTTTTATCTTTGTATTTTTTCAGCACAAAATGTGTTGATGTGCTTAGCACTGATTCTAATGGTGCCAGCTTTTCAGAAACAAATAAAGCAACCTCTTTCATTGTTTTTCCTTCAATAATTACAGTCAGATCAAATCCGCCCGACATCAAATAACATGCTGTAACTTCAGGATATTTGTAAATTCTGTCTGCAATCTTGTCAAAGCCCAGACCTCTCTGTGGCGTAACTTTTACTTCAATGAGAGCAGTAACTTTTTCTCTTTCTGTTTTATCCCAATTTATTAAAGTGCTGTAACCAACAATTACATTCTGTGCTTCGTATTTTTTTATTGCAGCCTCAACATCTTCAATAGGCTTTCCTATCATAACTGCAATCTGTTCAGCAGTAGCCTTGCTGTCCTTCTCCAATATTTCGAGTATCTCTTCCATTACTCATCTCTCCTTTTCTAATATTTTAATTATTTGCTTTCTATTTCAATAATAAAAATTTGCAAAGGTCACTATATTAAATCTATTTTTGTGCATTGCATCAAGGTATAATTTTAATATATGCTTATATGTTTTAAATATTAAATTGTTTATAACCAAAGTGATACCCGCCACTTATAGAAGTGGGGGACACTTTCTTGCCTCGTTATAATAGCTTGAAAAATTATAACAAAAAAACCTCAGTCCTCCTAAACAGGGACGAAGGTTTCCGCGGTACCACCCTAATTAATGCATTATGCATTCTCTCAATAATAATGCGACATTAAATAATGCTTACATTACTCGCCTGTAACGTGGCGCAACGTCTTTTTCTACTCAGGCAACAATTTCCATTTTCGAAAAAACTGCTCCTAGGCTGCATTCAATAAAAACCAGTATCGGCTTTACACCAACAGCAATAAAAATAATTCAAGCTGATTAACCGACTCTCTAAAACTGATTACTTATTTACTCTTCCTATTCACTGCATTTGCTATATATCATGTTTAAAGCACACTAGTTCATATAATAACCTTAAATAATAAATAGCTTTCCATTTATAATATTAAATAAACCAATAAATGATTAACAAAAATTGCAAAACTAATTAGATAAATTATAAATTAGTTTGCCCAATAATACAAGTACCATTCTATCATTTGTATTTATAGTTTTTTACTTTTTTTACTTAAATAAAAATCTAAGTTAACATCTACCATTTCAGTATGTGGATTTTATTTCTCAAATTGAGTTGTGAACCTACACGATTCCAGTTTTATCACACACTCTAATCCTCAATAATATTAGACAGTTCACCCTCATACTTTTTTAGCTTATCCACAACCTCAACTTTTAATCCCTTGAGTTCCTGTTTAATATCAACCAGCTTCTCCTTTTCTTCTTCCACCTGTTGTTCAAGCTTTTTCTTTTCGTCAATAGCCTGTTGTCTAGCTTCATCAATTATGGCCTCTGCCTTTTCCTGAGCTGTAATGATAGCATTTGCTATTTTTTCTCTATCTTCCTGTAATTGGCTAAAATTAGAGTTAAGCTCATCATATTTACTCTTAACATCTCGATACTGTACCTTAATATCAGCAATTTCTTTTTCTTTAATTTTTATCTTTTCTTCATATTCCTTATTCATTTTTTCTAAATAAGAATTAACGTCCCTTTTTTTAAATCCGAAAAGAGATGTAGAAAACATTTTCTCGCCAGCCATATTAACCTCCCACGCCCCACTTGGGCATTAAAATTTAGTAAATACTTCAGCGGAGAACCTCTTCTTTGTAGAGGTTCTCCTACTTTTTGACCCCATTTATTTGGTATGTAAAATATATTTTTTAATCTGCTACTATTATTTTGGCTATATCCTATTCATTAGCACCACTAGTCCAACTTATGGTATGATTTTTTTAACACATGTGCATTTTTACTGATTTGTTAAGCCTTTAGCATACTTTCTCGCCACACAATAACAGCTTATTTAGTCATGGACTTTCTCATTCCTTTACATAAATAGTATATTTTCAAATTAATTCTATATTTGTTTTTAGGCTAATAATATTTCTTGTGTGAACAGTACTATTGATATTAAAATCTATTCTTTATGCTAGACAGTAAAATATTATTTCTAACTTATTATATTATAGCATTCTTAATTACATTTTTGTATTATAATAGAAAATTAAATATTGTTTTCGAATGATAACGGTCGAATGATAACCAAAGTAGTACCCGCCACTTATAGAAGTGGGGGACATTTTCTTGCCTCGTTATAAAAGACCGTAAACAGTTTTCTCTACAGTTTACGGTCTTTAAATTCTTTTGAGTTTATGGTATAAATTCTTCTACTGTATTTATAGGTTCCCCATTAAAAGTTCCTCCAATTGCATATATAGAACTATTAACCGTAACCACGCTTAAATAACTTCTCTTCATTCTCATTTCACTCTTTTCCTGCCACTCATTTGTTGCTGGATTATATACTTCGACCTTACTAAGATCACCTTCAGTATTAAGTCCTCCAATTGCATATATGAGTCCATTTACCTGACATATGCCAAGGGCACGTCTTGCAGTATTCATTGGTGTCTTAGTTTCCCAAATATCTTGAGCAGGATCATATGCTTCCATATTGTTCAAATATTTGTCACTACTATTAAATCCACCAATAACATAGATTTTGTTATCTATTACAGCAACACCAGCAGTATCTCTTGCCGTTAACATAGCGGCTTTGCCTGTAGACCATTTGTCTGTAGCAGGGTCATATTCCTCAACTGTTTTGAAATGTTTAGTTGAATTATATCCACCAATAACATATATTTTTCCGCCTACGGTAGCACAAACGGCTCCTTGTCTTGCAGTAGGCATATCAGCTTTCTTTACCCATGTATTGGTGCTTGGGTTATACTCCTCTACAAGCTTTAAATTCTGTGAACCTTTCTTTCCGCCGATAACATATATCTTTCCATCAACAGAAGCTGCTGTCATACCTTGTCTTGCCCCACCAGGCATTTTTGTTAATGAAACCCACTTGTTAATATTAGTATCAAACATTTCTATTTCATCGGATGGTTCAAGAGTATTAGTAATACCACCAATAGCATAGATTTTGTCGTTTACATAAATAACAGCGGCCTTGCTTTTTGCAGATTCCATAGATGGTTTTGGATACCATATATTTGAAAAAGATTTACGTATTGTATCTATTCTTATTTAGAATGCATTTTTTGATTCCTCCAACCTCTGTGATAAATTGTTAACATCCACCTGTATTTGCTCTAAGGATGTCTTAATTGAATCCAATGAGCTAACATTCGGCAGCATGTTTTCCAATATTGTTAACTTTACATCTATCTCAGCTACATCAATAGCATCCTGATACTTTTGTATTCTTGTTTCCAGAGCATCTTTTACAGCACCTTTACTAACATTTGGCATTAATTCTTTAGCACTGTTAAGCAAATCCTGTGCTTTTTGTATAATGTCTGTATTCTTAAGATTAGGCAGCATTTCCTCAACTTTTTTAAGTATTCTATCTACCTCATCAGCATAGTTAGTTAAAGAAACAGTTAGTAATTCTGACCACTCACTGGCTCCTTTTGAGTTTATGGCTCTGACTTTATATTGATGTGTACTTCCTGGAGTAAGCCCAGTATGCACATATGCAGTATTGTCCTTATTGTTTTCAATCTCTCCATCAATTTCAAGCTCATAGTATGAAGCATCTTGTGAAAGTGTCCAAGAGAGGCTTACTTTTGTACCTGAATCCACTTGTGCTTTAAAGTCTTGTGGTGTTTGAGGTTTTTCAAATGGTATATTGTTTTCAACTACTGAAACAAGTACAGTGTCATCAACCGAATCTCTAAATCCATTATTTACAACAAGCTTAACCTCAGTAGTACCTATTGGCAGATTAATTGTAGGCTGTACTCCTTCAGCTGTACAAGTATCATCTACATTAGTCCAGCTCCATTTGTATGTAAGCTTGTTGCCATCAGGATCAATTGAACCTGAACCATCAAGTGTAACATTTGCTGAGAATTCTCCTTGTGCTGCCTGTACAGTGATATCATCTCCTGCATCAGCCAGTAGAATTCCTTCTTTTCCCTCTATTTTAAGCTCTGTCAATTGAGGGCTTTCAGAACTTGCAGTACTTAGTTTTGCTTCTATCATTAGGAACCTTCCGCTTACATTTACAATAGGTGCTCCATTTGATATATCGACAAAAGGTTTTGAAGCAAGTTCTTCAACTTGGTTTGCACCCTTTACTTTGACTTTTATACCTGTTTTATCAGGCTCATTTGCTAACCAAGAGACCTTTGACCAGGTACATTCCTCTTTACCTCCATCATAGGTTACAGTCCATATACCCTCATGTGCAGTAAAATTCTGTAAATTGAAACCAGTCATATCACTGTATGTGTAAGGGCCAGCACCAACCTTATATACACCAACAACCTTTGCTGATGAATCAATCTTGATAGTATTGTTTGATGCATTACAGGTTGCCCAAACATAGCCTTCACTGTCTACACCTATTCCTATTGGTCCACTGCCACCATAAGAAGCTAGATTAGTTGAAGCTAAATATTTTCCTTTTGAATCAAACTTATCCACCCAGTTATTTCCAGAATATGCCACCCATATGTTTCCATCACGATCTACACCAACGCCTCTGCCATTTGCACCATTTCCTTTATGATGTGTATATTTATTAGTAGCAGGATCAAATCTAACAAGAACACTTTGTTCATAGGAAGCTACCCAAACAATGCCCTGCTTATCAACAACAATACCATATGGAGTAGCTCCAATATCATAAGTTCCTACAAAAATATTTTTATTTGTATCAATCTTATCAATTACATTCCCCGAACCACGTCCTGATGTCCATAAAAATCCATCTTTGTCAATTGTTGCTCCGTACGGCGTAGCGTACACATTAACCGATACACCTGTGAAACTACCGTCATCAGGATTTAGTGCAACAAATCTTTTTTCATTATATAGCCCTACCCAAATTAGTCCTTTTTTATCAATAGCTAAGGCTCTTGGAATACAATTGATACTATTTCCAACTGAAGTATTTGCCAGTATAGCTTCATCCTTGCCCCAAGGTAGAATTTCATTGGAATCAATTACACCATTACCATTTAAGTCAGTAGAAGTATCAATTTTACCATTTCCATTTTTATCAATACCGCCAGTCATTGCTATTTTTACAACAGTTCCTATCGCCCTATTTCCTACCCAACAATTCCCTTCCTTATCAACAGCTGTACGTGAAGGATTTCCGCCAACACCTGTAGCATACCGTCCAACTTCTTTTCCTGTACGTGTATCAAGCTTTGACACAGTGCTTTCCGCAGCATTGGCTATCCAAATGTAGGGAAAAACCTCAGCATATTTATTTAATTGCAACTGATCTTTTACTTCTTCATGGTTTACACCTTTTAGAGTTCCTCTGTCAAAATCTTGATTGGTCGTGTAAGTTGAATCAATTTGTTCAAGTATATTAAAATATTCACTTCTTTGACAAATCTCTTTACCATCATAAGACAGTACAATTTTTACAGTATATTCCGATTTTGCAGTAACAACGGGAGAAAAACTTCCAAGAGATATATTATTGTCACCATTCTTTAAAACAGATGATACCTGCTTAGAGTATATTTCATTTCCCTCTGGACTTAAAACACTACATTTTACGTCTACAGGTTTATCTACATTAGTCGTACTGCATCTTACATATAAATCTATTATTGGTTTAATAGGCTTATTAACAAGACTTGCACCTGGAGTGATATCTATTTCACATTCAGATACCTCCATTATAGGCTTTATTGTAAAATTCTTAGTACTTATAGCCTTAACTTGTCCCTGATCATCCTTTAATACAATCTCAGCTTTATAAGTCCCTGCTTTATTCATTGCACAGTTCCATGAATACCCGCCAATAGCATTCTTAGTAAGGTTTATTCTAAGACCTTCAGTTGTAATAACCGTTGCATATGGATATACATTACGTCCTGAATATACTGGTACAACTTCAACTGTACTCTCTGGAGCAAATATATCAGTCTCTTTTTCTCCAGAGAACAGCTCAATATTATTTATACTTGCATTTGCTTCAAGCTTTTCCTTTGATAGCAAATCAAGTACAAGAGCTGTTTGATAAGGATCACTGTCCCAACTCCCGCTAGAGCCCTGCTTGCTTACTAAATAGTCAGGAATATTTTTTACTACATCGGGTTTATCTGACTTTAGTCCCATATAAGCCATATATGTGGCTTCATAAGTTCCCCATCCATTATCTGGCATTCTATTTGATAATAACCAAGCTGATGCCTTTTCTAGCTCTACTGACATATTACATCTAACTAGGGTTTGATATTTTATCAGAAATGCTCTTACCATTCCAGTTATTACCACATTTCCAGTATTCACTCCCTTTACCATACCCCAACTGCCATCATTATTCTGAGCAGATAATAAATTATATGCCGCTTTTGTAACCTTATCAAGTGCTATATTATTTTCCAGCAAATAGCTCGCTGTTAGGCAAGTAGTTTAGGAAGAGATTTTACAATCACTTTTAGGTATTTATTTTAATTTTTTACCAAACTTTCTATTTATTTCAGTCATTTAAATTTCATGTAAAGTAATTGATTACTCGTTCCTAATTGAAGCAATATTTTTCGCAGTAAAAAACACTCATGTTATCAGCTTAAAAGCTTAAAACATGAGTGCTCCAACAATAAATCACATACCATAGAATATTTATTATTCAACTTTCCCAGTTGTAAATTGTAGGCACACAAACAATCGGATACAAACCATATCAATTATGGTGTGTATTGCTGTTGTATTTCTGCTGGGCTTAGTATTCTTGTATACATTTTCAATTCATCAAGTGAACCAACGAAATTCCATGCAGACCAATCCATATGCTTTCCAAAATAGAGACTTTGATTGTTGGATAAAGAGCCTTGCCTGTCTGTAGCATCAAAGTCGCAGACGAAGGTTCCATCAATGTAAAACTTGACTCCAGTGGTACTGTCCCTGTCAACTGTGATGACTGCAGAGTGCCATGCCCCGTTGTTTATTTGAGGAATACTAGTATTTAAATGATTAGTGTAGCCTGACGAATCCCCTATCTGTAATAACAGTCTACCGTTATACAGAGTTACGTCATACCCTACACAATTGGGTGTCCTCTTTTCTATGATAGTATTGCCGACTTTTGTGCTGGTAGTTTTTACCCAGAAAGCTATAGAAAAATCTCCTGTACCAAAATCAATGGTATCATTATCTGGAATAGATATGTAATTTGAACCGCTGAAGCTTAAGGCTTGGTTGACATATCCAGTTACAGTAGTAGGATTGCCAACTGGCGTCCCGTTATTTCCGTTACCGCTCGAATCAGTGGCATTTCCATCTAGAGTCCACGATGCACAGCAACTGCTACTGCTACTGCCTATATCTAACATTTCTATTTGCCCTATCGGAGCAGAGTCACCACCAATAGCATAAATTTTACCATCTACACAAGCTAGTCCTCCGTTGGTTCTAAGTTTTAACATATTTGGCATGTCCGTCCACGTATCCATTATAGGATCATATTCCTTAACTACACTTTGTCCGTAAACATAATTAATGCCTCCACCAGCTACATAAATCTTTCCATTTAGGGACGTAGCCATACTGGTATCCCATGATATAGAAAGGTCTGTATTGGTAGACCAACTATTATTTTGTATATTATATACCTCTACCTTTTTCAATATTGTATTGTTATAATTGCCAGCTATCGTATATATATTGCCATTGGCTTCACCAATTGAGAAATAAAATTTAGGGGTAGGCATACTTGCCTTCGTAGTCCATTTGCCCATAGGATTGCCGTTTGCATCAAAACCATTACTAGTGTCAAGTGGGTCATATACTTCTACTAAATTTTTAACACCAGTTCCATTAAAGCCTCCTATAGCATAAATCTTATTATCAACTGCAATTACACCTAAAAATTCTCTTTTGGTAGGCATTGAAGCCTTAAGTGTAATTTGATTTGTTACAGGATCATATTCTTCAACAGCATCATCATACTGATAGGGGACACCTTGATGAGAGCCACCTATAATATAGATTTTGTTGTTTACCACTGCCGCCCCAAATCTTATACGAGGTAGATGAGAAACAGCTTTCACTGTCCATGTATCAGTAGTAGGGTTGTACTCTTCAATTGTGTAGTTTTCTTGATTACCATTGACATCGCCACCGATTGCATATATATTGCCATTTGCAACCACTGTTGCGAGACTCATTCTACCAGTAGACATAACTCCCTGTTTCATTGTCCAAGTACTTGTAGCATTTACAGTGGTGGATACCGAAAAAATTAATGATAATGTCAGAGCAATCAATACATTAAGCAATTTTGTTTTTTTCATTTACTAATCCTCCTTATATTGTAGGTATTTTATGTCGACTTTAACCTTTTTAAGAAGCATAAGTATAATACTTCTTAAAAGATATTGCGCCAACCTTATAATGTATATATCGGTAATTAAATGCATTGCTTAACATATTTGTAATTTTTTAAAATATTATGACAAATAATTGCAAGTAATTAATATTAAGTTCAGATTTTGCTTGAAAAATGCGAAGCTTACATTTCGTACCTTCATCATTATCTTCGCATTTCTATACGCAAAAATACGCCCATAAAATAAGCCTATGAGCGCATTAATCACTTTATCAATATTAAAATAATATAACGAGGCAAGAAAATGTCCCCCACCTCTATAAGTGGCGGGTACAACTTTGGTTATAATTATAACAGTTTATTTATCATATCTGTAAACTCTTCCTTTGATCTAGCACCAACTGTTTTTTCTGCAAGCTCTCCATTTTTGAAAGCTAAAATAGTAGGAATGCTCATTATTTTAAATTTTGCTGCCAACTCACCCTGATCATCAACATTTACCTTTGCTATTTGAACTTTTCCGTCAAAGTCATTCGCTAACTCTTCCATTACAGGACCTACCATTCTACAAGGTCCACACCAGGTAGCCCAAAAATCAACAACTACAGGTTTATCTGAATTTAATACAGTTTTATCAAAAGTCTCATTTGTTAAGTCTATAATTTTATCTGACATTTATAATTCCTCCAAACATAAAATAGTATAATATAGTAACTTAATTTAATAATACCCAACTAAAGAATAAATAAAACACTATCTTCAAAATATATTTATTAATCAACTATATTTTTATTACTAGTATTCCTTTAAAGATGTAACAATTATTCTATTTCCATCTTTTGAAACTAATGCACCATCCAAAATCTCAGAAAATTCTCCCCTATAGGATGCTTTAAGACCATTTGTAGCATTAATTATTTTGTTTTCTTCAATATCGTTTGTATATATATTTCCATTACCCGAAATAATAATATCCTCAATAGACGAAGCTTGTTTCAAAACAACCTTCATCCAATTATCAGCTAACTTATCTTCATTAATTTTTTGATGATAGATTTGAGATACCTTTCCTGATAAATCAAGTACTCCAATATATAAAGTATCATTTAAATCAATATCCAAAACCCGAACTTTTTCAGCATTTATTAGAACCTTGTTTTTTGTTTTGTTGATACCATCATAAATATATATTGCTTCTCCCTCATTTTGGTATACGAGTTTGTTGACAAAGGAACATTCCTTTATTATAGCCTTTGCACCTAAATTCATCACATGAGCATATTGACTCATAACATTAAATCTAACAATCTTCGATTTTGTATCTGATGTCTCTATTTTTGCATAAACAACATTTGTATATTGGGATAGTTCTATATCCTTTATTTGGCTTTGTGCAGATAATCCATCAATTTGAGGATAATCTCTTATATTTTCTGAATATGGCTCATAAGTTGAAATCTGAACAGTACCTTTTTTTCCATTCTTTGTATTTGAAGAGAAGATAACCATATTTCTATCAGGAAGCCATTTTAAATACGTTATTTTATCATTATCCTTACCTGCAACTTCCTTGTCATCGCCTTTATCAACATTAACTATATGTAAAACACCATTCAATAGATATGCACCAAACTCAGCATTATAAGACATTCTAATATTTTCATAATTCTCAGGAACTTTAAAGTCTCCAGTAAATACTTCTTTTTTGTTTTCAGATGTAATACTAACTGTTATATCTGCGTTCAAAAACACATTGTTAATATATATCAGCACACAAAATTGAAATATTAATGCCAGTAGAATCCATCTATACCACTTTACTAAAGTTTTCATTTAAATTCTCCTTCTATGGCATAACCATATATACTGACGGTACTGCTCTCTCTCCTAAAGCATCAGAAGGAGTATTTATCACCTTACCATTGTAATACATTGTAGTTGACGAGCCTCCATCTAAGTTAGCGGCATTTTCCGCACCATAACTAAGCATAATATCTTGAACTTCTTTATATGTAGCCCCAACCGACTTTATAGTTCTACCATCAACTACCAAAAACATAACTGAGCCGTCAGCTTTTTGACCAATTACAGTTCTAGGAGATATTCCTCCTCCCCCATCACCCTTTTTAATTGTTGGTTTGCCATTAACAACCAAAGGAGGACCAAAGTTAATAGCCTCTTTTACGTTATATTTCTTTAATTCATTTTGTGAGTGCTTTCCAACAATGAGCATTCCATCCTCAGTAAAGGCTATAACTTCCTGTTTTTTATCTTTATCTTTTAATTCACCACTAATATATTTACCATTGCTCATAAGGATTCCGACTGGCTTTCCACCAGTTCCAGCCCATTTGTAATCAACAAAACCACCACCATTTATTGCTGCAATAGCACCATTTCTCTTGGCAATACTGCTAGTAGTTTCTCCTGCTCTTGGTATTTGAGCTGAGTACCCTACTTTTATCCTTGTTGGATCCTTTATTACCAACATCTTTCCTTGGAATTTACTACTGCTAACGTCAAAAAGTTCTATTTCGTCAGTATGATTTATACCAAACTTTAGCATTTTAATATTTTCAGTTTCAACACTGGAAATAGCATATCCATCTCCTAATATTCTTGCAATTGCAGCATCTGATAAAAAGGCTCTTGTAACACCCTTAAGTGTATAGGAGTTCCATAAAGAACCTGTAACAGTGCCTTTTATATTATCAAAAGGCCCGTAAAATATAAGTAACGGTGTAGTTACCGATAAGAATACTATTTCAAAAATTAGAAACCCTAATAAACTCTTAAGCTTCCCTTTCTTCTTTTTTCCTTTGACTATTTTTCTTTTATTATCAACAGTCTCCTTATTATTTACCAATGTATTATTACTCATTAATCCCCCTAAAGTACAATAAAACCTGTTATAACCAAAGTGGTACCCGCCACTTATAGAAGTGGGGGACATTTTCTTGCCTCGTTATATTAATAAAAACGCCAAATAAAAAGTATACACATTTTTATGTATACTTTTTAAATATGAAAGTAATTATATTATATTCTGCAAATGCTCTTTTTTCAATATTTTTCGAAGTTGAGTAATAGAAATAAGATAAGAATGGTTAAGTAATCTTCAACCTGTCAAAAGTTCCATGTACACGCTCAAATAGTAAACCAGCCACAAACCAAGCCGGTGCATAATCCAGCCTTACAAGCCCTTCTACCGCAAATTTGCCAAAGTACTGCCATGGATAGACATTCAGCAATCCCAGCAATATCTTTCCTGTAGAGTATTCTATACCCCAAATAATAACAACCCAAATAATACCTCTTAAAATGACATTCCAATTCTGGATTACATCATGTAGGGGTTCTAAAAATACAGCACTTCCATATATAAATAACATCCAAAGGCTGGTATAAGCTTCTAACGCCATATCACCATTAAGTAAAGAATATAAGCCAGTCCATACTATCTCCATGCTCCAGCCAATTATACCATATAAAAAATATCGTTTAATCATAGTACTATTATTTTTATCACAAAACACCACTTTTTATTTATAAAGTTCATAACTTATTTAAAGTATTTTTTTCCATATATGTAATATAATTTTAGCAAAAATTTTACTTAAAATTAAATTGGTTGTAAATACTACCAATAATCGCTTTTTTGTGTTATTATAACTATTAAATCGTATATTTTATTTGACATGTATACTTTGTTATAATGCCTAGATTCAAAATGAAATTTTTCGATTGTAGAGAAATTTCATTACATCAGCGGCATTTCAACGAAGCGGGAGATATTCTCACCACTTGAAAACCAAAGCGACACCCGCCACTTATAGAAGTGGGGGACATTTTCTTGCTTCGTTATAATGCTTTACTAAAAATCAAATGAAAGATAGGAGAATGGATATGTATTTAGTCGGTAAAATCAATGTAATATCTGCATTACCTGAAAAATTTAAAAGACTTAATGATATTGCTTACAATTTATGGTGGTCATGGAATCCTGAAGCCATTGATCTCTATAGAGAAATTGATTTGGATTTATGGGAAAAGTTAGGTAAAAATCCTGTACGATTCTTACAAGAAGTAAGTCAAAAAAAGCTCCAATCAAAACTTAATGATGAAGATTTTATGAATAGGCTAGAAGATGTAGTAAGCACATTTGATAACTACATGTCTGAAAAGAACACATGGTTTACAAGAACTTATCCTCAAGATATAGATAAGAATATTGCATATTTTTCTGCAGAATATGGATTAAACGAAGTATTACCTATTTATTCAGGTGGTCTAGGTGTACTTTCAGGAGATCATTGTAAGGCTGCAAGCGATCTTGGCATACCATTTACAGCAATAGGTTTATTCTATAAGCAAGGCTATTTTAGTCAGAGAATAAATGCAGATGGTTGGCAGCAGACTTGCTTTACTGACCTGAATGTATCCCAATTGCCAATTCTACCAGCATTAAATTCAAATGGCGATCAGGTGCAGATTAGTATTACCTTTGCAGGCCGAACAGTGCATGCACAGGTTTGGAAGGTTCAGATAGGCAGAATTAATTTATTCCTAATAGATACAGATGTTCCTCAAAATTCTCACCACGATAGGGCTCTTACTGCAAGACTATACGGCGGTGACCAGGAGACCAGAATCCAACAGGAGATATTCCTTGGAATTGGTGGTATAAGGGTATTGGATGCGTTAGGCATTCATGCATCAGTATACCATATGAATGAAGGTCATTCTTCATTTATGGGACTGGAACTCATTAGAAAGCTAATTAACGAAAAAAATATTAACTTCAATGAAGCTAAAAAAATAGTTGAAAATTCAGCTATTTTTACTACCCATACTCCCGTTCCAGCTGGTAATGATGTATTCCCTCTTTATATGATGGATAAATACTTCGGAGATTTCTGGGGGCAATTAGGGTTAAGCAGATATGATTTCTTGGAACTTGGTCTTAAAAAGTCAGAAGATCAGAACTTCAACATGACTGTTCTTGCACTTACTCTTGCGGGCAGGAAAAATGGAGTAAGTGAGCTTCATGGAGCTGTTTCTAGAGACATATTCAGTGATGTTTGGCCTGGAGTACCAAAAAATGATATTCCAATTACACATGTAACTAATGGTATTCACACATTAACATGGATTTCACCTAAAATAAAAGCACTTTACGATAAATACCTTGATAATGATTGGAAAACTAAAATATATGAAAGCTCTACTTTTGAAGGTATTGATAATATTCCAGATGAGGAGCTTTGGGAAACTCATAAAGAATTGAAATGCAAGCTAATAAATTTTGTGAGGTTAAGGCTTAAGCAACAAAAGCTAGCAAACGGTGAATCAATGGAAGCTGTAAGACAGGTTGATTCTTTCCTTGATCCCAATGCTCTTACTATTGGTTTTGCAAGGAGATTTGCAACATACAAACGAGCAAATTTAATTTTCAGGAATTTAGCTAGAATTCAAAAAATTCTGAATAATCCAGAAAAACCAATGCAGATTATCTTTGCTGGTAAAGCACATCCAGCTGATGGTCCTGCACATGATGTTATTAAAAATATTAATGATATAGCAAAGCAAGAAGGTTTTTATGGTAAGGTTATTTTGCTCGAAAACTATAATATGACTGTTGCAAGAAACCTTGTTCAGGGCGTTGATGTATGGATGAACAATCCTAGAAGACCTCTTGAAGCCAGCGGAACAAGTGGTCAAAAGGTTTGTATAAATGGTATTATAAACTTTAGTATTTTAGACGGCTGGTGGTGTGAAGGCTACGATGGAGAGAATGGTTGGATTATCGGAGATGAAACAGAATTTGACAATGAGTATTCACAAGATAATATTGACAGCGAATCAATCTATGATACTTTGGAAAACAAAATAATACCTTTATTTTACAATGTTAATGAAAAAGGTATTCCTACTGAGTGGATTCGCATAATGAAGAACTCCATTAAGTCACTGACTTGGAACTATAGTACTGATAGAATGGTAAAGGAATATACTGAAAGAATGTATCTTCCTGCAATAAATAGCTCAAGGATGGCAAGTACAGATAACTATAGCCTAGCAAAGCAGCTTTCAGCCTTTGAGCAGCATATGAAGGCAAATTGGCATCAAGTTCAGATTTTTTCTGAAAAGTCCATGAATAATCTGAAGGATTATAAATCTGACTCAGGACATGAAATACACCTTACTGCTTATGCAAAGTTGGGTGCTATAGATCCTTCAAATGTTATGGTTGAGGTATACTATGGTTCGTTATGCAATGGTATTATAGCAAATGCCCAATCTTTAGAAATGAAGTTAGATGGGAAAAACGAAGATGGTTCCTACAAGTACTCTTTGAACTTAAAAATTGAAGATGGCGGCGAATATGCATATACCTTCAGAGCTACACCAAAGAATCCTAACCTTATTAATAGATTTGACACTGGACTAATACGCTGGGTTGAGTAATTTTATCGGAATTAATTAATATTGCTTCAAAAATCCGTTGTCATCTTACGTAGTTTGTGTTTGAGCAATAAATACTAATTTCTTTTTAAACCATAAGCCACCTTTTCATCAATAGTAGTAACACTCTATTTGATGAAAGGTGGCTTTTTGACCTTATAGCAATTTATTTATTTTTAGGCTCATAATAGGGCATGATAATATTTAGATTAAAGCAACACGCTAAATTATCATAAGTAAATTTTTATTATTTCAATACTGGAATATCCCAATCAACCCATAGATTTTTGTCAAATGAAATTCCACCATCTTGTTTCATGTATGAAGTATTAGCAGAGCTGTTATCAAAAAGGAACTTCTTTACAAAAGCTTCTACTTCAGCGTACTGTGAGGATGGAAGTACACAATGGTCACCGTGACCAACTGAAGAATAACCCATATTGTTAGGTATACCAAGTGCTTCATATATCATATGTGTAGTTTTTCCTGTAGCGAAACAGCTTATATTACCTAGCCACTCCATTTGTGTATTTTCTATAATCAGGAGTCCACGTGGTGCACAGAGTCCTGCAACCAAATGTTGATCAAGTGGTAGCTTAGTAACAGCATTACCAAACTGTGAGAACATGTTTCCCTGCCATGGATTTTCTGTTACAATTTGTGCAGCAGTCTGTACATTCTGTCCTCTTGATTTCTGCCAGTCAGATACTCTCCAGCTAGCAGCTCCACCTGAACCTGATTCCTGAGGGATAGTTAACTGTATTCTCTCATTAAAAGCACCGCATGCAAGAGCACCTTTACCATAACGTGAACCACCAGTTACACCTAAGTGTTTTGCATCAATGTTAGCTGCAGGAGTTGATTCTAGTGCATCAATTAATCTGTCTACACCCCATGCCCAAGCCATCAACGAACCAGCTGAATGATTTCTGCCATATAAGTCGTAGAATTTACCAGTTCCTCTTGAACCAGCACCTGACTGTGCACCTAACTCGTCACATGGGAATGTAATAAGCGCACATCCTAAGTTCTTTAGTGCTGTAGTATTCAGCGTATTCATACCAATACCTATTACTGCAGGATATGGTGCTTTACCTGTACTTGGATATTGTATTGAACAGCTAAATGAAATACTCTTACCATTATCATTAACTGTTACAGTTATCTTATTGTTGCTGAATGAACCTTTAACACTGTCTGGTGCCTCTGGTTTTGTACCATAAATAAATGCCTGAGCAAGCGCACTTATTTCCTTCTGACGAGCTTTAAACTGAGCTTTTGTTGTAACTTCATCACCATTATAGAACTTGAAAGGATCAGTAAGCTTAGCATTTGCTTTTAGTTGAGAGAATGAAGGGATAACTATTGGATGAACATATTCATCGTCGTCCCCTGTACCTTTATCAGCTGGGAATTTGTCGATTAACTTGAGCAAAAATTGCTTCACAAGAGCAAAGTCAAGAGCATCAATTGAGCCAGTTCCATCAACATCACCAGCAATTTTTTGTTCACTTGTTAAAGTAGCTGTCCCAAGCAAATTTTGTTTGATTAGAGCAAAATCAAGAGCATCTACTGCTCCATCGCCATTTAGATCTCCATAAACTACAGCAGCTGCCTGAGCCTCACCAGGAGCAGCGATAGCACCGGTTAAGGAGATAACACAGGCTAACATTGCAAAACACAGTAAAAACGAAATACTTCTTTTAAAACTTACAGACTTCATGAACATAGATTTTCCCCCTTAAAAAATTTTATTTATTGTAAAGTACCAAGTCAATTTCATCTGCTAAAAACTTCAAGCTCTGGTTTAAATCTGAAGCCTCCTTGAATTCAGCTCTTAAACCCAAGACCTTTAAACCCTTCAAAACAAATGCTTTAAGCAATTTGCTGAGAAGTTAAAGCTTTCAACCTTAATTGACTATAATGTACCTTTACACACACTAAAGAACGCAAAACACTGAGAACGAACAAGGCTAGTTTTAGCAAATACTAATTTCTTGAAATGATTATTGCAACCAAATATTTACAAATTCTCCCTCGGCGATAGAATTTCTATGTGCGAAAGCTATTTATCTTAATATTGCCAATTCTTTTATCTCGTGTCGCATTTTGTAGCAACTCATTATTACGCTTTTTTATATGTAAATTTATATTTGTTTATTTTGAAAAATATCTTGAGTAGAAGTAAAACAAAGATATCACTAGTGTTTACGCTATCTATAGCATCACTATAAAGATTTTATTTATGGATATACTATCAATTATGCTATTTATTGTCAATAGAAGGGTATTAATCTATTTAATGCCTTGAAATGCCTGTATTTCAATTAATTCATTCATTTTGAATGTTTAATTATGCTTTTAAACACCTATGAGCAAATTGTCAAGAATACATTATAATTCTACAATTGTAGATATATTTCCTTCTATCCCTTGTATATAATTTACTTATTTCATAATATATTTTGCTTTTCAAATATCATTTTTCATTATTAGTTAGAGTAATTTAAAAATCAAAGTCTCTTAAAGATTTCATATCAGTTTTATCAAACAAAAAATACTTATAATACTTTCTAAACAATAAACTTTCAAACCAATTCTTTTGCCATATCTACTAATAATTTCTTACAGGTTACTTTTGTATGCTTACTAAAGAAGCGGCGTGTAAGCGAGGCGGGAGATATTCTCACCGCCTGAAAATTAAAGAGGTACCCGCTACTTATAGAAGTGGGGGACATTTTGTGCCTCGTTATATTTTATATAGTGAATTTTTCACTTTTTGATAAGGTTTCTCCCTGCTTTCCGCTCCATTTTCCACACTTATCTCCCCAGCATACAACGGGACTATTGTTTAATGCAATTTGAACTATTTCACAACAGTTAGAACATCCTGAGCATTCTTTACTTATCGCAGTATAATCACCACTTAATTTATCGAAGCCGTTAAACTTTGTTTTTAAAGCTCCCAACTGCATCTGCTCTTTTGCCAGTAATGCTACGCCATAAGCACCCATGACGTCATAATACTTTGGAATAATTATTTCCATACCTAATGCTTTCTCAAACGCCTTTACAATGCCAATATTAGCAGCCACACCACCCTGAAATAATATAGGGGCTTCCAGCTTTTTACCCTTAGCCAAATTAGCTAAGTAGTTTCTCACTAATGCATCACACAGTCCTCTGATAATATCCTCTCTTGAATATCCCATCTGCTGTTTATGTATCATATCACTTTCTGCAAAAACAGCACATCTTCCAGCAATTCTAACAGGTATTTTAGATTTTAATGCGTATTTACCGAAATCCTCAATTGCTATACCTATTCGTGAGGCTTGTCTATCAAGGAAAGAACCTGTTCCTGCTGCACAAACAGTATTCATAGCAAAATCATATACTATTTTGTTTCTAAGTAAAATAATTTTGGAATCCTGACCACCAATTTCAATAATTGTCCTTACATCAGGTATAACTTTTTGTGAGGCTATGGCATGAGCAGTAATTTCATTTTTTACTACATCTGCACCAACAATTGCCGCCGCTAGTTGCCTCCCGCTGCCTGTTGTTCCTACTGCACATATCGAAATACATGTACCAATTCTTTTATTAATATCCTTTAGCCCAGCTCGTATTGATTCAATTGGCTGACCCTCTGTCCGTAAATAAAGCTTTTCAACTACATTATCCTGTTCATCAATCAGTGTTATATTTGTGCTGACTGAACCAACATCAATACCCATATAACAGTTTACTTTGCCCATCTATATGCTCTCCTCTTCTTTTTTTTAGCAAATCAACAAATGCTTCTAATCTTGTTACAAAACCAGCTTCCCCTGTCATTTCATCTCTAATAATAGTCATAATAGGAATTTGATGGTCTTCCTCTATTGCTGGAAGTATTGCCTGTGAAACTATTTCAGGCATACATCCTAAAGGATATAAATGTATTATTCCATCATAACCATCTTGTGCATGAATAACACTATTCCCTATTGTATGCTGAGTATGTCCGCCCACCATCCTTCCAAGGTACGCTTTCGAGGCTTTTACATAACCTGAATCCCTTGGAAGATGAAGACCTTTCCGTAGCATATCATTCACAATCCAATCACTTACTGTTACTTTTCTTTCAACTTCAATTCCCATGTTTCCAAGTATTCTTTCCAATTCAAAATTAGCATAAGGTTCAATTGTTGTATATATTTCGCCAACGACACCTATCTTTAATGGGTTTGCACTTTTGTTTATTTTTACATCATTGAGCCTATTTTCAGTTAGCTTGATATGCTCTAATATATTATTAGAACCAATAATCTTTATAATATCATTTTTAAAAGTTCTATATATCACATCAACGCTTCCTTTTTCAAGTTCTCTAGCTCTTTTCACCCTAACAAGCTTTTCCATAGCATCTATTTTAACAGCAAGTTTCTTAGCTGAATTAGCAACCTTTGCAATATTAACAAGGTTTGAATTTCCGCTAATTTTTCTTACTCTTGCTGCTAGTTCACCTAGTCCTTGTTCTGGAAGCTCCAATGTGATTATTTCCATATTTATTCCAATATCATCAGCAGTCTTTTTTAGCATTTCTCCAAAATAGCCCAGCTTGCACGGACCACAGCCGCCTGTAATAAGCATGGCATCTGCTCCTAGTGCTGATGCTTGAAGCATATTTCCAACAAATAATTTAAAAGGAAGACAATTAGCTTCTGAACAATACTGTGAGCCTATTTCTAATGTCTTATTAGTATTAAAAGGCGGTATAATATATTGAGCATTAAAGTCATCTAGAAATGCCTTAGCTACAATATATGTATTACCTAGATGTGGAAATGTAAAAATCATGTGTTTTCCTCCTAATAATCATATCAACAAAAGCCTCAAGCCTTGTACAAAAACCTGCCTCAGCTGAATGTTCATCCAGCACCAGCTTCATAAATGGGATGTCGCTTTCCCTTCTGACTTTTTTTTCTACCAGCTCATCCACAAAGCTATCAACTCCACAGCCAAAAGATGTAAGTGCCAATACTCCATCCACTTGCTCACTTTCAATTAATTGAGAAACTCCTCCATATGCTCTTGTACCATAATCCCAAAAGAGCATTTTATCCAATTCCTTACATCTTGACTTTGACTCAACGTAATCGAGCATATCAAGTGTAACAACCCCAACTCCATAACCTCTTAGCTTTTTTATTAGCTCCATATTTATATAGCTGTCATAAACTGTATAGCAATGTCCTATAACAGCAACTGTAAATTGTGTACTTCTTTTTTGTATCATTCTAAGTGCTAAGGTATCCTGCAAAAATTCGTCAGTTAAAACACCAGATTTTAATATTTGTCTTTCATATTGATAAGCCTCAACTGCATTTTTGTATGCATTTTTAATTTTCCGTCTATCACAGGTTATAAACTCACCTATGTGAAGAGCTGCCAACCAGGAATTCTTATTTGTCTCTCGTAGGTTGATTTCTGTATCAATTATTTTGGGCAACGACTTTGTTGAGTTTTTAATCATATCAGGTACTCCGCAAATCTCGGGACAAATATATTGCTTACTTGAAATGCTAGTAAATCTTGGCATGAATATAACATCAACCTTACCCACTAGATTCAATACATGTCCGAAATAAATCTTTATAGGCAGACACGCCTCGGAAATACATGTATTTGCTCCATCAGTCAATATATTTTTGTTAGTTTTATCAGACAGAATTACCTCTGCTCCTAATTCTGTAAAAAATGTTTCCCAAAGTTTTGAGTACTTATAGTAATAAAGCCCTCTCGGTATACCAACTTTTATCATAAATATATTCAATCCATGCCCGAATTTTATTCAATATAGACTAAAACTATGGCACAGTCTTAATCCTCCTTTTATTATTTGCTAAGCTTTCCCATATAAAAAGTCTATCGGTACTTAATTGATAGAATTAGTAAGTGCTAGGAACTAGAACTATTCATTCGTAGTTTTGCCGCCTTTCCACATTCACCATCCATGGTTCATAGCGTTCTAAAACCGACATCGTGTCGGTTATTGTGCATGCTTTTATCACGCAACTAATTCATGCAACTATTTCTGACCTAACTCTCCATTAATTAGCTTCAACATCTAGAATTTCTAACTAGAAAAGTCGAGTTAATACAAATAAAAAACCACGTCAGTAAAATTATTGACATGGTTTAAATTAGTTATTCAGTTAATATTTTCATTAAAAATTATATTAGCTTATGACATCAAATTATTCACTCAATTTTCCAGTATGAAAAGTCTATCGTACACAGTATTCTAAGACTAACATCATGTAGATTTCCAGCAAAAATAATGTAGTTTTACCTTGTGTTCTTATATGCCCAATTTTCTATTGCCTTACCTAATGAATCTGCAATTCTTACCTGATTATCATAATTCACAAGCCATTCATACTCAGCAGGGTTTGACATAAAGCCACATTCTACAAGTATTGCAGGTGCTTGTGTTGGTATACATACTGACAGACTCTGCCATCTATATCCATCGTTCTCTCTGTCTAAGTTTTTTACCATTTCTTCCTGTATAAAACCAGCGGTTGCCTTAGAACCTGCTTGGGAATAAAGCGTTAAAAAACCTCTATACTTTGTATAATCAACTGTGACATCCATAGAATTATTGTGTATAGAAACTGCAAGGTCGGGCTTTTCTTTTCTAATCAAATTTGCTCTTTCTGTAAGGCTTACAGAGGCGTCACTTGTTCTAGTCATAATAACTGTTGCCCCAAGTGCCTTTAAGTGCTTTCTTGTATTTAGTGCAATTGACAAGTTTATATCCTTTTCCTTAATTCCATTCTTACCTAATGGTCCAATAGCACCTGGCTCATTTCCTCCATGACCTGCATCAAGCAGTACCTTCAAACCTGATAGAGGCTTGCTTCCGCTTTTCTCAATTTTTGGAGCATTTTTTAGTGAAAATATCAGTGCACCATTTTTATACTGTACATAATATCCAAAATAATTGTCTGCTACTTTCAGCTTAAAAGTATATTTTGTATTACCTGATATGTTCTGACAAATAACTGATGAATAAACAGAACTATTTGGAGCAGCTGTGCCGACTTTTATACCCTTAGTATTATATAATGTCAATGTAACAGTACCTGATGCAGTCGAAACATCAAACACAGTATTCACAGGCATTTTAAATGTAATATCTGTATAACTGCTATTAGCTTTAACTCTAATTGATGAAATTGTATTTGTTTTTATTGCTTTATCATTTACAATTTTAACATCGCTTGCCGCTACCCACACACCACTCTTTAGCAAATAAAAGTTATTTTGCTGACCCACAACATAATCGCAAGCACCATTTATTAATGGAGTCACTCTGGAATACGAGGAGGATGGCCCTGAACGAGCTGGAACTTCTGATTGTGTTGTATTTACAACTGCATATTTATAATACTTTGAAGACTGTACACTTATTGTATTGCTTAGTGTTTTTGTTGTTTTATTGCCATTGTAATCAAGAACAAATACAGGCTTTCCAAGACTTAAAACTCTTTGATTTCCTTTAGCTGTTGGAAATGTAAACGTACCTGTATACCTTACAGGTGTTAACTCATTTCCACCAGCGTTGTTACTTGTTATGTCTACACTATTTACACTATCAGTGCTAGTCAAATTAACCTTATAAGTTCCAAGCTCAACCCATACCTTTGCTCCTTTTGGTGCTTGACAGGAAAAAGTTACTTTCTGACCAGTTTTCATCGTCATAGCTTGGACTGGCGAGAATGAACCAGGTTTAAACTCTGGTCTTTTCATTATATAAGGTGTTGAAGCAGTTGTTTCCTTCTTTGTTATCTTTATTTCCGTCTCTTTTTCCTTATGCTTGAAAACAAAGGTATTCTCACCGTTTTCCAAATCCACATATACAGTAAAATAGCCATCCTCGGAAGTTTCAACCAAAGTGTCATTTAAATATATAGGCTGATCTGGATCACAGCTTCCAAGAATACTAACCTTTGAAGCTGAGGTTTCATAACCATTTGCAGGAGAAGAGATAATTATCTGTCTATCCTCAGGAACATTACTACTTGGAGCCCTTCCTGCCACATAAATACCATGAAGCTTATCTTTTATGCCTAAGCTATTTGCTTCAAGTTTTGCATATCCATAAAATATACTACCGCTAACAGCATTGCTATCTCTGTTTAATGCAATTTGTTTAGGTATTTGCAATGGGTCAAGCCATTCATTTGCTTGTGTTGTATCATTTATTTTGTAGGCAGCATGTCCCACATACAGTTTAACCTTTGTTCCACTACATACATTTTTCCACCAATCCAATAGCACAGAATAATCCGCTACTTTAAACCCTATGTTCCAATATATTTGAGGTGCTATGTAATCTAAATATTCCTCTTTAACCCATTTCTTTGAATCAGCATAATAATCATAATATGTAGAAATACCGCCTTGTGTATCTGAACCTTCCTGATTTCTATCCTTGTTTGACCATATTGCAAAAGGGCTTATACCAAATTGAACCTCTGGATTTATACTTTTTACAGTATCATATGAATTCTTAACAAGGGTGTCTATATTGTTTCTTCGCCAGTCTTCCTTATTTTTAAAATTACCCTTGTACTTTTTATAGGTCTCATCATCATTAAAATCCTGATTGTTTTTTGCTTCAGTTTTTGATGGATAGAAATAGTCATCAAAATGAATTCCATCAACATCATAGTTTTTTACAATTTCAGCTACTCCATCAGTAATAAGTTTAATTGCTTCTGGGCAGCCAGCATCTAAGTATAGCTGACCAGTATGAGCTGTAACTACTGCATTTGATATATTTCTAGCAGGATGGTCAGCTGATAATGCATTTACATCCTTGTCAGGTTTTTTTATTGTGCCCATTGACAGCCTCAAAGGATTTATCCACGCATGAATCTGAATACCCTTTTTGTGACCCTGCTCAATAATGTAGGCTAAAGGGTCAAAATCCTTGTCATTCGCTTTTCCTTGTTCGCCTGTTAAATATTTTGACCACGGAAAAATTGCTGATTTATATAACGCATCTCCTGTTGGGCGAACTTGAAAAAATATAGAATTTAAGCCCATATACTCTGTATTCTCAACAATTTTATCCAATTCCTTCATTTGTTCTTCTGCAGTGAGTCCAGGTTTTGATGGAAAGTTAATATTATTAACTGAGGCAATCCATACACCTCTTAAGTCCTCATTTACCTGCACATCCTGTGCATTTGAAACCTCACCCTCATATGCTTTGTCAGTATACACCTTGTGCCCAACAATTGGGAAAAGTAGGACTGCAAGTAAAATAAAAATTGCTGCAATTTTTTTATTCATATGTATCTCCATTTCCGCTTTACAATTATCAAATTACAACCTTCCCACATAAAAAGTCTAGCGGTATAAAGCTAACAATTTGTTTATACTTCAAAAAAACGTATCTTTTTACGTAATACTATATAATAACTATAAAACATTCGACCTATCTTAACAATATCTGTCGGTAGAATTTAATATTTTTTTAATATAGCAAGAAATTTGTATTTGAATATTATAAAAAATGCCCTTTAAAATAGATGTTAATCTATTCTAAAGAGCATCAAAGTTCATGTTAACACTTGTAAGCACTAACTATACTTTCGAGTGCTTACATCTGTGCATTAAACAAACTGCCTAGCTTATAAACTACATCCTCAGAGTCAGCATTGATACTTGCCGCTTCATTAATCTGTGAAAGAGTTTCTAACGCTTGTATATTTGCATTATAGCCTATAGTGTAAATAGGAATTTTAAATGCTTTGAGCATATCACTCACATCATCTAAAGAATGTCCATAATTTGTTTCTCCATCACTTAATACAAAAAGCATCAATTTGGCATTAGGATTCTTTGCTTTTTCTTCAATAAGCATTTTTGAAGCTACAACAATAGCATCAAACATAGCAGTACTTCCATTTGCAGTCAAGTCGGTTACTGCTCCTGTAAATAAGGATCTCTGATTTATGTCAAACTTTGATATTGGAAGATTAATATTTACATCTGTTGAAAATGATACAAGTCCAATTGAAGTGTCCTTCAATATGTACTGTGAACCGCTTAAAAGTGATTTCTTTAAATTATTTAACGGAACCCCATTCATGCTACCTGATACATCTGCTACAAAAACAGCTGCTATATCATTATTAACATCCTTTTTCTCCTTCCAAAGACTCTGTGCCTTTGAAATAACATCTCCCGCAACAGCATCCATTTCAGGAATATATTCATCATGCTTATTAAATCCGTAATCTGTAGCAAGCTTTTGGGATTTCTCTGATTTGCAGAATTCTATAAACTTATTGAGTATTTCCTTTTTCTCAGCCGATAAATCTCCAATGGCATACATAGGACTATCATGTCTCGTACCAAATGGGGTAAATATGTAATCAGAGCTTAATTCAGGAGTGTTAATAAAGGTTTGGTATTCAAGTATAAATCCATCAAGTACTCCAGACTGTGCTGACTCCCTCATCTGCAAGGTTGTATACGCAACAAAAGGAATATTTGTCTGAAACTTCTCAAAACCTTGAATAGCCTTTACACTTAATAATTCCTTACTATCAAAGGTACTTAAGGTTGAAATCAGGAAATTTAAACCTGTAGAGCTTGCAAAAGGGTTGGTATAGCCCATAGCAATTTCATTTGCTGCAACTGCGTCTGTGATTGTCTTTAAGTTTACAGCTCCATATTTCTTTATCATCTCATCAGACTTGCTTCTAGATAGCAGAACTCCAGCAACATTTCCAGCAAGTCTCTTTTCGGTAAGCGAAACCTTTGTGCCTTTAGCTTTCATCATTTCGCCCCAAAGCTCATTAGAAGGAGTAAAGGCATCAGGAAGATATTTGCCTGAAACAATATAATCCATTCCCTGTCCCGAAGCAATTCCTCTTATTCTTACTGAAACTGACTCTCCATTTATTTTGATGTTGGCATCATTAAAAGCCTTTGCTGTATCAACCAGCCAGCCATCCTTTTTCTCTCCTGCTTTTTCCGTGGAAGAAAATATTTCAATATATTTGTTTGTTGTATTTTCAACTTGAGGAGGATACTTTGATATATCTGGCAAGGAATCCTTGACATCTACTGGCTCAAGATCAACCTGTGCCTTTCTAGCAACAACAGTATTAACTATTATATCTTCATATAGCTCATTTAAAGTTTCTGTCGCATTCTCAGCCGAAACAACTTTAGCACTTTTACCCATATTCTTTGTTAGAGTAATTCCTCCATAAATAAGACCAAAAACTAATACAGATATAACAACTAAAACCCCCAAAACCTTTATGGTCTTTTGATTTCCACCCATAAATTAAATCCTCTCCTTTAAAATTAAAATTAGCAACTCAACTTACCTGCATAAAAATCTTCTACTTATAGTACTTTGACTTTTTTATCAGCTCATCTATTTCCCTAATCTCATTCATATTGTCTATTTCACCAATTTCTAGACAATCAAAATTTGATATTTCAAGCAACAATGCATCCAGTTTAAGTAATATCTCTTCGTTATCTGACATAGCGTTTTTTATGTAATTGATATATTCGTTGTATATACTTAATTTGGAGTCAATATAATTCGATGAGAATTTCTTTCTGTTCACGTTACTGCCTATTCTCTCGTAATCATCTTCATCAAAAGCATATATTTTGTTGAGTATACTCTTAATATTAGCATAAAAAACGTATTCTACATCATTAATAGTCCCATTAAATCTTTCAAAAACAGTATCAATAACATTAAATTTCTGTAAAAGCACATTTCGTATTTTTTCTTTCTTCTTCCAAAGACTTTCAGCCTGTTCCACCATTATAGAAATATCATTAGCAAATATTCTTTTGCCGCTTGCCTGTTTTAGAGCAAGAATACAATCCTCAGAGTTTGTTATTTCTTTTATTTGAACTATCCTATGTTTTTGTGAAATCAGCTTGTAGTTTCCGTAAAAGAATACTATAATACTCATAAATATTGCTGTACCACCCATTGCCGTATGTAGAGGATTTGCCCCTCCCATTTTTATATTTAAAAGTCCAGGAGAAAACAGTGCAATGTTTAGTAAAGCTATTCCTATATTTAATACTGCCAATTTCAATATCTTTTTGTTATTCACACTGTACCACTCTCCTTGAAAATAAAAAATTATGAAACAAAAGTAACAACTCAACTTTCAAACATAAAAGTCTATCAGCGTTATGGCTGTCGCACACTTTCACCATGTTGAAAAGTACATTTTTCAGTTATTTAATGGCTTTGAACAGTAATTGACTAATTAATTATTGTTGGGTAAATAACTACTATATTCTATTTCTTTACTTAGCAATTTTATCATATAGCATAAATAAATACCATAACTAGATAAGTTTTGTTTGGTTTTTTCTAAACTGACTGTATAAATTTATTTTCTTAACATATGAATTCCCATAATTAAATAAGACCGCTTCAAAACTAAATTAGCTTTGAAACAGCCTTATTTATGAAAAACTATATTTTAATTAAGAAACTATTAAATTCTACCAGTCAATAGAATCAACATACAGTGTAAAACTACCTTCTTCCGAAGTTTCAACCTGAATACCGAACTGTTGTTGTACTAAATCTGTATTAGAATTTGGAGGAATAGAAACAACAAATTCATTCCACTCACCTTTCTTAAGCAGATCAAAGCTTGACCATGCAGAACACCATTCAACAGTATCCCATGTAGCATCATGTGGCATTACATACGGCTGTATAGTCTTAATAAGAGCATCTTCAGGCACCCATACTCTGAAAGTCATAGTACCACCTGGAGCTACAACAGTTTCATCACTGTTTACTACTATATCAGCTTTTCCATCAGCCGTAGCATTAACCGTCCACGCTAATGAATGAGCACCCTTGAATGCTTTTTCACTAGTAACAGCCATCTCGGATAAAGTACTGTCGTTAGTAGTAAAGTTCTGAAGTGTACCATCCTCAAATCCAATATCTGAGTTATCTCCAGTAGCTGTTGTTATTGTAACTGTATCTGTAGTGCTGTTAGATAAACCAAGTTCATCAGTAACAGTCAATTTTACAGTAAATGTTCCAGCAGCTTTATATTTGTGTATAACAGTTTTTCCGCTGCCTTCTGTTTTATCACCGAAATCCCATGAATAAATGTTAACATTTCCTTCAGGATCACTGGATGCAGAGCCATCAAATGTTATAGCATCACCAGTATATGCTTCTTTTGGTGAAACTGAAAATGCAGCAACAGGAGCACTATTTTCCTGTTGTCCAGGATCTTCAGGTCCAATAGTTGTTATGATTTTAAGTAAGTATTGTTTTAATAATGCATAGTCAATTGCATCTACTGCCTTGTCACCGTTTAAGTCAACTATTGCATTGTAAGGTGTTTCAGGATTAAGCAAAGCAATCTTCAAACGAGCTAAGTCTATTGAATCAATGCTTTCATCTCCGTTAATATCACCATATTTGATTGTACTGCTAATTTCGTCTTCATCAAGAACAATATGGCAAACTGATAATGCAGGAACTGTATATGTAACATTGTTATTAGCTATATTAGTTATAGGAGCTTTTTCATATATATTTGAGCTTCCTCTGTCAAAAGCAAATACTTTTGCTGATTTATAAGCTTTATCACTAGCTATATTAAAATTAATATCCATTGGTGCATCATAATTTTTGTTTATCATAATTACATGCAACTTTGAATCATCATTAGCATCAACTGATGCATATACAGAAGTGTTTTCATTATCTGATGTCTCAGCTTTTACCTTAGTATCACCGTATGTTGAGCCTTGTCCATCATAATCTGTGTAAATATTAAAGCCTGCAGCAGTATAGCTTCCACCACCCCAAACATTAGCAACATATACTCCATATTTTCCAAATACACCCAATACATCTGCCTGAGCGATACCGCCTGTTATATGCTCATCCCCGCCAAAGGAATACTCAGTAAATGCAAGTTTAGTACCAGGATTATATGTATCAATTGACTTTTGAACATTTGGCAATAAAGGAAGTTTGTCACTGCAATATGTTGCTATCCAGCTATCTTCTAAATATGTAGAATCCCACAATGTTCTTGCTGCCTGTAGTCTTGCCTTATTACATTCTGTATTAGCAATATCTCCGCCAAAGCATATTCTCTCTCCGCCGCCTTTAGCTTCTGGATACCAATGCAAGTCAAGAACATCAATAAGCCTTTTTCCTTCTGTATCTGATGCCTTTTTCATGCTATCAAGGTAATAATCTAAAAACCAGTTAGAATTACCCTTTACAGCTTCCCAGTCAGCTGCATCTTGGAATGTGTTGTACTCTGCAAATCCATATGCTACAAGTCCAAAGGTTTCTGCTGAAGGGTCAACACCTTTTACTGCTTTTGAAAGGTTAATGTTTTTTTCGATAATCTCAGCACATGTAGGTTTTTCAGCGTGAATTCTTGGGTGAGTGTTAACCCACAATGCAGGCTCATTGTCAATTGCATATCCCTTTACGCCTGTTGCTGTTGAAGCATTACCATATTTATTTACTAGGAAGTTTACATACTCATCCATATAAACATAGTCATCAGTTGTGTCAGGAGTAGTTGATAGAGGAGCATCTTTTGTAAATTTGACTTCTTTCCACCTGCTTGAAGGAGCAGCATCCTCTTCTTTTACTGTACCATTTCCATCTGCTGCAACATATCCAGCTGCCTGTAATGTAACAAGAGAATAATCTTCACCAGCCGCTTGATTCTTTTCATGGAAATCACTTGCCACTATACCAGGCTCGTCCCATTGTGCTTTTGGGATTTTTGCATTTTCTACTGCATAAGTATCACTGGAGTGTTGCCAGTCGCTTCCAGCACTTGAGAAATTGTTTTCCCAATTATAACCTGTCATTCTGTTACCGCCGAGCCTTTTTGAAGTTAATTTGGCATTATTGAACTCCCAATTTCCTCCATAAATGTACGGACTGATTGAAGCTCTTTCTGCGTTGGTATCAATTGTAACATTTACTTCGCTTGATGAAGCTGCTATGCTGATACCATTTGGAAGCATTGTTGTTAAAAGCATCGCTGCTCCAACAATAAATGCTCCTATTCTTCTACTGTTCTTAACCATTTGCGCATCTCCTTTTTTATTATGTAATATTACCTCCTGCAAAATAATATCTTTTCAACAAAATCTATTATCTTGCAAATTAATACATTTTAATTATAAAACGAAAAGGAAATGTAGTCAATTTATTGTATAAATTCCATATGAAAATTATCGTAAATAATTATATTTTGTAACATTACAAAAGTATATTTGTATTAAAAGACGTTTTAATATCAAATAATTCAACTCTCACCCGCTTAAAAAGTCTATCGGTGTTCAACTGGGAAAGTCGAGTCAATTAATAACTGCAACCGCATTACGTCTTGTATTTATCATAATTTTGAATGCTACATATTACAAAAACAAATAGAGCCAGCTTCCTAATTAATATTCAGAAGCCAGCTCTCTATGTTATCTTTATAATAAATTTACTTTTGTATTAAGCCTTTCCATCACAACCAAGAACGTTAATTAATTTGTTCTTAACAAGGTCTTTTATAGCAGATCTTGCAGGTGACAAATATTGTCTTGGATCGAAGTGGCTTGGGTTGTCTACGAAGTACTTTCTAATAGTACCAGTCATAGCAAGTCTTAAATCTGAGTCTATGTTAATTTTACAAACTGCCATTTTTGCAGCCTGACGAAGCATATCCTCTGGAATACCTATTGCATCAGGCATTTTTCCACCATTTCCATTTACCATATCAACAAATTCAGGAATTACTGAGGATGCACCGTGAAGAACTATTGGGAAATTTGGAAGTCTTTTTGCAACTTCTTCTAATATATCAAATCTGAGCTGTGGTTTTGTTCCTGGCTTAAATTTGAAAGCACCATGGCTTGTACCAATAGCGATTGCTAATGAGTCAACACCAGTTTTTGTAACAAACTCCTCAACTTCAGCAGGATCTGTATATGAAGAATCTTCTGCTGATACATTAATATCATCTTCAACACCAGCAAGTCTACCTAATTCAGCTTCTACAACTACTCCTCTTGGATGAGCATATTCAACAACCTTTTTAGCTAATGCAATATTGTCTTGGAAAGAGTGATGTGAACCATCTATCATAACTGAAGTAAAACCACCATCAATACATGACTTACATAATTCAAAAGTATCACCATGGTCTAAGTGTAAGCAGATAGGAAGGTTAGTTTCGATGATTGCTGCTTCTACCAATTTCATCAAATAAGTGTGATTTGCATACTTTCTTGCTCCTGAAGAAACTTGAAGTATAAGTGGTGCATTTACTTCCTTTGCTGCTTCAGTAATACCTTGAACTATCTCCATGTTATTAACATTGAAAGCTCCGATAGCGTATCCGCCTTCATAAGCCTTTTTAAACATTTCTGTTGAAGTAACTAATGCCATTTTTTAAGCACTCCTTTTAAATATTATTTTACCTTTTTTATAATAGTTATTACTTGTCACAAATTTTGATTTTGAACAGTAATAAGGTAATTCAAAATTGCTACTACTATTTTATGCAATATTAGGCTTAAAATCAAGGAAAATTTTGATATTTTTTTGTCAAACCTTAGAAAGCATAATTGATTTTTATAACTTCTTATGATATATTTTAGTTTGGTTGCGTATGATAATATTAATCTCTAATTGGGATTGATAAAACAACGTATAAGTTAAAAATTAATATATATAGGAGGCATATAACAATGACAGTTTTAAAAGGTGCTGCTATTTTCGGGCAGTCAGGTGGACCAACTTCAGTAATTAACGCTAGTGCTGCTGGAGTATTTCAGGAAGCATTAAAGCAAGAAGCTATAACAGCTGTATATGGTGCAGCTCATGGTATCAAGGGTATCCTTGACGAGCAATTCTATGACATGAGCAAAGAAGATTCTTATGAACTTGACCTATTAAAAACTACTCCTTCTTCAGCTCTTGGTTCAGTTCGTTACAAGCTAAAATCAGTAGAGGAAGATGAAACTGATTACAAGAGAATAGTTGAAGTATTCAAGAAATATGACATCAGATATTTCTTCTACAATGGTGGAAACGATTCAATGGATACTTGTAACAAAATTAGCAAGTATATGCAAAAAGTTGGTTATGAATGTAGAGTAATGGGAGTTCCAAAGACTATAGATAATGACCTTTTCGGAACAGACCACTGCCCAGGTTTCTCAAGTGCTGCTAAATATATCGCTACATCAACTATGGAAGTTTACCATGATGCAAGAGTTTATAATACTGGTATGATAACTATTCTTGAATGTATGGGAAGAAATGCTGGTTGGTTAACAGCTGCTACTGCATTGGCTACTTATAAAGGACAAGGTCCAGACCTCATTTACTTGCCTGAGCTTGACTTCGATATGGATCAATTCTTAGCAGATTGCACAGCTATATACAAGAAGAACGGTAACTGTATCGTTGCTGTTTCAGAAGGTATCAAAGACAAAAACGGCAAATATATTTCTGAATACGGTTCAGATTTAGCTCAGCAAAAAGACTCCTTCGGACATTCTCAATTAGGTGGTCTTGCTGCTACATTAGCTAATATTGTTAAGGAAAAGACTGGTGCAAAGGTTCGTGGAATCGAATTCAGCTTACTTCAGAGATGTGCAGCTCACTGTGGTTCTGCTAATGATGTTAATGAATCCTATATGTCAGGACAGATGGCTGTTAGATATGCTGTAGAAGGTATGACTGACAAAATGGTTGGTTTCAAGAGAGCAGAAGGTTCTGAATACAAGTGTGAAATTGCACTCTTAAATCTTACTGATGTTGCTAATACAGAAAAGAAAGTTCCAAGAGAATGGATTAATGAAGCTGGTAATGGACTAAATCAACAATTCATTGATTATGCACTGCCATTAATTCAAGGCGAATCAGTTCCTCCAATGGAAGATGGCTTGCCAAGATTTGCTAAATTAAAGAAGGTTTTTGCTACTAAATAATTAAACAATCAATTTCCGTAGATAAAAATCCTGTTCCTGTTGGTTCAGGAAAATTAAAAAAAGTCACCAGATAAGGTTCTAACCTGTCTAGTGACTTTTTTATTCAATCCCTAATTGACAGCATCAATATGTAAGATGTTAAAATGCCAGAATTCTAAACGCTGCGTATGATTTTAACAAAAATTGGCTGCTCAAGGTGTACGCCAAGAACAGCCAATCCGAATATGTATGTTTTATTTATACTATTCTACAATAATATTTGCTATATCAACTCCAGAACCTGAACGGTAATCGCCATCTACAACTCTATTTATTCCAAGATAAATAGTATAATTAACAGATCCTTCGCTATCAGAACGTCCATCTAAAGCAAAACTGTAAGGGGCATTAACTGTTTGAGTAAAGGTTTCATTGGTATTGAAATTTGTATACTTTACAGTATTGTTTGAAACTTCAACTTTTATACAGCCATATGGAGCAGCTGCACCATATTGTACTTTTTGAATTGCAGTGCCCAAGGCTTGGCTTCCTGTATCATTATAGAATACAGTTAAAACACCATCAACAATTTCCACCTCAGCATCATTACTTTGAGTTGATGCATCACCACCACCTGCATTGTTTGTGCTTGAGTCTCCTATATTTACAAGATAGCCAGTAGGATTTGCACCGTAGTAAATATAAAAAGTAGCTTTACTTTTCGGTGCATAACCATCTGGTCTTAAGTTAATGGTTGCAAGATAGCGTCCAGTTCCTGGGGAATCCTCCACATAGGTAACATAAGGAGCACCTAAATTTGTAGAAATGCTAGTTGCAAAAACAGACGAACTTGTGAACACCATAATAAACATAAATGCAATTAAAATTGATACTTTTGTTCTTTTCATAACCTAATCCTCCGTTTCGTTTTTTGTAATAAAATAGAATACTAAGATAGCTGTTACAAAATACCGCTTTCTTTTCTTAACCATTTTATTTATTATGCCAATTTTACCATTATTTACATTTTTAGTCAATATCTTTTAATTAACTTTTAAAAATCTCTAAATATATTAGTATTGAGAACTTTCCTTCTAATCTTTATAATTAGTTACAAACTTGTATATTGAATCTGTTTATAAAATATAAGTTTTTACCATTGACATATTAAAAAGAAATCTTATATACTTAGTACATAAGATTGAAAAACTGTTATACAACTGGCGGAAGTGGAGATTACCACATGGGAGTATAACTTTTAAAGCCGGCCGCCTGGGCACTAATATTGCCCAGGCGGCTTTCATTTTGTATGTTACAAAATGAATTCCCTTGGCAAATGTAATATTATTTTTTTAGGGAGGCAAAAACATGAATCTAAATATTTCTGATTTTCAGCCCGGCAAATGGCAAAATTCAATTGATGTTCAAAACTTTATTCAGACAAACTATTCACCATATGATGGAGATGATAGTTTTCTAGTCAGTTCAAGTATTAAAACAAAATATCTTTGGAACACCTGCAAAAGCCTCTTAGTAGAAGAACACTTGAATGGCGGTATTCTAGACATAGATGCTTCAACAGTATCAGGTATAACCAGCCACAAGCCTGGATATATAGATGAAGCTTATGAAATAATTAAAGGTCTGCAAACCGATATTCCATTAAAGAGAGCATTTCTCCCAAATACAGGCTACAGAATGTCCAAGCAAGCCTGCGAAGATTTCGGTGTTTCACCTGCTCCTGAAATCGATAGTGCTTTTAAGAACATCAAAACACACAATGACGGTGTATTCAGTGCATATTCAGATGAAATGCGTAAAGCGAGAAAATGCGGAATTATTACAGGCTTGCCTGATGCTTACGGAAGAGGCAGAATAATTGGTGACTACAGAAGAGTTGCTTTATACGGCATTGACATATTAATAGAAGAGAAGAAAAAGGATTTATCTGCTGTCTCAACAGAAATGAGCGAAGAAATAATAAGGCTTAGAGAAGAAGTCAACAACCAGATAGCCTCATTGAATGATCTTGCAGCAATGGGCAGTTCCTATGGTTTTAATTTGAGACGTCCTGCTACCAATGCCTTTGAAGCTGTTCAATGGACTTATCTTGCATTTTTAGGTGCTATGAAGGAAACTAATGGTGCAGCAAATTCATTAGGCAGATTAAATACATTTTTTGATATTTATATAGATAGAGATCTTAAAAATAACATTTTAACTGAAATAGAAGCACAGGAACTAATTGACCAGCTTGTTATAAAGCTTAGATTAGTCAGGCATTTAAGAACAAAATCCTATAATGAGCTTTTTGCAGGCGATCCTGTTTGGTTAACTGAATCAATAGGCGGAATTAGCAGTGACGGAAGGCATATGGTCACAAAGACTTCCTACAGGTTTTTGCAGACCCTAAACAATCTCGGTGCTGCTCCAGAGCCAAACCTTACCATCCTATGGTCAACAAAGCTGCCTGAACCCTTCAAGCAGTTCTGTGCAAAAATGTCTATAAAGACAAGTGCAATTCAGTATGAGAATGATGATTTAATGCAACCACTTTATGGCGATGACTACGGCATTGCCTGCTGTGTTTCTGCAATGCAATTAGGAAAGGATATGCAGTTTTTTGGTGCTAGATGCAATCTTGCCAAGCTTCTGCTAATATCTCTGAACGGTGGAAAAGATGAAATATCGGGCACACAGGTTGCTCCTGAAATGGAGCCTTATGAAGGCGAATATCTTGAATATGACAAGGTAATCAGCAATTTTCTAAAGCTTCAGGATTGGCTTACAGGCTTGTATGTAAATACTATGAATATTATTCACTATATGCATGACAAATATGCATATGAACGCCTAATGATGGCTTTACACGATACTGATGTAAACAGGTTAATGGCGTTTGGTATTTCTGGTCTTTCCGTATTTGTTGATTCTCTGAGTGCAATAAAGCATTCAAAGGTTAAAGTAATCAGAGATGAGAGAGGGATTATAACTGATTTTGAAACTGAACTTCCATATCCTCAGTTTGGCAATAATGATGACAGAGTTGACAACATTGCAAAAGAGGTGGTCGAGAGCTTTTATAACAGCTTAAAGATACATCCCACATACCGCAATGCAACACATACCCTGTCTGTTCTAACAATTACATCAAATGTAGTTTATGGGAAAAAGACAGGCTCAACACCTGATGGCAGAAAAAAAGGTGAGCCCTTCGCACCAGGAGCAAATCCTATGCACCACAGAGATAAATCAGGAATATTGGCACTACTTAGTTCTGTTGCAAAAATACCTTACAGTAGCTGCCGTGACGGTATTTCGCTGACGGCTTCAATTATACCTGCCGCACTAGGTAAAGATGATAATACAAAAATTAGAAATTTGGCAGCTATTATTGATGGATATATGATGAGCAACGGTCACCACATTAATGTAAATGTTCTTGACAAAGCTACACTAGAGAATGCTATGGCTGAACCGCTTAAATACAACTCCCTTACTGTAAGAGTATCGGGCTATGCAGTACACTTCATCAAATTGACTCGTGAACAGCAGTTGGAAGTTATTTCTAGGACTTTCCACGAGGCAATGTAATACGTCAGACAGACATTAAGACTCTGAAATTTTTGTGTGTAAAATGAATTAAAAACTCCTTTTGGGTTAAGAATTTAAGTTAACCAGAAAGGAGTTTTTATAAGCACTTTGTCAACGCAACCATTTGTCTCTTTTACTTAACCTCTAGTGTAAACATATCTAAGCCAGCTACAACGATTGTGAGATTTTGGTAATGAAATATATCCTCAGTATATTTCAGATTCAAAGGTACGCTTGCATCTCGGTTGTTACCTCTTTTTCTTCTTTTCTGATATATCTTCTGCTTTTCTCATATTTTCATCAACTCTATATTTTACAATCTCCCTTATCAATTCAAAAGGCAACGGTTTGTAAATAGGAAATTGTACCGACCCTTTTGCTCCTTTATAAACAGATAATTCTTTTTTGAAAGCCTCTATTCCAGTAGGAGTTGGGTAGAATCCGATATGATTTTTATATGCAGCAAAATGTATCAGATTGCCATACAAATAAAATGTAGGCATTTGATAGCTGATTTTTTCTTCAGCTTCTGGGGCTGTTTCCTTTATGACCTGTCTTAATTTCTGTAAAATAGCCTGAACTTCAGGCTCAAATTGCAAAATGTACTCATCAATTGTGGTAATGGTAGTTTTATTTTCTTCCATATACAAAACACCGCCCTTTAATCAAGTGTTTCTCCATGATATAATTTTAGACCTCCTATAATTGTTTAAAATTACAGAAGGTCTCAATGTGTAATAATTAATATAAAAATTATTTACAAGCATTACATATACAAGTTAAAACTCTCGTTATAGTTGTTAGGTTGACTTTCTAATTCTAGTATAATTATTTTATTACCACAACCCTCTTAGATATATCTTCTGCTGGCTTTGGTTCTGGATGAGACCCAATCCCTCCAAATGGCATCTGAGCATTTAACACATAGCTATCTGGTATATCAAACATTTTTTTTGCCATATCATCAATAAGTGGATTGTAATGCTGAAGCGAAGCACCTATCCCTAATTCTTTCAAACCGCTCCATATACTTATTTGAAGCATTGCTGATGATTGAGAAGCCCATTCTGGAAATCTTTGTGCATATATTGGAAATTGCTCTTGCAAGCCTTTGACAACATTTTGGTCATAGAAGTAAAGAATTGTTCCATATCCATTTTTAAAACTATCTATTTTTTCTCTAGGAACCATGCCTTCGAATACATCATAAATGTTGTCCCATAGCTTATCTTGCTTTTCCCCTGTAACCACAAAGACTCTTGAGCTTTTCATATTAAATGCATCTGGTACTAATTCGGTAGCCTTTTCTACTAAGTCAAATACCTTTATTTCATCAACTGGTAATTGCTTTTTAATATCGTAATAGCTTCTTCTTTCTTTTAATGTATCTAAAATTTTCATGTTATTACCTCCTCCGTTCTTTAACATATATATCCTATATTACCATTTAACTATACTCCCTAGTTGAAAATTGTAGGTGTTCAACTTATTACTGGAAAGTTGGGTTGAAATAATTACTTGAATTAGTTTGTTTACCTGACCAATACTAACTCATGTTTTTATTCTTGACAACAAACCCTTGATAAGTCTCCCGCACCGATAGACTTTTTATGTAGGAAAGTTGAATAGTTAATTTACATTTATTATACAATTTATCTCTAAGTAGCTATAACATACCCTAATTAAAGATAATTGAAACCTTTTTGTATAAATTGTTTTATATCTTTATAAAAATTTCGTATGGAGAGACCAAGCCATAACACTGACAGTAAAAGCATATGATAAACTATATTATAATTTCTTCAGGTAATTTAGCATATTTAAACTATAATAATAAAAAGCTGTTAAAAAAAGCCCATAATATTATGGACTTTTTTACACTTGATATCATGTTTCAGATTTTATATATCCAAAAGCTTAATATACCTTTTTGAATGATTCCGCAATTTACTCAACATACTCACCAATCAATTTATAAGCCCTTTGAGAGGTTATCCAGCCTACAAATTGATCAGCAGTTGCTTTATTAACGCCCTTAACCTTGTCTGGATTTACTGCTATAACAGTATATCTGCTGTTTAGATCCTCCGCTGTGTCCATGACAATCTGTAAATCTAATTGGTCTTTAATGGACATATAGGTAGCCCTATCTGCAAGTGTATACCCATTCTCATTGTCAGCCAAATAAATTACTTTATCAATATCATTATTTCTTGAAATATACCAATCGCCTTCTGGTTTAATATTACTAGCCTGCCAAATCTTCATTTCCTTATTATTAACTATTGAAGCCTTTTTTGCAGAATAAAATTTTGATTTGCTGTCTGCTATCTTCTTGAAAGCTTCTGCAGCAGTGCTTTTCAAGCTTGATATTCCTGCAGGATCCTTTGTGGGTCCTAAAATAACAAAATAGTTACTTGGAAGTTCAATTTTCTTTAAGCCATAGCCATCAGATACAAATTTGTCTTCTAATGTTTTATCATTAATAAGAAGTATATCTGCCTCTCCAGCCTCACCTGATTTTATTGTCTGTTCAGCTTCATTAGATATGACTTTAATATTTAAGCCAGTATCTTCTTTGATAATTGGAGATAAGTAGTCCATTAGCCCTGAATCCTTTATAGACGTAGTTGTTGCAATAACCAGCTCCTTGTTTTCTAAGCCAGTAGCTTGTCCATTATCTCCAACCGTTCCACATGCTGTGAATGACAGCATAGAAACTGAGATAATTGACATAAAAAAACCAAATTTTCTTAACAAATTACTGTTTCCTTTTGAACATGTTAACATTTAGCTCCCCCTTTTCAAATAAGAGACAAGCCCAATTTCAAGCTTTTATAAAGGTTTTAAGAATTATAAGCTTTAGTATTGTGCGTACCTCAAAATGACACTAAAATATTAATAGTATAAATATTATCAACAATATTATACAACAGTTAACCCTTTTAAATCCAGTCTTAGTATAGAATTATCCTTCCAAATCAAATATCTGCTGCGTGTTTTTTTCGTCAGCCAAGCCATAGTCTCTAATTATATATTCGAATTCTTTGCCTTGTTCACTCTTCCATTTTATCTTTTCAGAAGGTATCCCCTCAGGCAAGTTTGTTTTTATAAATACAGTCTTATTCTCCAGACTGCTGTATTTAGCTTTTATTCCCTTTTCTATAAACTCATTTTTATCAGCGTCAAATTCCACCTCTAAATATTCAAATTCATTTACTTTTCCTTGAATAGTTATTTCAACATATTCATTTTTTAATTCACCATCTAAGATTATAGCATTTTTATCGCTAAAGCCTGCAGGCTCATCGTAGTAACAATTTATAGTTACTGTGGACTTCTTTTGTGCTGCTGTTTGACTGGACATACTTGTATCATTTGTGCTACAACTAACTAAAAAAAGTGATAAATACAGTAAAATAACTACCTTTATACAATGCTTCATAATTTAATATTCACTCCTGTAATTTAATTCTTATTGCTTATTCAACTATCCAACATACAAAGTCTATCGGTGTGGGATGGGTTATTTGATGGGTTCACAACTTAGCCATATCACAAACTTAATAAAGTGTAGCTCATATCATCAGTAGACAGAATATATAATTTTAGCATTAAGTCCTATTTTAAAGAATATTACGGTAATCGCTGTGTTATAATTCACATTTTTACCAGTATATCGGTTTATTATAATGGAAATTTCTCCATATTTAAGAGTTGATAAGTCATTCATACCATTCCTTCTGTAAAATATCACAAAATGACTCATCTAATTTCAATGATTTATTTCTGTTGCTTAATGAAATTAATAGAAATGGTCATTGCTGAAGCTAATATTAATAACAATATAAAAATAATAATATTAATAACAATATAAAAATAATAATATTATCTGAATCATTTGCTAGAACTTTATAAAAAAACACTCTTTCATGACTAGACATATCGGAGTTTAACTGTCTAACTGGAAATAATAAAACCATTGCACCTACAACACCCACATATAAAATTGACTTAAAAATTTTAAATAATATGTTTTTACGTGTTTTTTGTGGTCTTGGTCATACTAGCCACCCTACCTATCTCCATAATTAAGTATAATCAATATTTTAGGTCGTCTTACAAGCTTTATTTATGTTGCTCATCATAACTAAAAAACTACTAATACCAAAAATAGACAAACCTTTATTGAATTCTATTATAACATGCTACTTTGAATAAATAATGCATCTTTCTTTTTCTAAGTAATAATTAATCTACATTTATGTCTATTCTAATATCTCTGAATATTTTTAAAACTTTTCCCTGTATACTGCATTGCAATACGGTTTTCTGGGTTTACATCAAACATATATAGCGTAATGAGAAACAGCCATTCAAGGGGCTTCATAATTCCATACACCATATCTGCACGTAATGGAGTTGTTATATGTTTTGAAATGGGATATCCATATGTGTCGTAGATTTTCCTGACTATTTGATGAAATTTTGGACTTTTCTCTTCGATTAGTTGTTCAAAGGCATTTGCAATACAAAGTTGACGATTTACCGTTATTTTTACTCCATGTCTAATTCCAGCTCTTGTTGGTTTTACAAAATTTGTGTGTCCATTCACAGCTACAGTACACAGATAATGACCATCATATTCAATGGGCGGAGGTGATACCTTTTGAGATAATGTCCAATCGCTTGTTTCAGTAAATGCTCTTATAACTGCATCAGGTCTTTGTCCAAACAATATAAGAATAATAATTAAAATACACAATAGTGGAAGCATTAGGATAAAAGCTGAAATATACCAACCAATACTGTCTGCTAAAACCCTTTGGCAGAACTGCAAAAGTCCATTTTTATAAATAATTTCATTCTCTTTTTGTTGCTCAATGTGAAGTCTAACAACCTGTTTTATTAATCGAATAGAGCAAAGAATGTAGTTAAGTGGGAACAGAGTCATATAAAACACATCGCCAAGTACTATTCCCGTATTTGAAATGTTGTTGAATAACTGAATTGAAAAAACAGCACATAATGCCATTCCTATGTATATTGCAGAAATACAAAGAATTGAAACAATTGGCGAAAGTCTATTTTTCATAATCCTGAGTAAAGCATACCCCATCACAGCTAAAACTGATAATTCAAATAGTGTCGGTAAATGCCCAAATGCCAAAGGAGAATGAAATTTAAAACTCATTCCATCAAGAACTATAGGGGCTGTATAGTCTAATGGTCTCCAAGCCCAAAATACAATTAATGATAACGGTATACCCAATAAAAAAGTTGCTATATCAATTAGTTTCTCTTTTAATGGTTCTTTTCGTACCAAATTTATAATATTGAACACTGTAACAATTACAGGTGCTGTATATGACAATGCCAATAAAATGACAAATATGAAGGTTCTTAAATACTCCATTTGTGCTCCTTTTAAATGCTTATTTAATAAGTCATTCCAAACTAAATAATTTGCTTTTACAATATATTAATATATACAGCTTTTAAGCATCACTCCTAATTATAAACGCATACTCACATTCATCTTCTCCCCACTTACAATTCAGGCGAAAGCCTCTAACAAATGCACTATTGGAGCTTAACATTGAAGCATAATTTTGTGAAAGTATAAATTTTCCCTTTTTATCGCTAAATTTTATCGGTATTGTTTCTGGCTTTACTGTCTCATTAAATTTTTTGTTTCCATCGCTATTCAAAATAAAATCTTCCAACTTAGTAGAATCCGGCATCGAACCAAAAAACTCGATTTGTATTTCTTTTTCCTGCTTGATATATAGAATCTCTGTTTTTGATTTCATTATTGTATGAAAGGTATCTTCTCTGTCATAAGCAGAACCGCCCCATTTATTAAGTCCAACAACCCAAGGTATTTCTGTTTCTTCACATGTAACCTTTATCTCAGGAGGTTCAGATATTTCACCTTTACACCCAAAAAGCAATATGCAACTTAACAGCATTGCAATCATAAAAGCAATTCTTTTCATAGCTACACTCCAATCTAATATGAATTTACTTTACCACCAGCTTAATAAGCTTGATTTCTATATGTCTTGTTCCATCTCTGCGTGTAATATATCAGTAATGCTAATATTGAAGCTAAAATGATACCAATAATAATGCTTAACAATGTTGTTGGTATGCTGATATTTGTATATGTACTGCTTGTATCAGAACTAAAATTCATAATTCTTTTCATAATTTCATTTGTACTTACATTATAAATTTCCATAAACAACGATACAGAAGCATTTACAATTAAATGAACTATTACAGGAATCCATATTGATTTTGCAATAATGTATAGAGTTCCCAATAAAAGCCCAACAACAAATGCTTTAACACCATTTAATAAGCTAAGTTGTGCTATTCCAGACAATAATGCCTGCAAAACTACTGCAAAAATAATAGGCATGTCCTGTTTTAATTTATTAAAAACAAGACCTCTGACCAAAATTTCCTCAAAAATAGGTATAACCGTAAGCATCGGTAATATTCCAAGAGTATCAAACAAAATGGTGTTTACAGTTATTCTAAAAAGGTCATTTTGCTTTAATATATCGTAGAATGAGCAAATATGTTTTTTATATACTAACTCTGTCAAAGCATCATTGTGGAATACTAATATAATTAATAATGCTGTCAAAACTCCAATAAAGACCCCTAAAATAATGCTTTTAATACTTGTCTTAGCAAAACCAAAGCTTTTAACAATATTCTGTTTAAATACAAATTTGTAAAAAATAATATATATAACTAATGAAATAACTGCAGGAACTACATATACAAATAATGATTCGGCTAATTGTGAAATAGAAAAACCAAGTGCCCATGTCCCTGGTTTTGAATAATCAGACTCAAATAGCATAATTCTCTCAGATCCTAGAATTAATCTGGCTATATATAAAAACGAAGCATATATACTTAAAAACAACACAGCCCAAGCCGTATTTTTAATGGGTTTTAACATAAAATCTCCTTGGTTAATTCATTTCATTATTTTTCATTTTAAGCAAATATTCCATCATATTATCATCATCACTCTGATTATACACATATCCAAAGTGCTTGCCAACAGCAGATGCTGCGATGCGGAAAAGTTCACATGAGGCGAAAATTGCCATCCAAAGATTTTCATAATTTGAATAGGTTTTTGTATATAATTCATATAACTCTTCAGACAGATATTCTTTAAAATATTTGCCCCACATGCCTGTTGAAACAGAGAAATCTGTATTTACACCAATATACCACTCAAGCATTCTATCAAGCTCTTTATGAACAGTTTCATGGTACATTCGCATTGAATAAGGAATTTGGTCACGCACAATACCTTTTGCAACATTGTTAAGACACCACCAAAATTCATTGCAACAAGAGTCATATTGGGGCTTAGTTGGTTTCTTTATCCAATATCCTCTGTCACTTGATGGCTGAATGGGAGGCAAAAGGTTATCCTTATCTAAAATAGGCACAGTTAAGCTATCTGCCAGATACTCTTCATACATAGCTTCAATTATTTGTATATGTAAGTCTATACGATTACCATCCTTAAATAACATTAACCAACAATATGAACGGCTAATATCAGCACTTTGTCCCCAACCAAAATCATTTGAATCAGGTTCCTGTACCATTGCTAAATCACCAAAAACAGATATCCAACTCTTATCTTTTAAAAACGATGCCGTTTCAGTTACAACATAAACAATATCAAAATCTTGAAATTTATCCTTTTTTACATTTGGATTGGCTCGTGAACCATTCATATAAACTGCACGAATACGCTCATCCGCTTTTGCAATATTAAGTATTAAATTAAGCATTTCTTGTTCTGAACGCATTATATTTAGCTCCTAAAATATTGATAACAGTTGGTTTTTATTACTGTTTATTAACTCAACTTTCGTACCTAAAAAATCTATCGCTGTGGTAGACTTATCAATGGTTTGTTGCCTAATATGTATTTCAATTAACCTTATCATAATTGGTCTTATCAAAATAGGAATCGCTAATTTTACCACCGCTACCCATGTTATCGCTTATAGTCATAATAACATAATCTCTAGTTCTGCGAATAGAGTAGCCCTTTACACGTTCATATTCTTCTCTGTTTGACGTTTGAAATTTCTTTAATAAATTACTGCAATAGCGTGATAAAATGTTTTGTATGTTATCAGCATTTTGTGACCCATTAGCTTTGATAATAGTAAACTCCTTGGCTGTGCCATCAGTGCTGACAAATACTTTTCCGTCCAAAATGTCCGCTGCTTTTATGCCACTATAATGCTCTTGAATATTTTTGATATCAAGTTCTTTCATGTCTTCGTAATAGATAGACGATGATAGCATAAACTGCGAATATTCAGCTATATTGATAGTTGTTTTATAATATTGATGTAGGGCAAAACCAATACATAGTATAATTATAAGTGCGGCTGTGGAGCTGAGAAAAATTAGATTTTTGCGGGATAAGGTTCTCATTTAAAGCCTCCATTTCTTATATTATAAAGATAATGGGAAGTTACGATATAACAAAAAGTTCCCTTTCATTATTGATACTGGGAAGTTGAATTATTACATTTTAGGTTTTTTTATTATATCAACATGATGCATAATCACCTCTTCATCTCCCACTTTTCCTATACCAGCAGAATATTCAGAATTATCTGATGAAAAATCTGATTTTTTATATACTTCTTCTATACTGCAATGCCAAGCTTCAGCTATAGCTTCGAGAACCAATCCTTCCAATGTTCTATCCTCAAATCTAGAATTTTTTCTGCAACTGACAATTGACCATGAATGAAAACTTTCTCTGCAATATGTTTGGTGTATTCCGGGCATACCTACATTTGTGTAAAATACATTATTGTATAAGTCTATTTTACACGAATTTTCTCTTTCATAATTTTCAATAGCTACATCTTGGACTAAAAAATATTCTTCTAACTTCTCTTTTTCAACTAATTCTATAATTTCATTAAAACTCACATATTTCCCCATGTTTTTTGCAATTTTCAAATCATTCGTATTGCTTTGTAATGCTCTCACATAAGACGAAATCTGGTACTGCCATTCTTCGTTTATTATACATTCAGATATTTTTTTCAGTTGGCTTTGAACCCATCTATCTAAATCAAGCTTTTCTATTATTGGTATTCCTATATCTCTAGAAGCTCTTTCCGAAATGCCAATCAATAGTCCAAATATGCCAGACAGCCCTGACGTTCTGAATCCGCCTACAGTCACTAACCCTTGCACTTGTTCTGGTACCAATGCGGCTCTTCCAACAATTTCACCTTTCTCATTTCTAATTACTTCCATATTTTTGGATATAAGCTTAATAATGTCTTTTGAATCCCTTTCAATATCTTTATAAAAGACACCATTTCACAATAGCATCTCTCTTCTTATACTCATACCATATTAAATTAATCTGATTATTTTTGGTTTTCAAAGGTTTAGAAATGTAATTGATTTATTCAACTATATTTTTCACAATAATTTAGGTTTTTTCGACTTACCCACTTTCCTCCTCATCATCACTACCAATTTCTCTATAACTAAAATTTATTGTAGATGTTCAACTTATCAATGGAAAGTTTGGTTAGAGATAATTGCATGAATTAGTTGTATGAGAAAAGCTTGCTAAATCAATACAATTTTAGTATTGATTTAGCAAGCTCTAAGTTTTTTTGCTGAACAACCGACACGATGTCGGTTTTAGCACACTATGAACCATGGATGGTGAATGTGTGCGACGGCAAAAACACTTCGATGAATCATTACTAATTCTAGCAATTATTTTGGCAACAAACCATTGATAAGTTTGAACATCTATAGGAGTGAGTTAATAATCTATATTAGTTGGCTGAATAATAACAATTCTTCAGTTCAAATTTCCCATCACTATATTCCACATCAGCACTAAGCTTTCCAATATAGCAAGCTTGTGGAACCTTTTCGCAAATAACACCAGCACCAAATTCTGCTTTCAATTTGTTTGCTTCACAGCTAAATGAAACTATACTTGCAAAATACAATTCAGAGCTGATTTTTCCAAATTCATCTGTTTGATATTCTTTAAGGCTTACAATGTATGATTTAGTACCGACACTTATTTTTCCCATCAATTGACCTGCATCAAGATAATTTTCAAAAGAAATTTTATCCTTTAGCTGACTTACATAATCATCTGGGCTGAACATATAGTCTTTATAGTATTCTGAGTTTTTATTTTCTGATTGGTTTTCTAAAGGTATGTTACCATTGAATATTTCGATAATATGTAAATCCTGTATTGAAACGCCTGTTCCTGAGCCAGTATACAAAATAACTGAAAGCTCCTCTATCCCATCATTATCAAAATCTCCCAGCTGCATTTGTGGAAGGATAAACCGAGGAGTTAAGCATTGCCAGTCATAATAGCTTTTATTTTCCCCAACACTTAGTATTACCTGTCCATTTTTCGTGTCATAAAGATATATTTCCTTTTCTGGTATAGCTACTAATAAAGGCAGCTTTGACGCCTCATATTCTTCATATGTAGTAATAACCTTTTTATTTTTATTATTAACCTGCTGCTCTATACTATCTAAAATATCCTTATGCGATATATCAGATTCTGTCTCTGACGAGTCTAAAGAACTTGAAGAGCACTCTTCTTGACTATTCATACCAGCCTGAGTAATAATTTTATTATTATTTGAGCATGAAGCAACAAGCAGGACTACCAATAATAAATATATAATAGTCCATATCTTTGTTTTTGACCTAAAAGACATATCTTAAGCCCTTCCTAAGTTGACGTTACTAAATAATGAGAATATGATATATAATACGCCCCGCGTCGCAGCCTTATTATTCTAAGAACACTGCAAAATCAGCCAGCAGTTATCAAAATTACATTTTTTCAAATCTTCTTTTTTGATGTAGAAATATATGCGACCACAATCTCCGAACATCAATTCACAATTATCATTGGTGATTGTGTCCATTTGAAATAGCAGCTGCCACTGCTTACTGTTCTCCTGTAGCTCCTCTAAATTTTCAGGTTCAACATCTGTCGCATCACCGCAATAAATACCATTTGTAACCTTTTCACACTCCAAAAGCATTGAGTTTTGAATAACGTCGGCATAGCCTAGCAATTTACTTATTGAATCCTCTGGTTCATAGCCTGACAAAACTCTTTCCTCTTCATAGACATCCCAATCATCATAATTATATAGTTCTGAAAACTCCTCAAAACCTGGCAAATCATACTTTTCAGAAAACTCTAATTTGATTTCAGGTAGCTTAAACTCAGCTTCCATATCATTTGGATAATCAGTTCTTGACAGTTCTGATAAATTTCCATTAAAATAAAAAACTCTTGCACTTCCTTTATCCTTGGGATCAAATCCCCAAGCCATAGTTGATAATTCATAGAAGAAATAAATAATACCTTTTTGCGGAAGCAAATTATCCTTGTCATATTTTTTAACTTCTTCACAGTTAATTTGAGCTAAAAAACTTAGTGGTCTTTTTTCAGTAATACCATCATAGTTTTCCCCTGTAAAATAGTACCATTCAAAGCTCTTGGGCAAATCGGGTCTTCCCCCAAATTTTGAAGCTCCTATTGGTAACTGCTGATTATTAAATATTTCTAAATCAATTTTTATTGATGTTTTGGCAATCTCTTCAAATTTTTTCATTAAGTCTATTTCAGTTTCCACGCTGTTAGCCTCCCAACCTATCTACTTCCCATTCCTCTTCCTACTCCCACTCTTCCTCACCAAATCCGCCCTCTTCAAATTCTTCCTCTTTGCAACCGAATATCCAAAAAAACCTAACGGCTTTGAGAGTGCGAAGTATTCTCCATGTGAATAGCAAATCAAATCTGCTTTTTTCAAATCCAGCTTTCCATTTTCGTCAAGCAGCTCTTCCTTCACGTTGGTTGCAACCACTTCGGCAATAAACATGTCGTGAGAGCCAAGCTCAACAACCTGCTTTACAACACATTCCAAATTTAAAGGGCTTTCTTTAATCATAGGAGCACTTACAATTGAAGCCTTTTGCACTGTTAACTTCATTGCTTCAAATTTATCAATATCTCTGCCTGATTTTACACCGCAAAAATCCGTTGCAAAGGTTAGTCCTCTTGTAGTTAAATTTATTACAAATTCGCCTGTCTCTTTTATCAGAGCATGTGAATAACGCTCTTTTCTAATTGATATAGATACCATAGGAGGGCTAGAGTTTATTGTACCTGCCCATGCAATTGTTATTATATTGGGTTTCCCCTCTTTATCTGCACAAGACACCATTACAGCAGGGACAGGATTTAACATGGTAGATGGTTTCCAAACTTGCTTTGCCAAAATAATACCTCCTAAATCACCTTTGCTGATTTAAATAACCAAAAACAAAGATTGTTGGTGAATTCCAATAGGTTGCAACCTCATTTGTTCCATAAGAAGACATGTCATCTATATAGCATTTTGCAGGAGCAAGTCCTGAAAGCTTAGATTTTGATACACTATCATCTAATATGGAATTAGGACCGCCTACCACCAATCCAGGTATGGGCTGTTTTACTGTATCACCTATAGAAGGTCTGTGATGAGGCTGCATAATCTGTTTAGAACCAAAACCCGTTATGTAGCATTGACTCAACGTATTTCTGCCCATTAAATAATGTGCCGCATTTTTCACTGCTTCAGTGTATTCCTCATTATTTTTTATTCTATCAGCCACTAGCAAATGCTTTGCATGGTTTGCAACATTCATATTGCTCCCCCATATATACTCCATCTTGTGCATTGCAAGCAAATAGCCATCCTTTTTCGCAGTAGCTACAAACATATCCGCCTTTTCAATCCAGCTCTTTCTTATTTCTTCAGATTTCTTCAAATCAATCTTATCTGAATCACAAAACATATATGCTATTGCTGCAAAGCCACTTACATTTTGCCAGCCAAGTCCAAATCCATTTGAATGAAAATTCTTAACAAAATAATCACTATACTTCTTTTCACCAGTTGTTCTTAACAGCTCTGCTGCAGCCCAAGCTATTTCATCTGAGCCTGATGCATCACCATATTCACCCGTTGCGATATCAGAAGGGTTTTTGAATTCAACAAACTTTGTATTCTCTTCCAGCCACCCCCACGCTTTAAGTGATGCATTTAAGCAGCTCTGAGAAAAACCATGATTTATTTCCTTGTAGATTCTGGCAGCCATAGCAGTTACAGCAGCAAAGTCAGCAGTCGCAGTTGTTGAAACAGGCATCACATACATATCATCCACATCAATATCAGGCATTAAGGTAATATCGGGAAAGCCCATTGCTGTTACCTTGTGATATACACCTCCTGATAATTTATCCTGCATTTTCAGCATCCAATCAATGCCATATTTCGCTTCATCAAGTATATCTGGTATATTGTTTGAGCTTTCAGGAATATTTGTACTATCAGTAAAGCTATTTGGATAAAACTCATATGCAAGCATTAAATCAGCCGCAGTTACTGCTGCTGGAACTACATATCGTCCATAATCGCCAGCATCATGCCAACCTCCGCTAACATCTATTTCCTTACTTTCATCACCATATATTTTTGCCAAATCTTTGTGACATGCCCCATGATTATATTCCCCTGCATACTTGCTATCTAATGCATTGCCACAGCGTTGCAAATATAGTGCCTTTAACATTGCATCAGAAACTTCTGCGTAAATACCCTTATCACCTATTTTAAAATCATAGGATTTACCTAACTCTGGTATTGATACGAAATACTGTCCTGCAGTGGTAATCTCTGAAAAATCAGCATAGCATACTGTGTCGCCGCTTGAATCATCCTTTACCTTCCCATCTAATGTCTTGGTCAAAACTACTTTCTTAGCAGCCGCATCAACCACCTCGAATGTACTATACTGTCCATTTATAACAGCAATTTTTTTGTCTGTACTAAAATAACCTATTTGATTAACATGAATATTTTCACTTACTAATTGTTCCACAGTCCGATTAACCTCCATCGTAGCAGCACTTGTACTTTGATTTGCTGTTGCTTCTACAGCATCAGTATTTGATGTTTTAGATGCACATGAAGTCATAGTCAAAATCAAACTAACAGATAGTGAAAGAGTGATTGCTTTTTTTATTCCATACATAGTACATATACCCTCTTAAATAATAGTTATATTACATTTTTATAATGTTATATCTATTATATAGTATTATTATTAACAAAGTATTAATAATTAAAAAAAACAACAAAAAGTTCTAAAATCCAAATGCAGCAAAGGCTTTATTTGAATCTTAGAACTTTGTTTATAGCAGTTTAATATAGTTAAAATCAATATTAGACTTACCAAAAAAATTATTTTTCTGGATAATTCTCTCTAGGTGTATAGTGAGTATGCAATAGCTTATGTGCCTTGTGGCTTCCTGGTTTCTCAAAATACTCATCATACATTTTCTTTACTACTGGATTTTCATGTGACTTTCTTATTGACAAGCTTGAATCCTCTTCGTAAATAGCTTTTGCTCTCTCAGCTCTTAGGTCAGTCCAGCTTCTAACTGAAGATGGCTGTATTGGCTGTCCACCACCATTTACACATCCTCCAGGACAAGCCATTATTTCTATGAAATCATACTTTTCCCCGTTTTTCATGCTGTCAAGGAGCTTTCTTGCATTACCCAAACCACTTGCAACGGCTGCTCTTACTTTCTTTCCTCCGAATTCTACTGTAGCTTCCTTGATTCCTTCAATTCCTCTAACAGCAGTATATTCAACATTATCAAAGGATTTACCTTCCAAAATCTCAGCAACAGTTCTAAGAGCAGCTTCCATAACACCACCAGTAGCACCAAATATTACTGCTGCACCAGTTGCTTCTCCCATAGGATCATCAAACTCTTTATCTTCAAGATTGTTAAAGTCAATACCAGCCTCTTTTATCATTTTAGCAGCTTCTCTAGTTGTAAGAACAACATCTACATCAGCTAAGCCATTAGCAGATAATTCAGGTCTAGCAGCCTCATACTTCTTAGCAGTACATGGCATTACTGAAACAACAAATATTTTAGCTGGATCTATGCCCATCTTTTCAGCATAGTATGATTTTAATACCGCACCAAACATCTCGTGAGGAGATTTACATGAAGATAGATTATCTAGGAATTCTGGATAGTTATGCTCACAGAATTTAATCCATCCTGGGCTACAAGATGTAATAACTGGGAGTTTTCCACCATTTTGAATTCTATTAAGAAGCTCTGTTCCCTCTTCCATAATTGTTAAGTCAGCAGCAGTATCTGTGTCAAACACCTTGGCAAAGCCTAATTTACTTAATGCTGCAACCATTTTTCCAGTACATCTAGTACCTATTGGCAAGCCAAATTCTTCACCAATTGCAACCCTAACTGCAGGAGCAGTCTGAACAACAACATGAAGTTCTGGATTTGCTAAAGCCTGCCAAACCTTATCTGTATCATCCTTTTCTCTTAATGCTCCAACAGGACAGACACTTATACATTGTCCGCAATTAGTACATGGAACATCTGCCAAGGAAATATCAAACGCACAACTAATAGCAGATTTAAAGCCTCTCTCAGTTGCACTTATTACGTTAACAGTTTGAATATTTTTGCACATGCTTACACAGCGTCTGCAAAGAATACATTTATTTTGGTCTCTTACAATTGAAGGTGAAAAATCGTCTATTGCATAGTTGTTTGCTTCTCCCTCAAATCTGAGTTCCTTAATATTTAGTTCGTCAGCAAGAGCTTGCAATTCACAATTTCTGCTTCTTACACAAGTAAGACATTTCTTATCATGGTTTGATAAAATAAGCTCTAATGTTACCTTTCTTGCTTCTCTTACACTTGGACTTTGAGTATATATTTCCAAGCCTTCTGATACTGGATATACACAAGCTGCCTGAAGTGTTCTAGCTCCCTTAATCTCAACTACACACATTCTACAAGCACCAATTTCATTTATATCTTTAAGGAAGCAAAGTGTTGGTATCTTTATATTAGCCTGTTTAGCCGCCTCTAAAATAGTTAAACCTTGTTCAACCTGCAATTTCTTGCCGTCTATAGTAATATTTACTGTTGCCATTTTTACACTCTCCTCCCCTATACTTTTGAAATAGCTTTAAATGGACATTTCTCCATACAAGCACCACATTTTGCACACTTAGCCTGATCAATTACGTAAGGAACCTTCTTTTCTCCGCTGATACAATTCATTGGACATACTTTTGTACACAAGCCACAGCTCTTACATTTGTCAGGATCAATTACGTATTGCATCAATGACTTACAAACCCCCGCAGTACATTTCTTATCTTTAATATGAGATTCATATTCATCTCTGAAATATCTTATTGTACTAAGAACAGGATTTGGAGCAGTTTGTCCAAGTCCGCATAAGGCAGATGTTTTTATATTCTTTGCCAATTCCTCAAGCTTCTCAATATCTCCTTCTTCACCTTTACCTTCAGTGATTCTTGTCAATATTTCAAGCATACGCTTAGTTCCAATTCTACATGGAGGACATTTACCACAAGACTCATCAACTGTAAATTCCAAGAAGAATTTAGCTATATCAACCATACAAGTGTCTTCGTCCATTACAATAAGTCCGCCAGAACCCATCATTGCACCAATTGAAATAAGTGAATCATAATCAATAGGTATATCCAAATGCTCAGTAGGAACACATCCTCCTGAAGGTCCTCCCATTTGAGCAGCTTTAAACTGTTTTCCCTTTGGAATTCCACCACCTATATCATAAACAACTTCTCTTAAAGTAGTTCCCATAGGCACTTCAACAAGTCCAGTATTATTTATCTTTCCGCCAAGTGCAAAAACTTTTGTTCCTTTACTCTTTTCAGTTCCAATCTTTGAGAACCATTCAGAACCATTTAAAATAATAACAGGTATGTTAGCGTAGGTTTCAACATTATTTAAGATTGAAGGCTTACCCCATAGACCTTTAACCGCTGGGAAAGGAGGTCTTGGTCTAGGTTCACCTCTATGACCTTCGATGGATGTCATCAATGCAGTTTCCTCACCGCAAACAAATGCTCCTGCTCCAAGTCTAATATCCAAATCAAACTTAAAGCCTGTACCTAGAATATTATCACCAAGCAAGCCATATTCTTTAGCTTGTTCAATAGCAATTTGTAATCTCTTAACTGCTATAGGGTACTCTGCTCTAACATATACAAATCCCTGTGTTGAGCCAATAGCAAATCCCGCTATTGTCATTGCTTCGATTAGTGAATGAGGATCTCCTTCTAGAACACTTCTATCCATAAAGGCTCCTGGATCTCCTTCATCGGCATTACAACAGACATATTTAATGTCATTGACTTGTTGTGCGGCAAAACTCCATTTTAGACCTGTCGGGAAGCCCGCACCACCTCTTCCTCTTAAGCCTGATTGCTTCATTACCTCAATAACTTCTTCAGGCTTCATTTCTGTTAATACTTTCTCAATTGCCTTATAGCCATCAAAAGCTATATACTCATCTATGTTTTCAGGGTTTATTAGTCCGCAATTTCTTAATGCAATTCGTGTCTGTCTTGTAAAGAATTCAACACCTTCTAATGATTTTGAAATATCTTCAGTTGCCTTTTCACCAGCAAGTAATCTCTTTACTATTCTACCTTTTAACAAGTGCTCTTCAACTATCTCTTTTACATCAGAAACCTCTACCCTAGTGTACATTGCACCTTCTGGGTAAACTACAACAATCGGACCTTCTGCACAAAGACCAAAACATCCTGTTTTAACTATTTGAACTTCCTTGTCCAATTGATTGCTTGATAGTAAAGCTTGCATTTCTTCCATAATCTTTACCGAGTTAGAAGATGTACAACCTGTACCTGCACAAACTAGCACATGTGCTCTATATAAATGCATTTTTGAAAACCTCCTCACAATTAATTAAGAGTAACAATAGATTTATTACTTTTGTTCAGCTCCAATAGTTAAGTCAAGACAAACTTTGCCGTTAACAATATGCTCAACAACCACTCTTGCTGCTTTTTCAGCAGTCATTTTAACGTAGGTTGTCTTGTTTCCATCTTTGTCTATAACTTCAACTACAGGCTCTAGTCTACATACCCCAACACAACCTGTCATAGATACAGTAACATTATTTAAACTTCTTTTATCTATTTCTTCAACAAATGCATTCATAACTGGTCTAGCACCTGCTGCAATACCACATGTAGCCATTCCTACAACAACTCTGATTCCATCATCATTTGTTCTAAGAGAAATTTTATCAAGAGTTTTCTTTCTTATCTCTTCTAATTCAGCTATTGATTTCATTTAGTACACCTCCAAAAATATTTTTTACACCTTCATCAATATACTCTTTCAACCACTGAATAACTACAAACTCATTTATACTAATCAAATTTTGCGGTTCACTTGCTTTGTCTTCACCATTAAGGGTTTTCTTAATTTCTTCTGTATCAAGTATAAATATTCCCTTCACGCTCTCTAGCAACAAAATAAAATGTATATCAGGACTTGCAGTTATTAGTACAGTCATAGTGCTTCCAACGTCTCCAATAGGAAGTCGGTCAATATGATCAATTGAAAAAGTAGCAAATACTTTTGTTCCTATATTTTTTTCAGAGTAAATATCAAATTCGCCTTCACATTTTAGTGCAGATTCTTTTAAAAGTGGAATTCCTAATCCAATTTTTCGAGTAGTTCTCGAAGTGGTAAACGGGTCATCAACCCTTGCTAAGAAATCACTGTCCATACCGAAACCATTATCTTCAATTTCTAAAACTAGTTTCTTACATTCAGTCTTTTCATAAATTTGTACTTTAACAACAGTTGAATTTGCTTTTATTGAATTTTGAACTATATCAAGAATGTGAAGTGACAAATCCCTCATAAAAATACTCCGTAATACGTTCTTTTAACTTATTTTTAATCTATATTATAAGTCTTTATATTTCTCTAGGATACCTGCAACATCATCAGCTGTTAGCCTTCCATGAACATCTTCATTTATTGTAATTACAGGAGCAAGACCACATGCACCTATACATCTGCATGCATCAAGAGAAAACTTTCCATCTGGAGTGCATTGTCCAACATCAATACCCAATAATTCTTTAAATTTATCAAGTATATCACCCGCACCCTTTACATAGCAGGCAGTACCTAAGCAAATATTAATACTAAAACGACCTTTTGGATTTAGTGAGAACTGGGTATAAAATGTAACAACACCATAGATTTCAGCCAATGAAACATTAAGTCCCTCTGAAATCTTTTTAAGAACATCTACAGGCAAATAGCCATATACTTCTTGTGCTTCATGTAGTACAGGAATCAACGCACCTCTTGTGTCTTTGTATTTCTCAATAATTTGTTTGAGTTTCAAGTCATATTGATCTACGCAACCGCAGCAGCACTTGTTTTCACTCATTAAATAGACCTCCCTTAACAGCATGTTAATATATTCACAATATCGTCAATATTATATCAAATTATTAGTACTTATACAACAACTTGTTATAAATCTTGATAGAAAATTAATATTTAGTTATTAATTTTTAATATTTTTGTATAAATTTAAATTAAGGTATACTATTTATGAATTCATGTATTCAAAAAAAACTATAAGCTTTTCAGCCTATAGTTTTTAGTAATCTAATTATTCTTCGAAATCGTATTCCTCTTCCATTCTTTCTTTAAACTCTTCAAAAACCTCACTTAATTCTTCCTCATTATCAACTGTTACAAATGCATCTTCGCCGTCTTCGTTATGATCTACCTTTAGTATAACAACTTCATCAATTTCTTCATCCTGCTCATCTAAAGGCAGAAGAATAACATATTCATTTCCATTCATTTCAACTGTATCCAGATGTTCGAACTCAACCTCTTCTCCATCTTCTCCAATTAAAACTACAATATCATCTCTTTCATCTTCACCCATATCTATTTCCTCCTAATACATCCGAGTTTTTATTATTTTAGAATCATGTGTAAATATTATTGAGTATTACTACATGAATTATTCAAATACCGTTTTATAATAACACACTTGTACATCATTTCCAACATTAAGTTTTTTTATTTGCTTGCCTGTCCAAATATCCCTGCAGAATAAAAACTGCAGACATTGTATCTACTATATTCTTTTTGTTACTTGCCTTAACACCAAGTTCATTCATTGCTCTGTGAGCAGAAACAGTTGTAAGTCTCTCATCCCATTTAATGATGTTAAAATCTCCAAAACCTAGAAGCTTATTAATGAATTCTTCTGTTCTCTCAGTCCTTGGTCCCTTAGTACCATTCATATTTATCGGGTAGCCAATAACAATGTCTTTCACTTCATATTGAGCTATTATTTCTAGTATCCTAGCTAGTGCCTTCTTAAGTCCATCCTTGCATTTTACCGTTTCAATGCCCTGAGCTGTCCAACCCATAGGATCACTAACAGCAATGCCTATCCTTGAGTCCCCATAGTCAATGCCTAGTATTCGCATATATTACCTCCATAACCAATCTATGCTGGCAGTATGCATAACCAGCCATAAGCAACATAGTTTACCCTGCAAATTAATAGGCATTCCCATATAACGAGAATGCCTGTAGTATTATAATTATTTATTCAGAAGCATTATTTTTACTCTCAAGGTAGAATTTCAAAACCTCTTCAAGAAGTTCATCCCGTTCCAGCCTTCTAACAATACTCCTTGCATTCTTATAGTTTGTGATGTAAGTAGGATCTCCTGATAAAATATATCCTACCATTTGATTAATAGGATTATACCCTTTTTCCTTCAACGCTCTATACACAGAAATTAGTATTTCCTTTGCTTCGTTATCCTTTTCTTTGTCTACATTGAACATCATTGTTTCATTAATACCCATTATATCACCTTCCTACTACAACTGACTTTAAATCTCCACTCTTAATTATGGATAATCCTACATATCTATACTAATACATCCTGCTTCCTTTTGCAACATTTTTAATGTATTACTCCACACACTTACCAAAACCACATATGGTAGTTTTCTTATTTTTCAGCAGCTCCCTTTAGATAATTATGCCTTCAAATAACTCACCATTAACTTTTTGAAGCTTTGTGTTTATTAAAGCTCCCTTTAACTCTTTACCGCCTTCTGCTATAACTCTTATATAGTTCTTGGTCAGCCCTTCCATGTAGCCTTCTTTACCGTGTAATTCCTGCTCATAAAGTACTTCCATCTCACTGTCTACATAGTTTTCTAAATACCGTCCTTCAAGATTCTCAGATAATTCCAGCATCAGCTGACTTCTTCTCTCTTTTTCCTCAGGACTAACCTGATTATCAAATTCAGCAGCAGGTGTTCCAGTTCTTGGAGAATACTTAAAAACATGTATTTTAGAAAAACCCATTTCTGCTGCAAAATTTAAGGATGTTTCAAAGTCTTTTTCCGTCTCGCCTGGAAACCCCACCATTATATCTGTTGTTACAGCAACATCAGTAATATGCTTTTTAAGTAGCTCCACAGAATTTCTATACTCTTTAGTTGTATATTTTCTGTTCATTGCTTTAAGTGTATTGTCACAGCCACTTTGCAAGGACAAGTGATAATGGGGGCATAGCTTTGACATTTGTTTTGCTACATTTACAAATTCCTCAGTAATTGTAGTTGGCTCTAAGGAGCCAATTCTTATTCTTTTAATTCCTTCAATCATGTTTATTCTTTGTATTATATCAAGCAAGCTTGTAGTTTTTAGATCTTTCCCATATGAAGCAAGATGAATACCTGTCAGTACAAGCTCTGAAAAACCATTTTCAGATAGTTCTATAACTTCTTGTATTATAGCCTCTGGATTTCTGCTCCTGATTGGACCTCTGGCATAAGGTATTATACAATATGAGCAAAACTGGCTACAGCCTTCCTGAATTTTTAAGCAAGCTCTAGTTCTCTGCTTATATGAACTTACCTTTAGTTCTTCAAAATCTCTGGTAGACATAATATTATCAACTGCATTTATTTTACATTCGCCATCTTCAATCCTATCAATATACTCTAATATCTTATTTCTGTCTTTAGTGCCTATTACCAAATTAACTTCTGGTATCTTTAGAACCTCATTAGAGGATGTCTGAGCATAGCAACCCATTACCACAACTATTGAATTGGGATTATTCTTTTTTGCCTTTCTGATTGTCTGCCTTGATTTTCTATCACTGAGGCTGGTGACTGTACATGTATTAATTATATAAACATCTGAACTCTGTTCAAAGGGTACAATCTCATATCCATTTTGTTCAAAAATTGATGCTACTGCTTCTGATTCATATTGATTGACCTTACAACCTAGAGTATATATTGACATGATTTTTTTTCGCTTATAAGTTTCAAAAAACTCTTCATTGTTAAGTGATAAATCTATATTTCCATTACTTAAATTATCCATTGATATTTGTTTTCCTCCGATATTTTAACAACAAATATTATCTACAAAGTATAACATTTTGTGTATTGGCTGCATACGAGCATTATATAATAAATGTTGGTAATTCTAAACCCTGGGCTAAAATAATGCTTATCCTACTAATATCTTTGCTTCAGGGTATACCATATCCGATGTTCTTCTTGACTGCTTTAGTGTCAGTGCTATCGCAAAGGATAATGGTCCCACTCTGCCAAGGAGCATAGTTAAAATTATAAGTGCCTTACTAATATTATTCAACAAAGGAATAGTACCTAATGTTGAGCCCACTGTGCCAAAGGCTGATACCGTCTCATACAACACATCAAGAAAAGATAAATTAGATTGCATAGTAACAATAACTGTTGCAATGACCGTTACAAGTATCATGCTTAACCCAGTTACAGACAGTGCCTTGTTTACAGTTTGTTGATTTATTCTATTCTTAAACAGAACAATACTGTCCGAGCCTCGGACTTGTGAAAAAATAGCCATAATAAGCACACCAAAGGTAGTTACCTTTATGCCTCCTCCAGTTGAACCTGGAGCTGCTCCTACAAACATCAGAATAATAGTAAAAACCTTTGACATTTCCTTCATATCACTGAGATTTATTAAGTTATATCCCGCTGTTCTTGCAGCGGTAGATTGAAAAAAGGATACATTAATTTTTTCGAGTACACTCATATTTCCCATCGTTTTGGGGTTGCTAAACTCATTTACAAAGAAAAATAAAGTACCTGAAATAAGTAGAAAAGCAGTAATAGCAAGTACCAGCTTGGTATGAAACATCAATTGCTTATTTCTTTTATATTCATATAGATCTCTCCAAACTGAAAATCCAAGTCCTCCAATAATAATAAGTACAGATATTGTATATATTATTATTAGATCATTATTAAAGGGTGTCACACTTAGATATTCTCCATTGACAGCAGCACTTGTAATATCAAAGCCAGCATTACAAAAAGCTGATATTGCGTTAAAAATCCCCATATATAATCCGATAGCACCATATTTCGGAACAAAACTTATCGAAAGAAGCAAAGCACCAATTAATTCAACTATGAGTGTTACTGTTACTATTTTCTTAATGATTCTGAGAACATCAGAATAGCTGAAGAAGTTTATTGACTCTTGTGCCAAAATCCTTCCTTTTATTCCAACCTTTTTTCTGAGCAATAATGAAAAGAAGGTTGCTAAAGTTATTATTCCTAAAGCACCCACTTGAATCAGCACCAAAATAATTACCTGCCCTGCAGTTGACCAATAGGTGTAAGTATCGTAAATAGAAAAACCTGTTATACAGGATGCCGAAGTAGCTGTAAACAGAGAATTAATAAACGGAGTCCATTCCCCTGACCTAGAAGAAAAAGGCATAGATAAAAGAACCGCACCTGTCATTATTAACACAGCAAAGCTTAGCACTAGCAGTTTTGTTGGAGCAATTTTTGAAAAATTGTGCCTTCTATTTTTTTCTTTTTTATTATATGTCAAATATATAAATTTCAATTTACCACCAACTTCAATTAATTTTGTTACGCTATAATAATTAACTCAACTTTAGCAGCTGAAAGCTTTAAATGTGCAAACTTATTAATGTAAAGTGTTTTTAGAAAGTTGTATAATTATAGCTAATAAATTCAATAAATATTGCAAAAACAAATAACATTCAAATAGTATATCATTATTAGTTTTATAAATAAATGTAAAAATATAAATAAATATCACAAAAATTTTTAACATTATTTATTCTATTGTTAATTAAAGGTTAATTTAATAAATTATAGCTTGTTGAATTGTTTAAATAATGATACAATACTAGGAGTTTCATAGTTTAATTATGGTTAATTACGGTTTAGCGAATTATATTCGTTTTAAGAGTGGTTATGGCTTTTAGGGTGGAAAGCTTGATTTTGTTCGAGTAATTCATCCTTTTGTGTATTTATTATTAAGAATATTTACAAGAAAGCCCAATATCTTTTGATAAATTACACTTATAGTTTTTTCGTTTTATAGCAAAATAATTTATAAGGAGATGATAAAGATATGAAAGTAAAATTTACTGAAACTGTCTTACGAGATGCTAATCAGTCTCTCATTGCAACTCGAATGCCCTTCACAGATTTTGAAGGTATTCTGGAAACTTTTGACAAAGCGGGCTATTACTCACTTGAATGCTGGGGTGGTGCTACCTTTGACTCGTGTCTTAGGTATCTAAATGAAGATCCTTGGGAAAGACTTAGAAAAATTAAAGCCAAGGTTAAGAAAACACCTTTACAAATGCTGTTAAGAGGTCAGAACATACTGGGTTACAAGCACTATCCTGATGATGTTGTAAGAAAATTTGTTGCTCATTCTATTGATAATGGAATGGATATTTTTAGAATTTTTGATGCACTAAATGATTTTAGAAATATTGAAGTAGCTGTAGATGAAGTTTTAAAACGTAAAGCTCATGCACAAGGTTGTATATGCTATACAACAAGCCCTATTCACAACCTTGAAAAATACGCCAAGATGGGTAAGCAATTAGAAGGGCTTGGTGTCAATTCAATATGTATCAAAGATATGGCTGGAATTATGGGTCCACAAGAAGCCTATGACCTAATCAAAACACTTAAAGGGAGTGTAAAGGTACCTGTATTTTTGCATACCCATTCCACAACAGGGCTAGGTCCCATAACTTATTTCAAAGCAATAGAAGCTGGCTGTGATGGTATAGACTGTGCCATTTCTTCATTTGCTAGCGGAACCTCTCAGCCTGCAACCGAAACACTAAATTATGCATTTAAACAGGCTGGCTATGAAACTGGGCTTAATGAAAAAGCATTAAAAGAAATAAATGACTATTTTAAACCAATAAAAGCAAAATATATTTCATCTGGACTATTGGATGCTTTTGTTATGGGTACTGATACAGATGCTCTCGTTTATCAAGTACCAGGTGGAATGCTATCTAACCTTATATCACAGTTAAAATCCCAAAACGCAATAGATAGACTAGATGAAGTTTTAGCTGAAACTCCAAAAGTCAGAAAAGATCTAGGATATCCTCCACTGGTAACACCAATGAGTCAGATGGTTGGCGTTCAGGCAGCTACTAATGTACTCGTTGGAGAAAGATACAAAAATGTTTCCAAAGAAGTTAAAGCTTATTTAAAAGGCGAATATGGTCAAGCTCCTGGCGAAATTGATCCAGAGTTGCTAAAAAAAGTATTGGGTGATGAGAAACCTCTTACAATCAGATACGCAGACACTCTCAAACCAGAATTTGATAAGGTTAAGAAGGAGCTTAAAAATATAGCCAAAAATGACGAAGATGTTCTTTCTTATATCGCTTTTCCTCAAGTAGCTGAGAAGTTCTTTAAGGAAAGAGAAGAATCTGCAGCTGTAAAAGTTTCTTATTCTATCATTAAAAAGTAAAGGGTGGTGCATATGAACATAATTGAAACTTTAGCGGTATCATTATTCTGCATTGCACTAGTATTTTTTGTATTATCCTTTTTATTTTTACTAGTACAAATATTAACTAAGGTTTTAGGTGCAATAAATACCAAATTAATTGCAGCAACAGATAATAAAACACTTGTTCAGGATACTTATTCTAATGAGGCTGTAGATTCTAATGGGTATTCATCTGGAGAACTAAAGCTTTTGAATGTAGATGAAAAAACCGCTGCTCTGATTATGGCAATTGTTAGTGACGAAACTAAAATTCCTCTTTCAGAGCTTATATTCAAATCCATAAAGGCAGTTGATTAAATAAATTGCAAATAATCTGAAATGGAGGTTACAAAATGAAATATATTGTTACAATTAACAATAAAAATTATGAAGTAGAGGTCGAACAAGGACAAGCTAATATAGTAAAAACAACTGAAGTAGTACCAAAAGCAGCTCCAGCTCCTTCTGCAGTTTCTGCTCCAGCTGCTCCTCAACCAGCAACCACCGTAACATCTGTAAACGGTGAACCTATAAAAGCTCCAATGCCAGGACTTATTTTAAACTGTAAAGTTACGCCTGGCTCAAAAGTTAAAAAAGGCGATGTTCTTTTTATACTTGAAGCAATGAAAATGGAAAATGAAATAGCCGCATCTATAGATGGTACAGTTGTTCAAATTCTTGCCGCCAAGGGTTCATCAGTTTCTACAGGTGAAATCCTTGCCGTCATTCAATAGCGAGGTGAAGAAAAGATGTTTTTAGAGGCATTACAAACTATCTGGAGTACATCTGGATTTGCTTCAATCACTTGGCAACAGTGCCTTATGATTGGAATAGCCTGTGTTCTCATGTATTTTGCTATAGTAAGAAAGTTTGAGCCGATGCTCCTATTACCCATTGCCTTTGGTATTTTGCTTGCAAATTTACCACTGACTGGGCTTATGAGTGCACCAGTAGAGGGTTCAACTGAACCTGGAGGCTTATTGTATTATCTGTACCAAGGTGTAAAACTGGGTATATACCCATCTCTCATATTCCTTGGCATTGGCGCAATGACGGATTTTGGTCCTCTGATTGCTAGACCGTCTGGACTATTTTTGGGTGCTGCCGCTCAGTTTGGAATATTTGTAGTATTTATTGTGGCAATTACATCAGGTTTTTTTACACCACAAGAAGCTGCTTCAATAGGTATCATTGCAGGTGCTGATGGACCTACTGCTATTTATCTAACCACAAGACTTGCCCCTGAGCTTTTACCTGCTATAGCAATAGCTGCCTATTCATATATGGCATTAATACCAATGATACAGCCTCCTCTAATGAGACTGTTAACAACGAAAAAGGAACGTGAAATAAAGATGGAGCAGCTAAGAGAAGTATCAAAACTGCAAAAAATTTGCTTCCCGATAGCTGTTTCAATCTTCTGTATTCTATTGCTTCCATCAGTTGCACCACTAATAGGAATGCTTATGCTGGGTAATCTTTTTAAAGAGTCAGGTGTAGTGGAAAGACTTTCAAATACTGCTCAAAATGCTTTGATTAACATTGTAACTATTTTTCTTGGTGTAACAGTAGGAGCTACAGCGGTCGCAGATAAATTTTTATCGCCTAAGACACTAATGATTGTAGGTTTAGGTTTGGTAGGCTTTGTATTCAGTACCATCGGCGGTCTGCTATTAGGAAAGCTTCTTTGCTGGATGTCAGGAGGAAAAATCAATCCTCTTATTGGTTCTGCAGGTGTATCTGCTGTTCCTATGGCAGCAAGATTATCACAAGTAGAAGGTCAGAAAGCAAATCCATCTAATTACCTGCTCATGCATGCCATGGGTCCAAATGTAGCTGGTGTAATAGGCTCTGCTGTTGCAGCTGGTATATTGCTGGCATTATTCGGATAAAAAAATAGACATATCAATAATATCTTGGAGACAAAACTATGGGGTGAGCATAACCAGCTCTTCCATAGTTTTTGTTTTAAGTGTTTTAAGTTCACAGTCATGTTTTCATGAATATTGCAAATATTACAAAAAAATGTTATATTAAGTTATGTTAGCTTAAAAAAATGTAGATGAATCTGTAATAAAGTAGCACTCACAAGTATCTTATATTGCAATAGAAAAGCGAGCTAAATATAATATAAGCATTGCAACTGTATTGTTATTTGAATAGTATTTCTAAAAGTGAAGAAACTAATTTTAGTAGTTCTATATATACTATTAAATATTGTATATGCGGTTGGGCGAAATTTGTGATTCTGTTTAAGCTTTCAAGAAATTTTGACTTCTAGGGCGGGAAGCTTGTTTGAGTTTCTTACCCTTTTGGTATCTGCTTAATGAACTTTACATATGTAGTTTTACTAGTATGCATAAAAATATAGCTTTCTATATCTTAAATGCATAATAGTATATATATTTATAACAGATTTATACATTTATTTTTTACATTGGAGGAATAGTAATGATTATAGGTCTTTTAATTGTCTTAGCACTTATTTTTATACTTCCATTTGCCATCCGCACTATAGAGCACAATCTAGAATACTTTTTATTGGTAATGGGAATTGCTGCAGTAATTATATCAAAAACACTTTCTTTGGATTTGTTTATTCATATCTTTACGAATTATCTTTTATATTTTATTACTGCTGCAGTATTAATAGCAGGCTTAATTTTCAGAGTATCTGTAAAAAAGATACAGCAGTTTGTTAATTTCGTCACTTTAAAAATGCCCATGGAATTGTTTATTTTTCTTTTGGTAGTCATTTTAGGTTTAGTGTCAAGCCTTATAACTGCAATAATTGCAGCATTAGTATTGGTAGAAATGATTCATGTATTACCACTTAACCATAAGCAAAAAGTTAACCTAACTATTATATCATGTTTTTCTATAGGCTTAGGTGCAGCTTTAACACCTATTGGCGAACCCCTTTCAACCATCGTAGTTTCGGCACTTAAGGTTGATTTCTTTTATCTTCTAAAAAATATCGGTTTCTATATAATTCCATGTATTGTTGTACTAGGTTTGTTGGGTGCATTTTATATTAAACGAACAAATAAAAACCTAAAAAACACTAGTGACAATACAGAAACCACTATGCATGAAATAGTAAATGAAGAAAATAAGGTAAATGATCAAACCGAGAGCTTAAGCGATGTGTTTATCCGTGCTCTTAAAATATTTTTGTTTGTTATAGCACTTGAATTACTTGGTGCAGGCTTTAAGCCTCTTATAAATACTTACATTATCCTTTTGGACAGTAAATTACTTTATTGGATTAATATTTGCTCGGCTGTATTGGATAATGCCACACTTGCAGCTGCAGAAATCAGCCCTAAAATGAACCTGCAACAAATACAGGCAATATTAATGGGACTTCTGTTAAGCGGTGGAATGTTAATCCCAGGCAATATTCCAAATATAATATCTGCTGGAAAGCTCCATATTAAAAGTCGTGAATGGGCTAAAACTGGAGTTCCTCTTGGTTTTGCACTATTAATTGTTTTCTTTATAGTAATATTTTTCATTTAAAGTATATTACTAACGGTAGATAGCTTGCTTTTGGGTTACGGCTTAATATTATTTAATGAAAACAGAAGCAAAAGTTTGTTAGATATGCACAAATATCCACTCTAGCCTTAATAATCAAGGCTTTCAAGCGATTTTGGGTTAAAACAGGTTTTACTTTCCTGCTTTTCCAATTGACTATAGTGCAAAAAGCAGTTAATATTAAAGTATAAATTTAGTAGTACTGTTTTTACTATTGTTAGGAGGATGGATATGAAAACATTTGATATTTCTTTAAAATCTATCAATGACGTAAAGGATTTCGTAAATATTGTTAACAAATATGACTTTGATGTTGATTTGTCATCAGGACGTTATATCGTTGACGCTAAGTCAATCATGGGTATCTTTAGTCTTGATTTAAGCAAGCCTATTAAGTTAGAAACTCAAGTTGAAGATTGCGGAAACTTTATTGAAGAGATTAAGCGTTTTGTAATTTAATTACGCTAAGCAGAAAAGCGAGAGGTTAATACCATCTCGCTTTTTGTTTTTCAAAATAATAAATTGCTTCTATGAACCATAAACCGACTATACTTTTGAGTTATTCTATTCTGACGTTTTCCTTTTCCTTTTTCTCTTGCCCGTAATCTGATCTAATACTTTTTTGTCGATAGCTTTGCCTTTTTTTGTAGTTTTCTTAGTTGTTCTAATAGACTCTGAATTTGATTTAGCTTTCTTTGGTCTGCCTGTATTTGACTTATTATTTTGTGTTGTAAATACTTTTTCAGCTTCTGACGTTGAAGCTTTATTGGTAGCTGGTTTTCCTTTCCTTGAATACCCGCTTCCCTTTCCCCTACGTGTCGTAAAGTCAACACTTGTATTAACCTCAAAATCCTCAAACTGGTCATCTTCCTCTGACTCGACTAATAAAAACTCAATTTTCTTGGCAGAAACGTCAGCTTTAGCAAGTATAACTCTTACTACATCACCTACTCTATAGGTTTTATGAGTGCGTTCTCCTATCAAGCAATAGTGGCGATCATCATAATTATAATAATCATCCTCCATACTGCTCATTCTGACAAGCCCTTCGATTGTGTTCTCCAATTCAATAAACATACCAAAGTTGGTTACACTCGAAATAATGCCCTCAAAAATTTCACCCTCATGGTCCTTCATATATTCAACCTTTTTGAGGTCTTCAGTTTCTCTTTCAGCCTCGTCTGCCATTCTCTCTCTTTCAGAACACTGCTTTGCTATTTCGGGTAAAACTCCATGTAGTTGCTCAATTTTTTGCTCAGTCATTCCACCCTTTAAATATAATTTCATAATTCTATGAATAATTAAATCAGGATATCTTCTAATAGGTGATGTAAAATGGCAATAATATTTAGCAGCAAGTCCAAAATGCCCTACGCTTTCATCACTATATTTTGCCTTTTGTAAGGATCTCAGCATAACTGAGCTAATAATTCTCTCGTACTTTGTCCCCTTAACCTTCTCTAGCAAGTCCTGTAAGGCTCTAGGATGAATTTTGTTGATACCCTTAATACTGTAACCTAAATTATAAATAAACTCGTTTAAAGCGACAATTTTTTCCTCATCAGGTTCTTCATGAATTCTATATACAAAGGGTGTATTTGTCCAATAAAAATGTTCCGCCACTGTCTCATTACATATCAGCATAAACTCCTCAATAATCTGATTTGCAATTGTAATTTCATATTTTTTTACCTCAATTGGTTTGCCTTTATCATCAAGAATAACCTTAGATTCTGGGAAGTCAAAATCCATTGCACCTCTCTTAAATCTTTTCTTTCGAAGAATAAGAGCAAGCTCATGCATAAGGATAAAATCAGGTACTACATTTTTGTATCTTTCTATAAGTTCCTCATCTTTATCCACTAAAATTTTGTATACATTTGTATATGTCATTCTTTCATCAATGTTTATTACACTTTCAAATATCTCATGGTTTATTACCTTGCCTGTATTATCAATATCCATCATAACGGTGAAGCTAAGTCTGTCTACCTGTGGATTCAAACTACATATTCCGTTTGATAGCTTTCTTGGCAGCATAGGTATAACCCTGTCCACTAAATAAACGCTGGTGCCCCTTTTCAAAGCTTCTATATCTAGGGGAGAATTCTCTGTTACATAGTTCGTAACATCTGCAATATGAACACCTAGACGATAGTTTCCGTTTTCAAGCAACTCAACAGATACAGCATCATCTAAATCCTTAGCATCCTCACCGTCAATTGTAACCATCCTTAAGCCCCTCAAATCCCGTCTACCTTTAATCATAGCATCAGTAACGGTATCTGATATTTTTTCAACCTGCTTGTTAACCTCTTCGGGAAACTCATCTTCTAAATTGTAAGACTTAATAATGGATAGTATGTCAGTGCCTAGATCGTCCTTATGCCCCAGTATTTCTATTACCTTTCCTTCTGCATTTCTTCTCTGCTCTGGGTATTTTACAATTTCAACAACTACCTTTTCCCCTTTTTTTGCTCCATTAAATGCACTTTTTGAAATAAAAATATCTCCAGATATCCTTTTGTTATCTGGCACAACAAAGCCAAAGCTCATACTTTTTTCAAAAGTTCCAACCAACGTGACATTTGCCCTATTAAGTATACGTAATATTTCTCCTTCCATTCTTCTGTCAGAAGAGCTTTTCCTATTTACTCTAGCAACAGCTCTGTCACTATGCATAGCTCCATTAAGGCTGTCGGCAGGAATAAATATATCCTCTAGCATCTCATCGTCAGGAATAAGAAATGCGTATCCTCTCTCATGTCCTTGTATTCTTCCAATTACTAAATTTAGTCTTGACGGTATTCCATATCTATTTCCATGTGTTTTATATATCCTGCCCTCGTTCTCAAGCTCTTCAATAATGTGATTAAAAACTTCAACATCGCTAGCAGGAACACCAAGTATCATTCTGAGTTCTTTTAGTAAAAGAGGTTTATATGCTTCCTCTGTCATAAATCCTACAATTCGTTCTTTTCTTTCCTCTAAATCAACCATTTATTATCTACCTTTCAGTTATTAACAAATTCATACTTAAATCCTTGCAATCATTATAATACAAAATCGCCTCTTATAGAAGTGTGGGACATCTTCTTGCCTCGTTATATCTTAAAAACGAAATAGTATTATGCTAATATTATTCTATTATTACTATTATTACAATTATTTTGTTAATAATGCGAAGTTTACGTTTTTTGCATTAATCGTTCTCTTCGACGAAACACTTTGTGTTTCTGAGCACCCTCCTTAAAGCGGAAAGGGGAATCCCCTTTTCAATCCCCACGTATAGGAATTTTTATATCTGTTAATTCTTGGTGTTCTAGTTCAAATGAAGTCATATCAAAATCTTTAACCATGTTAAAAACATATAAATTCCTATACGTTCAAAAAGCTGCGAGCAGCTTTTTGTGAATTAGAGCTTTACTGTTTGTTTCACCTGCAGCATTGGCGAAATGGAGATTAGTTTTGTATATCGGTAAATATCCTGTCAACAAACTTCGCCCAAATATCAGCATACTTACCTGTAGACCACTCAGCCATAATAATGGAATCCCCTTCTGATAATGGTATTTTCATTAGTTGCTTATTAACTATATTCCTTTTTTGAACAGGATATATATTTAAACTATCACGAGAGGCAAGAATTGCAATCTCTTTATTAGGTGACATATATGCATCAATAGTCCAAGGTAGCTTGGATTTTATGTTATTCCAAGGGATATCCATTTCATCATAGGAAATTAAAGTTGACGGAACAACTAAATTCAAGTCAAAGTCTTCATATTTGTGACCATTATAATCTTCCTTGAAATGTAGTCTGCTTTTCAGTATCCAGTGTCCATTACGCCTTTTTAGTGTAAAATTCCCCTCATCAAATTCGCCTACAATGTTTTTTAGCTTATCATTGTCAAGAGATGAAACAATGTCTTGGCGAGCTTGCTTAAATTCATTTGCTACATTAAAGGAACTGTCAAGTAAAACATCAGAAATCTTTACTTCTTTTCCTGCTCTAATATTGTCTATAGGTAAAACATTAAGCTTGAGATTATACTCTATTCCTATATAATCATTGCCTGAAAATAGAATTTTCGCACCTGGTTTATCTGCAAGAATATTATCTGCGGCCTCATTTGTCGGTATAAGCTGCAATTTGGAATTTGCAAATGGCACGGCATAAATCCTTTGATTCATATGCTGAATACCACCTACTTCCCAGAATCCATAAGCTCTTGGAACCAATAGCTGCTCTCTGTAGCTTACCGCTTTTATTTCTCTGTTTTTAGAATATATCCATATCGTGCAATAGGTGTTATCAGCAGATCTAACACCTATTAATACCCCTGATCTCAACAGAGGATCTTCTTCAAATTCCTCGCTAATTTTATTATCTGCAACTTTCCCTACATTGCTTAGTTTAACCTTATTATCAACATAGTCAGATATTTTATTTAATACTAAAAATCCATTTTCCAAATAAACATACGCTGTCATATCATCAGTAACAATCAGTTGGTTAAAGAATTTATTTGCTGTGGAAATAGTTACCACATTTACTTTTTCTTTTTTGATTCCCAAACTTTCAGTATTAATCTGATAGGTACTTTTGAGAAAGGTGTCAGCTGCTGTTCTTATTATCTTATAATCTGGATTTGTACATAACTCAATTCCTATTGCACATATCTCACTATCAAATACAGCTTCCTTACCTATATATTTTTTTCGATTGCTCTCTTCATCTTCATTTAAAGCACTCTGCCCTTTTATTATTGATATATACTCTTCAATCCTCCAGGTTCCCTGAATTGATACATTCCCAATTTCAGGCGGTTTTATAGTATCCTCAATATTAAACTCAACACTAGTGCAGCCTGATAAAATGAAAGGCAGTATAAATATACCTATTATCAAAATAGCTATTGACCTGAAAACGCACAAGGTTTGCTTAAATTTATATCTCAAGTTAATTATCCTCCCCTGCAAGCTACAAAATGCAGTATGTGTTACTATTCAGCCTAATAATATTATTAACGGAGTCTATAGATCTTCAAATTTATCAATGGTTTGTTTCCAAAATAATTGCTTGAATTAGTAATTGCTAGGAACTAGCATTATTCATTCGAAGTAGCTTTGCTGTCGCACACATGCCAAACTCGAAAACACACTATGTTCGCATAAAGTTACTTTTCGAGCTAGGAAGTCTTACCTCTACAACAGTTCCCATATTTAATTGGCTGTTTATGGTGAGGCTTCCTTTGTGCATTTTAATAATTTCATCACATATTGTTAGTCCAAGCCCAGTCTGTGACTTGCTTGTTTTCCCTTTAAAAAACTTTTCCTTAACAAAGGGTAGTTCCTCATTGCTAATTCCACACCCAGAATCTTCAACACAAAAAACTATATCATCCTTATCGCCAAATACTGTAAGTGCTACGCTTCCTCCTGAGGGAGTAAACTGCAGTGAATTCCCAATAAGATTAATTAGCACCTGCTTAATTTTGTCCCTGTCCAAATAAATCGGAGGTAGCTTATCACAAGTAACACTAAAACTAATTTTTTCTTTTATTGCCCGTTTGCTCATTTGTTTTCTTATATAGTCAACAATAATAGTAATATCTGTCTCTTCCTTTTGTAGTTCATCTTTATTAGAAATAAATCTAGAAAAGTCCAATAGTTCTTCAACCATTTTAGTAAGTCTGTCACATTCCTTGATAATAATATTTATACCATCATTAAGAATCTCTCTGTCATTAAAACCATCATCAATAATAGTATCTGCCCATCCCTTTATTGAGGTTAGCGGTGTTCTCAGTTCATGGGACACCATAGATATAAAGTCATTTTTAACCTTATCTCTATTTTGAATTTCCATAGCCATGTAGTTTAATGTATCTGCAAGCTTACCTATTTCATCATTTTTATCCTTATTTATTCTCGCTTCTAGATTGCCAGAAGCCATTAACTGTGCGGCATTCATTACAACCTTAAGAGGCCTCACAATACTAAGAGCTAATAAAATACTCATTATAATAGCAATTAAAATTACAAAAATTCCAATACAAATAAATATTAATGATATATTCATTATTATTGCATCAATCTCGTCTAGTGAGGTCAAAAATCGTAAAACTCCTACACCTCCACTATCTGACTTTAACTGATAAGATACAGCCATTATATGCTCTGAACTGTTATTTTTTCCTATCCATACCCCTTTTTCATTTTTTAATGCAGTTTTAAAATCTTCACTTTGTAATAAATCCTTATGAATAATACCCTTAGAATCTAGTACTACCTCTCCTGAGAATTGCACTATTTGAACCTCTGCCTTTGTTTGCTTCCAAAAAATTTCAGCGTTATCAACTATGTTTACTTCTAAAGGAACATTTGAATAATATTGAGTATATAAATCCGATGTAGTTTTGATTTGATTTGTTAGGATACTTTCTACATTATTATAAAAATAAAAACGTGTAAAATAGATAAGTAGTGCTTCAAATACTAAAACACTAATAAGTATGACAATTATAAAATTTGCAAGCAATCTAGTTCTTATGCTTTTGGGGGAAGTATTGTCTTTATTATGCATTTTAAAAAACATTTACTTTTCCTTTCTCCATCTATACCCAGTACCCCAAACAGTCTCTATATACATTGTTTGTGAATTTTTATCCTCAATTTTACTTCGAAGCCTTCTGATATTTACATCTACTATCTTTGTATCACCCAAAAAATCATAGCCCCATACCTTGTCTAATAGTTCATCCCGTGTAAACGCCTTATTTTGATTTTCAAGAAATAATTTTAGTAACAGAAACTCTTTAGGAGTCAATAATATTTCTTTGCCATGCTTATATACCCTTTGAGAATAAAAGTCAAGCTGGAACACCTCACTGTCTATAGCGTCCCTTCTTTCATTGGAGGAATCCTTTAAACCGATTCTCCTTAGCAAAGAATTAGTTCTCAAAATTAATTCCATAGTATTAAAAGGTTTAAGAACATAGTCGTCTGCACCATTCTCTAAGCCTTTAATCTTATCAATATCCTGCCCTTTAGCAGTAAGCATAATTATTCCTATATCAGCAAACTCATTTCTAAGAGTCTCACATACTTGGAACCCATCAATACCTGGAAGCATAACATCTAATAATACAATGTCAGGCTTTTCAATTCTAGCCTTATTCAGCCCCTCTTCACCCGAAGCAGCCTCACTAACTATAAAATTATTCTTTTTAAAATTTATTTTCAGAAAACCTCTTATGCTCTCTTCATCCTCTATAATCAGGATCTTATTCCCCATAAATATAATTATGTCAGACATTCACAAAACAGATAAAATGCCGACACAAAATCCATCCCCCTTTTTATGAACCCTACCTCTTTATATCTAAGGCAGGGAATTCCAATTATTTTTATTAATTCCTACAATAATTATACATATATACTTTGATTTTAGCAAAACCATTTATAATGAGTAGTTCAGTTCCATTTATGGCTTTTATTATTTTGCATGTGCATAAACTTTTCCTTTTAATAAATCTATTCCTTTTGCTTGGTAAAGTTCCTCTATTGTAACTAGTTGAAACCCTTTTGAGCTTAATTCCTTTATAATCACTTCAGCCGCCATTGCTGTGGATTTGTATATATCATGCATTAATATAATATCTCCATCTCTAACTTTTTTTAGAGCTGCATTAACTATCTTTTTTTTGTTTCTGCTTTTCCAATCAAGTGTATCAATTGACCACAATATAAGCGGTGCATCTGAATACAACCGTACATTATCATTTACATTGCCATATGTAGGTCGTAATAAGCTCGGTCTAATGTTAGTTATATCGTAAATTATGTCAGAGGTCTTAGTTATTTCCTCTGTTATTTCCTTGTTACTCAATTTTGTTAATTGCTTGTGATCATATGTATGATTTCCAATTTGATTGCCACCCTCAGCAATACGCTTTATTATATCCTTATTTTTTTCTGCTCTACTGCCCAAAACAAAAAATGTAGCCACACTATTATATTTTTCAAGTTCATCAAGTATATTATCAGTGTACTCATAATGGGGTCCGTCATCAAAAGTCAATGCTACCATAGGTTTTTGGGGGTCTATTTGCCTATTAGTTTTTGCACAAGCTATTGTTTCATTTTTGCTTGTTTCTAGTTCAGTATCTCTCAAATTACTGCTCTGTTCTATATTTTTAGCTTCAACTTCTGCATTATTGTCCTGTACTTCCTTTTCTTTTATAAGTGAGACCATTTGAGTTTTGCGAACTATATCTGAGTTAATACTATTTACAGCATTTTCGTATTCTTTTAAATGGTTTGTTATATCTATGTCATCACCCTTTATATTAGGTCCCGACTTATATATTATCTCAGAACTATTTGTTTTTTGTAAATTTTCCATTGCATCTATATTAATTTGTGCTTCATTTAATTGATAACCCTCCATAACTTTTAAATAAAAAATCAAAATAAAGCACATAATAGATAATATAGTTATAAACAGAACAACATATTTTTTCACAATTCTTCACCCATTGCCTCTCTTTTTTTACGTATAAATAAAGTGGTATTATAACGCCGCCTGATAACCAAAGTGCTACCCGCCACTTATAGAAGTGGGTGACATTTTCTTGCCTCGTTATTTGAGAAATAAGCACTATTCGACCAATTAATTGGGTTACAAATGTTTTGTAATACTATATGTGGGCTTCGCCCTACCCCGCATTTGCTACTAATTAAAATGTGATTCTACACTTCAAATAACTAAAGCTATTGTATATATTTTAAATAATCAAAGGGTTACAAAAAAGCAAAAAAAAAGTTACAATGTAGTAACTTTTTTTAATACAAAATTAAATTAGCAAAGCTATGTTACAAAACTATCTTAACTTGTATCTAGCTTCCAATGTTATTTGATGCTTGAAGCTTGGTAACTATGTGCAGTTTGTGATTATGCTCTTAATCATGCTTAGCATAAAGAAATTCTTCAGGAACTTTCTGCATAGCTTTTACTGATATCTCAACAAATTTCTCAAGTGTTAAATTCAACTCATCAAGGTACTTAATCTTATCCCAGCCTGTTGCACCTACCAATTCTTTCTCTGATAGCATATTTAAAATGTTATCTACTGAGACCTTTGATATTTTTTTATTTGGAAGTGTCAAAGCACTATTAATTATCAAATCAGAAATAGAATCTGCTATAAATAATACTTTATCTATTTTTCTATTTCTTGGTATTCCCAAAAAATCATTATGTGCACGAATACAATAAACTACAGTTTCATCAACATTCAGATTTTCTAAAATATCAGCCCCAACAGAGCCATGCAGAGAAGGATTATTGCTTGTCTTTTCATAATCAATATCATGTAATAAGCCAGCCATTCCCCATGTCTCTATATCATCATTATAATATAACGCAAATTCTCTCATTATTGCCTCGGAAACTATCGAATGCTGAAGCATATATTTATCTGATAGCCTTATTTTCAATTCTTCGAGAGCTTCATCCCTAGTCATAAATGTTTCCTCCCTTGAAGTATCTACCTATAATAAATCCAGTATCCGTTAATTATAACACCTAGATTCAAAATGAAATTTTTCGATGTACAAAATTTACACACCATGTTGCACTAACTATATTTTCAAGCTATTACATCAGCGGCGTGTAAGCGAGGCAATAGATATTCTCAACATTTGAAAACCAAAGCGGTGCCTGCCGCTTATAGAAGTAGGGACATTTTCTTGCCTCGTTATAATTCAAACAAAATCATATAGGTATTACAGTCTACAACAAAAAGCCCAAGCGCACTTTGAGTACCCCTGGGCCCACATTTCTAGAAACCTTTAAATTAATCTTACTACTTCATTAAAAGAAATAGAGCTACTGAAGTTGCCAAAAACGCAACTGCAGCAACAGCAGTGTACTTTGAAAGTAATGCATCAACTGTACGTCCCTTATTTTTGCCAAAGAAAGTCTCTGCTCCACCTGCGATAGAACCAGATAAACCAGCTTGTTTTCCAGACTGAAGTAACACAATAGCAATAAGTGAAATAGAAAGAATAATGTGCACTATATTAACAATCCACTTTGCAATTTCCAATTAAAACACCTCCTAAAAATATACAAAATCAATTACTATCCAGCCAAAGCCTACTTATAGAAAAACAATTGAACTCCAAACTGTATTCAAAGCCAACATACCGCCTAATAGGCGAATAATGTAAACCGTAATTGACTTAGTAAATTGTAGCATATAAACGAATAAAAAACAAGCCTATCCGCCTGTTTTTTATTCGTTTATATGAAAATTTGTTACAGTTCTACCATTGACAATACAATATGCAGTACATGCTATCATAAACTATAATTATAGTTACACATACTTGTCAGTGTAAAGCTAGTCTCCAGCACCGATATACTTTTATGTGCGAAGTTTGAGTTATCTAAGATTAAACCATGCTTTGAGACCTGGGTATTCTGCAACCTCACCTAGTTCTTCTTCTATTCTAAGTAATTGATTATACTTAGCTACTCTATCTGTCCTTGAAGGTGCCCCAGTCTTTATCTGTCCTGAGTTAGTTGCTACTGCAATGTCTGCAATGGTAGCATCTTCTGTCTCACCTGATCTGTGGGAGGTTACAGCAGTATAACCCGCTCTGTTTGCCATCTGAATTGCATCCAAGGTCTCTGTTAATGTTCCGATCTGATTTACCTTAATCAGAATTGAATTGGCAACTCCCATTTTTATACCCTTTTCAAGCCTTCTTGTATTAGTTACAAATAAATCATCACCAACAAGTTGAATTTTCTTTCCAAGTCTTTCGGTCAGCAGCTTCCAACCTTCCCAATCCTCTTCGGCTACTCCATCCTCAAGAGATATAATAGGATACTTGTTAGCTAAATCTTCCCAATATGCAACCATCTCTTGTTTTGACTTTCTAATATTTGATTTCCAGAAGAAATAAGAACCATCCTCTTGATACATTTCTGTAGCAGCAGCATCAATAGCTATTCTAAAATCATCGCCTGCTTTATATCCTGCTTTATTAATAGCTTCAATGATAACTTTTATTGCCTGTTCATCAGTTTCTAAATTTGGAGCAAATCCGCCTTCATCTCCAACAGCTGTACTCAAGCCTTTACTCTGCAAAACCTTTTTAAGATTATGGAATACCTCTGCACACATTCTAAGTGCTTCCTTAAAACTCTCAGCACCCACAGGCATAATCATAAATTCCTGTATATTTACACTATTGTCAGCATGTTTGCCCCCGTTAATTATGTTCATCATCGGAACTGGAAGGGTCTTGGAATTTGTACCCCCAATATATTGATAAAGGCTCAAACCTAGTGCTTCAGCTGCTGCCTTTGCTACTGCAAGTGATACTCCAAGTATTGCATTTGCACCAAGCCTTTCCTTGTTTGGTGTACCATCTAACTCTATCATCAGCTTGTCTATCGCAACCTGATCGAATACGTTCATACCTTCAACTTCAGGTGCAATTATATTGTTTACATTTCCAACTGCAGTTTCCACACCCTTACCCATATATCTGTCATTATTTTCATCTCTTAATTCTATTGCTTCAAATGCACCAGTTGATGCGCCAGATGGGACTGAAGCTCGTCCTATATAACCGCCCTCAGCAATAACCTCAACCTCAACTGTTGGATTTCCTCTAGAATCGATTATTTCTCTTGCAAAAACACTTTCAATAGCAATATACTGTTTCATATGTTTCTCCCTTCAAATGTTTTTCATAATTAGAATATCATTACAATTATGAAATTGTAAATATACCCTTTTTAGTTTCTTAATCTTTTTAATTATTATGTTATACCACATTTACAAATAAACTCACATAAATCTTTAACTTTTCTGAACATGTTATTTCCAGATGGTTTCAAACTCATATATATTATATACCATTTCATAAATTACATACTAATATTTACATATATTATCAGAATATATGATTTATATAAAAAGGCTCTACAGATACTTCTGAGAGCCTAAGAGTTTTTTGAACTTATATAACCTTCATAGAGTTGTTTCTGAATTTTCGCAGTTCTTTCTCAAATTCATCTATTAAGTGTTGCCTTCGGTTCTCAAATGTCTTATGATCTTGAATAAAATCGGTATCTTCAGGTATAAAGTTTAATTCAGTATATTCAAAATCGTTAATCTTTTGGGGCGATATAAGTATTAGTTTCCCCATAATGTTGTTCATATTTGCCCATCCCTTCTATAAAGCTTTTTCTTTTTTCCTTACTTTTTTTTAAGATATCAAACTTTTTAGCTATTACCTTAAATAATTGCTCTTGATAGTAACTCACTGTCAGTAGATGTATGTATGCCATAAACGGCTTGACAAATTCCCTTATTTCTTCCTTTGTCCTTCCAATCAGCATATTCTCTTTTATTTCTATTTGCAATAGTGATACAATCCCTTCATTTTCACACATAACAGGAATTGCTATGTACTGTACAATTTCATTTTCATTTGACCTTTTACCATATACCAATTGTTTTATAATCTCTTCAGCACTTTTTAAAATAAAAATATTATTATGATTTTCAATAAATATTTTTACTTGAAAATATTTCTGATCCTCATTTAGACAAAAATGCCTATCAAATAAACTTGGTGTTATTTGATTTGCATTTCCATAACTTATCATCTTTATATATTCTACCCCTGTTCTTTTCTCTTTAAACCGCTGCATCAATGAAACTTGATGAGAATCTTTATCTGTAGCAGCTTTTATTGCATCATAAATATTGTGACATACAAGTGCCGCAACATCTTGATAGCTGAAATTTAAGAAATCAGATTTCATTGGAATAGAGCTTGATTTCATAGAAATGCATTTTGTTATTTCATAAATTTTTTTGCCTATAGTATCATTTATTACTGTTTCTCTATTAACAATTTCCTTTACACATTTAATTAATTGTTGCTGATATTTCTGATAACTATCTATTAAAATTGTTATCCAATTATATAGCACAATAAATACACATGTTATTAGTATATGCCATTTATCTTGAAAAAATTCCTGTTGATTTATTTTATATGTATCAAAATCAGCTAATTTCATTTGAATTGTAAAAACAGTAGTAAATACGAAATTCACTAAAGTTCTAACGTATGAAGACTTAAAAATGGTATAAATACAGAAAATAAAATTCCCAAGTCTCTTATTTTTGCTGGATAATTTTTTTAATCGTAGAATAAATCTCGAAGGTTTTTGCATTTCAATATCCTCCTTTAATCTAATACTACTTATTTCTATATATGTATATTATATCCTTTTTTGAGGAAATAAAAAACGATATCCTATCTTTCAATAGAATATCGTTCAACGCCATTTAACTACATTTTTAAACTGGAAAAATTAATGTTCCCTGCTATTAAGTATTGTCACTCTATCACTCAACTTTCCAATGGAACCTTGTGTTACTTTACTAATAATGATGCTCCTGTCATTTCTGCTGGCTTTTCTACACCCATTATATCCAATATTGTTGGTGTCAAATCTGCTAGCTTACCTTCTTTTAGCTTAGCATCACCTAAACCTATTCCAATCAATGGTACTACATTTGTAGTATGTGCAGTAAATGCTCCACCATTATCGTAGTCTAGCATTTGCTCTGCATTTCCATGGTCAGCTGTTATTAGAACCACACCGCCCTGAGCAGTAACTGCATCAACAACCTTACCTACACACTCATCCACAGCCTCTACAGCTGCCTTGGCTGCATCAAATACACCAGTATGACCAACCATATCACAGTTTGCAAAGTTAAGTATAATTACATCATATTGCTTTGAGTCTATCCTTTTAACAGCCTCTTCAGCAACCTCATAAGCACTCATGTCAGGCTTTAAGTCATAAGTAGCAACCTTTGGTGAAGGAATAAGTGCTCTATCTTCACCTTCATACTGAGCTTCAACACCGCCATTAAAGAAGAAGGTTACATGTGCATATTTCTCTGTTTCAGCAATACGTAACTGTCTATAGCCAAGTCTGCTGATATACTCTCCAAAAGTATTATCCAAAGTCTGTGGCTTAAATGCAACAGCTACATTTGGCATTGATTTATCATACTGTGTCATACAGATAAAACAAAGTGGAAATAAACCCTTTGCTCTTTCAAAACCTTTAAATTCAGGATCCACAAAAGTTCTTGTTATTTCCCTTGCTCTATCAGGTCTGAAATTAAAGAAAATAACCGAATCATTTGCACTAATTGTAGAAACAGGCTTTCCAGCCTTTGTTATAACAGTTGGCTTAACAAACTCGTCATATTCCTCACGAGCAAAAGACGCTTCTACAGCCTCTACAGCTGAATTTGCAGTTAATCCTATCCCATTAACCATAGCGTCATAAGCAAGCTGTACTCTTTCCCAACGGTTATCTCTATCCATAGAATAATATCTACCCATTACAGATGCAATCTTTCCAACACCTATTTCTGAAAGCTTAGCTTCCAACTCTTCTGTAAATGTCTTAGAGCTATCGGGCGGAACATCTCTGCCGTCAAAAAAGCAGTGTATAAATACATCCTTAAGACCATTTCTTTTTGCCATTTCCACTAATGCATATAAATGAGTATTATGACTGTGTACGCCACCATCTGATAAAAGTCCGAATAAGTGAAGCTTTGAATTATTTTCTTTACAATTCTCAACTGCCTTTAAGAATTCTTCCTTTTCAAAGAAATCGCCATCTAAAATTGACTTAGTTATTCTTGTTAGTTCCTGATAAACTATTCTGCCAGCACCAATATTTGTGTGTCCTACTTCTGAATTTCCCATCTGTCCAGCTGGAAGACCTACATCCATACCACTTGTGCGAACTATAGTGTTAGGATATTTTGTCATATAGCTATCTAGATTCGGCTTATTTGCTGCATTAATTGCATTTCCTTCTACTTTGGGGTTGTTTCCGAAGCCATCAAGAATCATTAATGTTACTAATTTCTTTTCCATATAGTTTTCTCCTTCATATTTGACATTATATGTCCTGTAAATCCTATAAAGCCTACAAACAGACTTGCAGTTTATACAAGTTGACCCCCCAGAACCTACCGGAGGGTCAAAATATTCATAATTTAATTTTTACAACTCAAACTTCGCAGGTGAATATATTGCTTAAGTAAACTTTAGCATTTCTCGACTATTTATTTAAACCTATTAGAACCTTTATTTAAAAATATTCTCATAACAATAAACATCTCAGAAATTATTGTTTTAATTATGCTTTAGCAATAACTGTGAAATCGTCTACCTTAAGACTTGCTCCACCAACTAGTCCACCATCTATATCTGACATAGCGAATAAATCAGCAGCATTTTTAGCATTAACACTTCCGCCATACTGAATTCTAGTAGCGTTTGAAACATCTTCTCCGTAAAGCTCTTTTATAGTATTTCTGATAATTGCACAAACTTCATTTGCCTGTTCGTTAGTAGCAGTCTTGCCTGTTCCAATAGCCCAAATTGGCTCATATGCTATTACAACCTGCTTAACCTGTTCAGCTGTAAGACCAAGTAAAGCAACCTTTATCTGATATCTTACATGGTCAGCAGTAACACCTTGTTCTCTTTGTGTTAATGTCTCACCACAGCAGATGATAGGAGTCATTCCATATTTAAGTACAGCATGTGCTTTTTTATTAACTGTTTCATTTGTCTCAGCAAAGTATTCTCTTCTCTCGGAGTGTCCGATTATAACATAGTCAACACCTAAATCTGCAAGCATTGGACCAGAAACTTCACCAGTAAAAGCTCCATTTTCTTCCCAGTGCATATTCTGTGCTGCAACTTTAATATTTGTTCCCTTTACTGCTGCAACAACACCAGGCAAGCATACAAATGGAACTCCAACAACTACCTCTGATGCAGTATCTGCAACATTTGCTTTTAATGCATTTACAAATTCAACTGCTTCTGAAGCAGTTTTATTCATTTTCCAGTTACCTGCTGCAATAGTTCTTCTTTTACTCATATTATCCTCCAACGCCCTATTGGGGCACAAAAATTTGATACAACACTACGTGGAATGCTTCTGCATAGCACAGAACAGGCTAACTTTTATAGCTCCATCCACATTAGTGCTGTTTGTTTATAAATAATTTATTTACGCATAATAAAACTATGTCAATATAATTCTAAACTATTTATTCATAAGAACATCTATACCTGGAAGAACTTTTCCTTCTAAGTATTCCAATGAAGCTCCGCCACCTGTTGAAATATGTGTAATCTTATCTGCAAAGCCTAATTGCTCAACTGCTGCTGCAGAATCTCCACCACCAACTATAGAAATCGAACCTGACTCAGCAAGTGCTTTAGCAACTTCTTTTGTTCCTGTTGCAAAGTTAGAAAATTCAAATACTCCCATAGGACCATTCCAAATAACTGTCTTTGCATTTTTGATAACGCCAGCAAACTTTTCTATAGTATCAGCTCCTATGTCCATTCCCATCCAGCCATCTGGCATTGAATCTGATGCAACAATCTTCTTTTCGGAATCGTTATTAAATTCTTTAGCAATTGCATTGTCCACTGGAAGCAATAAATCAACGCCCTTTGCTGCAGCTTTTTCCATAAGGCTCTTTGCCAACTCTACCTTATCCTCTTCACAGATGGAAGTTCCGATGTTATATCCTTTAGCTTTTAGGAAAGTGTAAGCCATACCACCGCCAACTATTAATGTATCAACTTTATCAATTAAGTTTTCAATAACTGCAATTTTGTCAGAAACCTTTGCACCACCTAATATAGCAACAAAAGGTCTTGCTGGATTTGCTAAAGCTTTACCCATTATTTCAATTTCTTTCTTTATAAGGAATCCACAAACTGCTGGTAAATAATCAGCCAATCCTGCAGTAGAAGCGTGAGCTCTGTGAGCTGTACCAAATGCATCATTTACAAATATTTCAGCCATGCTAGCTAGCTCTTTTGCAAAATCAGCGTTATTCTTAGTTTCTTCTTTATGGAATCTAACATTTTCAAGCATAAGTACTTCGCCTGATTGTAAAGCTGCTGCTTTAGCTTTAGCGTCTTCACCTATAACATCTTTTGCCATAACAACATTTTTACCAAGCAACTCGCCTAGTCTAACTGCTGTAGGCTTCATGCTAAATTTATCTTCAAAACCGTCCTTTGGTCTTCCTAAATGTGAAACAAGTATGGTTTTTGCTCCCTTGTCAACAAGATATTTGATAGTAGGAAGTGCACCAACAATTCTCTTATCGTCTGTAATTTTTCCATTTGCATCCAATGGTACATTAAAGTCAACTCTAACTATTACCTTTTTACCTGCAACATCAATGTCTTCTATTGTCTTCTTATTCATTAACTTCACGCTCCTATATGTTTTATTTATTTAATTGATTCTAAATTTAGAAAAATGTATTTAATATTGATATATTATCCACATCTCTACCGAAATAACCAAAGTAATTTTACCTCTTTTTCTAAGTTATTTCAATAGTTTGTGAGTAAATTAACAAAAAACTCAAAAAACATGTTACTGGGATGATATTATAGCAGAATTGTTGTGAATTGTTATAGACATCAAAAATACTCATTCCTTTCTCTACATTTATTATTTTAAAAGCATGCAAAATACTCTCTATATAATGCATTATTTTAGAAATAGCAGCTTGTAATTAGTTATATTTTGTCGTTTTTGTATTTTTTTTAGCATATATTTATAATTTTTGTCTTTTTTATTATTGACTATTTTTTTATTTGTTGTATAATAAAACTATGATATGAAATTAAAAGAATAAAAAACATTTATTTACTATGTAATTTAAGAAATAAATGTTATTATTATCTACTTTTACAAAATTATAGAGGAGGAGTTTAAAATGGTTAAAAATTTGCATAAGTATGAAGTAATTGAAGATTCTGTGCAAAAAACAGTAGAAGGCTATGCAGATATAAAAGACCAGCAAATTTATTATGAGATTTCAGGAAATCGTAATGGTGATTGGTTAGTATTAATTCATGGTATATCCGGCTCTACAAGATGCTGGAAAAACCAAATGCAAGATTTTAATGAACATTTCAGAGTACTTAATGTTGATTTAGTAGGTCACGGAAATTCAACTGCACTTGAAGATTTTCAAAAATACAACGTATGTATCATGGCAAATCATATAAGATTGCTTATGGATCAGCTCGGAATAGAAAAGGCACATTTGTGCGGACTTTCTTTAGGTACTATTGTTCAACAATACTTTTGCGAATTATTCCCAGAAAGAATAATTTCATGTGTATTTGCTAGCCCAATATGCAAAACAAACTACCTAACAAAGTTTGTAAATAGTTTCGCAGACAAAATATTTTTAAAGCTTTTCCCAACAGGTACTTACTTAAAATTAATGGGACATATGATGCTTCCAGGAAAAGCACATGAAAAGTCAAGAAAGTTCTTCCTTCAAGAGACTCGTAAAATCAGCAGTTCTGAGTTTAGAAAATGGTGGAAAGTGGTTGTACAAGGAGATCATTTTAAATGCTTAGGCAAATACGATATCCCTTCACTTATAGTTGTTGGAAATCAGGATTTCTGTTTCTATGACGATTCTCTGGAACTCAAAGAAAAATTTACAAACTCTAAATTTAGAGTTATTAAAGGTGCAGGACATGTATTTATATTCCAAAAAGCAGCAGAGTTTAATCAAATGGTTATTGAACATATAAACTCATTACAAGTTGCTACAGTCGCAGCAACCGAAGAAAAAACTACTATCGCCGCATAAACCAAGCTTATTCTATATACAAACACAAGATAATTATACTATAAACTCATGATAAGCTTATCAAATTATTCTTATTTCCCATATTTATTAAATTGATAACAAACAAAATAATAAAACCTGTATTAGTAAAATTGATTCTTATAAATCTATTCTACTAATACAGGTTTTATTTAATTAAATAATTTCAATTACTTAATCAACTTTCGCAGTTAAATATACTGCTTAAAGCTTATTAATATCAGGTGTGGTAGCATTATCAATGGAAAGCTGGGTTAGAAAAAATTGCATAAATTAGTTGGTGCGTCAAAGCGTTTTTGCCGAAAAACCGACACGATGTCGGTTTTAGCACACTTTGAACCATGGATAGTGAATGTGTGCGACGGCAAAAATACTGAGACGAACCCTTACTAATTCTAGCAATTATTTTGGCAACAAACCATTGATAACGCTACCGCACCAATGGATTTTTATGTGCGAAAGTTGATTTACTTATTATTAATATTTACAGGCAACATTTCCGCAAGATATTCATTAATAATGTCAGCAGGCTTATGTCCCTCTTTATCATATCCTAACATCATATTGCAGTGCCAATAGCCAGGTACAATTTGTAATCGTACATTCTTAGTACCTTTTTCTAATAGCTTGTTATACATATTAATAGAATTACTGCGAGGAACAAGCCAATCGTCTCCTCCATGTAATATCAAGCAAGGTGGCTCTTTTCCAGTTAATTGAGAAATAGGGGAGCAATCCTTCTTTTTATCTTCAGTAATCATAGCCATTATTGATGCTTCTAAAAGAGGATGTAAATAATTCTCTTTTAAATTAAAATCAAATACACCGCTTACTGGTATCCAGCACTTAACTTTTTTTATATCAATATCATATCTGTCATGCCACTTCCTGTCTGTTACTAGAAGTGCTGCTAGATGAGCACCTGACGAATGACCTATTAATGCAATTTTATCTGGATCACCACCATAATCCTCAATATTGTCAATTACCCATTTTAGAGCAAGTGCACAATCATCTATTTGCAATGGATGAATAACATTTGGTGCCAGCCTGTAATTTACTGAGACAACTGTATAACCCCTATTTATCCATTCAAGTGCATAAAACCTTGTATTACTTTTGTCCTCGGTAGTCCATCCGCCACCATGTATAAAAACAATTACAGGTCTTCTTTTTCTATCTGGTTTTTTTAAATGATGAATATCAAGTCTTTGTAATGGGTCGTCACCATATGGCTTCGCGAAATAATCCTTACGATTTGGATCTGGTAAAGCATATAGAAAAGTATATGTAGCCGAGCACTGTCCATATATTGACCAATCCTTTTCCTGTAAAGAGTTTAATGAATCCTTTGAATCTACAAATTGCGAATATTCTGTCTCATAACTCATATTTCACTACCTCCATTCTTAAATTTTTAGTATCATTTCATTTATTTCTTTTGCTATATCATTGAGTGCACGAGCAGATGTAAATAATTCTTCACTTGATGCAAACGCTTCCTCTGTCGAAGCAGTTGTTGCCTCTATGCTCTGAGTAGTCATTATTGATGCATTTTTTACCTCTACTATAAAGCTATTAACCATCTCAGTATGTAAAAGCTGTTGTTCTGATACATCCTTTATGTTTAACAGTGAAATAATTGTCGTACTTAATGCATCAATTATATTTTGATAATACTCTCTTGACATATTTATGATTTTAACACCTTCATCTACATTTAACACCAAATCATCTACTTTATTTTCATGCTGGAATATATCCTTTAGGTTTTTTGTTATATCATCCAATGATTTCTGGCTTTGATCAGCAAGTTTTCCTATCTCACCAGCGACAACAGCAAATCCTTTTCCATACTCTCCAGCCCTTGCAGCCTCAATTGTAGCATTGAGTGACAATAAATTTGTCTGTTTTGATATTCCTTGAATACTAGCTACTATTTTATCAATCTTCTGAGCCTTTACATCAAGTTCTTTTGCACTTGTATAAGTTGCAGTGGCACTAGCCTTAATTTTCATTATTTTTTCAACAGCATCATCAATTGAATTACGTCCTTTTCCAGCAATATCTTTAAGTTCTTCAGAATTACTAATTACACTAATTGTATTTTCCTTCATATGTTTTGTTCCTTGAACAAGCTGTGAAATAAGCTCTGTGGCTTCCTTAACGCTTTCAGAAGTATTGACTGCACCTGTAAGTATATCAGATGTATTGACTGCTGTTATCTCTGCTGCTTCTTGCTGTTGAGATGCAAGCTGTGTAATAAGGTCACTTGATTGCGAAAGAGAATTAGAAACCTCTTTTACTTTAGATACCACAATCTGTAAATCATTAAGCGATTTACTTACATTGAACTCGTTTTCACAGGATCTGTACAAAAGCTTTTTACCCATACATGCACTAATAAATGCAGCAACTCCTCCAAAGCTAACCATTTGTACTCTTGTAGTTAAGTCACCAATTTTCAAACTTAAATCTTCAGGACATGTATTAATATAAAATGTAAAAATACTTACTATTGAACCAAATACTATACCGTATAGTGCAACTTTTTTATCAAGGTAAAATGCTGCTACAAAGAATATTAATACAAATACTCCCCATGCATCTCTGTATGGAATAAATACTGATATAGCAATAGAATTTATGCATGCTACAGTTACAATAATATACTTATAGACATTTACATATGTAGCTATATCTCTCCTTTTTAAAATTTGATTAGATATAAACATTAGTGTGACATTAAAGATTACAGGTAAAGCAAAATAGAGCAAGTTAATCCATTGAAAAATAGGCATTATACCCAAAATCTTCATAATTGCATAAAAAGCTACTCCCGCAAAACCACCTAATGTACAATAAAATGATATTGAATCACTAAGCTGCTTCTGATAGTGCAATAAATTCTTCGTAAACAGGCTGTTTAAATCTTCTGGCATTAAGCGAGTCACTCCTTTAAGTTTATTTAATAAGTACTTAATTATTGCATATTAATAGGAAGAATATTACATAAAATATTTGTATATCCAAACATTCACCACGCTCACCTATTATTAGTCAATATTTCATTATTCTACATTTGTTTACTAATTCCTTCCATAATAATATTTTTTTTAAAACTTTTTAAAATTAAATATTTATTGTAAGATAAAACTGTGTTTTTTCGATTAAATTATACATTATTTTTTTTACCATAAATCTCTAACCCACTTAAATAAATGTTGAATATATAAAACCTGTAATACCATGTAAATAACTAAAATCAAATATATGTTTTCACAGGTTTTGAATTCAACTATAAATAATTCGCAAAAATCAAGTTTACCTATAATACTAATTCTAACTATAATATACTTTTGCTATTAAAACATTACTCAGCTTCTGAAGAAGATAGCATTTCTGCAAGATACTCATTAATTATCTCAGCTGGTTTATAACCCACCTTATCATAGCCAAGCATCATATTGAAGTGCCAATATCCATGAACCTGTATATACTTAGCTTTCTTAGCACCCTTTTCAAGAAGCTTTTCATATAACTTAATTGAATTTGTACGTGGCACAAGCCAATCATCACCTCCATGTAATATCAAGCAAAGAAGTTCTTTTCCTGTAATAAGCTTAATGGTTCCTGTGAATCTACAAATTGAGAGTATTCTGTTTCATAGCTCATATGCTATTTCCTCCAAATCGTAATTTTAGTGTAATATGTAAATGATTAGGGCGAAATCATTTTTTGTCTGTATGTGTATAATATACACTATACATAAGCATAATTCTACATTTCTTTACTATTTCCTCCTAATAATTCATAATTATCATACAAAATACAATTACTTATTAAAATTTATTTTTAATGTAAATAAATCCCACACTCACAATACACCTGAAATTCTATATCTATACATAAAAAAACGATATCCTATCATCATTTGATATTCTATCGTTTAAAGTATGATCTGTAATTATCTCAATATTTTATTTACTTAATTTCTCTAGCACCCTCGCTTATATCACAAACATAAAATTCAGCAGTTAAACCTATTTTCTCTTTATAATTTTTCCCAACTTGCTCAATAAACAAATCAACCTTATCTGATGGAACAATATTAACGGTACAGCCTCCAAAACCAGCACCAGTCATTCTACTGCCTAAAACACCTTCAACTTTCATAGCTTCATAAGTAATAGTGTCCAGTTCTTTTCCTGTTACTTCATATAAATCTCTAATTGAGTCATTTGCCTCTACAAGCAATCTTCCAAACTCTACAATATCATTTTTCTTAAGAGCCTCCACCGCTTTAAAAACTCTATCATTTTCATATATAACATGAGTTACTCTTTTTCTTATTATTGGGTTTTCAATTTTAGAATTGTATTGTTCAAATTCAGCTTTTGTAATATCGCATAAATTGTTCTTGTTACTTAGATAATTTTGCAATATTTTTAAACCCTCATCACATTCTAATACTCTTTCATTATATTTTGATTCACCCAGTGCCCTTTTTTTCTTAGTATTTGCTATAACTATTTTATAGCCTTCTATTTTTAGCGGCAAATACTGATACTCAAGTGTTGCACAATCCAGCAATATAGCATGGTCTTTCTTACCCATAGCAGACGCAAATTGATCCATTATTCCACAGTTAACTCCGCAAAATTCATTTTCTGTCTTCTGACCAATTACTGCCATTTGAACCATATCAATTGGTTTTGATATGCCATACTCCTCATTACCTAAAGTAACTAGTGTTACAGCTGTAGCTAATTCTATAGCCGCTGATGATGATAGACCAGATCCCAAAGGTACTGTGTCATGGAAAAGCATATCTACCCCGACAAGCTTATATCCTGCATTTTTAAGCATATATGCCACACCTGCTTGATAATTTCCCCATTTCAAACCTTTAGCACTTTCCAAATTATCTAGATTTACTTCAACTCTATCATTAAGGTCTGTCGCAGCAAGCCTTAGAACATTTTCTTTATTAACTCTTACAACAACAGTTGAATAAAGACTTATAGCAGCTGGAAAAACTAATCCTCCACAATAGTCAATATGTTCCCCAATAAGATTGACCCTCCCTGGACCAACAAAAATTCTCAATCCTTCTTGACTTCCACCATATATTTCGCAAAACTTCTTTTTAAGTTCATTGTAATTTACCTCCATATATCCTCCTTTAAATGCATAAAAAGTTAGTACTAAATATTTTTTGTTAATGGCTGAATAATAATGCTTCTAATTTTAGATATTACAATTAATTCTTACTTTTTATAATTTTGTCTTAATAATCCGACAAAGCAGTTGTTATAAATGAGTCGAACGCACGTAATCCACTTTCCGATTGTTTAAAAACACCTGCATGCTCAAGACAGGTTTCGAACTTCTTACTTATTTCAAGCTCTATTACTTCATCTGCTCGCTCTTTTGTTAGAAAATTGCCATATTTCATTATAAGCTCCTCAATCCAAGGCTTATGCTTGTATAATACATGTTCTTCATTATAAAACTCAATATTTGATTTTCCACAAAGAATATCCTCAATTTGCTCCGTCTCTTTTTTAAGCCTTCCAGGTAATATAGCCAATCCCATAACCTCAATGAGACCAATATTTTCTTTCTTAATATGATGAACCTCCTTGTGAGGATGAAATATTCCATAGGGATGCTCATTAGTTGTTCTATTATTCCTTAAAACTAAGTCTAGCTCATACTTTCCTGCTTCGTTTTTTCTAGCTATAGGGGTTATTGTATTATGAGGAATTTCGCCATCATCCGAATACGCATACACTTCTACCTCATTGTCACTATAATCCTTCCATTTAGTAAAAATGTAATCAGAAAAATCAACTAACTCTTCCATATTGTCACTGACTATTCGAATAACTGAAAGAGGCCACTTTAGTATACCTATTTTCAAATTATCATATTTTTTACAATTATATTCCTTTATAACTTGTGCCTTTTGCATTGGAAATACATAGCTACCACCTTGAAAGTGGTTATGACTGAGTATTGAACCCCCAACAATTGGTAGATCTGCATTTGAACCGCAAATATAATGAGGAAATTGTTTTACAAAATCTAATAGCAACTTAAAGGTTTTTTTAGAGATTTGCATTGATTCATGTTTTTCACTTAACACAATGCAGTGTTCATTATAATAAACATAGGGTGAATATTGAAAATACCACTGTTCACCACATAATATGATTGGAATGAGCCTGTGAGTTTGTCTAGCAGGAAAATTTATTCTGCCTGCATAGCCTATATTGTCAACGCAAAGCATACATTTGGGGTAGTCAGACTGAGGCTGTTGCCTCTCTAGAGCTATTGTTTTGGGGTCTTTTTCTGGTTTAGTTAAATTAATTGTAATCTCTAACCTGCCATATTTAGAAGCAGATGACCATTTTATATTTTTCGCAATTTGCTCAGTTCTGATATAGTTTGAAGCTTTGCAAAGCTCATAGAAATAATCTGTTGCGTCTTTAATAGATTGTTTTTGTGCTAAATCATAAAAATTCTTTTCTATTTCAGATGCTCTTGGCATAATGCTTCCCATTATTTTTGTATCAAATAATTCACGAAATGAATGTACCTCTTTATCAAAAATCCCAGCATCTCCAGCATATTCTAAAAGGTTATTCAAAATTTCAGTAGGATATTCTAGATTCTCATCTGCGATATCTCCCGCATATGGCTCATTAAGCTTAAGTAAATCCAACATCTGATTTCTTGCAACTATTTTGTCCAGTCTGTCAAGCATACCATGCTTTGTCCCAAATTGAAGGAGCCTTTCAATCTCATAAGCTGGATTAGTCATCAATACTCCACCCTTCATATTTAATGCAATTTTTATAATTATATATACCCTAAGTTTTACAAAATAACACAGTTTCCAAATACTCTTACAATAAAAAAACAGTTTACACAAAGCTATTTTTCTAACTACAATATTCATCTATTGCTTACACTTTTTCTTGTTCACTAGATAGAAACTTCAACTTTGGCGAAATTTGTGTTTAATTATAAAATCTGTCCCTATGATGAAAAAAATATAATCCTTATACATTTAAAAAGACCGAATTAAGGATTCATACAGCAAATCACTTAATCCAGCCTTTAAAAATCTTTTTATATTTAATTCAGTCTTTATTCAATGCTATCAATCATTACATTTATATCCACATCGGCACTATAGTCAATAGCGTCAAATCCAAATCCAAAAAGTTTAAAAAATTCTGTTCTGTAGCCTTCTACATCTGAAATATCAGTAATATTATCATTATTAGCCTCATCCCATAGTTTTGAAACTTCAGCCTGAACATCATCTGCCATCTCCAAATCATCCATGCAGATTCTACCCTTATTGTCTAGCTTCATATCACCTGAATACAATCTGTCTTCAAACATGCGGTACATTTGTTCTATGCAGCCCTCATGAACATTTTTATTCTTCATTATTTTGAATAGTATACTTACATAAAGGGATATAACAGGTATTGCAGCACTTGCTTGTGTAACAACAGCTTTATTTATTGATACATACCCTTTGCCTCCGATATCCTTTAGCTTATCAGTAATTTTACAAGCTGTAGCCTCTAGGTCATCTTTTGCTTTTCCTATAGTTCCTTCTCTATAAACTGCATGAGTCATTTCAGGACCAACATATGAATACGCTAAGGTTATAACATTATTTTCAAGCACATCCGCCTTTTTGAGAGCATCCATCCACATTGACCAATCGTCTCCACCCATAACAGCAACAGTTTGCCTGATTTCATCTTCATTGGCAGGCTCTATATTAATATTTTCAACCTTTCCTGTATGGAAATCTACTGTTTTTGATGTATAAGCTGGACCTATTGGCTTAATAACTGAATTAAATACCTCTCCAGTGTCAGGATGTATTCTTCTTGGTGAGGCCAAACTGTAAATAACCATATCAACCTTACCAAGGTCTTTTTTAATTAGCTCTATGGTTTGTTGCTTAATTTCATTTGAAAAAGCATCGCCGTTTATGCTTTTTGCATATAGCCCTTCTTCTCGTGCAATTCTCTCAAAAGCAGCGGAATTGTACCAACCTGCTGATGCTGTTCTGTTGCCCGATGCAGACTTTTCAAAAAACAAACCAATTGTTGCAGCCCCACAGCTAAATGCTGCCGCTATCCTAGATGAAAGTCCATAGCCTGTTGAAGCACCAATTACCAAAACTTTTTTTGCTCCATTAACCTTTTTTTGCTTTTTAACATACTCTACTTGTTGTCTTACATTATATTCACAGCCTACTGGATGTGAAGTTGTACATATAAACCCACGAAATTTTGGTGTTACTATCATATTTATCCTCCCACGCCCACTTAGGGCACAAAAAAATTTTTGCAAAAGCTATCTGTAGGTTATCTGCTTTTTGAAATAGCACTATTTGCCACTGACCTTGCTTGCAGTAAATAACTGTGACATATGTAAACTTGAAATGTAGCAAGTTTCAGACAAATTTATGTTTTAACCAATTCAAGTTGTAAGCTTTTCAACAATAACCTCTAACTAAATATATGTTTTTTATATAGACTTTATATAAAATATTAGTATTTACATTTTATAGTTATTATAACACAAATTTTTGTAAATTAAAACTAGATATTATAACTTGGTAATAATTATTTGACCAGTATTTACTCAAACTCTGCATATTAAAAAAGCACTTTTTATTTCTGATATTTAACAGCCTCCCACTAAATTAAGTATATTTTTTCTAACGCATACAAGCCTCTCCAATTTGAAAGGAACTCCCTTTCAATCCGAGATATTGGAATTTAATTTTTATTTTCTGCTTTGTCTCAATAATGCTAAAGCTAGAACAAATGTATTACTTTCTACCCCTTGAAGAGTTCTTCATATAAATCCCATAATTTCAAATAAAAAGCTATAACGAGATTCAATCTCGTTATAGCTTTTTATTTGTGTTTATTCAGTTAACAACAATTATTTAGCGTCAACAGTTGCCATGTGGCATAATAAATCAACAACTTTGTTTGAATAACCCCATTCATTGTCATACCATGATACTAACTTAACGAAGTTGCCGTTCAATGCGATACCAGCACCTGCATCAAATATTGAAGTACGTGAATCGTGGATGAAGTCAGTTGAAACAACTGAATCTTCTGTGTATCCTAGGATACCCTTTAATTCATTTTCAGAAGCCTTTTTAACAGCTGCTTTGATTTCATCGTAAGAAGCTGCTTTTTCAAGACGAACTGTTAAGTCAACAACTGAAACGTCAACTGTTGGAACTCTGAAAGCCATACCTGTTAATTTACCGTTCAATTCTGGAATAACCTTTCCAACTGCCTTTGCTGCACCAGTTGATGAAGGAATGATGTTTCCAAGGATTGATCTTCCGCCTCTCCAGTCTTTCATTGAAGGAGCATCAACAGTCTTCTGAGTGTTAGTTGCAGCGTGAACTGTAGTCATAAGACCTTCAACTATACCGAAGTTGTCGTTGATAACCTTAGCTA
>JAEWST010000074.1 GCA_023398105.1 Bacillota bacterium | reverse complement strand
CACCTGTTGTTTTACCTGCTGTTTCACCTGTTGTTTTACCTGGTGTTTCACCTGCTGTTTCACCTGCTGTTTCACCTGGTACTTCACCTGTTGTTTCACCTGGTACTTCACCTGTTGTTTCACCTGTTGTTACGATTTCTTTAATTAATTCTTTTTCTAAAGTTTCATCAATAACTTTTGTTATATTTCCTTCATTGATTGTAAAATTAGTTTTTTTAGTATAAACATCGTTTTCTTTATCAAATGTCTCAATTGTACTGCCTTCTTTTTTCCACAACACCTTACTACTATCAGTAGCCTCTAATTGACCATCGGTTTCAGTATTAAGATTACTTGTGTCAGCAATTTTTAAATCACTGTCAGTAATAGTTTCAACTGTTTTTTTGACTTTATCTTCTTCTGTTTTTATAGTTGTTTTAACTCTATTTTCCTTATTGCCTGTTATTGTTTTGATTTCTTTTGATACTCCATCAGCATTATCATGGTTTGATATTTTTGTTGTTGTTTTGACTCCATTGCGGTCTGTAAAATCTATCTCTATTTCACCTGTTTTAGTGCCTTTATGCTTATCAGTTAATTCAGATGTTACTGTATCATCATTTAATGTATCATTTGTAGTTTTGCTTGTACTATAATTTTTAAGTTCATCATCGCCATCTACTTTGACTTCAGTTTCTGCTGTTACCTTTTTAGCCAAACCCAGCATCACTTTTCCAATTACTATATTCTTCGTTTCATCTTGAGGCTTTTCTAGAGAATGGCTGATACAACTCCGCTCCCATACATTTGTATATTGCTCCTGCCCTCTAATTAGTTCATTCTTATCATACTCTTCCGAATAACTTACAGAAAGAAATATGTCTTTATTAGCTGGACAGTCTTCAAGATTTATATCGCTGTCAGGATGCTCCTTACAAATGTATATTGACTGACTTATATTTTCGTCGTAATCCTCATTTTCCTCAGCCGATAATAAATTTAGAGCCATACCCTCAGAAACAAATACTCTACATTTCTCTGAATCAAGACCCTCGGGTACATAGTAAGTTTTTTCTCCTTCTTCAGTTACTACTTTACATTCAACTGTACTTAGTTCAATTTTGAAATTGGGATCACTCTTTATTTTTTCATTTATCATAGCTATTGACGGTATGATTTCAAGCCCTGCTACAATGCCATTGGTATGCATATAGCGATTATGAAGCTGCAAAAGCCTTCTCTGATAATCCTGTTCTAGCTTATAGTCGTCTTTGTCTAAAAAGAGTCCGTCAAAATAGCGCATTCTTTTTAATTCTTTTGATTTTACTTTTTCCTCCATTTGTCACGTCCTCCGAATGCTCATAATGTTATTTAAAATCTTATTCCTCTAGCATACCACCTAAGAGTGTTTCTCTTCCTACCTTTGAATATGCTCCTACACGCATAGCCGGGATTTCAACAACTAGCTTATAATTTGTATAAAAGGGTTTTTCATTTTCAATTATCTTGTTAATTAATTGAATTTTCTTTTGAAGCATAGTTCTACTATGAATAGGAATCATAGTATTCACAGTAAAAAATGTTGGGCTGGCATATCCAACCATTGTGTTTACACCTATTTCCCTCTGTTCTCCAATTCTAGCCGTTTCTTCAAACTCATTGATTGTTATAGTTGTTTCATCGCCTGCATAAAGCTGTAAATACTCCAATAGACCTTTTGTTGTACCTCTTTTTTTGTATAATTGCACCATTCTTCCAATCAGATCTCGGTTTATTGTGTCTCTTTTTTTATCTAGAGGAAGAATTTGAGTTAGAAACTGATCTTTTTGTTTTTTGTCGTTATCTCCATAAAATTCAACTGTCTCTTCTAAATCAAGAGCTACCCAGCCAGCCAGCCACTCCAGAAATTGCGGTGGTGTTTGAGATGGATTAAAATACTGCTCAAAGTTGTCCAATAATGTCTCAATTCCTACTATATCCTTCTTTTCAGTGGAACCAGTCAGTATTTGCTCAAATGCCTTAAGAAAACGTCCAAGAAAATACTCTTCATAGGTCTCATCACTGCCTTTATGATATATTCTAGGAAGATATTGTACATATTTACTAATTTCCTGATTTTTCATCATTTACCCCCTATCTATTTCGACATTAGCAATACTGTTTTTACCAATTTACATTATTTCAGCTAGCTATTATTAACTTTCTACCTCTATGGTTAATTCTTTGAGTCTAACTAATTGATAGGGCTCAAGTGTAGGTGAGTCAAGCTCCAATCTGATTACGTGTTCAACACCCGATATCCCTTCAACTAAATAGTACAAATCAGAACTATAAAAGTTTCTTCCAAGGGGCCACCCTTTTTTGTCTGCTCCACCTTTAATTGGATCTAGATACTCTTCAATTGCTTTTCTCACTGTATCTGTAATTTTTAAATCATTTGATGCAATTTGCATATTAATTCTTATTTCTTGGTACTCAGGGTCTACAACATGAACCCGGCTTGTTAGCAATTTACGGTCCAGCAAGTACTCTTTTACATAATTTCTAATATCACTGTGCTCCTTTAAAAACTTCATTTGATCTATTACAGCGGTAATTAGAATTATTGAAATATGACCCAATTTTTCAACATTATCTGTTTTACTGTTTTCTAAATCGCGGTTTGTATAGCAAATTGTACGTACCGATATTTCAGGAAAAGCATCTTTAATTCCAGGTTTTGTCATAACTGCTTCACTTGCTAATTTTTCAAAGTCTTCAGCAGTTACAGCTTTGGTACATTCTGATAATTGTTCTACACCACGCCTTATTCCTGATAACAAATCTTCTCCATCATCTAATTTGACACCTAATAAATTTAAAAAATGTGTATAATTTTCATCTGGAACCTGATCAATACGATAAATCATCATTTCACAAAGCCATGCAAATAATTCTATCAAGGTTATGCCAGGGTCTGACAGATTATGATTTGTCCATTCAGGATTATATATAGGTATTAAAGATTTTGCTTCCTTAACAAGTTCTTCAAAATTCATCCTGTCTAGATTTGGTATTGTAATTGACATTTTTCTTCCTCCCTTCATAGTCTTTATTAACTTTCAATAATACTAAATTTATTAATCTTCAAAAGGTAAACAGTGTTTACATCTCAATTCTTCAGGTATATGGTTGATATTTTCTAAATATATTCTGTCATCTTTTTCTATTTTTTCATAATGACATTCGGGTTTCATGCTGCAGACATCATGGACTATGCCTGTATCTTCATCTTGTAAATAAGGAAATACTAGAGCAGGTTCCTTATTAATAAGGTGCACACCGCTATAAATAATTTCATCTTCCTCTAAGAAAATATTTTCTGATTTTACTTGGCGAATTTTTAAAGATTCTGCATTTATATATTCATCATTACGGCTTAAATATATTTTGTCGCCTGTTTCAAGCACTGCCATCTTAATATAGAAGGTTGATGGATTTCCTCTTACTTCATTTATGATATACGAACGTATAGTCAAATCTTTTGCAATTGGCTCTACTATTTCTATATCTGTTCCTACAGGAAATACTTTTTCTCCATTGTAAAAACCGCATGTGCAAGCTTGTTTTTCTATTACTTCACAATTACAATAATGATATTCTAATGCATCCTCATCAGCCGTCTTACATTCCAGAACATCGCCGTCTATAGCTACAATAACCAGCTTTTGAGACTTATAATTTCTATAGCGGAGCAGTATTTCATCATTTTCTCTAAAACCTTTAGCCCATATGTTTTTAACTTCCTTATTCGCCAAAAGCTTTTTTGCCAATGCAAATACTATTTTATTATCACTGCTTTTTACTGCACTATATGTAGGATAATTTATAGCAGGCCTGTATGCTCCTTCTTTAAAGGTTTCAAAATCTAATGTGTAGCATTGAACAGATGCCTTAATCGTAATATCTTTAATGAAGTCAACACCTGGAGTATTTTGTATTTCTGAACATATCTCTGAAATAAATAAATTTTTGCCAAGTGTCCACCCTTTTCTGTCCTGTCCACCGTGTAAAGGATTTAAAAATCTCTTCAAATTGTCTATAACGCGTCCCTCAATGATTTTTCCAGAAGTAGGGTTAGTATATGCAATATTTGCTTCAACTCCTACACGTATGTAGTCAGGACCTATTACCTCTAACATTGGTTCATTCTCTCTGAGCAGAACTGTTGAAATTCGTTCTGATAAGTATTCATCAATTTCATTTAGCAGTTCTTGACTTGGTACAGGCTTTGGGTCGTCATATTCTGGAACTACTATTACAATAGCCTTTCCAGGTGCAAAATCCAGCTCACGATCCATTGTTGGAAAGCATTTTACTATTGCAATCTTTGGTGCTGCTTCACGTACAAGCCACTCAATATCTTCACAGCTTACTCCCCTGTCTCTGTTCTTTAAAGTATATGGTCCTCTAGTTTTTGCATCTTCAATCTCTTCTTGATCAAAGCCGCCATCGGCAGCAACTGGATTATTTACGGAATCAATACCAGGTAAATTGTCCCATACTTTTGATATTGCTCCTGCACCTACATTTCCTACAGCTCCGCCTCCATGCCTATAATCACAACGTACGTTGTCGGTTCCAGCAGGAGGTATCATTCCATTAACTCCATCGCCAAAGATTAACAATCCACTTTCAGAATCCAGCATATAGTGTCTGCTGTCTGCTCTTGAGACAGAAAATGTCTGTACTTCCTCCCAAGTTATCCACTCATCTCGCCCCAAAGTCTCTTGAACCTTTACAAGCTGTCCAGCTAAAACAGGAGTGCGTGAAAATACAAAGGTCTGGCTAGGTTCTCCATTACTCGAACCCAGTATTTCTCCCTGTAATAAATTAGAATTTTCAGCCCATACAACATTTGAATAAACTGCATTGATTTTTGGGTATACTTTAAAGCCTCCATCTTCCAATCTTGCACGTATCCAGTAATGTTTAGCCCCAAAAATAGCACACTTTTCCACATCAGAAGGCATATTAATCTGCTGAATCTCTCTTCGGGTAAAATCACGAATAGCATCATTGACACTTAGTGTAAGCCAGTTTCTACCATTCCAATATTCCCAAGCAACCACTGGCTTTTCTCCAATCTGTTCGCCTGTCAACGGAAAGAAAAGCGAAAGAGGTAAATTGCTTATATCCTCGTCAAAGGCCAGATAGAAAGTCGGTTCCGTGTCATCACAGGCAGTAAAGATTTTAAAAGGTTCGTTTTCTAAGCACTCATCAGTTTTATCAGACATGATAAAGTTATTTTCAGCAATTATCATATTAGGAATCTTTACTTCCGAAGACATATATTCAAATTGAATTTTCATTTCCTTTATTTGAGGAGGGTTAAAAGTAGCCTTTTTTATTACAGCTTTTTGAACAGTTACTTCACCTACTTTTCCTGCATCCTCATATGTCACACTGCTATCTTCACCATAGTTGCCTTCGATAATTCTGAAGCGCATCCAGTAATTTTCCTGACCATTGATAATGCACGATTTTAAATCATTTGGGCAATTAAACTTCATTTGACCTTTTCCAATATTTGTAAAAGCATAAGTTGTGTCTTCAATAGGTTTCTTATCTATTGCAGCTCTTGGGTCTTCTTTTTTATCCTCATTTTGCTCACCAGTCTGTCCTTCAACAATCTGTACTATTGCTTTTTGTTCAACACACCCTATTTCAGTCCATTTGCTTCCATTCCAATATTCTAAAGCCAATTTTATTTTTTCGGTATCTATGCTAGATGTGTTTGAAATATCAACGGCAATTGTAATATCAGCTTCTTTTTTCGAAAAAGCCTCACCACTTGCAATATAAAAAGTATCATTAAATGCTGGTTTATCTCCAAAGGGATTAAAATCCTTTGTTAAATCGAGGGGATAACTATTGTAAATTGCCAAATCAGGGCTAAGTTGAGCAGATGTTATTGTTCTTCCAATTTTTATACTATCAACTGAGGGTATTAAATTCTCATCAGTTAAATTAGTTTTTAATTCAGCATAAATCCAACGATTTTTCCAGCTTTGATGTGCTCCGCTTTTGGTATAGCTTGATATCTCTTTAGGTTTAATTTCAGGTATCGCAGGAAATGAGAATGTATTTGTTGCTGACAACCAAATTTCACTGATTTCTGAATTTTTCTCAGCAGATAATTCTCCTTCCATTGCTACACTTTCGTTAGTTAAATGAGTAAGAATTTTGGAATTTCCATCCTCATCAAAGTAATACCATTGAATTTTTATTCCCTTATTAATTGAGTCTTGAAGCAACGCAGATTTCTTTATTCCAGATAATTTTTTTTGTTCAGGAAAAATTAGCTTCATATCTAGTTTCACATTTGAGCCAACTAAACCCAGCAAATCATCCCCAATGTATAAACGATGAACCATCTGTGTGTTTCCTAGAAACAACGTTGCTTCTTTTTTTGTTGGCTCTTTTTCAAACAGAAAATCAAGATTGCTCCATTGATCCTCAACTGGCTCAACACTTGCCGCCTTAACTAATTTGGCTCTAATAACTGTCAAGTCACTTTCTGTTTCAAAAATGACCTCTTCCTGATTGTCAGGCTGTGCTGATATTTTTGTACATGCTGGTACAAAACCTTCATTGCCATAGTCCTTCTTTAAATTAAACACTATTGGTGCTTTAGCAACACGCGGAGGTGTAGGGCTAACTCCTATTAAGTTCAAAAATGTTGTGTAGTTCTTATCTGGAGCTTGGTTAAGTGCCTCAACTACATGTCCCATCATATTAGAAAAAATGTGAACAAGGGCATCTATCTGCTTGTCTGACTTAATTTCATTGATATTATCAAATTCAGTGCAATACTCCAGTATCAGACTCCTGAGTTCTTCTGCCAAATCTTCTTGGCTACGCTTGTCAATTTTCGGTAAAATATACGTCATTATTTTCCCACACTTTCTAGATAAAATGGATAAACAAGATTTTCTTTACTATTCCTGGACTTAACTGTATATTCAATCAAAATATCCATAATTGTACTATCCTGCCTAACAGTTGCTGTTACATAATCAACTTTAATACGTGGTTCCCACTTCATTAAAGCTTCTTCAACAAAATTCTGAATTAATGTTGCAGTTCCCATATCATTAGAAGCAAATACCATTTCATTCAAGCGGCAGCCAAATTCAGGCCGCATTACACGTTCACCTATTGTAGTGCCTAAAATGAGTATAATTGATTCTTTGATAGAGTCATTTCCTGCAGAAGTACATATTCTTGCCTTTTTTACAGAAATTGGGTGCTTTAATCCCTGTCCTAAAAAATCAATAACTTTCATAACAACCTCCCACGCCACATTTTGGCATAAAAATTTGGTAAAGCTTTCGGTGATGTACCTCTGCTCTCAAAGGTACGCCTCTTTTTGACAGTTTCATAAATACACCGTCAAAAACCACTTGTGGTTTTTGTTGCTCGAAAATGCACTATGTATGTACAAATTTAATTTTCGAGCTGATAACCCTCCCACGCCACATGCGGACACAAAAATTTGGTAAAGCTTTTAGTTAAGTACCTCTACTCTCAAAGGTACTCCTATTTTTAATAGTTCCATAAATACACTGCTAAAAACCACTTGTGGTTTTTGTTGCTCGAAAAATGCGAAGAGAACTATGTATGTACAAAATGTAAACTTCGCATTAGCCTCCAATTGTAACTGTTCCAACTGCAACTACCTTACCAACTGGTAAATCTGCTGGATCATTACAAGTCATAGCCATATCACCATTTCTTGCAGCCATTTTCCCATTGATTTTAACAGTTGTACTCCCCATTTTGATTGTACCCTTGTTGGATGGCGGTTTTTGAAATGGTCCGCCTTGCGGAACATGGGCTGGTGTATTTGTTGCAGTTGAATCCACCGTTGCCGCTGGCTTACCCATAATTGTCACATCACTGCTTAGAGCCCCATCAATTATTCCTGTGAATGGATGTGGCAAGGGTGTAGGAACAGTACTTGGACCAACTGGAATCAGCACTATATGTGTGTCTGTTGCCATTATTTGATCTCCTTGTTTTGCAGCAGGTTGTCCCATTTCTATTCTCCTTCCTTCAATGTATTTTTATTAGTTCGCTTTTCTAGTTGTCTTACTGAAAAAAACTCAATTAGAATGATATTTAAAGCATCCTGTTTTCACTTCCGTGTCTACACATGCACTATTATTTTCCTGCTTAGCGTTAGTTAATAGCTACTGTAGCTCCTTTGACAGTCATATTTGCAGAAGCTTTAATGTCCAGTCCTGCTGATGACTCTATTTTGGTGTCAGCTGACGACTTAGTCTCAATATTCTTGGCACTCATTGCAATCTTTCCATTTGGAGCATTCAATTCAATGTCCTTATCAGAGGCTATAGTTACTTTATTATCTTTAGTACTGATAACAATTGAGTTTTTACCAGACTTATCTATAACACTTAGAGTTTCTTCTCCATCATTCATTTCAACAATGTGTCCTTTTGAAGACTTGATAAGAACTTTCTCTTCTCCTTTTTTATCAAAAAGCTGTACTATGTGCCCACTACGAGATTTGATTATTCTTGTATTATTTTCTCCATCGCTGTTGGTATCTGGAGGTGCATCTTTTCCGTTCCAAAGAGCTCCAATAATATATGGCTTATTAACATCACCATTTTCAAATGCCACTAGTACTTCATCATCTTTCTCTGGAAGGAAAAATGCACCTCTCTCTATTCCAGCCATAAATGAAGCTATTCTAGCCCAGTTTGATTCCATCATGCCCAATAAGGGTATTTTTACTTTTACAAGTCCTGGTCCTGGCTTTTCAGAATCATTTGCAGAATCATTATTGATGACAATTCCTACCATGACACCAAAAAGCTTTCCATTTTCATTTATATAATTAGTAAAATTTGATACACCTATATCACTCATATTCCAGTCCTCTTCACCTTGAATATTGTTGTATATCCATTTTTGTCGATGTTATGTATTGTTGAAACAATATAATATGTTCCGCTGAAGCGTTCATCTATTCCCATTAGTTTAACTGATTTACCTGCCTTCAAACGTGAATCTCCCCAACACTTACCTTCACCTGTAATAAACTCATCTAAAAGGCTGTTGTATTGAGCTATAGCAGCACTTTTTGCCTCATTCATGTCAATCAAATTTTCAACCCATACAGACACTGGAGATGCTTCCACAGCTTTTGATGAAAGTTCAAAGCCAGACTCCTTACCATCCATTTTAGTGGCTTCATCACCCTTTTTAGCAGTAGATTCTATTTCCTTTTTTTCTTTCACATCCCATCCCCGTACCATAACCTCACTGCCCTGACTTAGAACCTTCAGTTCTAGATTAAGTTCATCATATTCTTTCCTATAGGTCATCTGTGGTATTTCTGGTGATTTAGAAATTCGGGATTTAACAAAGTAAAATTTTTTGTCTTCAACATACATTTCATAATTCAGATATTCTGCTTTTTTTAATAAAAATTCATAATTGCTTTGATTATTCTGAAAAATGTATGGGTAAACAGTTTTTGAGTCATCTACAGTTGGCGTTAATCCATGCTCCTTTGCTATTTCAGAAGCAATATCACTGTACTTTTTCTTTGTAAAAACTTTATTCCTTGTACCCATACGAAGCTTATGCAGAAAATCATATCCTCTAATTTCTAAAATTGAATGCTTACCTAAATTGACACATAAGGATGTAATTTCTCCGCTAATCATATTTTCAGGAATATCAATTCCCATAGAAATGACAACTTTATCCCCTGGCTTTATAGACTTTAAATCTATTCCTCTCCATTTTCCTTTATTACTGTCAACCATACTTATCTGAATACAAAACATTGCTGGAAGATTAACTTCATCCTCAACTGTTATGGCTTCTACTGCAGACAATAAATCTGGTGAAAAAGGTGAACCATTTAGCATTATTTTATAATTTGCTACTCTAACATCACTCATTCTATTTCACCTATAAATCCGGTATTACCAGAGTCCTTCCAAAATCATTTTTGCTTGGAAAGCTAAAAGGGTTGGAAATTTTGTTAAGTTTTGCTATATATCTCCATTGGGCTGGATCTCTCAATGCTTGATTTGCAATTAAATCAAGACGATCTCCGCTTTTGACTGTCCATAGCTTTCTGCACGCTTGTAAGCCTTTATCCTCTTCTACCTTCATTTCAAGCTCTTTAGTCTCAAATGTAATATCAAGAGTTGATCTTACAGGAACTCCTGTCGGAAGAAACATAGTATACTTTTGGGTTATTTTTTTAAGTATTCCCCTATAAGTAAAACCTCCCCAAATAAACAAACATGTTGGTGGTTTCATTGTCTTAGCTCCTACGACAGATGGATATAACAAACTGGTTACTTGTATGGTTTCTTTTCTAACATCTGTGCCTTTTTCATATGTATCATAGAATAGTGTTACATTGAAATCCGCTACTTCTGTTTTATAGAATTGCTTATTTGAATCTTCACCATTATAAGTCGATTCAAAAGAGAGAGTGTATTCATTTGGATTAAACAGTACTTTTATTGGTGCTCCACCACCATCTAGTGGTATTATTTGTGCTTTTTCAGCCATTACCTCAGTCCCCTCCGATCTTTTTGAATTGCTATCCTCTTTTCAATTATTTTATAAACCTTTTCTGCAATTTGGTTTACTTCCTCAACCTCTATTTGATTATATTTACGCTGTGGCTTTGAAGAGGTAACAGCTTTTGCAAAAACTTGTTCATCCTTGTTATTTATATTTTTATGTACTTCTGCTGATGCTGTTGGAGTCTCTTTTATATGGGGCTTACTTAAAATCAAGCTACTATCTAAAAGCTGCTTCCCTGTGATATTTGATGTTCCTTTTGCTCTTACAACTTGTTTTTCAGCAGGTATTAATAATGTTGTTCTATTTTGATAGTTATTTTTCTTATGTGCTGCCTCTTCATTTCCTTCAATATTTTGTTTATTTAAATAGTTCTTGAAAATGTTTGAAATCTCACCATCTGACTGCAATAGTGTACTTTTTAGCAATGCCTTAGTCTTTGGAGTATGAGCTAATTTTGTCAAAGTTGTATTGAGAATGATTTCACTTTGCTTAATATCCTCACTTGCAATATTTCGCTGTCTCTCCTCATCCTTAGCAACACTTTCTAATTCTGGTGATTCAAGTTCAACTTGCACTTCATTATTTACTAGGCTATTATTCATTAATTGAAATTGAGGATGTCTGTTTATTATTTCAGTGTTACCTAATCTATTTGTAATCCTATTGGTGACTATATTTACTGCTTTATTTATAATCCCATTAGAATTTATATTTATGGCTTTATTTATTGCTCCACTAGAGTTTTTATTTATCGTTGTATTTATTGCCACATTATCAATTCTATTGGTAATAATATTTTTTATATTTTCACTTTTACTATTCTTCTTTCCCTCTTCAACTTTTTCAGTACTTTCCAATTCTGTTAGTTCAACTTGTGCTTCATTTTTTAATAAGCTATTCTTCATCAACGGGAATTGAGAATACCCTTTAGCTCTCTCAGTGTTTTCTAATTTATTTATAACCTTATCGGTATTTATATTTACTGTTTTATGTATAATCCCAATAGAGTTTCTATTTATAGTTGTATTTAGTAACCCATTATAAGCCCTATTGGTAATATCATTATTTTTTATATTTTTATTAGAACTTCCATTGGTTTTTCCATTAATAGTTCTATTTATAGCTAAATTTGTTATTCCATTTTTTTTATAAATATTAGTAAATATGCTATTACTTATATTTTTTGTTCTATCGCTGCTTCCATTATCCTTTTCATATATAGTCCAATAATTAAGTCCATTTACACTTATTTTGATATCCTTATTTATGTTTCCATCTGTATTGCCAATTTTGCATGTATTGATAATCTCAATGTTGCTTCCAATGGAAGTTCTATTGCTTAAACTCCGTTTTTCAAAGCTTATAGACTCTGATAATTGGGTAATTGAAGCTCTAAATTTGGATTGCTGCTTGCTGTCATAAAGTATTTTTGCTGACGGCTTATTAGATTTATCAGATAATATATATAAAACACTATTTATCGTTTGTATCTTAGCGTCTACAGTTTTAATTCTTTTCTCAATAGCCTGAGCTTCCAAAAACTTACTTTTAGGTTCTAAAATTATTCTGGTAATTCTATCAACCGTATTGTTTAATATCTCTGCCTTTTGTGTCTCAATCAACTTTTGTTGAGCTTTTTGCGAATAATGTAGCTTGAATAGATTATTAATATTTTCAACATTATTTTCCAACAAATTTACAGAATTCTCTTCTTCTGTTTTTCTGCTAATTTGCTCTGACTTAGAAAAGCTTTTAGACAGTATCTTAAGTGCTTCTTTCTCATATCCATTCCCATTACTGCTCTCATTGACAGAATTTAATAGGGGATTTTTTAATATATAAAAAGGAACCCTTACTTCCTTATTGCTTTTTGTATTAATTGATACTATTGACTGAGCTATAAGATTGAATACAGTTCTATTGATATAAAAAAAACTGTTATAGTTATTTATTATCCTATTACATTCTGCATTTGCCTCTATTCTATCTTCCTTTAACATCATCTGATATTGCCGAAATATCAATTTTGAGAATGTACTATTTAGTCTTTCAAAACCATATTTGCCCATTATCTTATTTGTAAAATTGACATATGGTTGGTTTTTAGACAATATAGAGATATTTATTTCAGGCTTTATTTGTATATGTATCTCATACCTTGTATTTTTGACTGTGCTTAGCATTATATTGTTTATTCCGAGCTTTATATGGTTATTTATCTGTAATTCTGCTTGCTCTTCTGGCTGTACTTTTGCCAATCCCTCAGCTTCAAGCTTTACTTGCTCTTTTTGCTCTACTCTTTCAGATTCCTCAGCTTCAGTCTCTAATTGCTCTTTTGGATGTCCTTCAGCGAGTCCTTTAGTATCAGGCTCTGCATATTCGTTTTTTTGTAATTCTGTTTGTTCCTCATTTATTTTTTTTGCTTTATCAGGTCTTAATAGCTTTTGTATTTCAGACCTTAAATTTCTTTTCTTTTTCATAAGCTTCAATCCTTATAATACTATTTCGCATTTAAATATAGAAAAGACATATTTTATACCACCGCTTACGCAGTGAGCTCATAGTATTGAACAATATTTGCGGGCTTTGCCCTAACGCCGCATATGCGGCTATTTAGTATAAGCATTATTTATGCATATGTATTCCATTATGTGTCAATACTAAGGTTTCGACTGCCACAGCACTGCTAGATGCATTAAGTGTTGGCCCTTCCCATTTGATAGGACATGCTTCTAAAACATCCCACCACATTAATGGATTACCGCTTTCATCCAATAAATATATTGATGCATTACGTCTTACGCCAACACATTTCCCTTCAGCTACCTTTTCATACCATTCCCATAGAAACAAATCTTCCATTAATCCATGCTTTAAGGTAATATCAGAATATTTAGTATAAGTCAAAAATTTATATTCTCTGTGGTTTTCTCCGCCAAATCTCTGCGTATCAAACATAGTTTCTATGCTCAAACCTGATACTTCTGAAAATGACGCAACTCGAATACCCTGAATTTCAACAACAAAATTATGTGCTAGATATGGATCCTTTCTATTTCCAGGAGAATTATTTCTTGCACTTCCTAAATTTACTGTACTATACTTCATGGCTATCAATATCCTCCTATACCTCGAAGAAGTCTTTCTTACTTTCATCTCCATTGAGTTTTTTATTTATTTCACTGACTTCCTTACACCAGCGTTCTCTGTCAGAGTGTTCTAAGCCCAGTACCGTCTTATAATCCCAGTGCAAGTAGTAGGCTAAAAAGGCTACCTCCTCATAGAGGCGATCGAGAGGGTAGCCGGTTATTCCCCCAGAGTTTCAGCCTCAACATCAAATTCATGCTGACATTTTGGACATTTTGTTTTTATTACATTAGCACCATTTTGATTGATTCTGTTATACATCTCCTGTAAAAAAGCAAAATCTGAAGTATATAACTCCTCAATAACTCTTGGTGTAACCATTTTAAGAGTACCTAGTCCTGTTACCACTCTAGAAAGGAGTATTACTGCTAAATAAGCAGGATTTTGTTGAACACGAGAATCTCGTAAGGGCATAATTTCATCTGCAGCAGTAGCCAGTCTCATGATTCCTTGTTTGTGTACTGTACCAGTTTCATCAACATATCCCTTTGGTAGTGTAAAATTAAATTCTGTTTGTAAAATATCCATTTATGTTAACCTCTCTTATAATTTAGTTTTGTATGTTTTTTTTGTGAAGGAACAACTTCAACTGTAATTTTGTGATGCCTATATTATTATGTTGAAGGGCTTACAAAAAAGTTGAAGTAATCCTTTCACTTAAGTAGCTTTCTACCGCTTTATAATTGAAATAATTATTGATAATGATAGTAATATCCATGTCTTCAATTTTCGTAGAATTTTATCATTTCAATTGAAATCTCAATTAAGACATATTTGGAGTGCCTATAAAATGTAATTACTTAACTCTTGATACACCTTCATGTGCTAGTTCGATAGATTCTATACTTACTTCATTTCCTTTAGCACTCAATGCACTTACATCGTATTTAATAGGCCATGCCTCAACAATATCCCATTGTGCCTTTTCATTGCCTTCCTCATCCACTAGAATAATGGACAAGCTTTTTCTGTTTTTATTAGCACCCTTTTGCATAACCGCTTTACGCCAGTTGTACAATTCCATTGAATCTGTAAGACCTCTTTTTAAAGTAACATTTCCGAACTTTGTAAGACCTGAAAGCTTTCTTGCATGTGTAGCATCAGTTCCTTCTCTGTAGTCAACAGCTTCTGTTGATGTATCAGGAATAGTTGCATCTGCGAATGCAGCAATTTGAATGCCATCAATTGCAATTCTAAATCTAAAATTTCTGTATGGATCTTTTCTATTTCCAGTTGCCATAGGATTTAATCCCCTCTCTTTATTCTAATATTGTTTGGTTGGTCATTTAGAAGCTAATTAAACCATTATTTAGCAAGTGTTTTTTGACTAACCCTGATAATTACAAATTCTGCAGGTTTTACAGGAGCTATTCCCACTTCTATGATAAGTTGACCTACATCTCTTGTAGCAGGAGGATTGTTTTCTTCATCTACCTTTATAAAGAATGCTTCTTCCTGAGTAGCACCATATAATGCTCCATCTCTCCATACTCTTGTTAGGAAAGCAGTTAGATTTCTCTTTATCTTTCCCCATAAGCTTGGTTCATTTGGCTCAAATACTACCCACTGGCTTCCCTTATCTACAGACTCTTCAATATACATCATTAAACGTCTGATGTTGATATACTGCCATTCTGTATCAGAAGAAAGTGTTCTTGCTCCCCAAATGCAAATTCCCTCAGGAAGTGCTCTGATAACATTTATTCCTAAAGGATTCAAAATTTCCTGCTCTCCCTTAGTTACTATTCTCTCTATGCCTACAGCAGTATCAAGATAACCATCTGCAGTACCAGCTGGAGCCTTATGAACTCCACGAGTTGAATCAACATATGCATATGTACCTATTACAGCTCCTGAAGGTGGCACTAGCTTTCTCTTTCCTGTTAATGGATCATTAACAAATACCCATGGATAATATAGAGCACCATATGAGGAATTTAATGGATTAGTACCTAAGTAGTCTCCTATTCCTTCTTTAAATTCCTTTACACCTGTAGCTGATAAGCCATGTGGAGCATCTGCAACAAAGAAGCAATCTCCTCTTAGCTTACAGTAATTTAGCATTTCAATAATAATGTCACGACCTCCTGGTAAATCTGCAACATCAGGTGCAGCCATGATATTAATTTCATCTATAATATCAAATGCATGAATGCCAGTTTCTGCATTCAGATAATCCTTAACTGCGGATCTTCCATCTGCACCATTTTTAAGATTAATTGCTATGTCCTCTTTTGAGTCATTATAAACAGGAACTCTTTCCATTTCTTCAAGTGAAGCCAAGTCTCTAAGAACTCTTACTTTTACAAATGACGAAACTTCGTTGATTTTCTCTTCGATGTTAATCATTAGTAAGTTATCAAAAACTTCAACTATTTCACCTTCAGTGTCACCTGTATATTCATCATCAAATAACTCTTTGTACTTAATTACCAGTTTAAATCTTAAATCTGCTTCACTGTCAGGCGAATTAGTTGCTTTTCCAATTTCAAAAGATATACGGTTACCCCATGTTCCCTTTGAACGTGCAGAAATTTCAAACACGTCAACAGCTTCTTCACTATTATCTTTTACAGTATAAGTAGCTGTTTTTGCATCTTCTGAAGCAATTCTTACAACGTAGCAGGATGTACCTCCTTCTGCAAAGAAATTGTATACTGCATATGCTAAATATGCACTAGGAATGAATCCTCCGAATTCACTCACAAACTGGCTCCAATTAGTAATCAATGTAGCTTTACCAACGGTACCTTTTTCAGTAAGACCAATGAAAGCACCTACTGATGTGCCCACACCAGCAATAGGTTTCACTCCACTGGATACTTCCTCTACATAAACTCCTGGTGATAAATAATTTGGCATTTCAAGCCCTCCTTGTTATAACTGTTATTTAGGATTTATATGTTAAGCAAAACATAAGTTTTGCGAATAACATCACATTTTTTATAACGCCTAGATTCAAAATGAAATTTATCGATTGTAGAAAAATTTCATTACATCAGCGGCGTTTCATCGAGGCGGGAGATATTCTCACCGCCTGATAACCAAAGTGCTACCCGCCACTTATA
>JAEWST010000149.1 GCA_023398105.1 Bacillota bacterium | reverse complement strand
TAAAGGTTATGCAGGATGTAGTTGAAAAAATGAACATGTCTCAGATTACTATTGTATTCGGACAGACAGAATCCTCACCTGGATGTACTCAGAGCCGTGTTGATGATCCAGTTGAGGTGAGAGTTGGTACAGTTGGAAGGGCATTGCCAGGAATAGAATGTAAGATTGTTGACCCTGAAACAGGAAAAGATTTACCAGACAATGTGGATGGTGAGTTTGTTGCCAGAGGTTACAATATTATGAAGGGCTACTACAAAATGCCTGAGGCAACGGCAGCGGCTATAGACCAGGATGGCTGGTTGCATACTGGGGATATCGCAAGGCGTGATGAAAACGGCAATTTCAAAATCACAGGTCGTATGAAGGATATGATTATTCGTGGCGGTGAAAATATTTATCCTAAGGAGATTGAAGACTTTATATATACGCACCCAAAGGTAAAGGATGTTCAGGTTATAGGCGTGCCAGACAAACAGTACGGTGAGGAAATAATGGCGTGCGTTATTTTGAAGGAAGGCGTTGAATTGACTGAGGATGAGCTTAAGGATTACATTCGCTCTCATATGGCTAAACACAAAACTCCACGCTACATTGATTTTGTTACCGAATTCCCAATGAACGCTGCAGGAAAGATTCTTAAATACAAGATGCGTGAACATGCTGTTGAGAAGTTTGGCTTGCAAGCAGCTAAAGATATAGTTACAGCGTAATAAACATTTTTTACGGCATAGTCGTTATAAGCGGCTATGCTGTTTTTATGTATTGCTTGGAATTGTAAAAAGAGCAATTTAAACGTATATTAGAAATGGGTGGTAAAAATGTGCAAGATATTATTATCGATTAATCCTGAGCATGTTGAAAATATTTTTAATGGAACCAAAAAATATGAATTCCGTAAGAAAAAATGTAAGGAAAGTATTGATAAAATAATAATATATTCAACAGCTCCTGTAATGAAAGTGGTAGGTGAAGCCGTTGTTGAGGAAGTGTTGGAAGGAAGCCCAACCGATGTATGGCAAAAAACAAGTAAAAATTCGGGAATAAACGAGAGCTTTTTTCAAAAATATTATAACGGAAGAGAAAAAGCTATAGCCTATAAGCTAAAGGATATTGTAAAATACGAAAGCCCAAAGGAATTGTCCTATTATGGAATAAAGGCGGCTCCTCAGTCTTTTGTCTATATAAGGTGATAAATTAACTTTCTCACATAAAATCTATCGGTGCAGGAGACTTATCAATGGTTTGTTGCCAAAATAATTGCTAGAATTAGTAATGGTTCATCGAAGTGTTTTTGCTGTCGCACACATTCACCGTCCATGGTTCATAGTGTGCTAAAACCGACATCGTGTCGGTTTTCCAGCAAAAAAACTTCGTCTCACCAACTAATTCATGCAATTATTTTTAACCTAACTTTCCATTGATAAGTCTCCCACACCTACAATTTTCAACTGCGAAAGTTGAACTGATAATTAAAACAGAAATATATAAAAAACAAAGCATGTAATCAATTAGGTTGCATGTTTTTGTTTTGTATGAAATGGGACTAAACAGATTCTCCAGTGATTTAATTATAAAGAATGACCGAAAGTATATGTTCACATGGAACTTTTAGAGAAAAAAGTTTATAAGTAAATAACAACCATTAGTGTTAAAAATTCTTAAATCAAAATATGCTAATAAATATAATATATGATATAATTTCAATAAGTTATTGTATAAGTGGTTGATATCAATCTTATTTATTTAAACAAAATGTATAATATCAATTGATTTGAGGTAGGTAAATATGACTTTTATGTTTCCCCAAATTGTGAAGTATAACTATGAATTTGATAAAAATGATAGTTCACAATTTATTTTTCCTATAACGGGCTTAAATATTGATGATGAATTGAATATAGGATATGTGACTATTTATAATTTAAAGAATATAAATTACGAGACGGTTAAAAATCTAATGCCATTTGTTAAAAACAGAAATGTTTTATCAAAATTAAATATAATTGCATATGTTGATGTAAGTGATGTATCTCATTTTTGGAAAGAAAAATGTAACAACAATTTATCTATTGCACTAATGTTAATAAAGCAAGCGATAGGACTGATTTACTTGACATACTATGAATACAAAGGGTATAGGGATTCAAAGAGAATTATTATTAGCGAAAATAATGTACATGAGTTTGAAGAAGGAATGGGGATTTACTTAACATCAAATGGTTATGTAAATGATAATGATATTTCTAAGGATTTATATTTTAAATTGATTCTTCTTTTAATTTTTTGTTGGAAAAAAGAACAAAGGTTTTTAATGAGCTTTATAAAATGGATTCAGAATTAAAATTAAAAATTATTAAGTTATTAAGTTATTTGAATCATTATATCATTTGTTAAATGAAATTCATTCTGTTGAAAGAATACTTAAAATGAGTGCTTTTTTACAACTAATTTTTCTTAAGAATATTAATGAAGAGTTTCCGCCTGCTTCGAAGAGAATAAGATGTTTTTTAGATCAAAATATAATAAACATAGATTTGATTAAAAATAAAGGAAAATTAAATGAGATACTCAATGAAATATACAGAAATATAAGAAATAAATATAGTCATGGTGGAATTAGTTTATATGAAGAATACAATGTAATTAGAGCATCAGATTATTTTATATTTTATCAAGTATATATGAATGTTATTTTGCTTTTAGCTTACACGACAGACCTAAAAAAAATACAAAATACTCAAGATTTACTATCCCAAATAGCAAATTATAGACCACATAGATAAAATGTTTTTTTCAAAACTCATAATTATATACAAATTATGTCTATATTAATACGCAGTTACGGAGAGAATGTCAAAGAACTAATTAGGAGGAATGTCAATGTTAAAAACTAAAAAACTAATTATACCGCTAATAGCTATAGCAACAATAATTATGATATCTTTAATAGCATATAATATGCAGTCTACTGATGTCTTTACAAAGGTATCTTTTGGCGAAATAGTTGACTTAAGTAATAATAAACCAAGCAAATCATTAAATAGGCTAATTGCTTCAGGTTCATATATGTATTACAATAATTATGAAGAGCTTGATAAAAGAGCAGATATAGTTCTTGTCGGTGAGGTTATCAAGGTTAATGTGCCTGAAGAATTACGAATATCTCGTAATAATGAGACTTCAGTCTATACTGTTTCCGAATTCAGAGTTGATAAAGCAATTAAAGGTAATATAAAGCGAGGAGATATTGTTGAAGTAAAGCAATATGGAGGAAACTATAACGGTGTAGATTATTTAGAATCAGAAGCAGGATCAAATTATTTTCAGCTCGGTGAACGGCACCTCCTCTTTTTAGCAAGCTATGAAGATTTTGAGTGGTATTGTCCTTGCTCACTAATCAATCCTCTTCAGGGAAACATAATTATTTCAAATGGTAAAACCAAACGAACAAATAATTATCAGTTTATTAATGATAATGTACCTGAAGATACACTGGTAAAGGCTATTAAAGAAAAAGTAGATAAAATCAAAGCAGAAGGAGAGCAAGAAAAAGAATTGAAATAAGTAACGGTATTCAATAACATATATAAATATACATAAATTTTTAGAAGCGGCTTCCTGTAATAAAAGGGAGCTGTTTTTGATTTATTTTTGAACAAATAAGGGTATACTACTTAAAATATTAAGAAAAGAATATTTTAGCTATGCTAAATCATTGCTTTCAACTTATGTTTCACTATTTTTTGCTCAAATTTGGCGTGGAGGTTATTTATTATGAAAAAATATATTTCGATTTTCGCTATAGTTATCTTTATTGCTCTCATTTCAGGCTGTGCAAAAAATAATAGTTTAAAAACACAGGCGAAAGTACAGGATTATTTTCCTATAAAAGAAAACGTCAAGTATATATATGAAGGCAAAGGCAATGAATACGCTGCTTATAATGTATATATTGACTATACTTCAGCAGATAAGGTTCAGCAAAGAATCAATAATGGCGGCACAGAAACAGTAAAGGTGCTTCAGATAAAGGATGGCAAGCTTACTCAATTAATTTCCAGAGGTGAGACATATTTTAGAGAAAACTATTTGGAAGCAGCTGGAGGTGCAAATGAAATTCTATTGATGGAACCTTTGGTAAAGGGTACAACTTGGACATTAAAGGATTCGAGTGTACGAACCATAACTAATAATTCTGTTGATATTACTACGCCTTCAGGTAGCTATAAAGCTATTGAGGTGACTACTGACAATTCAAATGGAAAAACTATTAATTATTATGCAAAAAACATAGGATTGGTAAAAGTTGTATTTAACTCTGGGGAGGCTGAAATTAGTTCTTCTCTTAGTAAAATTGAGGAAAATGCATCATTTATACAGAGTATCAATTTTTATTATCCCGATGCTAATAAAAACAAAATTGTTTATCAAAAGAAAGAAGTGATTTTTAAGACTAATGATATAACAAAGCAGGTATTAGAAAATGTATACAAAGAGTTGATTAAGGATAAGGCAGGAGATAAATTTACAACTAATACGGAGGTTAATAGCTTATATATAAACAAAGATAATATTGTATATATTGATTTAAATAATGCTTTTTTAGAAGAAATAAAAGTTGGTGCATTATATGAAAAAATGATAATTCAAAGTATCGTAAACACTTTAGGTCATTATTACAATTCCGATAAAGTTGTTTTGACGATAGATAATATGCCCTATGAGTCGAGACATATTGCTATGGAAAAAGGTGGGTATTATAAGGTTGACTAAAGTCAATTACGATTCAAGCCTTCACCTTTTAGACGAATAATTCATTTAATGCAGTTGGGGTTTGAATTTGTTTTATGATTTCTAGGAGGCTTTAGCCTCAAACCCAAACTATCGTCCAATATAATCGGATATTTAGCCGATAGTAATTGACTTTGACAATACTTTTGAAGTAACACAGTAGAAGTAAGAAAGTTAATTTCAATATTAAGATTGTGATTAATAATTCAACTTTCCCAGTTGAATTGTAGGTGTTTAAACTTATCAAATGAAAAGATAAATAATTATATAAAATAAGCTGGTTTACGTGGCAACAAGCCATTTGTAAACTTGAGCATAGATAGACTTTTCATCCGAAAGTTGAGTTAATAACATAAAAAATAAATCTGTGGGAAATATTTCTATTTGTGGATTGCAAATATAATTAAAATGTGTTATGCTTACTAAAGTAGTTATATAACTAATGGGTTATTTATTTTTGAACAAACCTCCTTTTATTAAGAGCGGGCTTTACTCAGAGATTTTTAAATCCCAAAAAATTTTAGGAGGTATATACAAATGGCAGATAAGACTATTACATGCAAGGATTGCAGTGCTACTTTCACATTTACAGAAAGTGAACAGGCATTTTACAAAGAGAAGGGTTTCGAAAACGAACCACAAAGATGTCCTGATTGCAGAGCAGCTAGAAAGCAACAGAGATCAAACAGAGGCGGAAACGGTGGCGGAAACAGAGGCTTCGGTGGCGGAAACAGATGGTAAGCAGTATTGAGACTCAATGAGTTGCAATGCTTAAAAGTTAAACTCCATTGGAGTTGACTCTAAAAGATATAAGATAACTAAAGGATAGTTTGGCTTTTAATAAGCTACTATCCTTTTTTGTTAGGTTCAAAAGCAATATTCATTCATGTTTGCTATCGTTTAGCACGCTCCAAGTTTTTTTGCCGATCCTAGTTCCTGTATTTCGGCAACAAACCATTGATAAGCAGCAACACAATAGAATTTTTATGTAGGAGAGCTGAATTAATAATTTATACTAACTGTCTGAATAGCAATCTGTTTTACTAAATTTATCTTTTTAATGTAAAGTCGAATAATTAATTGATTAGATTTTTTGGAAATAAAAAAGGTTGCCACAAAAAATTAATTTTGTGGCAACCCTATTTACAAGAATTTTTCTTTGCTCAGCTCAAAAATTCTATGCTTCTGATTTAGTTTTTATTAAAGACCTTACTAGCTTATACAGTTCATTAATTGTTAGAGGGATTAGAGCAAATAAAATTACAATTCCCCAATCCATTACACTTAAGTTATGCACTTTAAAGGCATTAGCAAGGAAAGGTATGGATATGACTCCCAGCTGTAGAATAAACCCAGCAATTATAGCACCAATCAAATACTTATTTGTGAACAATCCGACTTTAAATATGGACTTAGTGGCACTCCTCATTGATAATGAATAAAATAACTGGGATGCTGCCAATACAACAAAGGACATTGTTCTAGCGTATGTCAAAACATCTTCAGGTATATTTTTTGAACCTAAAGCATATCCGTGTTCATGTAACCCAAAATAGAACGCCAATAGGGTTAATATACCTATTAGTGTTCCGCCCATGATTGCGTTAAAGGCTGCACCGTTTGCAAAAAAGCTATCCTTTGGATTTCTAGGCTTCCTTTTCATAACATCCTTGTCACCTGGGTCAATTCCAAGCGAAATAGCTGGTAAAGTATCTGTAATTAGATTTATCCAAAGAATCTGAGTTGGCAGCAAAGGCACAGGCCAGAAGAACAGAATAGATAAAAATACTGTTATAACCTCACCTAAATTACAGGACAATAGGAAAATGACAGCCTTCTTTATATTATTATAAATATTTCTGCCTTCTTCAATAGCATGAACGATAGTTGTAAAGTTGTCATCTGTTAAAATCATGTCACTTGCACCTTTAGCAACATCTGTTCCAGTGATACCCATAGCAACACCTATATCAGCAAATTTTAAGGATGGAGCATCATTTACGCCGTCACCTGTCATAGAAACAATATTACCGTGGGACTTAAAGGCTCTTACTATTTTAACCTTGTGCTCAGGAGAAACTCTTGCGAACACTCTATAATTATTAATATTCTTTGAGAATTCCTCGTCTGATATTTCATCTATTTCTGCACCTGTCAAGCTTTGCTCGATTGAATCTGCAATTCCCAGTTCTTTTGCAATTGCAACTGCAGTGTTTTTGTGATCTCCTGTAATCATAATAGGTGTAATTCCAGCAGTTTTGGCTTCTGCAATAGAAGCTTTAACTTCCAGTCTTGGAGGGTCGATCATTCCAACTAAACCTAATATAGTTAAATCCTGCTCCATAGCATCAGGCTCTATAATGCTGTTTGTATCCTTAAATGCTACACCTAGCACTCTTAAAGCTGAATCAGACATCTGCTCAGTAATTTTTAAATAATTTTCCTTCATGGCATCAGTCAACGGAACTATTTTGCCATCTACAAGAGCACTGTTGGAAATTTTTAACAGGTTGTCTATTGCACCTTTAGTGTGGACTCTGTATCCATTTTCTTCTTTATTTAAGGTTGACATTAGTTTTCTGTCTGAATCAAATGGCTTTTCAGATACCCTGTTATGCTTTGAATTTAAGCTACTTCTTGATAGTTGGTATTTATCACCCAAAATAATCAAAGCAATTTCAGTAGGGTCTCCCGTGCCTTGTCCGTTTTCGTAGGTTGCATCTGAACATAACACAAGGGATTTAATCAGTTCTACCTTGTCACTTGAAGCTTCTAGACCTGATTCAGTTGCAGGCACATCTTCAAGCTTATTAAAGGTATAATGCTTTACGACTGTCATCTTGTTTTGTGTCAGTGTGCCTGTTTTGTCCGAGCAAATAATATTAACAGAGCCTAAAGTTTCAACGGCTGGGAGCTTTTTAACTATTGCATTGATTTTAGACATTTTTGTGACGCCAAGTGCTAACACAATAGCAACTATTGCAGCAAGACCCTCAGGAATTGCAGCAACTGCCAAGCTGATAGCGGTTAAGAACATTTCAAAGAGGTCTCTTTTTTGAATTAATGCAATAATGAAGATAACAACACAAATGCCTATTGCAATAAATCCAAGTACTTTGCCAAGTTCTTCCAATCTTTTTTGCAAAGGAGTCATTTCATCATTGTCTTCATCAAGTATTTTTGCTATTTTACCAATCTCAGTTTCCATTGCAGTTGCAATAACAACACCTTCGCCTCTGCCATAAGTGGTTAGAGTTGACATAAAAGCCATATTAGACTTGTCACCTATAGGTGTTTTAGGATCTTCATAAATTGATTTTGAATCCTTATCTGATGGAACAGACTCTCCTGTTAATGCTGATTCTTCGATCTGAAGATTTGCACTTTCAATTAGTCTCAAATCAGCAGGCACAAATCTACCAGCATCTAAAATGACAATATCACCAGGAACTATTTCTTCAGAATTAACTTCTTTTGCTTCTCCATCACGTCTTACCACAGCTTTTGGAGTTGTCATTTTCTGAAGAGCTTCTATAGCCTTTCCTGCCTTGTATTCTTGTACTACGCCAATTACAGCATTCAAAATAACAACTAATAGGATTATTATGGAGTCGGTATATTCTCCTATAATCATTGTAATTAATGCTGCACCTAAGAGAACATAAATCAGCATATCTTTAAGCTGAGAAAAGAATAGTGCTATCAAGCTTTTCTTTGGTTTGCTTTTAAGTTTGTTCTCTCCGTACTTTTCAAGCCTTGATTTAGCTTCTGCACTTGATAGACCCTTTGAAGGATTTACATCAAGTTTTTTTAATACTTCATCTTGTGACTGCGAAAACCACATATTAACCTCCTACGCCCAACTTTGGGTCAAAAATTTAGTGAATTGCTTTGCTAAAACCTTTGTTTTGTAAAGGTATAGCAATGATACTACCTCCGAAATTTTGCTAAGGGTTCTTTGTCAAATTAGTATAAAACAAACAATAAATTATCAGCTATGTCTATATCTACTTTAGTTTATTGTGACTTTGACTCTTTTTCTTAATAATTTACCAACTACAAATAAACTATTCAATTAAATATATTATTATGTAAAAAAACAGTAGCCTCTCACAACAAAAATTCATTATACAAATAAGCTTTAACCTCATAACTATTAAGATAAAGATGTAGATAAAGATAGAAATACTAGCAGTGTTAGTATTATATTCTATATGGTGTAAATTGTCAATTTGACTTGATTTATATAAGTTTCAGCATAATTTATATTATTACTATTCTAAGACATAATACAAATTGTGAGATCAATTTATTCATATAATAGTAATATTTCTAAAAATTATAAAGCTGAAAATATAATCTTCCGATACAAATAATGTCTAATAATCTAAATCAAGGAAGACAAAACTCCAATTAATAACAATAACATAATCCTTAATTATATTTTTATTGAGAATGAATTTTTATCTATTTACAAACAATATTGTTATAACGCTTAGATTCAAAATGAAATTTTTCGATGTACAAATACACCGTCAAAAACCACTTGTGGTTTTTGGAGCTTGAAAATCCACCATGTTTGCACTAACTATATTTTCAAGCTATTACAATCAGCGGCGTTTC
>JAEWST010000115.1 GCA_023398105.1 Bacillota bacterium | reverse complement strand
TGGCGATAAAGGCCATAGACCTGCAAAACTATTCACAAAGCTAATTAAATAAAAAATTGGAGGTATATGTTATGAAAAAACTACTTGTTGTTATAGACATGCAAAATGATTTCATCAAAGGAGCACTAGGTTCACCTGAGGCTCAAGCAATTGTGCCAGCTGTTAAGGCAAAAATTGAAGAATCTAAAAAAGCAAACGAAAAAATCATTTTTACTCGTGATACTCATTACAACAATTATCTGCAGACACAGGAAGGTAAATATTTACCTGTGGAACATTGTATTTTTGGAACAGAGGGACATGAAATTGCCACCGAACTTGATATATCTGGATGTGAGGTTATTGATAAGACCTCTTTTGGTTCAATCGAACTAGCAGAGCATATTGCCGATATATCCAATGATTTAGATGAAATCGAACTTTGTGGGCTTTGCACAGATATTTGTGTGGTTTCAAATGCACTTATTCTAAAAGCTCGTTTTCCGGAGATGAATGTTACTGTAGACGCAAGTTGCTGTGCAGGAGTTACAGTTGAAAGTCATAAAGCAGCGTTACTTACCATGAAAATGTGCCAAGTTAATCTGGTTAACGAATAGGAGCTGAGAATATGTTTATAATCAACGGAGAACTACTTGAAATCAATCGCTTTCCAGACGAAACCTTAAGACTGGATTTGTCGGTTGATAATCAAGAAGTGATAATTGAGTGGCTGTTTGAAAAAGATGAGGAAATGGTACTATATTTTATTACAATGCATCTAAGGGAGCGGTACTTAGCAAAGCATATTACTCTTAAAATGCCATATATTCCACATGCCAGAATGGATAGAGTGAAAAATCAGCCCGAGGTATTCACATTGAAATATTTTTGTACGTTCATAAACTCTTTGCAATTTGATAAGGTTATTGTTCGTGATGCACACTCAAATGTTTCATTGGCACTACTAAATAACGTAGTTTCAGAAGATATATCCCCTATTATTACTAAACTGACAAAAACATTGCTTAATACTGATAGTGATATAATATTTTATCCTGACGAAGGTAGCTGTAAAAGATATTCAGAGTTACTGAACTTCCCGTGTGCTTTCGGTATTAAGAAGCGTGAATGGAGTACAGGCAAAATCTTGGGGTTAGATGTTCACGGAGAGATACCTTCAACACCATTTAAGGCACTCATTGTAGACGACATTTCAAGTTTTGGCGGCACTTTCCTTCATTCAGCAAAGAAACTTAAAGAGCTGGGTGCAGATAAAATATATTTATATATCTCACATTGCGAAAATTCAATTCTTAAAGGTGAGTTAATAGGCAGCGGCCTTATTGAAAAAATCTATACTACCAAAAGCATTTTTACAGGGCAACACCCATTATTAGAAATGATAGGAGAAGAAAATAATGACTAATATAAACCCATTATTATTGCTGGATTTTTATAAAACTACCCATAATGAACAATATCCAAAAGGCATAACCAAAATTGTTTCCTATTACACACCTCGTATGTCCCGATTAAATGACGAGGATAAGCTTGTAATGTTCGGATTACAAGGTTTTATCAAAGAATATCTTATAGATTCTTTTAATGATAATTTTTTTAACAAGCCGAAAGAGAAAGTTATTTCGCAGTATAAGCGCATTATAGACAACACATTAGGCAAAAACATTGTTAATTACGATAAAATTGAAGCACTTCACGATTTAGGTTATTTACCTATCGAAATCAAAGCGGTTGCAGAAGGCACACGAGTTCCGATTAAAGTGCCTATGTTCGAAATTACCAATACACTCGAAGATTTTGCTTGGCTAGTCAATACACTGGAAACTGCACTTAGTTGTTCATTATGGCACGCACAAGTTTCTGCGAATGTAGGATACCGCTATAGGCAGATTGTAAACAAATATTTTGATATCAGTGTAGATGATAACATTGACCGTAGCCGAGCTTTAGGGGATTTCAGTATGCGTGGGCAGGAAAGCTGCGAAAGCGCAATTAAATCCAGCGCAGGATTTTGTCTCTCTTTTCTCAATACTGCAACTGTTCCAGCAATTTTGTATCTTGAAAACTATTATAACTGTGACTGTACAAAAGACAGTGTAGCCTTTGGTGCCATTTCCACTGAACATTCTGTTATGAACAGTAACTATGCTGTTGATGGTGACGAAATATCTATGGTAAAAAGATTACTAAATGAAATTTACCCAAACAATGGCTTCAGCATGGTGTCTGACAGCTATGATTACTGGAATATGGTTGATAATATCCTGCCTGAATGTAAAGAAGATATATTGCGGCATGGCGGATATATCGGAGTACGTGGCGACAGCGGTGACCCAGTAGAAATCACCACTGATACCGTTAAACACCTGTGGGAGCAATTTGGTGGTACTATAAATTCTAAAGGTTTTAAGGTTCTTGACTCTCATATAAAAGTGATTTATGGTGACAGTATTACACCACAGAGAGCAGAAAGCATCTATAAAATCCTTGTAGAGAACGGATTTTCATGTAGCAATGTTCTGCTTGGCGTTGGCAGTTTTTCTATGCAATGCTTGGAACAGGACGATGAATTAAAACCCTATACCAGAGATACTTTCGGCATTGCCATTAAAGCGACTTACTGTGAGGTGAATGGTAAACCCATACAGATTTTCAAAGACCCCAAAACCGATACTGGCAACTTTAAAAAGTCACAGCGTGGAATGTGTGCAGTTTACCGCAATACAAATGGAGAGCTTGATTATAATGATGGGTTTGATTCAAACACCATTACAAGTGTCGAGCAAAATTTATTAGAACCTATATTTAGAAACGGTAAAATGATTAAAGAACAGTCCTTGATGGAGATACGAAACATATTACACAATGGAGGTTTTTAATGGTCAGGATAGTTGAAGGAGATTTATTTGAGGCAGGTTTATGAAGAATACAAACTTTTATGCACAAAAAATGAAGGGAAGCTACTTGGTAAAGTTCTACCCGTTAAGTGCCCTGATGGTAAGGTTATCTGCAACCTTTTTGTGCAGGACAGATTTGGCTATGCCTTATTTAATGGGTTGTCATCGTGGAGGGGGCGACTGGAATAAGGTTTACGCTATGTTAGAAGAAATTTTTGTACACCATAATGTTGTACTATATAGAAAGGATGCAAACTAATATGTTTAATTCTATAAAAATCAAAGAAGAATTAGTAGTTTGGGTTAAAAACTACTTTAAGAATAATGGTTCTGAGGACACAAAGGCTGTTATAGGCATTAGCGGTGGTAAAGATAGCTCTATCGTAGCGGCACTATGTGTAGAAGCTCTTGGTAAAGACCGAGTATTAGGTGTACTTATGCCTCAAGGTGAACAGCACGACATTAATGTGTCACGGGAGCTTTGCAAAGTTCTAGATATTCCCAATATTGAAGTTGATATTAAAAATTCGGTGAATGAACTATACACCGAAATAGAGAAATCTGGTTTAAAGCTGAACAATATTGCCACCTTCAACACACCTGCACGTATTCGCATGTCAGTGCTATATGCTGTATCGGGAATTGTGGGCGGGCGTGTGGCAAACACCTGTAACCTCAGTGAAGATTGGGTAGGATATGCCACTAAATTCGGAGATGGGGCAGGAGATTTCAGCCCACTTGCTAACCTCACTGTAACCGAAGTTAAGGCCGTTGGTCGAGAACTTGGGCTACCTTCAAAGTTTGTAGATAAAACACCGATTGACGGCTTATGTGGCAAATCAGATGAAGATAATCTCGGATTCACATATGCAATACTAGACAAATATATTCGTGAAGGTATATGTGAGGACGATAAAATCAAAGAAAAAATCGACCGGTTACACCAGTTAAATCTACACAAGCTAAATCCTATGCCAGCGTTTCAGATGACTTAAATTATCCAGCTTTTAAACTTGGGAGTAGATAGGAGGAGTATATTCATTATATAAAGAATAATACTACTAGCACTCCCCTATTTGCTATAGGGCAGGCTTCAGAGGGCTTTTGAAGAGATGTTTTGGATAATGAAAATATAGAATGATATGAAAAAATACAATTCTCATTATCGAGAATACTTTGGAATAAAGGCTTATAGCCATTGTTCACTAGACTGGTTTTGGAGGTGTATTTTGTTTATTAAAACGTATATTTAGTTTTGGTGGGGAAACGGTGGGAAATATTTATTTAGTTATATGAAATCGCAGTAAACATTTGTCATAAGCAACTATTTAGGTTAAACTAAATACATATCAATTTTTTGACTAGGCTGAAAGGGAAATTAAGAATATGAATATTTCTAAGCAATTAGTAGATAATCAGATTATTAACTTAATTAATGCAAATCCAGAATATTTTAATGATGTTACTGATGAGGAAAGGAAAAAATCTAAGGCTTTCCTATTAATAGCAATATCTGCATATCTCGAAACTGATATATCAAATGCGATACAGTATTTGACAGATGGTGGAGATGACGGTGGATTTGATGCAGCTTATGTTGAAAGTGGAGAAGATTATCAACTTAATGTGATATTATTTCAAACGAAATATAAGAGAGACTTGGAAAATGATTCTAATTTTCCAGCGAACTCTATTGAAAAAGCTATTAATACTATTAAAGCTGTTTTTGATCCGCAACGAGAATTAAGGCTAAATGAAAACAGCAGAGCAGTTGTGACAGATATTAATTCTTTTATTTTGGATGGGTATATTCCTTATGTAAAATTTGTTTGTATTAATAATGGATTAATATGGGATAATTCTGCTCAAAAATTTATAGATAATAATTTTAAAGGTCAGAATCAAGTTGAATTTGAACATTTCAATCATGAAGATATAATAAAAAGATCTATTAAAACTAAAGATATAAAGACTTCAATACAGCTTAAAGGGACAGCTATAAGTGAAGATTTTAACTATAAAAGAGTAATTATAGGCAGAACATGCGTTACAGAAATTTACAAGCTTATGAAGGAATATGGGGATTCATTACTTGAAAAAAATATTCGCAAATATTTAGGCAGAAACAATGTAAATGAAGGTATAAGGAACACACTTCTTAATGGTGATAATAGAAATAATTTTTTCTTTTTTAATAACGGTATCACAATTATATGTGAAAAATTTGGGGCAAATTATCTTCAGGAGAGTAATTGGATAGTGAAACTTGATAAAGCTCAGATTATTAATGGGGGTCAGACTTGTAAGACAATATTTCAAACAATTGATGAAAACCCTGATAATGATTTTGAAAATGTTGAGGTGCTTTTACGTATTTATGAGGTTAATAATGATGAAAGAGTTATTCAAGACATTACGCTTGCTACAAATAGCCAAAATCCAGTAGATTTTAGGGATTTGAAATCAAATGAACCTGAGCAAAGAGAGTTAGAACTTGGTGCAGAACAGTTGGGTTATATTTACAGAAGGAAAAGAGATAATCAATCAGGGAAGCTTAACGGACTAGATGTTATTCCATCTTCGGTAGCATCTGAAGCGGTTTTCACAATTTGGAGAGAGCAGCCTCATTTAGCAAAGCACAGAAAGCATGAGCTTTTCAATATATATTATGATACAATATTTTCTAACCTTAATGCGGCTCAAATGACTATTGCTGTTTTGATATTCCGCTATTGTGACAATAATAGAAAGAAGTATTCAAGCGACCTAGAGATTCAGGCCTTTAGAAAATTTGGTCAGTATTTCATGGCAATGTTAATGGGAAAGCAATTACTTATGATGTTAAATATAACTTTAGAGCAATTAACCCATAGAAATTTTTTAATGGCAAAAGAAATGTTTGATAATAAAAAAGAGGAACTCTATAATTCATGTGAGGTTTTCTTACGTAAGTGTATGCATGAGAGTCTTAGTTATATAAACGATTCTCTAAATCTAATAGATGGACGAACTATAGCAGCGGTTTTTAGAAGATTTGATATTATTGAAAAATACTTAAAAAACCCTCCAAAGCTTTTTTGAGGAGAGATGTTGGAAAATTATTTTTGAAATAAACTTAGGAAATTGTACCGTTTTTTAAGAGTAATAAATTTAATAGGTGTTAACATTATAGGAATGTTGTTATTACGATGTTCCTATTTTTTTGTTTTATTAAAAAAGTAACTCTCATAAAATGAAATTTTGTCCCTAACACACAGAAATATTAATATGTTTATGGTGTTATAAGGTAATTAATGTTGGGGAGGGCAGAAACATGGCACAGGGATTTATTGGGGGAGCTACATCATATGAAGAATAATCTTTACTTGATATATTATATTAAGCGACATAGATGCATGGATAGATTATACTGCTAATACAAAAGCTTTTATATTAAAGCAAAAAGAGAAGTTACATACTAGCTGTTTTTGGAGCAAGATACCTTTTGATTTTCAAATGACAATACTTACAACTATATCTTATTTTGACACAATTATATATGATTTAAATTTAGTTAAAAAAGCTGTTGAGAATAATTGTATAACTGAAAAAGAAGTTGTTTTACTTAGAAATATTGGAAGAAAGTCTGTAGAATATAACCATGAATATGGTAAGACCTATAAAGCTGAATATTCATGGAAAGATTATGGAAACCCAGATTTTAGAGTTGCAGAAGAGGTTTATGGAAAGGGAAGAGATTATTTTGTTACAATGCAGGATGCTGATAATGCTGCATACAGATTGGAGGACTATATGGAAAAAGGACAAGTTATAAACAATAATATGAGTATTAGTGGAAGTGTTTCAGGTTCACAGATACAGCAAGGAACTATAAATTCAAGTCAAACAATGACGGTTGAAAACAATTTTGATTATGACAAAGTAATGGAAGTGCTAACCAAAATACAAAAAACAACGAATTCTAATGAGTTCCTTGAAGATTTTGCAGACAAAGCAGAACAGGTTAAAATGATTGTATCAGAAACAATTCAAATGGTACATAGAGAGGAAGAACCAACTATAATCAAGAAAGCATTGACTGTTCTAAGAGATTTAACTATTGGCATTAGTGGAAGCATTATAGCTACTGGTATATGTGGATTACTAGCTAAGTTACCAATTTGATAGGAGGATGTGCTTTGGCTATAGTAAAAGAACTACAAGAAGAAGCTTTAAAAAGCAATGCAGATATACTTGCACTTTTAAGAAAATCATTTCTTATAGCAAGAAAATTAGATTTAAAAGAATTTCAGGAATGGATAAACAATGAATTATACGGATATAAAGATATTAATAAAATACCTGAGTATAGAAATATAAGTGGAACACTACAAAGGCAACATTCTATTGGGGTATGGGATGATATTCATATTTTAAACAATAAATTACGGCTTAATAGCAGAGCGTTTTTACAACCTATATCGGCTCTAAATGGCTTATTAAGTGTAAATACTAATAATGAAGAAATAGGAATTGATGGTAATGAATTTAAAGCATATTTAGATAAAAAATTAGGAATTAATACAATCTATCGAATACTTATTTCTAAGAGTGAAATAAGTAATATAATTGAGCAAATCCAAACTAAAATACTTGATTGGGCTATTACATTGGAAGAGAACGGAATATTAGGTGAAGGATTAGAGTTTACCAATGAAGAAAAATTTAAAGCACAGAGTGAACCTCAAATAGTAAATTACATTAGTATCTTTCTTGACTCTGTGACTGGTTCACAAATTCAGCAGGGCACAATAAATTCAAAACAAAAATTGGTGAAAATTCCTCAAAATCCACCTAAGAAAATGAAAAAACTTAAGGAGAAATTGACTGACTTTTTTACAATCCTTTTAAATTCTAACAATATGATAATTAGGCAATTTCAGTGACTTTTTCATAGAGTTTTTTTGACAAAAGATTTTCTTGCCAGTATTAGAATATTAATTGCTTTTTAGATATTAGTTAGGTTTATACTTACTATGGGTATAACACAAAATAAAAATTACTACGAGGTGCACGATATGAATATTAATTTCCCACTTTGCATTGTTTTTGCTCCATGAGGGGTCTGATTTAGGGCGGAAATGAATGGAGCTGTAAATAATCGACTAAAATTGGACTGTGCAGAACTTAATATAAATATAAAAATTAAGGAGCAAAGTCATGAGACAATTAAATAAACTATTTGAGTTACGAAGTTTTCTAATTCTTTGAGGGAGTCAAGCCATTTCTTCCCTTGGTACTGCTATGACCAATTTTACACTAATAATTTGGGCATACAAACAGCAGGGTACGGCGTCAAGTATTGCACTGCTTTCAGTTTGTTCTTATTTACCATCTATATTACTTTGCTTTATAGCTGGAACACTTGCAGATAGGTGGAATAAAAAGAAAATCATGTTGGTTAGTGATTATGCTGCAGCATTAGGAATATCTACAGTACTCTTACTTTATAGCACAGGCAATTAAAAATTTGGCATTTATATGTAATCAATTTTATCCTCAGTTTTATGAATGCTTTCCAAAATCCTGCTACATATGTTGCTGTATCGCTTATTACTCCAAAGGAACATTATATACGCACAAGTCGCAAGTGGAATGCAGGCATTTTCAAATTCTCTTGTTACAATTTTAACCCCTGCTCTTGCAACGGCGGTTCTTGCTTTTAGCGGAATCCAGACTGTTTTATGTATTGATTTATTAACTTTTGCTATTGCATTTGCAGTACTTCTGATATTCATAAAAATACCTGCTGTGCCAGTGAACAATGCGAAAAATGAAGAAACAATTGTTAAAAGCTGCCTTACGGGTCTACGTTTTTTAAGAGAGCACAAGCCCATATGGAAAATAATAATGTTCTTTTCTTTTATCAATCTCTTAGCCTCTATGGCAGGAAATGGGATATTGCCTGCAATGATACTTGCTAGAACAGGTAATAATCAGGTAACACTTGGAATGGTATCTTCTTCAATAGGTATTGGAGCTCTTGTCGGAAGTATTTTAGTGACATTAGTAAAGCCTGCAAAGATCAAAACAAAAGTAATTTTTCTTTCCTGCGCAATTTCATTTTTATTGTGTGATTTATTATGGGGCATAGGTAGAAATGTTGAAATATGGGTTTTTGCCGCTTTTGCTGGGAATTTGCCATTGCCTTTTTTAAATGCGAATTTAACTACTATTATGCGAACAAAAGTACCGATAGAAATGCAAGGGAGGGTTTTCTCTACTCGTGATACTTTTCAATTTATTACTATCCCCATTGGACTTTTTCTTGGTGGATTTTTGGCAGACCATATTTTTGAGCCCTTTATGCTAACGGTTTCTTCTATTCAACAAATCCTTTCAAGTCTTGTTGGAACTGGAAAAGGGTCTGGAATGGCAGTGATATTTTTGATTACAGGTGTAGTAGGTTTTTCGGTAAGTGTATGGAATTCAAAAAAACAAGTATATAAAAGTTTGGATTTGTAATTTGTAGTTAGATACGAAGTAGTTATTGAAGTGATAAGTTCAAAAATTTCTAAAAATTGGTTAAAAATATAAAAGTTTACACAAAATTCATATAATTTATATACAAGAATTACAAGTTATGGTGTATTATAGAATTAATCCTTTTTTCATTTAATTTTTTTTCTATAATTTTTCAATAAAAGCTCCGAGGCCACGGGGCTTTTATTGATTTTAGAAATTAACAATTATTTGTATCTCAAAATCCAAAAAATTCCTATAATATATTGACGTTTATCGATATGAGCTATATAATAAAGTTAAATCGAAAAATATAGATATGAGGTTAACCTATGAAAACCCAGCATGAAGAAAATGCAAAAGTGTTTAAGGCATTTTGCGATGAAAACAGACTATGGATTCTTGAAATTTTACAAAGCGGAGAAAAGTGTGCTTGTGTCCTTCTAGAACAGTTAAATATAGGGCAATCAACACTTTCGCATCATATGAAGATTTTAGTTCAAAGTGGTATTGTATCTGCCAGAAATGAAGGAAAATGGACTTTCTATTCAATTTCAACTGAAGGTGCAAAGAAAGCAATGGACTTAATCAAAAGACTTACAACAGTTAATAAAGATAATTCCAACAGTTGTAAATGTTTATAACGAGGCAAGAAAATGTCCCCCACTTCTATAGGTGGCGGGTACAACTTTGGTTATAATGGAGGTGTATGAATTTGGAAAATAAAAACTGCTGTAGTAATAATTCGAAATCCAAAACAGTTAGGGTTAAAGCTAAAGTCAGAGTACCGAATCAATCAGATTTGCTGACCGCTAAAGAAAATACTAAATCATGTTGTTGTAGTGGCAGCGAAAATTGTTCCAGTAAACAAATAACACAATATAGCAAAAAGGACTATTGGGTAATTGAGGAATTAGAAACTGAAGTAGGTATTGTACCACAAGTATCAACTCAATTAGCTTTAAAAGATACATTAGGAACCTGGAAAGTTCGATGGGGTATTGGTAGGATGAACTATAAAGTAAACCCTGGTATTTATGCAATAGGAACACCTGATAAAGATTCTAATGTTTTGGTAACTGCTAACTATAAACTAACATTTGATTCGCTTAGAAAGGAACTTGAAGGACTTAATGTATGGGTTTTGGTTCTTGACACAAAGGGGATAAATGTTTGGTGTGCTGCAGGAAAGGGGACATTTGGAACTAAAGAACTCATTAATCGAATCGGCAAAACAAAACTTTCCTCAATAGTATCTCACAGAACATTAATATTACCACAATTAGGTGCTCCAGGAGTTAGTGCTCATGAGGTGACAAAAAGTACTGGGTTTAAGATAATATATGGTCCAGTTAGAGCAAATGATGTAGAACAGTTTATCAGTTCTGGCATGAATGCAACTGATGAAATGCGAGTTGTAAAATTTACTATGTTAGACCGTTTAGTACTAACCCCTATGGAGTTAGTACCTACAATAAAGATTTCACTAATTATATTTGGAATTTTATTTTTATTGAACCTCTTTGTAGTCAACCCTTTTGGGGTCATAGATTTTTATGCATATGGGGGTGCACTAATAATTGGTTGTGTATTAACTCCTGTTCTACTCCCTTGGATTCCGGGAACGGCTTTTGCGTGGAAGGGTTGGCTTATGGGTCTAATATGGACTTTAATAGTTATACTATTAAATGGAGGATTTAATAATCCCGTATTTGGTATAATAAAAGAATTTGGGTATTTTCTTGTATTACCATCAATATCAGCATTTTATGCGATGAATTTTACAGGTTCTTCAACGTATACCTCATTTTCAGGTGTTTTAAAGGAAATGAAAAAAGCTATTCCTATAATCATTGTAACAATAGGCATTGGAATTCTTTTGCTATTAGTTAACAGCTTTGTGAAACTTTGAGGAGGTATAGGTATGGAACATAAGTATTTAAAGAATGTAGCCACACTAATGTTTAATGCTAATAAATGTACGGGATGTAAAAGATGTATAGAGGTATGTCCTCATAAGGTATTTGGTTTTAATAATGGTAAGTCAGAAATTATAAGCAAGGATAGATGCATGGAATGTGGAGCTTGTGCAAAGAATTGTCCATTTAATGCATTAGCAGTAAATCCTGGTGTGGGTTGTGCTACAGCAATTATCAATGGATGGCTTACAGGAAGTGAACCAAACTGCGATTGTTCAGGGGGTAATAGCAGCGGTGGATGTTGCTAATCTAATATTATAACGCCTAGATTCAAAATGAAATTTTTCAATGTACAAAAATTTATACAAGCTCAAAAATGCACCTTGTGTTCAAAATGCGAAGTGAACGATGAATGTGCGAAATGTAAACTTCGCATTTTTCGAGCTATTACATAAGCGGCGTGTAGGCGAGGCATGAGATATTCTTACCGTCTGAAAACAAAAGCAATACCGGCCACTTATAAAAGTAGGTGGCATTTTCTTGCCTCGTTATAAAGTAAAACATATTACATATAGAAAAAGATAAACTTATTTGGTTTTATCTATGCTTTTCACCACTTGAATTTTTACTTTAGGTATTGTTTGATAGCATATATTAATGTTATTATACTAAATAGTAATATAAGGAATATATAGCTTAAAGAATTGCAAAATCTTTTAACAGGAGGTGCTTAGTTCGTATCATTATTTTATGTAAAATAACAGATATGGACATATATATGGAAAAATTAGAATTGCTAAAAGTGGCAAATGAAGTTCGCAAAGGTATTGTAACAGCTGTGCATAGTGCAAAGAGTGGACATCCAGGTGGCTCTTTGTCAGCAGCAGATATTTTCACTTATCTCTATTTTAAAGAAATGAATATTGACCCTAAAGACCCAAAAAAAGAAGATAGAGATCGTTTTGTTTTGTCAAAAGGACATGTAGCTCCAGGTCTTTATTCTACATTAGCGAATAGAGGATATTTCCCAGTAGAAGATCTTAAAACTTTGCGTCATGTGGGCTCTTACCTTCAAGGACACCCAGATATGAAGCATATTCCAGGAGTAGATATGTCAAGTGGTTCATTGGGACAAGGTCTTTCCGCAGCAGTTGGAATGGCACTTTCTGCAAAAATGGACGATAAGAGCCATCGTGTTTATGCACTTACAGGAGACGGAGAGCTTCAGGAAGGTCAGATATGGGAAGCTGCAATGTTCGCTGGACATAGAAAGTTAGACAATTTAGTAGTAATTGTTGATAATAACAATCTGCAAATAGATGGTGCTATTAGTGATGTGTGTTCTCCATATCCTATTGATAAGAAATTTGAAGCCTTCAATTTCCATGTAATTAATGCAGATGCAAATGATTTTGATTCATTAGAAGCAGCTTTTAAAGAAGCTAGAGAGACAAAAGGCATGCCAACAGCAATTATTGCAAAAAGCGTTAAAGGAAAAGGCGTTTCATTTATGCAAAATAAAGCAGGATGGCATGGAAAAGCTCCAAATGATGAGGAATTCGAAATTGCAATGAAAGAATTGGAGAAAGCAGGTGAAGAGCTATGTCAGAAATAAAGAAAATTGCTACAAGAGAAAGCTATGGAAAAGCATTGGCAGAATTGGGAGCCAAATATGATAATTTAGTGGTATTAGATGCTGACCTTGCAGGGGCAACAAAAACAGATACCTTTATGAAGGTGTTTCCTGATCGTCACATAGACTGCGGTATTGCAGAAGCAAATATGACTGGAATTGGTGCTGGTATGGCTACAACTGGAAAGGTTCCGTTTATAAGTACTTTCGCTATGTTTGCAGCAGGACGTGCATTTGAACAGGTACGTAACTCTATTGGCTATCCACATTTGAATGTAAAGATAGGTGCTACACATGCAGGAATTTCAGTTGGTGAAGACGGTGCATCTCACCAGTGTAATGAGGATATTGCATTAATGAGAACAATACCAGGAATGACTGTTATCAACCCATCTGATGATATAGAGGCAAAGGCAGCAGTTGAGGCTGCATATCTCCACGAAGGACCTGTTTATCTTAGGTTTGGCAGATTAGCAGTTCCTGTAATTAATGATAATGCTGACTATAAATTTGAGCTTGGAAAAGGTATTGTATTAAGAGAAGGAAAAGACTTAACTATAATCGCAACAGGTCTTGAAGTCTCTGAAAGTTTAGCAGCAGCTGAAAAATTAGCAGCAGAGGGTATTTCCGCAAAGGTAATAAACATTCATACAATTAAACCATTAGATGAAGAATTAATTATAAAAGCGGCAAAAGAAACAGGCAAGGTTGTAACTGTTGAAGAACATTCTGTTATAGGTGGATTAGGTAGTGCTGTATGTGATTGCTTAGCTGCAAATGCACCTACAAAAGTATTAAAAATAGGTGTGAATGACGTATTTGGCGAATCAGGTCCTGCTAAGGAATTAATTGTAAAATATGGTCTTGATGCAGAAGGAATTTATAAGAAGATAAAAGAATTCCTTGCATAGTAAGTGAATTCTATTACTGAATAGGTAGATTATAGTACAAAAGGCGAGTATACAATACTCTTGAAATACACTCGAAATGTTAGAAGTTAAAATAACATTTTGGGTGTGTTTTTGTTTTTAATTTACATTTTAGTTCTAGGTAAAGATAAATCACAACAATATAATCTCTTTTTTACAAATAATTAATGAACTTGTTGACGTATTTTGTGCATTTTGTGCAGGTTTACTCTTGATACTTATGTAAATATTGATTATAATGGTACAAGTTGTTTAATTTTAAATAAATAAGGAGACACAAAATGAAAAAAGTAATTAAAAAAGTTAAATTTGTAGTATTTTCTTTTGCAATTCTTGCTGCTTTAGGATTCCTTAATAATAATGGAATTATTAATTTGGGCTTCCAAACAAATAATATATGTGAAGCAGCCATATTTACTTCTGATGATGGTTTATGGAAGTTTAATAACGATGGTACAATATATGTCTATTTAGGCAGCGACAGTCAAATAACAATACCATCTGAGCTTACGGCAAATAATAACATTTATACTATTTCGCAAATACCTTCGACAGCATTTGCTAATAATAATAGTATAACCCAAATAAACATAGGTGCCAATATAACTGTTATAGGAGATTCACCATTTCAGCAAATGGATAACTTGACGGCTATTGAGGTAGATCCTGCAAATGCAAATTATTGCGATATAAATGGTATCCTGTATAACAAAGCACAAACAATATTAATGAGATATCCTCAGATGAATTCAACGCAAGTATTTGAATTTCCCAGTACCTTTGAAGAGTTCAACATTGATGCTTTAGAAGTCTGCAATAATGTTCAAACATTAAGAATTCCATCATATTATACAGGTTATATAAACACTGAAAATAGTGAGATGTTTTCTACGGTTTTTCCGAACTTAACCAACATACAAGTTATGCAAGGTAATGCAAACTACTCATGTGAAGATGGAGTCCTTTATAATAGTGATAAGACAATTCTCTTATGGTATCCTTCCAAAAAAAATGCAACTGATTTTACTATTCCCTCTAGTGTTACAACATTATCTGCTTCATCATTTATTAACGTAGCTTTTTTGCAAAATATAAATTTAACAGCAAATATTACTACCATAGAAAAAAACTGTTTTAATGGTTGTGCATTAACCTCCATTAACAACATATCAACACGAGCAGAATATATTAATTGGAACTCCGATATTAAATCTGTATTTCAAGAATACTTGGAGAATTTTCAGAACCAGCCCGTCGTTATATCTTTAGTAAATGAAGAGGTTCAATATGCTGTGGATAGCTTCATCGAAGATAATATGACTAATTATGAAAAAATCAAAGCACTATATGATTATGTTTCAAATAGGGTATCGTATGATTACGATAATATGTATGCCGGTAAAAATCATTGTATACCTTCAGTATTTCTCAATAATAAGACGGTCTGTGAGGGCTATGCATTAGCCATGACTTTATTGTTGGATAAGGCAGGTATAACAAATATTCCTGTTTCTGGACCAAATCATGCTTGGAATATAGTGCAGATTAATGATATCTGGTTGCAGATAGATGCTACATGGGATGACATAGGTAGCGAAGCAAGAATAGAATACTTTTTAAGAACAGCTGATGAGTATAATCAATTGTTACCATTACATCCAGTATATGAAAGTATAAAACAAGCTCCTTTCTCTAATTATAGCTTTACTGCTGATAGGTCAATGTATGAAAATAATCTACCTTTATGTAATGCAATTATAGGAGATGTTAACACTGATGGAGTACTGGATCAAAGTGATCTTGATGCTATGCCGCTAGAGATATTAACCTATTCTTTGTACAATATTAATGGCTATTATAATGTTAAGGCTGATTTGAACCGTGATGGAATAATTGATTCAACTGATTATAATATTCTGTATGATTTAATATACTAAGAAGTAATTTACTAGCCTTGAATGAGATATACATATAAAAATATAGCGGTGCAAAGCTAATAGTTAAAAAGGACAGGTTGAGAAATCAATCTGTCCTTTTAGGTGTTGTTTTAACATTTTAGAAAAAAGTCGTACAGTAGTAAGTACCGTATGCTATTATATACTCATCTTGAGATACTAAAGGGAGTACTCCAAAATGAATTATTACGAAAGAATACAAATATAAAAAGTCTATCGGTGTTCTACTGGAAAAGTTGAGTAAATTTTTAATTTTTATATGTAGTGAACCTTTTTATATTCTAAGTGTACTCTTATTATATAGAGAGCTCCTATTAACTCCTATTAATAGAAAGGAGAAGGAAATTTGATAAATACAGAACTTATAGAACGTTGTCAACGAGGGGAAAAGGATAGCTTGACTGAATTGTACAGGCTATATAGTAAAAATGCTTTGGGTACTGCTTACCTAATTGCTGGTAATAAGGGAATTGCGGATGATATTGTTCAGGAAACCTTCATTCAGTGCTTTCTTAGCATAAAGAAATTGATATGTCCTGAAACCTTTGAAGTTTGGTTTTACAGAATTTTAGTGAGAACAGGATGGCGAATGGTAAAAAAGCACAATGAAGTAATTCCAACAGAGGATGGAGCTATTGAGCGAATAACTAATGCTTTAGGCCAAGATTCAGAAATTCGTGGAAGTGAAAATAAAATAATAATCAGTAATGCCCTAGAAAAGCTGAGTTTACCTCTAAAGAGCGTTGTTGTATTACATTACTATAATGATATGACAATTGAAGAAATTTCAGAGGTTTTAGGATGCTTCCCAGGAACTGTAAAATCAAGACTCCATAATGCTAAGAAGAAGCTCTATTGTGAACTAAATGGTTCTTTAAATGACGATAGACTAAAAGGTAATCCAGCGCTAAAGAGAGGAGTATAAGTATATGGAGAATAGGCTGTATGATGTTATAATTAAAAGAGAGCTTTCAAATGTTGCTGACGGAATAAAGAATTCTGAGGATAGCTTGCAAGATATTTTTATTGAGACAGAAAGAAGAAGGCTGGAGAAAGGTAAACTACATGTTAGATTTAATAAATTTATTGCAATTGCATGTATAGCTTTTGTAGTTTTAACAACACCATTTATATTTTCGGCAAATGTAAGAGCTGTGGCTATTGAAGTAATTAATAGCGTAAAAATGGTGTTTGTTATGGATGATAATAATGAAATTGTTGAGAGACCATCTAATGAAGTACAAATCATGCCAGCAGTACCTAAGGAAACTATGTTAAGCGACGAAGAATTGTCTAAAAAAATAGGCATTAAGCTTTGCATTCCTCAAACACTTTGTGGAGATTACAATTTAGAGAATAGGTTTGAGGCAGTTGCTTTTAATAAGAAGCTAAGTTATGATACTCTTGAGAAAATACTAGACACCACGGAAGATGCAATTAATAATGAAGAGGCATTTGAAAGCCTTAAAGAATATGAACCATACAGATGCGTGGGGTGCATTTATAAAGACAATACAGAAAAACCTGTTGCAATTACAGTGCTTCCAACAAATTACCAAATGACTTTCGAAAATAATGATATTACAGAAACCTTACAGACGAAAGTAGGAAAGGCAGATGCACAGTGGATTGGTATATCATCTCCTGACTACAACGGTGGAAATATGACTCAAAAACCTATTGGAAAAACAGCTTGTCACATATTAATATGGTCAACAAATGATGCTAGCTATTTGATTAATACTATGGACAATGAGCCATTATCGAATACTGTAGACAATGAGCCATTATCAATGGATGAGTGTGTAAAAATTGCAGAAGCGTTTATGGAGGCTCAAAATTAAAGTAAAAAATATCAATAAAAATAAAACTTTCTTAGATGGCATTATCTAAGAAAGTTTTGTTTTTTCAACCGCTTTTTGCACAGTAAATGATGAAATAAATATGAAGAACACTTGCTCTAGCAAGAACCTTTATCCTCGTATGGATTGGCATATTTAATCCATTTACTAAACACTCTATCAAGCTTGGTTTCATTACGATAAACACTCCCTCAAGGCTTCAATAGATAAAATCTTAAAAGAATTTTGATAGTAATCAAGAATATTTTCTTCCTTCATTTTAGCAAGCTCACGGCACATAGAGGTTCGGGAAACATTGAGATATTCCGCTAATTCATTTCTATTAGGAGTTATTTGAAAATTCAAACTATTTCTGTCTTTAGCTTCATGTAAAAGGTAAGCAGCAATTTTTTCTCTCATACCTTTTAGAGTAAGAAGTTCTATTTTAGTATTCAGGTTATAATTTTTCTGACCGAGAATAATCATCATGTTCTGAATAATCTGAATGTGGAAGTTACAAGAATTGCTACAGCTTTTAGTAATTCTCTCATAAGGAACAAAGAGTATTTTTGAGTCTTCCTTTACCCTGATTGTAACAGGGGATATGCGTTTTAAAGTGCAGACAATTCCCTCGCCGAAAATTTGAGAAGGGGTTAGAAAAGCCATTATATGACGGTTTCCAGCAAGGTTTTCCTTAATAATCTCCGCTGAACCAGTTAATAGTATCCCTACATGATTAATTTCATTTCCTGAGAAGAAAACATATTCATCATTCTTATAGTTCTTTGTATAGGATCCTAGACAGGATAGTAGTGAACCCAAATCTCCTGCGGCAATGCCCTTAAATAATGTGCATTTTGATAATATAGAAGTATAATTCTCCATATTTGTATCCATGTACACTTTACATAAACTGATTTGATGTAAAAAATGACATGGAAGCCCCACCTCCCCAAAATATTGTTAAATTGTGTTAATTTTTTATGTTTTGTATCTACAGCTACATCATATTATTACTAATTCTAATATAATTAGGATATCAAATCAAGCACAATAATTACTCGGCAATAAATTAGTTAAAAAAATAGAACGAATAAAAAAGGAGATAAATTATATGGAAAATAAAATGTTTTGTTATCAATGTCAAGAAACTGCAGGCTGCACAGGATGTACTAACGTGGGTGTATGTGGGAAATCACCAGAGCTTGCCAAAACTCAAGATTTATTGATTTATGCTACAAAGGGATTAAGTGTTGTTACAACCGCACTAAGAAGTCAGGGAGAAAGTGTTTCACCTGAGGTAAATCACCACATAACACTAAACCTTTTCACAACAATTACAAATGCAAACTTCGATAACGATGTAATTTATCAAAGAGTACTGGATACTTTAATAATCAAAGAAACTTTATTGAATAAAGTAGCAAATAAGGAAAGTCTGCATCCAGTAGCATTGTGGAAGGGCACGACAAAAGAGGAACTAGATGCAAAAGCAGCAACAGTGGGAGTACTTGCAACAGAAAATGAAGATGTTCGAAGCCTTAGAGAACTTATTATATATGGGAATAAAGGATTGGCTGCTTATATGAAGCATGCTAATGAGTTGGGCTATGATGATGATGGAATAAATACATTTATGCAGAAGGCATTAGCAGCAACCTTAGATGATAGCTTAAGTGCAGACGCTTTAGTAGCACTTACTTTAGAAACAGGAAAAACAGGTGTGGATGGAATGGCACTTTTAGATACTGCGAATACTTCTACTTATGGTAATCCTGAAATTACAAAAGTAAATATTGGGGTAGGTAAAAAACCTGGAATCTTAATTTCTGGACATGACTTGAAAGACTTAGAACAGCTGCTTGAACAAACACAGGGCACAGGAGTTGATGTTTATACACATTCAGAAATGCTTCCTGCTCACTACTATCCTAAGTTTAAGAAATACAGCAATTTTGTAGGGAACTATGGAAATGCATGGTGGAAGCAGAAAGAAGAGTTTGAAAGCTTTAATGGACCAATTCTTATGACTACAAACTGTATTGTACCTCCCAAGGATTCATATAAAGCAAGACTATTTACAACGGGTTCTGCAGGATTTAGCGGATGTACACATATTGATAAGGATGAAAAGGGTAATAAGGATTTCACTGCTATTATAGAAATGGCGAAAGGCTGTGCGGCTCCAACACAAATAGAGGAGGGTGAAATCATTGGAGGCTTTGCTCACAATCAGGTTGTAGCCTTGGCTGACAAAGTTGTAGATGCTGTAAAATCAGGTGCCATAAAGAAATTCTTTGTAATGGCAGGTTGTGATGGACGTCAGAAGTCCAGAAACTACTATACTGACTTTGCAAAAGCACTTCCAAAGGATACTGTAATAATGACTGCAGGCTGTGCAAAATATAGGTATAACAAGCTGGAGCTGGGTGACATCAACGGAATTCCAAGAGTACTAGATGCAGGACAATGTAATGATTCATACTCCTTGGCAGTTATTGCACTTAAGCTTAAGGAAGTATTTGGACTTGATGATATAAACAAGCTACCTATCGCTTTCAACATTGCATGGTATGAGCAAAAGGCAGTTATAGTCCTCCTTTCACTCTTATACTTAGGAGTAAAGAATATCCACTTAGGGCCAACATTACCAGCATTCCTTTCTCCTAATGTTGTAAAGGTGTTGGTGGATAACTTCGGAATTGGCGGAATAACTAATGTAGAAGATGATATTAAGATGTTTTTGGGCGGTGAGGAAAAGGCTACTATTACAAAAGATATGGTAATTGGAGATGTTTTGAAAGCAAATCCTGATAATGCAAAAGTATTAATGGAAGCAGGAATGCATTGTCTTGGATGTCCTTCATCACAAGCCGAATCATTAGAAGATGCTTGTGCAGTGCATGGCATGAGTGTTGAGGATTTATTGAAAAAATTAAACTAAGCAACAGTCAATTCAGCTGATAATAAAGTTTCACATAATAATAGATTTTTATAGAGACTCTCTATTTAGAATTATTCTAAGTAGGGAGTCTTTTAAAATTAGTATGTGCATTGAGCTATATTTAAGTACTCATAACCTTAGAATTAGTGTTTTTTTTATGGGCTACAAGCTTAAAGCAAATATAAATTATATATAACGAAGTTCCATACTTATAAGAAATAAAGTTGAATGTATTATAACGAGGCAAGAAAATGTCCCCCACTTCTATAATGGAAGAATGGTTTAACATATACAGTTAAGTTTTATATGATTTGATTAATGTATTTATAAAATAAAAAAGTTCTAATATCAGTAATAGATAAATAATTATGAGGAAATATCTCAAAAACATATTGAAATATAAATATATATTTAGTACTATGGATATAATAGAATTAAAATAGAGAAAAAAACTCAAATTAATCTTGGAGGATAATGCTTTGTTAAGTCAATTTTCATTTTCAAATTACAAATCATTCAAAAAAGAAGCTTTTTTGGACTTTACAGCTGAATCAATAAAGGATAATCTTGACAGTCTAATTATTGATAAAATTGATGGAGAAAGGTTCTTACCAGTAATCGCAATTTATGGTCCAAATGGTGGTGGTAAGTCAACTGTCTTAGAGGCATTAGGATATTTAAGAGCTTTTGTGCTAAAAAAAATAATTATATCACAAATGGATGAAAAGGAGCCTAAAATTGATGTAATGATAAAAAAGTTCTCAGAAATTGACTTTAAAAATAAATATCATAAATTTGATTCCAAGTGTCAATATACACCAATAGAGTTTGATATTTTGTTTCGTGCAAAAAACAGACAATATAAATATCAACTTTCAATTTTACAGAATAAGATTATTGAAGAAAACCTTTATATGCAGATTGTTGGAGAAAAGGATGCATCAATTATATTTGAACGTTCTGAAAATGAATGTGTTTTAGGTGAAGATTTAGAAGGTATAGCCGTTGAGAAAATTAATAATACTATGCCCTTGATTTCACATGTGGCTATAAATTATGATATTGAGTCAGTTGATGAAGCTGTATCTTGGTTTATGAATATAAATTTCGTAGATTATGATAATCCTATCAAGGAACGACAAATAATTATTCCAAAGACAAATAAAGAAAGAGCAATGATGTTCCAAATGTTAAAAAAAATGGATATTAATATTTCGGATTTTCGCATTCAGAAGGACATTGATGGAAATATTGAGAATATATATACTAGGCATACTCTTGAAAATGGCGAGACTTATGAAATTCTTTTTGAAGAAGAATCAAGTGGAACAAGGAAGCTTTTTAGTTGCTTAGCTGAAATTATTGACTGCTTGAATGAAGGAACTTTGATGGTTGCAGATGAATTAGATGCAAAGCTACATCCAAAATTGCTTAGATATATTATTGAATTGTTTACAAATTCAAAGAGTAATAAAAATGGAGCACAGCTATTGCTTACATCTCACGAGATTACAACTATGATTCCAGAGGTTTTTCGAAGAGATGAGATTTGGTTTTGTGCCTTAAACCCACAAAACGCATCAAAATTATATTCACTGATTTCGTTTAAAAAGGAAAACGGTCAAAAAGCAAAAAATGATGAGGTTTATGGAAAACAATATCTTGAAGGTCGTTATGGGGCAGACCCGTTTATCAGAAAAATTTTGGATTGGGGGTCTAAAGAATGAGCCTCAAACCATTAAAGGCAAGGGAACAAAAGAAAAATCAAGAAAAAATAAATGCCAAGATGCAAAAACGGAAAAAAGAATTACTTGATGATTTGCCGCCGTACATATACATTGTTAGTGAAGGGACTAAGACTGAGCCTAACTACATTAAAGGAATGGCAAAGGTTATTAATTCTAAATTTTCAGATTTGTCATCAGGAAACAGGATAGTTGTCAAAGGGACAGGAAGAAATACACGGAGCTTATTAAAGTATGCAAGGGAACATGTAGAGACGGAGTTTCCACAAGCTGAGATAGTATGGTTAATGTATGATCAAGACGATTTTTCCCTTGATAATTTCGACAATACACAACATAGTGCTGAAGATAAAAAAGACATTAGACAGTATAGAGTAGCATGGTCGAATGAATGTATTGAATTATGGTTTGTCTTGCACTTTCAAGATTTAGAGGTAAATAATGGACGTGAACATTATCAAGA
>JAEWST010000072.1 GCA_023398105.1 Bacillota bacterium | reverse complement strand
GTCTTGTTGTAGTAATATCGGCTTCACAACTATATTCTACCGCATTTGACGAGTCTTTTGGACCCGTCTTTTGTGTTTTTAGGCAGAAAAAAGGAGCTATCTCAAAGTTTATTTTGAGACAGCCCCTTCTTTTATATATTCATCTTGATTAGATGAATGAGCCCATCTTCATTTTTTTCTGCTTTTAAAACAAAGTCAAACCGGTTAAAGGCCATGGCCAGATGAAAATCACCTTCCGGGCTCCAGTCAGAATTCTTAGGGTCAAAGAATCTTCTTCCGCCCTCCTGTTTCAATTGTTCCTTCATGGATTCAAGATCAAAGCCAGCGCCTTGTAATAGGCTTGTGATATATTGCGCACAATAGGTATCTTCCTGATTTTCTTTTATACCCTCATCCCCCATGCAAACCAGTGATACCTTGCCGGGGTTTCTTTCTTTAATATACCGGGAGATGGCCTTCGCATTGACAAAGCTTCCCGTAATAATCTCGTCGGCATGAACCGCATTTACGATTCCCTGTGTTCCGGCACTGGTGGTGTGTACGAGAGTCTTACCTGTAAAATCCACCTTTTCAATCTGAGCCGGTGAATTACCAAAGTTAAAGCCCTGTTGAATGCGTCCAAGTCTTTCACCCATCAGAATGAAATCGGGATGCTCTTCTTTAATAGCGTAGGCTTCCTCCAGCTTTCCAACCGGAAGAATCGCGGAAGCTCCGTTACTGTAAGCATAACACGCAACAGAAAACGCTCTGAACACATCAATAATGACGGTTAAGCCCGTAGCTTTTTTAGCACCTTCAATGAGATGCAAAATATTGATCTCCAATTATGCAACCCTCCATTTTTCATTACCAGCCTTTACTTGCCAAATATCTTTTTATTTACACCTTATAGTCTGTTTATATCATTGTTTTTATAATAGGTATGTCAGGGCATATATGAGGATTAAGTGCCCCGGGTAAAAAGTATAAAACCAATACTTCAGACTCTTCCCCCGCTCTCCATTATATTGGAATATCAGCAAAAGAGCCAGTAGTGATAGGGGCATCAACCAGGTCAACAAATGATTGGACAGGAAACCCGGTTCTGCTGCCAGGTCATACAACGTATAAACCATGGGTACTCCCAAATAAAGAATTGCCATTCCCTTAATTAGAGAAGGCCTGTCCTCCCGGAATCGATAGAACAGATACACCAGTGTGCTTATTCCCATCCTTCCGTCGGTTTGAAGGAGAATGGCTATACATGCTGCAGCAATCACCAGCCCCCATTTCTGATATTCCTTATTGAGCTTCTGGGAATAATGAATGACCATAAGCCCGAGGAAAAGATCAAACAAGATATTAAATGGGGAATTTTCAAAGACCAGGCTGTAAGGGATCATGCTGATAAGGGCAAAAAACAAGAGCCTGCCCCCATACCTCTTAACACTGCGTGTTTTCAAGTATCCTTCTGCAATGAAAAAAGCAAAAATAGGTGCTGCCAGCCTTCCCACCATCCGAAATACAAGAATATGCGGGAAGAATACGGCTCCCACATGGTCCATAAGCATGGCAGAAATGGCAACCAGCTTAAGCTGAAAGGCATCTAAGGAAGCGGAGTTGTTCATGTTCTGTCCTTTATCAGCCGGTCATAAATGGAAAGTAAAAATGCTGCAAGGTAGCTTAATATCACCATCATAAAGCTTTCCTTTACAAGGCGCGGGATTAAAAACAGTACGAATCCAACCTTTCCGAGCTCAGGGATAAAGAGCTGCAGGATGCCGGTATTTAAGGTAGTCACCGTTAAGCCTGCCGAACCAAAGGTTAAAAGGAGCTTTAAATAGTGTTTATGGAGTGGAGCGTTGGGGAATTTCTTTTGAACGGCGTAGTTTATAGTGAGCAATATCAACCCCACCAGTGAGACTGCTAACAATCCTAAATCAAGAAAGCCCTTATTTTTGCCGATGGCGTCAATAGCTTGAGTGACTGGAGAAAGAGGGAAAAACTGTGTGTTAATATAATTAAAAAGACCTACTACACCAATAGTTATGAAGCCTATCCAAAGTCCCCGTTGGATTTTTGCACTATCAACCTTCTTAAGTCCCCTCCATAATAGCCCAACTATAACGCCGTCAAGAATTGCAGTAAGCGTTAAAAGAGGAATGTATGCACCTTCCGGTTTCAGTAAAAAGGCCATTATATCCATAATTCCCGCAGCAAGCCCACCATAGAAGGGCCCGAAAAGTAATGCAGGCATCCTTGAAAAGATGGGTGAGAAGCTTATACGCATCCCAGGTGCTCCCAGAAAATAGATCATAGTACTGAAATTGCGTACTGCCAGCGCGAGGCCGATGAACAGGGCTGTCTGGATTATTTTTCGTGTGACATGCGACTCCGATGATTTGTTTTCCATGATGTTTTATATCTCCTTTCTTTTTTATCCATGCTGCTACTAAAAGAAAGAAGATCTAGCAACAGTGGATGCAGTATTGCACCGCGAGCCTCAGGGATAATCAAATCATTGATTGTTCCTTTGCTCTTCGTTTAGAGACTCTACTCCCATTCTCTAACACTTCACGCGCAAATACCTGCTCTGTTTTATTATTAAGTGATATATGATTTTCCACATTATATCTCAGACTCATTGACTTGTCCATGCTTTTTTGACGATAAATCTCACAATGTGCTTCTGATGAATTCCTTAACAGTTTCACGATAACCATCATTGTCCATAATCAGCGATTCACCATGCCTCGCTCCTGCAACAGTAAAGAGCTTTTTATCGGACTTGCAGGCTTCATATAACCGGTTGACCATCTCAAAAGGAACAAAGGTGTCATCCTCACCATGTATAAATAGAATAGGCAGCTTACTCTTCTTAACCTGCTTCAAAGCGGAAGCCTCACTTAAAAAGTATCCTGCCCGAAGCTTTGCGATAAGGTTGGTAACAGTCATAATGGGAAAGGACGGAAGTGCAAATTGGCGTTTCAGCTGATAGGTAAGCACATCCATTGCCGATGTATAGGAACAGTCGGAAACGATGGCTTTAACATTGGGAGGTAAGTCTTCTCCACTCAGCATCAGAACTGTAGCGCCTCCCATGGATACACCAAAGAGCAAAATTCTGATATCCTGACCATAGGTTTTTATGAGAAATTTTATCCAATCCATTAAATCCAAACGATCAGGCCATCCAAAGCCAATGCACTTGCCCTCGCTTTGCCCATGTCCCCTGTCGTCCGGTGCCAAAACGTTGAAATTAAGTTCCTCATTAAAAAATTTCGCATAAGCGCCCAGGTCCATGCCTTTACTGTTATAGCCATGGGCCATGACCACAAATACTTTTTGATCGGCATTGCTGGAGGGTATTAGAAACGCCTCAAGCTTCAGACTGTCCTGACTCTTAAGAGTAAAATGCGCTTTATCTACCTTATCCAGCCATTCCTTTCCTTCAACCCAAATCCCGCCCAGAAAGGTTTCGGGAACATCCTTGTTCCCTTTCAAAAATGGCTTTTTACCGCTACAGACTGCCATTTTATAAAAATAATTACAGATAAGAAATAAAACAATCAGGATTACAGCAAGACCCATGAAGAACCACATGCAGATACCTCCTGATAGTTATCCTTTATCATAATTGCGTCTTTTATTAGCGGATTCCGGAATTTTTTCTCTGATCCGGACATAAATATGCTTGATCCGACTGTTGTTAGAATCTCTTTCATCTATTTCAAAACGCTTAAGTGTTTTTATGAGGGGTGTAAGCTTGGCAAACCCGAAATTTCGAGCATCAAAATCGGGTTGCTTTTTCTGGATCAGGTTGCCAACATCCGCTAAAAATGCCCATCCGTTTTCATCAGCCACATCGGAGATGGATGAGGCAATGAGGTTAATCACATCTTCTCCTATCTTGCTGATAGGACTCCTATTAACCCTCTTGACTCCTCCTTTATGTGGTTCTTCAGCCTCAGCCGGTTGACTGGGGATACTGCTAATGATCTCAAGATAGGTAAATTTATCGCACGCCACAATAAAGGGATTGGGAGTTTTCCGCTCCCCAATACCAAAAACCTTCATACCCGCTTCTCTAAGGCGAATAACCAATCGGGTAAAGTCACTGTCACTGGACACTATACAGAAACCCTCGACCTGATCGGAATAAAGAATGTCCATAGCATCAATAATCATAGCCGAATCCGAGGAATTTTTCCCTGAAGTATAACTGTACTGCTGGATTGGTGTAATGGCATTTTCAAGCAGCACGTTCTTCCAGCCTGAGACATTTGGTTTGGTCCAGTCTCCATAAATACGCTTGATGGTTGGAATACCATACTTGGCAATTTCCTCAATGATTCCCTTGACATTACCATAAGGCACATTCTCCGCGTCAATCAACACGGCTAGGCGGAGCTCAGTATAATTTTTCATAGTGTTTCCTTTCAAGCAATTGATAATATTCTCTCTATGTTGTTTTAAAAGCTTACTTCTTACTTTCTCTTCTATTATTATAGCCAATCATGAGCTATTCTCCAAGATTTATCCAATATCGCTGGACTATTTCATTTTTAAGTTCCTGTTCATTCTCAAGAATTCCGCCATTTTTTATAATAGTCCTGGCTGAACCCATATTGATCTTATCACAACAGACAAGCACCCTATCCAGACCTAATTCCTTTGCCAAAGGCAATGACATCCCCAGCATTTTTACGGCATGCCCTTTTTTTCGTTCTTGGGGTCTGATTCCATAACCAATATGTCCACCATAATTCATAAGGTACTCATTAAGCTCATGACGTATATGAAGCGCACCTATCATCCTATTATCATTATCCATATAGAAAAACAAAGACGCAGGAACCAACCCTTTATCACGTACCATCTCAGTTGACTCAAATTCCCATCTGGATAATAGTTCGCTGTAGCTTAAGCCTTCTCTGCGGGCCGCATAGGGAACGATTTCCTCTTCTATTTTCTCCCACTCGGAGATGTAATCCAAATAAGCCTGCTCCAGCTCCGGGTTTGGACTAACCAATTTCATCACTATTCCTCACATTCCTGAACAAGTTTTATTGCATTTTTCAGCTCATCTATGTATTTTTCGGTTTTTTCATTTTCTCATAAAGGCTTATGATAATGTTTGTAGGAAACAGACGGTGCTCAAATAGGAGAATCAAGGACAAAAGGGCTTCAATTAATCCAATAATAAAGTATAGAACATGCAGAAAAACAACGGAGCCAAGCATTATGCATTGAACAGTTATCCAAATGACTAAAGCCCAACTGAAAACACTGCTTATGTAGCCTTGATATTTCGAATGCAAACGAAAGGTTAAAGCGCTAATGATGTTTCCAAGACCTATTACCGAAAATAAAATGATTCCCGGTATCAGATAATTACTAAAAGGTGAATTTTTTAATACCTCGGTTGACATTCCAAGGGGGGCATCAGGATTTAAAATAGCAGCAAGTCCGCCTGCAATAGCTCCTATTCCGACAAAAGCATGTATAATAGGCAATATAGTATATACTTTCTTCATTTTTAATCCTCCTGCTATATGGTTTTTATGAGCAAGAACTACTTCCTGGGAGTTTTAAGTTTATGGGATGTTACGATAGTCGTCAAGCAACTTAATTTTTGAATTAAGCGTCTGCTCATCAAAATATCCTATTTCTTTTAATTCCTTAAGAGCTTCTAAACTTTCTGAATACTGATTAGCCTTGATGGCGTTGTCTTTCATTTGACAATACAGTTTATTGATACCCTCCAAATCCTGATTATCTATAATTCCCATATCCCTCAGCCTTGTATATTTTAACAGCTCTCCATCAGATAAATCAATGGGTTCAGCTTTAGGAATTAGTGGGCTTATTGCTGCCCGAACCGCCAAATAAATGATAAGAAACATAATAAATCCACTAATAATCATATCTTCCAAGGCCATAACAATACCTCCTAGGATTAGGCTAATTTTCTAAAGCAAACGATATTACCATCCGGATCTCTAAAATGCATTGATCTGGCTCCCCAGGGGTATGTAGTAGGCACTGACACAAATTCAATATTCAGATCTGACGACTTAAGCCTATTGTATTCATCATCAACATTTTCAACAGTAAAGCCAAATGTGAGCATTCCTGTTCCACAAAACTTGCTAAAATCAAATCCCATATCGCTAATAGCTGCTGATTTTGAATAGACAGCCAAACTACCACCATCAATTAGTATAAATGTATGGATGTCATCACCTTCTGAGGTAGTCTGCAAAACCTTTTCATAAAACTTCACCAGCCTTGGTACATTATCGGTAATTAAACAGATTCCGTTATCAAAAATCATCACGACATCCTTCTTTCGCTTCATAAGTCTTGCTTGATTTATTCATCTGCATCAATATGCAGTCCCATTTTTTCAAAGTGCTTATATCCCTTTTCTGTTATGACATAAACTGTTGCCTTACCCTCATCAAGTTCAATCAGCCCTTGCTCTAAATAGAAATCAAGCAATTTAGCCCCTAGACGCCCGCCTAGGTGGTCATAACATTTCCTTCCCGTCATTTTTTTCGAACGCATATCAATACTCCCTGTTTTAATTAGTATAATCAGCCCATACTTATATTTTTTGCAATGATTCATTATTCTCCACGATTATACACATCCGATAAATGTTGAAAGTTATGTAGCAAATCAAGATATTTATCTGGATGAAGCAAACTAATTTCACCATGGCCGCTTTTTTCTATGATTTTTAAAAAGCTATTATTAATGGTATTATGAAGCAATGTCGCAGATTTTTTCATTATGGATAATTCTTTCCCACCAACCAATATTAATGTTTTTGCTTTCGTCTTGCATAATGTTGGAGGTATCGAATAATCTCCATTACTTTTCGTAATATTAATGAGTGATTCTTTGGTCATTCTTATACTGTCCTCATAATAGTTTTCAAATAAGCTATCAGGTATATTTAATAATTTAGCCTGTAGTTTCGAATACCATCTCTTTTTAATCAATCCATAAAACATATTATACATTGGTACAGTTAGTGCAACTGCTGTTTTAATAGGATAAACCAAAGCGCTTTCTATTACAGCATTCTCTGTTATATCACATTGTTGAGACAATATTTCTACAACGATTTGAGCTCCAATAGAAAGACCACAAAGTACAAAAACTTTTCCATTACAATTTTCTTTTATATAATTGACCACATGTTCAGCAGATTCTTTTATACTTACAAAAGTCGTGTCATATGCGTCACCATGGCCGTCAATAATCGGTGTCACTATATGATAGTTTTTTTGTAACACTTCGATTTGTGTTTTCCATGACCACCATGACAACCCACCCCCATGAAGAAAAACAAAAGTTGGCATGTTTTTGTCGCCAAATTCTTTGAATACCATGTTTGTCCCCTTCCTTTGCATCATAAATATTCAAATCGAAGTCTTAGTCATGAAGCATCTATTAATTTCACATGTTCAATAAGCGGATTTATATATTCTTTTTTAGTGTGGTCATTTGATTTCGTAAGAGTATCGTAAACACCTTGTTCTACAGATGATTTATCCTTGTTAAGTCTCAAGACAAATCTATATACGCCCATTAATCCTTTATTCTTTATTCCCATCGTTTCATAGTTCATACCGCTCAGGAAATAGAAGAATTGAAGCCTTTCTTGTTCTTCTAAAGAGAAATTTTTATTTTTCAAACCATCAGTATCCATGGCAGCAGGTGGTGTTGCTCCCGTTGCAAATATAATAATCTTTTTATCTGTCATCTTCAAAATGCTATTTTTTATCGATTTTAGCCCACTAATTTGGCCGGCATGAATTCCGCCGCCAAATATAATAGTATTATATTCAAATAAACTATTAACATCTAATTTATCTATAGAGACTGCCTTACAATTCAATTCTTCTGCAATCCATTCAGCATATTTCTGAGTAAATCCTGTATTCGACTTATATAAAACGATTGTTTTTCCCATTATTTTCACAGCCCTTCCCTTTAGCTACACTTGCTGCCCAGGATTCTTAAGTAAGCAGGATAGCGTTTCGATTAAGCTGATTATTATATTCTTGGTGTCATACTGTCGATGAGCTGTTGTACTTTTTCACTTTTGCTCTCTCTAGTCCTAAGTATAGCCATAATATATATTGCTTTGTCTATATCTTTCATATCTATTGTTTTATCCTTTTTCAGTAAAGAGAGATATTTTTGTGAGAGACGGTATGCAATTTCATATAAGATAATATAAGTTCTTGCATAGTCGTAAATGGGATTGCCGAGTCTGGCATTAACCCAATCTATGATATAGTACTTACCAAATGAATACATAATGTTAAGCAAATGAAAATCAAGATGACATAGATTATGTTTTTCTTCTATGTTATATAAATATTGTAACGCTATTTTTTTCTTTTCTTTGTCAAAATCCAAATCTTGAAGTTCGTTCTTAAATGTAATTTTTAGATTTGAAATATTTATGTTTTCTATAGAATGTACTTGCTTTTGAAGTTGAATTAAGTCTTCAATGCCTTGTTTATACTTCTCTTTTAGCATTCTTTCACCCAAAGTGATTCCATCAATATAATCCATTCTAGTAATATGAGGGTTATCTGTTTTATAATATTTCACTGTTGGCAAAGAAGTTTTATTAACCTCATTTTGAATTCGTATTTCGTTATCAATCCATTCAACAGGATAAGTACTGTTATAAAGCTTAAAAGCAAAACCATTCCAGAAATAGACCTTTGCTTGCTTTCCTTCTCCTATTTCTTTTCTTGTATCATCAAATGATCCACTCATGCAGCTCACATCCTTAAAAATTAAGCTCTATTATACACCAAGATAGAGACAATATCCGCGACGAAACGGATCAGCACAGAGCCTTTCCCTCCATTAATTTTTATATAAAATTTTATCATTTAAGACTCTAGCCATCTATACTAACATAAGATAACTGCAAATCATTATTAAATTCAACTCCTATGATGTGTTCATCCAAATTACTGTTTAACCAAGTCAATATACCCCATTCATCACTTATAATTTCTATATCAGCTTCATTAAGCCTTTTTGCGATTTCATCTTGCGTATATTCACATTTGTAAAAGTCACTTACACCATTATTTAACACATATTCAATTATCTCTGACTTCTTTAATAAATACAACTCGAGAATCTTTTGGGCATACTCTACTGTTTTATCATCCATCACATCTTCTCTAATTTTAACAACAACACCGCCAACCTTTGTCTCAAATGAAATGTCACCTAATTTGAAATCCTCTTTCCTCATATTCCAATTCCTCACCTAGTTATTCTTTTATATACTCAATAAACACTATAGCGTAGCAACTGTATTGAATAGTTTTCGTTTAATAATGCTAGAGCAAACTTCTTTTTATGCCATTCTTCCAGTCATTCTCCATGTAAATGTGATGTTACTTGAAGTAGGCAAATGGATGCTTACCATCTATTGAATCTCTTTCGAAAACTATATCTTTATATCCTATTTCATCTGCTGATATAACAAAATCAATAATTGCTCTATCTCTTATTGTCGGAGATTTTGAACCAACTGAATAAACATCTATTAATACAAGAAATTCCTTGTCGCTTTGTTCACCAATATCCTTTATAAAATAATCGACTGGACTAAATATTATATTATCTTGAATATCCTTATAATAATCGCTATCGACCTTAATATTATTACTTTCAAGTTGGCTTTTCTTTTGCTTCCAACTATTTAATTCTTCTTCTGTGAATTTCATTGTACATATTACATCAAATTTCGGTAAACTAAAATCGATCGTTCCATTCTCGTTATTGATGTCTTGTATCTTTGCTAGTATATCGTTACTAGAAAAAATGTTATATATTCGATTTTCTTTATACTTAAACAAATCTAGTATCATATAAGATCTTACTGCTGTATGATTTTTGTTAACAACCGCTATTACTCCATTCCCAATGTCAGCCAAACTATATTGCTGCTTTAATGCATTTATATCATTATCACTTGTACTTTCTAAAACTATTGCTTCTGAATCTTTCACCCTTAGTTTGATATTCCCATCAAAATAGAGTTCAGCTTTACTTGGATTTTTCTCATCGATTAATTTTACTGATAAGCTAGATATCAACTCCTCATCAATATTTCCTTTTTCAGTTTTGACATTATTTATTTCACAACCAGTGAGTAAAATTATCAGTAAAAAAGAAACTATAATTTTTCTAAGCATTTTATACCCTCTTTTCATCAATTTATCTATTCCAGCTAACGTTCTGGCTTCACTAAGCCAACGAATCGGATCAGCGGAACCCTTTTTTACTTGCCGTCTAGGTTGCATGGCGAGCAGCGTTATTTCGATAACCATTGCCGGCTAAGTAATGAGGCTAATAATAAACCCAAAATTATACAATCAATACTTGTAACAATAAAAACGCCGATATTAAAGGTTGTGCGATATGTTGCCATCATTAACATTATACCAAATAATAGGATAAAGCTGATAAGGAAAGTTGATATAATGTATCGGATCTTTCTCTTTGTAGAAATTGCCTGTTTATTATCGTTTATATTTTTATATCCATAAAAATAAGCCACAATAACAAAGAATCCAAATAATGAGCTACCATGCTGTAATACCTTATAAATAGGTACTAAATAGCCTAAAACATATAATTTTGAAGCTAATAATGGTATCAGTATAACCATTGTTCCAGTATCATGAGTAAATGAATCCCAGACCACATGGGTAAACATACCTAAAAGTGCTGAATAACAAAATCTAAAGACTTTCTTTATGGAATCTAAGGTCCAAACCCTATGGGCTATGATACTGAACCACTTGTCAATTGGATTGGGCATATGTAAAATTAATGGCTTCTTAATTATAAAGTGAAACACAAATGCTAATAAAAAACATAGTGGCAAATTTAAGATGAAAAAGCCGATTATATTATGTCCATAAAGAGATACAGGCTTTAGCTGTATGAAATACTCAAAATCTGGAGCCATGCTTCCAAACGCAAGTCCTGTCAGGCAAAACTTATCTTTCCATCTCCTTTTTAGCGGAATTACTGCTGCAGGATGCGCAAAAGTAAACGGCATATCTTACTCCTTAACAGGAATTCTTTTTTATCCTACTTGTTTATCTTGTTGAGTACTATTATTTAACGAGTTTATGACCGCTGAAGTCACATCTTTGCCACCCTTACAATTATTAATCAATGTACCAATAGTATAAATGGGTCCCCATGGAATACCCCACCACCCGATTATTAATGAAATCAACGAAAAGATAATACCTTTTGAAAACAAGCTTTCACCATTTTTAATAAAATAAATATTTGAGCTTCTTTTAAAAGTCATAACCAATATTGATACACAATACTGATAGACAACAAATTTTGCCCCAAGTTTCAATTCATTATTAAGCTCAGTGGCTGTAAGTCCCTCAATCCCATTAATCTTCATGTTTTTATACACTCCATCTTTTCTTTTATAAGGTTTATAATTTTATTATATATCGAGACCTGTCTTAACGAATTCCAACTCTGAGTCTCCAAATTTCGTCTTGATATATTTTCAATTATAATGCACGACTCCAATTAATTCCAGTGTGATTTTAATTAACTCTTAGTCAAATAAGCCCCTTAGCAAAAATTAATTCTCTAAACTGAAATTTAGGTTTTGGCACCTTATATACGAAATACGAAATGAAATCAAGAATTACTATGGTGAAGCCAGACAATAATGGAATAGCAAAACCACGGTTACAAATTTTCAGCATTTAGACGATTATACTAACTATAACTGATAAATTTGCTTATAATTTGATGCTAATTACATTTTTTAAGTTGGATGCAAATTCTTTTTCGCTTTTTATCTCAACTCTAGTTTGTATGCCCATTTTGGAATGTAATAGGCGACTATCTGTTAGTGAAATCCTCTCATCACATTTTTCCAATGAGCAAAGTCTGTTCTTATTAAATCTGGATTCTACATCCAACTCAAAGAATCTGCATCGCTCATAAAAATCGTTTAACTGCCTTGGTGACAATGTAAAAGTATATTCTAAAAGATCTGAATTGTTCATATTTCTCCACAATTGATATTCACCATTTTGTTGAATAATACGGAACATACCTTTACAATCTTGCTGAGGAATAGCTTCAATAAACCGTAATGGAGCAAAAAATCCATCACCGTAACCAACATCCACTAACCATTTTTCATCCAATTCGACCAATATCAAAGCATGGTCAAATTTATTCCCATAACAAGGAACTTTGGTAGATAAGTAACAATCCATTTAATTCATAGCATATTCCGCCTCGTCTTCTGCAAACTACCTTTTCCCACAAATAGTCTTTATCAAGCTGAATTTCAATTTTATTCATGATATCTAGATTTTCAAACGGCACACTTGCCAAATGATGTTCCTGCAACGCTTTTAATGATTCTTCATTCGCTTCTATTTTGCCATGATATTGAATCCTATTAAGATATTCTGTATGAACTTATAATTATCCATTAGTTGTTTTCTTTCCTTCTTATTTCTTTTAATCAGCAACCTTCTCAATAACACGATAAGCAAATACATTTCCATGATCAGAAAGTAGCCTAGTCGAATTTCCATCACCTAAAGGATCACAAATAATAAATTCGCCATCATCTGCTCCTACAATGAGTACCCAATGAGTTACACCTGTTTTATTATATTTTACATTAACAATAGGCAGCAGCCCTTTTTCTAAGTCTTTCTCGATTTTTTCTCTACTGAAGATACGGCTATATCTATAATCTATTTCAGGAAAAACCTCGTTAATTTTATACCATATCAAGTCAGCTCCTTGAAAACCATTAACCTGAGTAAGCATTTTATTCAATTCTTCTGGCGTTACAGGAGACCGAAGCTGTGATATAGCTGTTGATACAGAAGAAATAAGACAACCTGTACTGCCCATCTTTCTCCTTGAAGTGCCGATTTCGACATCTTGCCACCTAGGATCATTTTGCCTATAATAGCTTGATACTTGTATAGAGTGATTTTTTAACGGTACAAGTTTTATACCATAGTTCTTAATGTAGAACACTCTTCCAACATAAAAAGAGAGCGTAATTACTGAAATTACTGCCAAACCAAGAACGACAAGAAAAAAATAGTATCGGAACTTTTTCTTAGGTGAAGAATTCTTAATTTTCATTAGTAGTTTCCTCATACTAAACTCCTTGAAATGATGTCTACTGTGAAACAACTTCTAATTATGCTTATGTGAGAAGTTATGGCTTTATTTCCAAATTTATGCCCGCGTAAAATGATACAGCTCCTGAGTGGAGTGACGTATTATCATACTTGATCTATATATACGACTTTGTCCGCTTCATATCTGTAACAAAATACGGATTATCTTTCTTTATATTCTCAATAAATATTTGCGCTTGACTATGGTTTTCTTTCAATACTTCCAACTCTCGTTGTGTAATTCCGACTAATTGTGTAAATTCAACTCTTCCGTGTATAGTGTCAATTCCATTAGCTTCAGTGTCATTAACTATAAATAGAGCTGTAATGGCAGAATCTATGCCTATATGTAGAGAGGTACCATTTCCCGCAATAAATTGCATTGGTTCAAAGAGCCTTTTCTTTGTATAGGTATAACGAGCAAGATTAGCTAACATATTTATTGCCCACATACAATCTTCATTCGTATCTTCTTTAAGTTTTATTGTCATTTCATAACCCCAACGGCTCCATTCGCCACCAAAAATTTCCTCATTGGTGTATAGTTCAGTCATTCCATATGTCAGTATATGTTTGTATCCATTAGGTGAATGATAAATACTATAACCATCCAAATACTCGTCCCCGCCAAATATGGAACGTTTATGTAAATCTGTTCCATAATGTGCAGGTTTCTGATTAGGATAAAGATAATCAAATACTTCGTCAATAGCTTCCCAACCAGGGGCCCAGTCTTCATGTTCAGATGAATACTTTTTATACTCTTCCAATGTCATATGGGTTTCCTCCACTTATACTATGTCATACCCCGTCAACTGACTTCTTCTTAATTATCTCTGGTGGCCATTTATCCTGTACTTTATCTTCGTTTAAATAATAATCAGCTATGTCGTCTTTTTGGTATATCTCTTGATAAGGTAGAATGTTTATTTTACCTGAGTCCGGATATTCACATACATCTAGTCCAACAGTTGTCCTAATATCCAGAAATGTACATGGACTATCCGTGTGATTATATAATTGGTGTGCTCCTGTTGTTCCCATTTCAAAAAAGGCAATATCACCAGTCGATAATTCCTTAAACCCATCAGGCGTCCTAAGCATTGCATTGCCTGAAATAATTACAAAAATCTCTTCCGCATTCCTATGAAAATGATAAGGGTATGAATATTTACCCGAATCTAATGCCCTTACATCAAATTGAAGATGTTGCGAATTTGCCAATTGTGATAGCTTTTGACTAGTGTGCCATAAAAATTCGGATATTGGAGATTTCCTCGGTGTAAATATTAGATCTTTTTGTTTAAAAATTTTTGCCATAACCAATCCTCCTAAATCATTACTCCAGAGACTTGATAGAATTATCTTGCTATGCCCCCTGCATAAAAGCATTGTCATAAGAAGTGGTCACTCGTTTATGTAGATGTTATGTATTAATCAACACGGCGCCGATGAACCGGACCAACGGAGCCAACTTCAACCATGGACTGCTGAACCTTTTACAGTTTATTGTTTTCAATTAATCTACTATAAACAATTTAGCACCCTTTTCGGTATGCGAACGATGTGGATTAATGTTATCCGCAACATGATAACTTACTCCTGGAGTAAGTATAAATTCTCTTCCATCCTCAAGTTCGGTAACTAGTTCACCTTCCAAAACGAGAAGTACATGCCCACGACTACACCAATGATCTGCAAAATACCCTGGTGAATACTCTACCATTCTAACCCGTATATTCCCAATTTCTAAAGTACGCCAATAGGCTTCACCCGTTATACCAGGATGCTTTGTTGGTTCAATTGAATTCCAATCGACCGTTCCAAACGGGACATCATGAATCTTCATATATTTGCCCTCCGATCAAATAATAAAAATCTAAAGATTAGCATTTAAACTAAAAACCTAAACTTTCTCCAACAAGTATTACTTTAATTCGGCCTTTAAACACGGTCTTACTTGTAATTACAAGCTGACAACAACTATCTTCAGCTGCTTTAGAAAGGTCATCAAAAGTTGAGAAGTCCTGCTTAAATGCCAAACAGATCATTTGCGCTGCATAGTTTTTTACTCGAAGAATAGCTGCATCTATGTTTGGCTCAACTTTATTGAGTCCAGCTATTACTATGACATTTTTGGGCCCAAAAATAAGAGGAGCTACCCTATTACCAATGCCATCTGCATTTACTAACTCGCCGGTAGCCGATATAGCATTAGAACTCATTAAAAAGTAATCGGCACTTAATGCTTGATGAGCAACTTTCTCCATAGCTCTAGCATCTTGAGCGTCTTTTGGGTCTATAAAATTGTATCCATCATTTTTTAACGCGACCCTCAAACCAATTTCATCAAGGGTAACAGAACTTCCACAAGAAACAAAACTGTCTTTAGGAATCATTTCAAGGACTTTTATACGGGCATCATCTTTGGTCTCGCAATAAAATCCTTCCATATTCCGTTTTTCAAACTCTTCAATTAGCTTCTGCGCTAATAAAGCTTTATAGCATTCTTTTGCCTTTATAGTATTCATAGCGCTCCTCCCATGAACTTTATTGCTATATTTTAGCAGAATGGTGCAAAAATGAACAGACTTTATCTTCCATTAATTGTATGATATAATTAAGGCAGGGAGAGCGTTCTAGCAATAGGTAAAAACTATTAATGAACTGTTACACATAACTCTACAAATAAACAGCTAACAAGCTATTTTATAATTTTTTGAATTTCATTTAAATAATCTCTTGAATACTTTTCTGCTTCAGTACGCTTTATCAGTTCAGTCGTAACATGGTGGTCTCGCAAGTCTATATAAAGTTTAATGATTACTTGCAAAGCTTCAATACAACTTTTAGCACTATGGGTAGGGATTGTTTCTAGCAATAGAGGTATATCTTTAGGAGCATCAGATTCAATTCTTCTCACCCCACGAGGAAGTTTTCCATTTTTCATCAATATTAGTGGTCCTATTACAACCTGTCGCAAAAAAGATATAAATTCTATTGCTTCAAAAATCTCATTTCTTCCTAATTTTGTTGCTCCATAATGTATCCAGACCCAAAATCTATCTTCAATCCACTGCAAATCAGGTATTGGAAATTTAGCCTCACTCAATTGTAGACGATTTGTAATTGCACTATCTCGCTCCCATAAAATTATTGGATCTTCAACTCTTATAGCTATATCTTCTACTGATACAAACTTAAAATCTACATGTAGTAACGGTGGCCCATATAAGCAAATAACCAGTCTTGGCTCACCAACATGTTCACCAGTGAAAGCTGATAGCACTTTCCCTAATCTCTCTACTATTTTAAACCTATCATCCATTACAGCTTTAAAATCATTATCAGTAACAGCTATAACAAGGTCAATATCAGAGAACTCATCCATTTCGCCTGATATGTAAGAGCCTCCTGCGGCTATACCTAAAATTCTTGAGTCATCTTTTAGTATTTCTATAGAATTATTAATAAAATTACTATGGCTACTTGGCACCATAAAAGTCATCCCCCTTTTTTTAAAAGACAAATTATATATAATTAGGCATTAGGTTAACATAATATATCCTTGAGCTAAATACAAGTGCCCTTGTGTAAAAGCAATGCTAGACGAAGAACTTTGCATCCCATCCATAAACCGTCACGGTTTTCCATATTAATAATAGTTTGGCAGCAATGACCCATGAGCACGCCCATAGCGTAAAAGCACTGTTATCTGACGCACCCTGTACTTCGTAAACCTTACCCGTTACTAGATAATCCAAAATCAACAAATAGCATTGGATAATCAGCAACTTTTCTAAATCCGCATGACAGTGCTGTCTTTATTGAAGGAATATTATTCTTCCAACATTCCCAATACACATTTAACCCCCGCTGTGCTGCCTTATTTAGAAATCTAATTGTCATAGCTTTTGCGATGCCTTCCCTTTGATACTCTTCTAAAACCTCAATACCAATCGCCAATGCACTTTTACTTGGATATTCGCTTGTACAAAAACCGCAAACTTTATGATCAATAACAGGTGTATAACCAATACCACGTAAAAAGAAATCTTCCATACTGTCATATGTCGCAGTTCCAAGTACTTCTTCGTTTATCATATCAAAGTTGTTGATGCTTGAATTCATAAGCGCAGAGTCAATTTCCTTTATAGTAACATTAATAGGTGCTGCTTCTATGAAAGTCGGCTTGATATGATAAAGGCTGCGCTCATATTTATTACAACGTTCTGCTAATTGGTATCTTATAGCTTTTTCCCATTCGAGTGTACCACAGAATATGTAAAAAACACGGTAACTATTTCTCAAATTCAAATTAAGTATTTGATCAAGCAAATAGTTCAAAAGTTCATATGAAAACTTGCCCCCTATAAAAATCATATGCTTTATTTGCATGATACATATACTTGGAATAACTTCATCATCAACATAAACTCTAGAAATATTAGGATTTTCACAGGCAGCGTCGAGCATATACTGCAAATCAGTAAACTCAAGATGTTTCCTCGCTGCTAAACTCAAGGCAGATATTAACTTCATTGTGTTCCTCCCTTATTTGCGTAAAAGCATTGTTATGTGACGTTTGGCTTTCCTACTTTCTAGTAAATACAATGAAAATTATTACTCATAGTTTTAAAACTCTTTCTATAACCGTATCCCATGGCCTTGATTCAATAACAGGCACATTGTATTTTTCACATTCTGAGGCTAGCCAATTACCAAAGCGGTGACTTACATCAGCCCGATAGTGTTGCAGGCCGCTTTCCTTTTCCCTTATTAGATAATTGTTCAATATCTGATTCCTAGAGGGCTCATGGATGAATAGTGACCTTACTTTAGGACTATCAAATGAGGCGGATAGTTCCGGCAATATAAAATCACCTTCAATAATTACAGGAATATTTGCATCTATATGGTTATTGATAACCGCCTCAAGCCCTGGCTTAATAGCCCTTCCAACATTAATAAGCTGTTGCATAGTGTTCTCAACACCTTCACTTTGCCACTCCGGATGAGTGTCCCAATAATGTATTTCTGGTTGTTCTTCAGGCTTTGACATAGAAAATAAAAATACCTGAAAATCATCAACCTCTATTAAATTGACACCGTACATTTTCGCTAAAGGATAACTAACGCAAGTTTTACCTGAACCCGATGCACCACCAATTAGTAAGACACACCACTCTCTATTCATTTCCATCTCCCCATTTGCAAATTAACGCTTTCAAGCATTTCTTAGGTTTTAGCATCTGCTTTTAAATATCTCCGGTGAAACATCTTGGTGGGCCTTTATATCTTTTGTATATTTCAGGATCTGCATATTTCCCAAAATGATAGATAGCATTGGTAGGACAAAAGTTATAACATCTCATACATGCTGTACATGTTGATAAAAATCTAAAATTACCATCCATAAAAATAATACTTTTGGTTGGGCACCTGTTTACACAAAGCATACATTTCTTACACTGATCTTTATTTACGCTTAATGCTAGGTAACAGTCTTTTTGGCTTTTTTTCGTTACTTTTCTAATGATATAGCCAGGAATGAGATAAGGACCTATATTTCGAATATACTTTTTCTTTGTGATGATATGATTTACTATTTTACTTATAACTAATTTATTTCTTTCAATCCTTATTTTTATATTGTCATTACTCTGGATACTAGCTTTTAGTAATGGTGTTGAGAGATTATTACTTAATTTAATATTATTATAAGACAATAGCTTAAATCCACAGGTTTTAAGCTGCCGATTTGCAGATAATGGACCAAATCCATCAACATACCCTGCTGTAGTAACAATAAAAGCAGGTTTAATAATATTTCCATCATTTATATGATTAAGCTCTTGAAGAAACCTAAACATAATATTAGGCATATTTGCTCCATATATTGGGAAAGCAAAACCAACAATATCAGAATTCTTAATTGTTTCATTCAAGCCAATTATCTCATTTTCGATATTGTATACTCTACACTCATTACCTTCGTTGATTAAACACTCATATAATTGATTAACTGCCCACTCTGTATTTCCTGTACCACTAAAATAGAAAACTGATACTCTCATATAGCTCAACCCCAGTTTCTTTTTTCTCTTTAGTTACAAGGCTCAGCACGCGGCATTTCTTATAACGTACCAGTTTTACAATGCTGACGAACTGGACCAGCGGAGCCTTTCTCCGTGGCGGCGCTTGCCGCCTAGGTTGTATAGCTTTGTTAGGTGAAGTTTCATTCCCCGAAGAGCCAGACCATATTTTTAACATTCCTGTTTTCCAGTCCGCCTAAATTTTACGGGGTATCATTCAGATTCTTGCTTATAAGTAGCGACAGGCTTCCATATAACATTAATCATTCTTGCTTTTCCTGTATCTTCAAGTGGTTCATAACCTGCTGAACCATATTTCCGTATTAAAGAACAATATTCTTCCTCTGTAATACTGACTTCTTCGCCTTGAACATCTTTAGCACGAAAATGTCCAATGAACTCGCCGTCCTTTTTGTCATCGCCATTTGTGAAAAGTTTATTTAGTATTACTAACATTCCGTCCTCATCAATCGTGTAAAAAAAGTCAGTAGCATAGCCCATGTGACCCCATGAATCTTCAATAACACTATTACCATCGCTATCCATTAACAAACTAAGATAGTGCCGTGATTCTACTTGAATGACGGGTACAGGAGATTCATTTTGCAAAATATAGATCCCGGAAATAGCCTCATCTGCTCCAATTAGTAATTCCGGTGAACCATCGCTGTTTATATCGTAAAAGGAATACACAAGAGTCGGCTTTTCACCGAAGTTGTAGGATCTTCCACCAATTTCCGTCAACACAGAATCTCCAATGATATCTTTGTCGAAAGAATTATAGCCGCTACGTTCAAGTACTGCATACGCATTAATAATCGGTGCGAACAACCCGTCACTTTGTGAAGTATTCTCACTTGTAATGGGTGTTGTGGTTTGTGTAGGTGCCGTTGGTGTCACAATTGGCGGCTGGGTCGTCATTGGGGCTATAGATGGCGTTGGCGTCTGCCTGATTTCAATATCTACTGCTTGAGGAATGCAGGAGGTAAACAACAATGTGACGGATATAGCCAGGACTATAATTTTCAAAGCCCCTATAGAATGTTTATTCTTTAATAACATATTATTGGTGATATTCAAAATTATCTACCCCCCAACTGTTTTGTCCTTTAAGCCGTTAATGGCAGTAATTTTTCGCTCTAACATTGTCTAATGCTAATGCTATAAAACCTGATTTTTAGCTTTTTACATATGATTCCTTATAGCGTTTATGTCTTCTGCTATACCTATGTAAATCATTATTACAGCTGTGCTTGAGAATGCAATTACAAAAGTTGTAACAACTATTAAGATACCCAATAAAACATTTTCATTGTAAAAATAGCGAGAAGAAATCACTATTCCACCAATTATCCATAAAATAAACGATACCCACCCAAGAATTTTCAAACCTGTGGTCCACCCATTTGTCTTGGGCTTATTATAGTCATCAGAACCTTTAATAATTATGGGTCTTTCTTTCATACCTGTTTCGAAATTATACCCACAATCGCATAACATTGCATCTTCCGGATTCTCAAGTTTACACTTTGGACATAGCATATAAATTCCTCCTTGTATTGATTTTCTACCTGTATATTTTTTCAATGTTCATTTTACTACCGAGAAACCTCTCTGTATTTCGGCTAACGTCCCGGGTTTCACGACACCGACGAACCGGACCGTCGGAGCCTTTCCTTTAAGCGGTGTTTGACGCCTAGGTTGCATAGGCGAGCAGTGTAGCGGAGCGAAACGACCAGCCCGGTGAGACGGTATGGCAGCAATGACCTCCTGAACTTCTTATTACATCATACTGCCTGATATGCCCCTTACATAAAAGCATTGTCCTCTGAAATGTAACGAGCTAGTGAAGCCAGAGCCCCATGGACGGGGCACTTAATATTGCGAAGCTTTATTCCTTGCTATCATTCAATACTTCTTCAATTATTTCTGCTGCATCTTTAACACACTTTTGGCAAACAGAAGTAAATAATCCCTTCTCTTTAGCAGTTGGCAAATCACATCCTAATATTTTATAACAGTTTATTGCTCCATTCCTTTCAATAAACTTACTGCAAAAATAATCAATCATACTATACGTCTTCTCATGGGATTTATTATCATCAGCTTCTGTCTTTCCATATTTCAATCCGATTAACATTATAGCCCCGGAGCAAGCCCCACAAAGTTCCTGCTTTCGTGCAACTCCACCACCAAAACCGTTTCCTATTTTTAAAGCATATTCCTGCTTCATCCCAAGTAATTCTGAAAATGCTGCAAAAACCGCTTGGGAACAAACATAACCTTTTTTAAATAACTCTTCAGCACATTTTACTCTTTCACTCATCTCAAACCCTTCTCCTTCAAATTAAAATAAAAATTCCTGGCACCACACTTTATTTTGTATTAATCTACAAACATCATGTTCTTTTAGTCTTTCAGTATCATAAAAGCTCTCTGTATCATAAGTTATGATTTTATTGGAGCTTGTTACAATTTGAATAGCTAATGGTATTTCTTTTCCGTAAGTGATATCCGAATTTTGAAGCCATGATAAAGCGGAGGCTTTGCTTTCATCATTATTGTATATTTCTGAAGCTGTTGTCCATCCGTTTACACCGTTTTTGTCTTGAAAAGCTATTCTAAAACCCTGAATTCCTACTTTTGAAATAGCGATTCTACCATCAAAATCCTTAACTTGCGATATGGAGCTGCCATGTTCCTTCCATTTATTATGGTCATCTAGAATATAGCATTTGATATGAATTGATTTTGCTCTTTCATCCACGGTATAATCAAATACTTTACTAATACTATCTGCTCCCACTAGTTTGAGAATATTGTTTTCTTCTTCCGTAAGCTCTATGGCTTTAATTTTCATTGTACCTTTATTAAAACTGGTACAAGCTAAAAGTAACACTATTGAAATCAAAGCAAATGTTACGGTAATAAGCTTTCTCACAACTTCAAATCCTCCAAAATATATCTTGACTACGCATAACGGCATTGCTCAAAGTTTATTCTTTCCTAACCACCATTCTATGTACGACCCACACAGGAAAATTCATCTAATTCACCCTATGCAAAGGCTGCGCTATGCTTAGATGATGACGAAAAAACTTCAGTATAATTTTATACCACTATGTCTTAAATTACCATATATGACGATATAATAATCATAGGCTGAGTTGTAAGCGCGTCGGGACGATTGGTAGAATTCGTCGGAGGAGTCCGAAGTCAACAGCAGAACAAAAAGTTATTAGCAGTAAATCTTTAACCGACGAAGACTCATACTCGATCTAGAGAAATGTTACGCCTCATAATCTTCATCATTCCACTTCATTTACATCATTTTTAGGTTTACTTTTATCACCAATTATAATGAGAACTATGGAACTAATAAAACCGAAACCGCCAATACTTAATAATGCTGCAAAAGGTGCATCTAATAAATAAGCAATCAACAAAGCAATTATCACAAACAGGGATAAGAACAAGCCGCCTTTTCTATAATTGGCTGATGTAATCATAAAACATCCTCCCTCGTCAATCTGATATATCTGTGTACTTAATATCTTTTGCTAAACCATCCTGCACCATATTTCAGATAACGTCCCGGTTTTACGACGCCGACGAACCAGACCAACGGAGTCATGTCCCTTAAGCGGCGCTTGCTGCCTAGGTTGCAAAGGTGAGCAGTGTAGCGGAGCGAAACGACCAGCCCGGTAAGACGGCTTGGCATAATGACCCTTGAGCACCGCCCGTCAGCGTGAACTCTTTGTTATAAGAAATGGGATTGCCTTATAGAAAATCCCTCACTCAATTTATTTTTGAGCAATTATATAATCATGAAATTCACCAAGCAGTTCTTTATTTGACCAAACACCGTATGTTATTTGCTTTATTGTAAGGTCATTCTTTGTATAACACTCTATGACTCTATCTTCTCTATGTGCAAAGCCCTGTTCTGGAACCTCTTTATTCAAACTAAATGAATCATCGTTAATTTTATATCTAATATCAAGATGAGATTTATTCATTACAATTTGATTTTCAATAAAATCATTATATAAATTGAAAGATGATATAAAACGACCGCCTAGTTTTAATACCCTATGTATCTCTTTCAAATATGGGTCAATATCATATAAATACATATGGGTAAACACTGACCACATAATTACAACGTCAACAGAGTCATTTTCCAAAGGTAAGACAACTTCATGGCATTTAAGCTTCCCTTCTGGTGCATATTCACCATTATATACATCTATATATTCGAATTTGAAATTTTCATTTAATGGAGCTATGTAGCCAGTACAAAAAGATAATAAATTTGTATTGTTATCGATGCCAAGATACTTTCCTTGCGGGGATAAATAGTCTAAAAAATGTATGGCTATTCTTCCACAACCACAACCTAAATCTAAAACTTGAGAATCAGGTTTTATGGAAAGCAGGTATTTAATTTTTTCAGTCTGCTCTTTCCCTGAACTAAAGTAGCATTCTTCATCAAAAGGGCCAACCCAAGCTCTTATATTCAAATCGGGTATTAGTTTTTTAATATCCATATATCTTATCCCCACTTAAATAATTACTAAACTTAACTATCTTTACTCCCATTTCATCTAACGTCCCGGTTTTACGAAGCTGACGAACCAGACCAGTGGAGCCTTTCTCTTTAGCGGCGCTTGCCGCCTAGGTTGCATAGGCGAGCAGTGTAGCGGAACGAAACGACCAGCCCGGTGAGACGGTGTGGGCACGCATTCCCGTGAGCATGCCCTGTAACGTAAAAGCAGTGTTATCTGAAGTATGGCACAAGACCCGTTACTCAGAGCAGCCATGGACGGCTGCCCTTATTTATTCTTACGTTCTATAATCCACTGTAATATGTAATCTTGCTTATATTCTCCCTTTGCAGTTCCAAGTCCAATATTTATTAATTCTCTTTGAGTATACTTCAATGAGATTTCATTATATTCAAGAAGTACAAGCATTATAAAAATCCCCATTCTTTTGTTACCGTCAACAAAAGGGTGGTTATTAATAATACTAAAACATACACTTGAACATTTTTCTTCTATAGAAGGATACAATTCTATATCATCAAAAGTTGAAAAGGAATTGGATAGTGCTGACTCAAGAAGACCTATATCCCTAACACCCAAATCTCCACCTGTTGCTTCAATCATCTTTTTATGAAGTTGCAGAACTTGATTTAAGGAGATTCTTTTCATTTTGCTAGCTCCTTAAATGCCTCGATATTGTTAAAAAGGATGCGATCTGCAATCCGGTCAACTTTTTCTTCCTCATCAGCAGCATCTTTTGAAAACTCATCAAATTCAATGATTATATATTTAGGCCTGTTATTTTTCATTATAACTACTGATTTTTCTTCATCAACTAATCTAGCAACTTTTGAAAAGTTTTGGTTAGCATCAGTGATAGTAACGACTTTTTTTGTATTTAGCAACATAAAAAACACCTCCGCTATTATTATATCACTAAATAGGATGTTTTTATCCTACATTTTCAACTTTTCCTTATATCCGCCATGGACGGCGGATTCCCCCTGTGCCATATTTCAGATAACGTCCCGGTTTTACGACGCCGACGAACCGGACCAGCGGTGCCTTTCACTTTAGCGGCGCTTGCCGCCCGGTGAGACGGTGTGGCAGAAATACCCGTAAGTATGCCCCGTCAGCGTAAAAGCCTTGTTAGGCGATGGGCTATGTCTCAAGTTCTCTCTACCTGTATTTTATACTTACTTAAGAAAATTTAATAGTTTTGATACAACACCAATGAATGTAATGCCTTTACTAAAAACTTTTTCGGTAGCTTCTATACTCTTTCCACTCTTCTCCATAAATTCATTATAATTATCTAAAAGATTTGGTTTTGATTGAACTGCTTTAGAATATTCATCCTGCTCTGCAACCTCTTTTGTTTCTATGCTATTGCTTGTTTCATTTTCTTTTTTAGGTGTTGAAGGATCATCTCGATATAAACGCTCCAATAAACTCACGCTTTTTTCATCTCTATAAAAATCAAAATTCTTATTTGGTAATTCTTTATATTTATCCAAAACATCTCGATCAATTATCTCTTTTGCAAGCTTTATTTCTGAATCAATTCTCTCAATTATTGTAGCAAATTGCTCATACTTACCAGGTTTTAATAAATATTCTCTTAAGGAGTATAGATCAACAACATTATCACAATGCAAGAACAATTCGAAATCAAGATAATATAACCTTTTCTTCAAAATATCAGGCAACTTGAGGAAACTAGCTTGAAGACATATTGAATCATATATTAAGTCCTGGTGCGCAATTTGAAAAATACTTTTTGGGTTTAATTTTGCAGAAAAATATTCAACAAAATGCTTAAAATACCTATCAAATACTATTTGAAATTCTCCAACATCTTTTATTACTTCTTGATTTTCAATAATCATATGTGACCTCTTTCTATTTATATTTTCTAAATCAGCACATTGCGTAGCCTTTCCCCTAACGTCCCGGTTTTACGACGCCGACGAACCGGACCAGCGGAGCCCATCCCTTTAGCGGCACTTGCCGCCCGGTGAGACGGTGTGGGCACGCATTCCCTTAAGCACGCCCCTTGCGTAAAAGCATTGTTAGCTGAAGTAAACCGGCTCCTTGTTCAGAGCTCACCACGGACGGTGAGCCCTTAGTGATTCTTAAATTCGCAATATATAAACATTGTGAAGTAAAACAACATTTGATTATGCTTATTATATACGGAAATAGTAGGCATTAGTTACCGTATTGGTATGGTACAAAAGGTAGAATTGCCCATGTTACATCGTCAGCAAGAATGCTTTTTGCTCCTAATTCAGCGTACCCAGCCGTAGCTTTAGAACATGGGTATTGCTTACAAGATACGCAAGTAGCACAACCTTTTTCTATTGCACATTTAAGCAGATCACATAATTTTGTATGACATCCTGGCGTACCACATCCTGAACATCTCATTGACCAGTCTGCATTATTATACACTCGAGTTAATCGTTCTTCCAATTCTTTCCTAAATTCTTCGCTGATTGTACCACCAGAAAAGTGAATACATAAGTCGCATCTATGACCGCATTTACCGTAAACCGCGTCATCTTTTGGAAATGGTTTTCGGTTCGGTCTTTTCTTGAGGAGAATCATTCTTTTGACAGCTTCTAAGGTCTCCATGTTGTCCACCCGTATGAGCATCCACATGCCGTCCGGCAAAGTCTTCGACTCATCGTAGAGGTCAACAATATTGCGTGGAAACTCATCCTTTATCGCTTCAAACTTCTCCCGTTCGGCTTTGCCAAAGATAATTTGAAAATCATAATGATCCTTATGTAAGTTGATAGACACGATGGTTTTTTTCCCCTGACGGAATCTCAGGCAATCTATTTCGTAGTACTTTCCCAGCACCTCATCGAGAACATACTTCCCCCGCATGAAGCGCATTGTCTCTTCGATGACTTTTTGCAATTCGGTTTTTTCACTCATTTTGCATCTTCCTTTTTACTGTCAATATACTCTACATAACCTGAAAACAGTATGTCATATTATAAAATATGAATAATCGGTACTACTCAATATGAAACAAGTTTGAAATAGATTTAAAGCATAACTCGTATATTCCGCGCCACGGATGGCGCATCCTTTCCGGTTTATTTCAGCTAACGTCCCGGTTTTACGACGCCGACGAACCGGACCAGCGGAGCCTTTCCCTTTAGCGGCGCTTGCCGCCCGGTGAGATGGTGTGGGCAGCGATGACCTCATGAACCTTCTTTTTATGCATACTTCATGCTGTGCCCCTTGCGTAAAAGCATTGTTATATGTAGTTCCCAGCCCACGAAGCCAGATCCAGCCGCGGATGGCTAGACCCTTTCGCAGAATATAAATATAACAGAAAATGCTTATTATCTGAGATTGATTATTTTACTGACGATAAAATTAGATGCATCTTCTACAAAGTTCATTGTACTCTCGATTGTTACTAATCTATTTGATGATATGTCCTGATGTTCTTTATCCTTATACCAATTATATAGT
>JAEWST010000041.1 GCA_023398105.1 Bacillota bacterium | reverse complement strand
CAATTTTAAAAAATCTTTAATTCCAAATATGCATAAATTTATTTCTCTATACTTCCATAAGTCAATATTATCATATCCTATACGGACAAAACGGACAGGTTTTATATTTTATTTATTGAGCTCCAATATTATTTAGCTCTTATGGTTCTTCCTTCATGAATTTATCGTAACACATGTAATAGTAACAAAGGTAACAACTTTACTTTCTTTTTAATTTATATTTTTGTGTTAAGTGCAGGTAGTGCTTAAAGAGAGCGAACTTCACTTCCTGTGAATATGAAAGAAGATAAGACCTAATTTTTTATAGTTATTAGCTATATTCCTTCCACAATACTAATACAGCACATTTTAATCGGACAAAACGGACAGCTTTTTATTTTTAGATGAACTTTAAATAAGCGTTTTATTTATACTTAATCACCTGAATTTCTGGTTTAATTTGCCTGGATGTTATACATGCTATATATCTATTTGATATCACAGGCATTATCTGAGGCTCCTTTCCCGTCATCAAATATTCCTTTTTTGCTTGGATGTCATATAGGAATATATCCGAGTTAGGTGCTTGACCATTTATAATAACATCATTAGATGATGTTCCATTTCTTTCATCCATCCAAACAATATACTTATCAAAAAGCTTAGGTTCTGTCTGATTATACTTATCATCAGTAACCTTAGTGGTCTTTTTTGTTTTAAAATCGTACATATAAATATCTGCCGCAAAAGCTTTTTCATTCCTATCTTCCCAAACAACATAGTTTTTATTTACGTCAGGCTTACATTCCTGTAATGGCTTCGTAGATATAGCTGTCTCTTTGCCCGTTTTGATATCATACATGTAAATATCGGTATTATTCTCAGGAACATTTTCTCCCCACCTAAGCCCCATATTTCCGGTAAAATTTCTACCATCCTCCCATACAATCTTATAATCATTGATACTTGGTCTAGTATGAATTCCGGGTGCTGTCGTTATCTGCTTTTCTTGCTTAGTTGACATATTGTATAAATATATATCCCATTCAGAGTAATCATCCTTAATACTATCGTTTCTATTGTCCTGCCAAACTATATAATCGCCCCATATTTTAGGTTCAACTTTCCCTGTAGAGCTTGCAGTTATCTGTTTAGTTTTGTTATTTACGATATCATATAGAAATATATCCATATTCTTTACTTCATGACTCTCATTATCCTGCTTTCTCTTACCGCTATATGCTGACCATACAATCTTTGTGCCATATATATCAAACCCGTTATTAGCTACATCGATCTGTTTAATAACTTTTTTGGTATTCAAGTTAATAACTTTGAGTCCCTTTTCTACTACTACCAGATAATTTCCGCTCAGCTTGGCATAAAAACCGCTTGTAGTATAATAAACCTCATTTAATATTTTACTATTTACATCACTGTTGCCACTAATTTCAAAACTTTTTGTACAAGCAGTAAATAAAATACCGATAGCAATCAATACAACTATAGCTTTTCTTTTCAATTCTGACCCTTCTTTCTAAATTGTTTTTTGTCTCAATATTAAGTCTGACAGCCCTTATAATTCCAATTTAATAGTTACCTACGTTTCAGATTTCCCGTATGGTTTTGACAGACTAAAATAATATTGCTATAAGTTAGTTAAGTTTTTCTATCTAAAACATGTCCACAATTCAAACATTCCTTTTGATTACTATCGTGTTTACTAAAACAGATCGGACATTCATCATTCTCCGCTTGGGAGACTTCATAGTCCATAGCTAAACCTTCTGTTTCTTGTTGCATATCTACAATTTTTTGTTCTAAATATTCTCTCCCGTCATCTATAAACCAAAATATATAGCCACATAAATCACATATATAATTTATTGCGCCTTGGTTTGCCCAATCTAAACCCATAAGCGTCATACCTCTTGAATTTAGTAAACTACTTCTTTTAGCAAAGCTTTTCCCCTTACAAACAGGACAAACTAATTCATAACCGTTTACTTTAGTCATAAGCCTCCACATTTTAAACCCAGTTGTATTAATTTTCATTAAAAGTTTTCTAGATATAATATTACCATATTATGGAGTTTATTTTAACTTTTGTAACTAAAAAATAATATTAAAAACGATTTACATTCCACTATAGTTAACTTTTAACAAATATGCTGGTCAAAATTCTAAGAATATGTCCACAATTTACATTCCACTATAGTTAACTTTTAACCGCATGGGTTAAATTTTTATTAAAATTCTATCCAAAATTTACATTCCACTATAGTTAACTTTTAACTTGAGTGTGTTGGCAAAATTGATTATGAAATAAAAAATTTACATTCCACTATAGTTAACTTTTAACTGATTTCCCGAACATTGTTTCTTTTGGCAAGACAGATTTACATTCCACTATAGTTAACTTTTAACAGTTAATGAAGTTAAAAAAGATACAGACTGAAAACATTTACATTCCACTATAGTTAACTTTTAACTAATTCGCTATTTGAATAAATTACGAAATAACAGTATTTACATTCCACTATAGTTAACTTTTAACGAGCGTAAAAAACAAGGTGCATACCAATTACCTAAATTTACATTCCACTATAGTTAACTTTTAACTAATAAAGTATCTTTATTCCATATAATTTCTGATTCATTTACATTCCACTATAGTTAACTTTTAACCATGCTATCCCAATCAACATTATTATTATCTTTTCTATTTACATTCCACTATAGTTAACTTTTAACGGACTGATGATACAACACAAAAATCATGTAATTCCAATTTACATTCCACTATAGTTAACTTTTAACCCTGTTGCTCTAAAACAGGCTATAATAGCTTCTTCCGAAGTTGATAATGTCTATATAAGCCGCAGGATTATCTTCAAGTAACAATTTATAAACATTATTTTAGTAAAATCAGTAATATTGCATGTTGTAAGTTCTGTCGATATACTGGCTTTTTTATTTTATTCATGGTCGACAGATATAATTAATGTTGGAATGCTTGGTCGGTAACACAAAGACCAAGGTTAACCCTTTCCGAGTGGCAATGCAAGTATGTTGGTATATACCTATACTTTTTTCTACATGCCCTCAGACTTCGGTTGCTAAATCAACCGTAAAATATTTATCTATGTACAGAAACATACTTTATTTTAATTGTTTATAAAAATCACTCTCCTCCTTTGAGCTTATGTACTTTGTAGACCTTGCAATATTGAATGATGCATTTCTATCTGCATTCATTTTATTACCACAAAGCTTACATTCAAATAACTCTTGGTTAATTCTCTGACCAACTTCATAATTACCACATTTACTGCACGTCTGGGATGTTAAATATGGGTCAACATATTTTACAGTAATCCCTTCCCTATTTGCTTTGTATTCAATCATTTGCTGAAGCTGGTAATAACTCCAATATCTTATTGTACTAGACAAAATCTCTTTTTCGCTATCAGCAAGTGCTAGAAATTCTACATTAATTTGTTCTGCTTTATATTTCTTTGCAAAGTTGATTATCGCTTTACTAACGCCATGATTGTATGTATTAGCAAAATTCTTTTCTTTATCAGTAAATGCATCCATGAGTTGCATTTTTTTAACTCTACCTTTTCCACCCTTATTGATTGCTAACTGCTTTTGGAGTCTTTCTTTTCTTTCTTTGAATTGTTTTCGCACCTTCAAGAAATCATTTATATCACCAATAGATTTTCCTATATATTCTGAATCATTTAAAGTTACATATGCAGGAATTTTCATTCCTAAATCTACTCCAACGATTTTCCCTTTAACAATTTCACTAGGAGTGTTATCTGTAATATTAACTGATAAGTTTAGAATAAGTCTATTATGTTTATCAAAGCAAATTGAACTCTGAGATATCTTATACTCTTTATTTATAACTTGATTTAAAAAACTTCTTAATTCTAAATCATTCTTATTATATTCTTTGCCTAAAATTATATCAAAAATTATTCCATTAACCCATTTAACTTTGACTTTAGTTAAATTAGTATCACTATAATAGAATTTCAAATCCCTTCCTCGAGTCATTAATGGATAATCCCTTTTATAATTCCGTATACTTCGTTCTCCCTTAGCAAGACCATTTTTTATATCTGCTTGAATATGTTTTTTTACAGTTTGATTTACTGAACTTTTAGTATCAATTCCTTTACCAAAATTAATATTATCAAAAATAGGATTGCTATTGTTAAGTGATTTAATAGCTTCTTTGAAAATCTCTTTATCCCTACTTAAGTAAGCTGTTCCCAAATAGCTCATAGCTTTATTTAATGCTAAGTATTGAGCATAAATTGAGTCTCTAATAAACTTATAGCTCTCGTTTCTATTTTCCCCATCTATTAATATTTTGAGTTTTCTTACAGTTATCATATTTTCCTCATAATCATTTTAGAATTATACATTACATATTCTTGTAATTTATCTAAATTCCTTCATTTTTTATGAAATATATTATTATTAGATTATATTTTCTTTTATAAGATTTATATATTTATCTAAACTTGGTCTTGATATATCACACATTCTAGCACATTCAGTTTTATTTATCTTACCATTCTTTAATAGGTCATAAGCCTTTATTACGTTTACTGGAATATCTTCTATAGATGTTTTAGGTCTTCCAACAATAGAACCTTTAGCTTTAGCATTAGCCATACCACTTTTAACCCTTTGACTTATCATGTTTCTTTCAAGTTCGCTGAATACTCCCATCATTTTCAGCATACCTTCAGTCATTGGGTCTAAGTCCTTACTACAATCAACTACAAAATTTCCTAATATCAGCTTTATTTTCTTGGTCTTAGCATACTCTATAATCTCACATAGCTGTTTTGTTGAACGTGTGATTCTTGATACCTCAGTTGCTACAATAGTATCACCAGATTCAACCTTATCCATTAACCTCTTCAATTGTTCTCTATCTGCCTTAGTTCCAGATTCATATTCAAAATATATATTATTCTCAGTTACTCCCATTGACTTCAATTCTCTTGTTTGCCTTGTTATATCCTGCTTAGTTTCATTTGTTGAGCATCTAGCATATCCATAAATCATATTGTTATAACCTCCCATATATTATTTACTTTATATATATTACCATAAACAATTCTACTTGTAAACAAAAAGGTATAAATAATTTCTTTTACATTTTATTTAATAAAAATACCCTCAAACCCATGTTTTTCTGTTAAAAATGGGTAAATGAGAGTATTAATAATTTGTAAACAAAATGAATTGGTTTCGTTTGCAATATATCATTTTAAATTACAAATCAAATCATATGTTTCAATACCTCTAATGTTAGAATTTATATATCTATCTTTAGAAACCGCCTTTATTTTATTAACTTCTTCTTGGCAATATCCAAATACATCATCTTCAAAACCAGTTAAATCCATTATTATTGATTGATTCATTCCATCTAAAATCATGTTAATAACAGAATATTTTGCCAATCCCGTAAAAGTAAATTGATTATTATCCTCAGCTTTTCCGAATTTTTCATGTGGATATTTTTTATAGTAGTCATCTCTTACGATATCTAAATAATTTTTTAAATATGAATGTGTTATTTTTTTGCCTTTAGTTTTTACAAACAAATTATTGTCACCAATTATATTAGCTCTCAATTTAGAATGTTCTACTAAATCTTTATATAACGAATTAGATAATTCTAATTTTATATATCTATTTGGATTATCATTATATTTCACATTTAAAACTCTTTCATCAATTTTAAAATCCAAAATATTAAAATCAATTATTCTTTCAGGTTTCAATCCATATAAGAGTACTAATTTTATAATAATTTTAATTTGTAGTTGTGTAAAACTTTCTCCAATACCAGCCAATCGTTCCAAAATAAATATAAATTGATTTCTATTTATTGACGGACGTGGCTCTTTACCTTTTAGATTTATTCCTTGAGTAATTAAATCCTCTTCTATCTCAGTATTTAATTTCATAAATGGTCTAATATTTTCAAGGTTTTGGTTATAGTACCTATTATTAATCTCTAACTCAAATAACTGGTTTAAAGCAATTAGAAAATCGTCAATTGCACTTTTGCTTTTTACATTTTCATTTCTAATAATATAAAATTCTGTGCTTTTTATCAAATGACTTCTTGTCAGTTCATGCTTGAATAATGTTTCAACATTTTTTACTTCCTTCATATTTTCCATTACATATTCAATAAAATAATCTCTCAATTTAGGAATATAGCTATTATATTGCCATTCTGTCAATTTACTACCAAAAGAATTTATTACTTCTGTCAATTCTTCATATATACCCATAATAATAAAGCCCCCTATTTATTATCTTAACAATTTTAATACCGATACATATCCAAAACTAATAGTTTAGATTTGTTTTTGATTGTAATAATATTAGTTTTAAATATGACTTTATGAAAAAACGTCAATCATTTTCTCTTTCAACATATTCCTATCCCAAAGGACTACATTATTAGATTCAGCAAGCTCCTGAGCTGACTTTGTAAAATAGTTATTTGTAACAACAATAGCTTTGTCAAGATTATAATGATTAACCCCTGCTACAACTTCCTGAATAGCAGAATTAGTTACAGCACTAGAATAACATTTTGCTTGGATGCCTATTTTCTTACCGTTTTTTTCTGCAATAACATCAATACCTTGGTCTCCAGAAGCTTTCGTTACAATGGTGGAATAACCTAATTTTGAAAACATAAGTGAGACAAAATTTTCGAATTCATGTCCGCCCATTAAATCAACATCATCAATTGAATACTCCCTAGTAATTGATTGTTTCTTTAGATTAGATTCAAATTTACTTAGTTTAATTTCTTCTATTTCATAATTGTAAATCTCTATGTATTCAGCATTGCATTTTAAGAAGTTTGAGTTATCAATAAATTTCTCTTTACTCATTAGATAGTATACAAACAGACTTGAGTAAAGATAATTCTCTGTATCAAAATCATCAATTGAGCAAAAAATTTTAATACATTCAACTAATGATAAGTCATAAATGTTCTCAAAAAAATGTCCATAACTATTACTCCATAATTTAGAGTATTCTTGAATAGATAAAATACATAATATAGTCCAAGTTGTACATATACAGTCATCAATACTCTCAAATACAGTCTTTCTATTTAGAATTTTTGACATTTGAGTAAAGTTATCAATGCTATCTGCTATATTATCAAGTATAGTCTTACAATCAATTGTATCCCTATCATCTTGTGAACTTAAAAGCATATTATCTCTAATACAAGTATTACTATAAAGCATAGTTTCAAATGCAATTATATTATATGGAACTAAGAATATTCTCTGAATCTCCGATATATTTAAGAAATTACTAAACAATTCATATTGACTGGTAGCTAACTCTTTAACTTTCAATTCTATTTTTTTTGTATACTCTATGCTTTTTAGGATAATATCATCGTTAATCTTTTTAAAGTATTCATCAATCTTAGGTATGCTAGACTTCTGAATATTAAAATATTTAATGCCATGTACACATATACAAAGTAATATTTGATTTTTGTTCCACTTATAACCATCATCATTATAGAAGTGCCTTACTGTTCTAAATCCGTCGTAATCTCCTTTAATATCTATATCCTTGTAACCAATAAACCTAATACTGTTATCACTTAATATCAAATCCCCTCTCTCTAACTTTTCATTAAGTGAATCAAAATATTCCACGTCTATTATTTTAACTATATCCGTATTTTCAAATGTCATTCTATTCACCTCATTAACGATATTTATTCCAATTATATACTCTAATACAATTTGTTTCAACAATAAGTAATTTTATCTATTATCATATTTATAACCTCTATACAATCAAATATTTATATCTTAATTTCTATTAAAACATTAGAAAATAGAGGTTAAAATCCATTTTTATATTATGGCAATGTTTCTATACTACTAGATAAAAATAAAGGCTAATTCTGAAATATTAGCTATTTAATGTGGGTAAATAATATAAAATATTTAAAAATAAGAGGACGATACCAAATAAAAGATTTTTTGATTACAAATGTAATAAAACATAAATATCTTGCAAAATTATCCCATAATGATATAATCTTTGTAGGGAAAATTAAATAGTTGCCATGATTTCTAAGTGCTACCAACACTTAGAAACCCATGTAGGTGAAAACACCACCTACACGTATGGACTTTGTCCACCACAGCAACCAGTTATTATTATACTTGCTTTTGTTTAATTTTGCAATTATAAGTGCGTGTAGGGTTATACCTATTCGCACTTTTTAATTTTCCCTCCATTTTAAATTTGGAGGGAATCATATATGTCTTTTAGTTCTAAAACAAATAGTAGCAGTAATTTTGGAAGTTTTATTTTATCAAGTATAGATAATAGGGTAGAAGAGCTAAGTAATGAATACAGTAACTCGGCTGAATATTTAGAGTTCTATTATCTATACAATGATATTTTGAAGCAATTGGAAAAAGTAATACCCCCTGAATCTTCAGATTTAATTCATCAACTTGACAGTATACAGGGGAATTACTTAGTTGGTTATCAAAAATATTTTTATAAACAAGGACTTTTTGATTGTAAGATGATGTTTAATTTATTGCATAAATAATCTAGCTAAATTATAAATAGAATATGAATACCTTTCGTATAATGTATCGACCAAATGCTTTAATATCAAGAATTACAGGCATACCTAAACAATTTATCTATTTTAGCACCCTCTACAAAGCAGTAATAGCAATAGTTTCACATTATGCAAAAAGTTGAACATATGTTCGTCAGATAACATAGATATGTGTTTAGATGTGATAATTGATAGTGATTATCAATTAATTATGTGCAAAATAAAACCGCCTTACTTGGCGGTTGTTCTATTTTACCTTTAATAAGGTTACTTCGTGTACATTTAAAGTTTCCTTTATGTCTTTAATATCTTTCTTTATTTCATTAGTATTTTCAAATGTCTGATTATATCCATCATATAAAGCAGTTGAATCATCACTTTGCTTATTTTCAATCCTAAGAACATGCCCCTCAATAGAGTCTAATCTTTTTTCAATATTATTAAACTTACTATTTGTTTCAGTTCTAAACTCTGAAAACTCACTATACATCTTTGTCAAAAGTTCAAAAGTCTTGTCCTCCATAAATACATCCCTCCAAAAATATTATATCATCACTTAAAATATTTATCTATAAATTTTATTTAGCTGTCATTACATCAGCAATTTTACTAATAGCCTTCTTATGAGTCTTGTCAAACATATGAGTATATATTTGGCTTGTAGTACCTACCTGTGAGTGTCCTAAAGCCTTGCTAATGTCATATAAATTAGTACCTAAATCATTGGCTATACTTGCAAAAGTGTGTCTTAAATCGTGCAATCTGAGAGAAGGTAGTTTATTATCATCAATAATTTTCTTGAATAAATCACTTAAATAAT
>JAEWST010000023.1 GCA_023398105.1 Bacillota bacterium | reverse complement strand
ATACCCGGTATACCAATAAACAGTAGCCGGGTTTTCTTTTTGCCTAAAAACAATAAGGTACTTGAATTATGGATACGATGCATTTAACTATGGATACGATACATTCAACTACGGATATGATGCATTTAACAATGGATATGATGCATTCAATTACGCAACTGATACATTTAACAATGGATATGATGCATTTAACTACGTAACTGATACATTCAATTATGGTTACGATACATACATATCGTGAATTTGATAATTCATATGATATAATTGGTGATATAGGAAGATATTCTGATGATCAACTTGGTATACAGTATGAATTTGCTACTCAAATGAGATTGCCGGATGTTAGTACGGGAGCGGGTGAGGTCAAACTATTACCAGCACCTAAAGCACCCAAAACTGGAAAGCTTCCAGGAAAAACAATTGACCCAGCAACAGGTGAAGAAGTAGGAAGATTTATAGTTGACCCAAAGGGTAATACAATGATAGAACCAGTTGGTGGAAGTACTGTTCCTGCTGGAAAAGGTGGAATTGATACTCATACTTTATATTCTAATGGTTCGAATTACTAGAGATTAAATCCATATGGACATCCGCCAAAATCAACAACACCACATGGACATTTACCTGGAACTGGCCCAGGAATGAAAGGTCAAGGGCCGTCTATAGATGTAAATGGCAATGTGGTTCCGTGGAATAGTGCAGATGCTCATTGGCCTATAAGATAAGGAGTGAAAATAAATGAATCCAGTAGAATTTTTAAAAACCATATATTTAGGAGATAGGTTTTGTATTAAAACAGTTGTAGATGGTTTCAATAACCAATTTGAATTCCATGTTAACCAAATTTCACGTATTAGAGATGCGTCAGGTGAATGGAATTATTATACCGATGAAGATATAGAAAATGGTACAATAGTCATTACTGATGTAAAAAAAGTGATTTTTGATGGATCTGGGCTTATACCAAACGACCAAATATATGATGTATACGCAAATAAGATTGATGATACAGTCTATGAGTTTACTTTTGAGACCAGCCATGTTGATGAAAAAGCAATGACACATGATATAACTATTAGGGTAGTTGGAGAAAGTGCTTATTTATTAGACCCTGCAAAACCTGATAATAGAATAACAGAATAGTTGATTAACATTTTGGGTAGGTGTAACAGCCTGCCCTCTTGTTTTTCAAAGCCTACCCGCCACACTTTAAATGCTTTTTAACCATGTTTAAATTTGCAGCTGTAACTTTACAATATACAATACACAAAACAGCTTAAAACAAAGGCTATGCGGTCTGTCGCTAAGTTAAATGGGACTTTGTAGCAAGCATTTTATAAAAATCGTATGCACATGTCCTCAGAAGCTTAATTTGGAGGTGTAATTTATGGAGAACTTAATAGAATTGCGGGACGTACTACTTAACAGTGCCGATTTATCTTGGGATGAATCGCTTTTCTTACCAGAAGATAAAAACTGGTCTTTAAACTCTAAAGGTTATTTGATTAACTTAGATAACTTAGAGGATGATGAAGAAACTCCTCAATTTGCTATTGATAATAATCTTATCTATGTGCTAAGTGTGGCAGATATTCAGGATATTGTTGATAATGCAAAACAACAACGTTCAGAATCCTCAGAATCAGATTTGTTTGAAGCATTTCTGTATTATTATAAAAATGATGCTTTCATAACATTTACTGATTAGATTTGAAATTAGTATAAGGAAATGTGCACGTTACATCCCAAAACTGAACACTTTTTATTACTATACATAACATGAATAAAAAGCAACCAGTCAAAATCTAATCCTCCAACTGAAACTAAAAACTTCAATTGGAGGATTAACTAGTTAGCTAACATTTAATCTGTTTATTCCATAATTCTATAAAATCAGAGTGGCTTATTATTTCTTGTTCAGCAGCAACTTCTGCAATAGAAATTGCTGTGGTGAAATCAGATTCTTTGCTTATGGTATAAATTCCATTCAAAAATTCTTTTCTATCCGATGTGCCTAGTGAGAGAATATAAGATTTAAGTGGTTTTGAAAATAGTCTGTTAAGACTCAAATTACGGATGCTTTTTGGTTTAGAAATAATGACTGGCAAATAATCTTCCCATCTTATTTGCTCCTGACCAGGAGAGCCATAAAGTCGGTCATATTTTACAATTTCTTTGCCATGTACGTCAATTAACTCACATGTGTTATAAGTTTGTCTTAGTTGAATTGTTTTATAAGCATAATCAGGACCTGCAAAATAAGAATATTTACTGTCAACAACAATCTTGCCTAAGCAGTCTACTTTACGCCTTCTAATTGTTGCAACATCAAATGGAATTTCAGGTAAAGGCGCAAGAGAAGTAATGTCATCTTTATATAATTCGTTTATTGGCACTTTAGCTCTGTAATTTTTTCTACTAAATAATGTAGTACACTTCTCAAGAAGTTGGCGATTGAACTCCTCTAAGTCATCAAATCTAGGAATAGGTACAAACAGCTTTTTTCTTAAGAAGCTTACAGCATTTTCAACAGTACCTTTTTCGTTTGGACATCTTGGAGAGCAGAAGATTTCTTGGAAGTCATAGTGATTTTTAAATCTAAGAAATAAATCATTAATTGAGCGGACTATAGTTTCATCCTTACTAATAGAAACAATTGCACCATCATTATCAAACCAGTTTGTATGTGGAACACCACCTATGAAATTGAAAATAACCTTTAAGCCTTGAAGCATACATTCAGCATTTTTGGCTTTATACAGTTGGCAAAAGGAAGCGTTGCTATGAGGAAAAACAAGTACTAATATGTAACCATTATATAGGATGCCTTTTTCATAAAATGATACTATTCCAAAATCAACCTGAGCTTCACCTGGAATATGAGTTAGTGATAAGTAGCGGGATTTTGGTTGGAATATTTCTTTTCGAAGCCTCTGAAAATGAAGATTTAAGCAATTATAGCTGATTTTGTATTCAGGATAGATATCCTTAAGCCGCTCATGTGCTCTTTTAGCGGTATGTCTCTGTTTGCGATGGCAAGATTTGTCCTCCTCCAGCCATTGCCGTATATCATTAAGATATGGTGTAATTACAAGCTCACTTTTGTTAACCTTTCTAGGTTTCTCATTAAAATCTGTCATTTTAATAAACTTATAAATAGTAGTAGGTGAGTAGTGCATTTTACGAGAGATTTCCATTACTTTATAGCCTTCGTCAAAGTACATCCTTCTTATTTTGTTAATTGTCTTAATCGGAACCACGATAATTCTCCCTTCAAAAGTATAAACTGAATAGTTATTGTTGAAAAATATAATAAAATATGGTACTATGTTGCCATAATTTGAACTTATCGTAAACCCTTATTTCAGTGGAGGTAGGGGTCGTTATTACAAAGTAAAAATGGATACTTTTACATTTTAAAAATGGATGAAATTACAATTATCAAAGAGGTGTTAGGCTAAAAATTGCTTAATGCCTCTTTTGCTTATTCTATGCGGGTTTGAGGAGGGGGTCGAAAACAACCCCCGGGGGTCGTTTTGGTAAAAAAATGAAATTATTTTGCGTAATAATATTATCCAATAATCTCGTGGCACGTTGAGAGCTTTTATATCAGGCATTTGTTAATGCTTTTAATACAATTTTGGAGAATAAGGATTACTTTATGAAAAAGTGGAAGGAACAAACTGATAGCGAGAATATTTTGCAGAGAGTTACTGTCAGGAGGTTTATTGGTATTTTTAAAGAGGTTCAGCTATTAGAACAGTTTGACACTGAGTTGTATCTAAAGCTTGTAGAAAAGATTGTGGTTTATGAGGATAGGGTGAGTGTGAGTTTGTTGGATGGGAGTGAAATTTTGTAACCGTTTCATCTAGACAAAATATATTGCTTTTGGATTTGCTAGCAATCTATATTAAGAGGCGAATAGTGACTATATTATTTTTATTTCCTAAATAAAAGGTTATTTATTGATATAATAATAATAAATAGTATATATTTCGATTGATTGCATAGAATATATGTTGAAATATATATAAATTAGTGAAGTTCTACAAAGATTATAATAAAAATGGAATATAATAGCGATAAATAATGTAATTGTAAGTGTTGACATGAAATGCTAATTTATGCAATAATATAACAGAACTTATGCAGTTGTTGTAAATAATTTGTAAATAACATTCGTCCTTAATGAGTTTCGGAATACAAAAAAATTTTTTGGGAAAATTTGCGAAACTACTTGACATTTGAGAAGTTGACCAATAATGAAAAGGATGGTAGTAATTACCGTTGCTTTTTGATAAACGGGTGGAACCTATGAAAAAAGCAACTTTGCCTAACTTTGGAAATCAAAATCATGGAGCCAGAGGTGGGATTCCGATATTAAAAACGATGTGGGACAAATTTGGTTTTTCTCACTTGTGCTTGCTCAGGAGATGCTGCTTTCTCTTCGAGAAGTATCACAAGCTAGACTTTGGGGAGCCATGGATAGATGGTTCTTGTGTAAGGATTTCTTTCAGTGGCTTAATTCAAATGGCTAAAACACACGGGAGATATTAATACATATTATGATGAAAAATTAGGTTATGAGGTGAAAAATAAAAAATTTAACTAGTATATTAAATATTGGCGATTAGGTAGTGTTTATATATCAGAATTTCCATAATTGGTTGAGTTTATATTTATAACATTAAAATTACTTATAATGGAAGTTAAAAATTAAAATGTTTTATATAAATGATTAAAGCTTGATTGTTTTTGGGAGAAAAAGTATTTTATGTAAGATATTTTGGGAAGGATACAAAAGAGGTATCGTTTAAATGCGAAAGTTTATTTTTACTGTGACGGTGATTGTTTCAATATTCCTTTTTTTTGATGGAATATATCTGCTAAGTACATTTAATGTATTAAATGAGGACACAAAATTTAATGAGGACACAAAATTTGATGAGGTGTCATCAAAAGCGGCTATACAGCCTAGCAAGTCTAACAAAAGTGCCATTAACATTCTATTTATGGTTAAAGAAAAAAGTGGAGGTAATACTGATACTATGCTTTTAATTAATTATAAACCATCTAGTTCTGATATTAATGTGATATCGATACCAAGGGATGCATACTATGAGGTAAAGGGTTCACCTATACCAAAAATAAATTCTGCATATGAGTCTGGTGGTTCAAAAGCCGTCATGAGAGGTGTTAGTAGTCTTCTAAATGTTAATATTGATAGATACGTACATATTAATATAGAAGTTTTTAAACAAGTAATTGATTTATTAGGTGGAATTGATTTTTATGTTCCAGCAGACCTTAATTATGATGATCCAAGTCAAGATCTTCATATTCACTTAAAGAAAGGTATGCAAAATTTGGATGGAGATAAGGCTGAGCAATTACTCAGATTCAGGAAAACACAAAATAATAAATATAATGGAGAAATATCTAAATATTATGATGGAAGTGATCTGAAAAGAGAAGAACTACAGAAGAAGTTTATTAAAGCTATAATAGAACAGAAAGTGAATATTAGGTATATTCCTAAACTCTGTGAAATTATGAATACAGTTTACAAAAGTGTTAGAACTAATATTCCTTTAGAGGATACATTACAATATATAAGTGGAATTATGAGCTTAAAGGCGGAAGGTATTAAATGGTTTCAGCTACCAGGCACATCAGAGCGTAGAGAATATTGGTTCTTTATGGTAGACAAAGTAGAGGCTGAGAAAATAACTAAGGAGTACTTCACTGAAGAAAATTAATGAGAATATTATAATTTATAAACCATTATGAAGTTCTATGTAAAGAATAATATTTATTTTAATAGTTGGGATTGAAAGGGTAGAATAGACAAATGAAAAAAATATTATTAAGTAGTATTTTAGCAAACGCATATGATGCAGTTCTATATTATAAAGAGACGTTTAGTAATTTACATATAGACTATAAAGCAATAAATGAAATTGAGGACTTAAAAAAGTTACCGTTACTATTTAAAGATCAAGTTCAGGCTAATCCAGACAAGTTTCTCTCAGCAAAGTATCTGTACTTCCCGGAAAGCAGTAATCTGGTTATGCAAAAGACTTCAGGTTCCACAGGAAGGTTCCTAAAAGTATACTGGTCACAGCAGGATTTAGTTCGATCAAATTTTTATTTATGGAATGTTCGGAGAAGAATTTATGGAATCGATCCAGAAATGAAATTCTGCACTTTTCATTCAACGGTATATAGAGGGAATAAATTGATTGAGCCACTTGAGGTAATGACCTTTAATAATGAGCGTACTCTTTCATTTTCAAAATTAAACTTGGATAATAATCATTTAACTAACTATTATAAAAAAATGCTCGAATTTGAACCTGTATGGTTGTTCATTCAGCCGAGCATTGCAGTATTATTGGCAAATTTTATAGAGGAAAACAACCTCAAGATACCACCTTCATTAAAGTATATAGAAATGATAGGTGAATATGTATTTGATAATAACAGGAAAGTAATAGAAGAAGTTTTTAAAGTACCTACTGCCAATATGTATGGCAGCATGGAAACAAACGGAATAGCTATTGATTGTGAAAATAAACATTTACATTGTATCACTAATAATGTTTTGGTTGAGATTATCAATAATGGCAAGTGTGTGGAGTATGGAGAAGAGGGAGATATTTATGTAACCTGTTTAACAAACACCGCTATGCCGTTTATCAGATACTGTTTAGGTGACAGAGGAATACTATATCCAGGCGATACATGTAGCTGTGGAAACAAAAATCCTGTTATTAAAGTTTTAGCAGGAAGGACAAATGAAAATGTATTACTAGAAGGAAAAGAACCAATAAACTCTTTCGTTCTTGTTTATTTAGTAGAACTGGTAAATAAGCAATGTGGTGATGCTATATTGGAGTTCCAAATAATACAAGAGGATTATGGCAAGTTTAAGGCATTATTTGTGCTTAAACATAGTCACTTTGGATGGAAGGATACTATTACCAACCATTTTATTGAAAGTACAATCAAACTTGGTTTTGGTCAGGTAAAATGGGAGGTTAGTTTTGTAGATGATTTTAAGCCAGATGCTGTTACAGGGAAGTTGCAATTCTTTATAAATAAAATAATAAAATAATTAGAAGAAAGAATAAAATGAACAGTCAAAATATCAGTATAGAAAATCGCTTAAATAGTATTATTTATAATAAGTTTGAAATTTCTAATATTAGTACAAATATTCAGCTACGAAATGAAAATCTTCTAGGAGATATATTAAATTTCACTCCAAGTTATTTATTGATTTTATTCTTTGAAATTGAAAAGGAATTTAATATATCGATACCTGAGGAAGAGATAGTAGATGGAAATTTCAATAGTTTTATAAATATCGTAAAAATAATACAAAAACAGATTTAACATCACATTGATTTCTATATATTTCCTAATGGTTTTATAGAGTGCATTTATTAATTGAGAATTTAAGTGATGATTGAATTATAAAAATCCTTAATTATTATTCTTAACCTTAAAATTAATATGGAAAATATATGAAATAAATAAATATAAGGGGGAGGTGTTAAATATGAAAAAACTTAATAAAAAAGTATACTTCGAAAGTGAAACAATAGAAGCCTATTGCAGTTGTAATACAGCTTGTAGCTGTTCTGACTTCACCTGTTTAAGATATTTATGTCCAACAAATGACATACAATATGATAATTGGCGTGGAGAAGTAGACAGTCTTAACAGCGCAATGAATAAATAGTAATTAATACTTTTGAGCCTGTTAAATGCAGTTAATGATTTTTACATCAGAAGTATAAAAAAGTTTCAAAGCTCGGTTTAATAGCAAAAGATTGTAGTGGTGCTTAATACCGTAAGATTGATAAGCATCACTACAATTAACGTCAAGAGGAGCTAGTTTTTGATACAAATTATTGTTTACAAGGAGTTTTTATGTGTAAAGATAAACCTTTTATTCACCTATTAAAAATACCATTGGGTTTTTATATGTTTGATGTAAATACAAACACTGTATTAGAAATTGATAAAGAAACTTATAACATTTTACATAAATGTATGAACAATGAGTGTAAGTGTGAAATGTGTTATTTAAAAGAAAATCAGACTGATAAGATTGCTTCACTTATTAGAAGAGGGTTTCTATCATCAGGAAAGCTTAAGGAAATAGTTCACCCAGCATATGAATTAATGGAATATAGGCTAAATAATAAGATTACAAGGATTACTTTGCAAATAACTCAGCAGTGTAATTTACGTTGCGATTATTGTATATATTCGGGTAATAGTTATTTACAAAGAAGTCATACCAGCAAAACAATGAGCTTGGAAACTGCAAAGAAAGGCATAGATTTCCTTATACAGCACTCAAAAGATGTAAAAGAGATAAATGTTGGCTTTTATGGTGGTGAACCATTACTAGATTTTGAGCTTGTAAAAAAATGTATTGCTTATGCCGAAGAAAAAGCAGAGGGAAAAGAAATAACCTTTAGCATTACTACAAATGCAACATTATTAACTGATAATATAGTTAAATATCTTGAAGAGCATAAGGTATCAATTATGATAAGTCTTGACGGTCCAAAGGAAATACATGATAAAAGTAGAAAATTTGCAGCCAGTGGCTGTGGATCGTTTGATGTAATTATGAAAAATGTAGAAAATATAAAGAATAAATTTCCAGAGTATTTTAGAAAAATATTCTTTAGTGTTGTACTAAATCCAGAAGAAGATCTTTGTTGTGTAAACGAATTTTTTGCAAACTACGATACAATAAAGGATTCTGGAATAATGGCAACATTAGTGAATGATTCACTTATGAATGAGAAACACATTAAAACTGATGATTTTAAAATTAAAAATAACTATGAAATATTTAAAATATATCTATGTGCTTTAGGAAAGATTAGCAGGAATAACATATCAAAAGTATTTTTAAGGCGTTACCATGATATTGCAAAATTGTCAACTGACTTAAAACCAATTAAGAAGGTTCCCGATAAGGGACATCATGGAGGACCATGTGTTCCAGGAGAAGACAGATTGTTTTTGAATACTGATGGCTATTTTTATCCTTGTGAAAAAGTTAGCGAGGTTTCTGAGGTTATGAAAATCGGGCATATTGATACTGGTTTTGATTTTGAAAAAGCTGGGAATATGTTGAATATAGGAAAAATAACTGAAGAAAGTTGTAAAAACTGTTGGGCTTTACTTCATTGTAAATTATGTGCCATATCAGCGGATAATATCAAGGAGTTCTCAGCAGATTTGAAACAACTTGCTTGTAAAAGACAAAGAAGTAGTGTTGATGAACTTTTAAAGAATTTCATAACATTGCGAGAGCTTGGATGTGATTTTGGAACTATATAATATAATGTGTTTCATTGAAATTGGAGGTAAATAAATGGTTATGAAGGAAAAGGCTTTTGTATACCCATACGACGTAGAATTTGCACCACTTTTAAGGCATAAGGATTTCCTTAAGGATATTGAAATAATTGGTCTTGTAGCACCTTCCGGTTGGGTAAGACAAGGAGAGGATGCATGCTACTCAGATAATGGTTTGGTAATAGGAATGGATGTTACAAATGACTTTAACTGTTTTATGGATAAATGTGATACTTTAATCATTTTGGAATCTAATATTTCACTTGACATAGAAAAATTTATTTATCCGAAAATAAATTTGGCAATAGAAGCTTGTAAAAATATAATTTGTCTTTTAAGTATGGATGAAGATTTAAGAGAAGAAATTGAAAAGAAGTGCATAGAAAAAGGTGTATATTTTAAGTATTATGGTGCCTTAGAATCAAGCAATACTATAAATAACATCAATAGATATAAAAGTATTCAGGACTTAAATTCAATAGTTGTTTTTTCACTTGGTGTTGGAGAAAGAGTTCATAAATTTCAAACACAGCTTGATATAAGAGCAAGATTTCTTGATATGGGTTACAAGGTTAGTCAAGTGGGTTCTAGAAAGTATAGTGGTTTACTGGGATTACACCCATTCCCTACTTTTATGTATGATTCCTGTATAAATGAATATGAGAAAATACTATTATTTAATAATTATATAAAAGACATTGAGGATAAAGAAAAGCCTGACATCATTATTATCGGCGTCCCAGGTGGTATAATGCGTTTTAACAACAAGTTTACAAATAGATTTGGAATACTGGCATATGAAGTTGCACAAGCAATTAGACCCGATGTGACTATACTAAATGTATTATATGAAGACTATTATCCTGACTTTTTTGTTTCATTATCAAATTCGATAAAGTATAAGCTTGGTTTCGAAGTTGATTGTTTTACTTTAGCAAACATAAAATTTGATTGGGAAAAGTCAAAAGAATCGGAACATATTGTATATTCGACGTTTGATTCCAAGTTTATAGATAGAAAGATAAGTAAATATTCCGAACTATCAACGCCTGTGTTCAACACCTTGGACTTTCAAGACTCATGTAAAATGGTTGATTATCTGGTAAATAAACTATCATGTAATGAAAATGTTAAATCAAATTTAAATTTATAAATATAGAGGTATATTATGCATATTGAAGAAGTTCTAAAACAACTAATTATGAAGTATTCAAGAGTAAAAATAGACGAGAGTGATATTATGCAAGATTCAGATTTAGTGAGTGATTTCGCATTTGATTCTGTTTCTTTAGTAAAATTAATTGTAGAAATAGAAAAAGCTTTTGATATAGAAGTTGAAGATGGATTGCTTAACTTTAATGTTATTGGTACGTATAAGTTCTTAGAGCAATATATAACCGATAGATTATGTAATAAATGTGGATAAAACTACGGTGATCTAATGCATAAATGGAGGAAATGCTATGTCTTATAGGCTATTTAAGGAACTAATAGATTATTCAATCGACAAAGTGCCATATTATAGAGAGCTGTTTAGCAAGCATAATTTAAACAGTAATTCTTTTCAAACAATTGATGATGTACAAAAAATTCCACTGCTTGACAGGGAAACTGTCCAAAGAAATATTGATAGCATAATCTCAGAAGAGTGTATGCATTTCCCTTTAAGTAGTAATATTGTTGTACATAGAACATCGGGTTCAACTGGCGTATATTTGAGAGTATTGTGGAGTAGATATGATTTGTTAAAGTCTTTATTGCGATTGTGGAATCTTCGCAAGAAATACTATAATATTGATCCTTTATCAAAATTTTGCTCTTTCCAGTCACAAGGTTATACAATTGGTTCTTCTAATAATAATAGAGAATTATATAACATCAGAGACAATATGTTATTTTTTAATAAAGTTGAAATAGATGATGGGTGCATGCTTAGCTACTATAATGAAATAGTGAATTTTGAGCCAGACTGGCTATTTATACAACCAAGTATTGCGTATAAGTTTTCCAATTTTATTGAAGCGAACAATATGGTTATACCAAAAAGCCTGAAATATATAGAATTAATGGGCGAATATGTTTTTCCTGAACATCAAGCCAGAATATCCAGAGTGCTTGAAGTACCAGTGGCAAATATGTACGGTTGTATGGAGAGTAATGGAATTGCATATGAATGTCCAAATGGCCATCTACATTCTATAGGTGATAACACTATAGTTGAAGTATTAAAGGATGGCGAAAGGGTAAAGTACGGTGAAGTTGGAGATATCTACATAACATGTCTGACAAACCATACTATGCCCTTTATAAGGTATGGAACTGGCGATAGGGGCATTCTTTATCCTAGTGATGTATGCAATTGTGGCAATAAAAATCCTGTTTTAAAGATACTCGCAGGTAGGATTAATGAGAACTTAAAAATCAGTGAAAATAAAACTATTGACTCGTTTGTTTTAGCAAATTTAATTGAGAATGCTAACAAGAACTTTAATAATGCTATTTTGCAATTTAAGGCTGTACAGTTAAGCTATGAGAAAATCATACTTTATTTAGTAAATGACAAGGCATATAAAAACTGGTTAGAAGCTATAAAGGATTACTTTACGAATTATATCAGTAAAACAGTATTAAATGTATTTGAATGGGATATTCAATTTACACAGGAAATACCAATAGACCAAGCTACAGGTAAATACAGATTTGTTGTAAGCAAAATATAAAAATGTAAGGAAGTGTTATTATGAATAATGCACCATTTATACATCTTTTTAAGACCATATATGGATACTACTTTTTTGATGTAAATAAGAGTTCTGTTATAAAGGTTAATCAAAAAGTTTATGAATATTTACAAGAATTGCAAAAAAGTAATTGTGAATTATCTGAGACGAATAAAAAGGATGACAGTGTAATCGAGCAAATAAACAAATTGAAGCAGGGAGGATTTTTATCTGATAGAAGGATAAAGAAAATAAAACACCCCGATGAAGAAGTAATTGAGTATATTTTACCCTATAAGCTTTCTCAAATTACATTACAAGTTACCCAGCAATGCAATTTGAGATGTAATTACTGTGTATATTCACATCCGGATGGGGATTTTCAAAGAAACCATTCATCAAAGCATATGACTTTTGAGGTGGCAAAAAAAGCAATTGATTATCTTATTAAGAGTTCAAGAGACAGTAAATCCTTATATTTTAGCTTTTACGGTGGAGAACCTCTTCTAGAATTTAAGTTGATTAAGCAGTGTATAGAGTATATTAAGGAATCTGTAGAAGGAAAAGTTTTGCAATTTAATATGACAACAAATGGAACTATTATTAATGATGAAATAATAAGTTATTTTGAAACTAATAATGTTAGTCTTCTTATTAGTTTGGATGGTCCAAAAGAAGTTCATAATAAAAATAGAAGATTTGCTAGTAATGGAAAAGGTAGTTTTGACAGTGTAATGGAAAACTTGGAATTTGTAAAGACTCATTACCCTAACTACTACAGTAAAATGATTTCGTTCAATTCTGTAATTGATCCAGAAGTAAACTATTGTAGTATATGTAATTTTTTCTCGAGTTGTGGAACTGTTAAAGATAAGGGCGTAAGAGGCGGTATAGTTAGTAATAGATATACCTATGAAAAATATGAAAGAACTGATGATTACGTAGCAAACTCAAATTATGAAATGTTTAAGGTGCTTTTGTGGAAGCTAGATAGGGTTAGTTATAGTTCTCTGTCTAGGATAGTTATCGATGAGTACTATACAACTATAGATAGAACTGCTAATAGCTTGAAGGATGTTACAGGGATAAATGAGGAAGACATGCATACTGGTCCGTGTATCCCTGGACTAACAAAGCTTTTAGTAACAACAGATGGTAATTTTATACCATGTGAACGTGTTAGTGAAAGTGCTTCTGTCATGAATATAGGCAATGTTGATACAGGTATTAATGTCCAGAAGGTTAAGCAACTTGTAGATTATTGTAAGCTAATCGAAGACGATTGTAAGAAATGTTGGGCGATAAAAAGCTGTATGCTTTGCATACAAAGCGGTGAGGACGGAAATAGCTTATCAGCTGTGAAAAAAAAGGCATACTGTAGAGGTGTAAGAGATTTGATAGAAGATTATCTTAAATCCTATGTAGTACTAAAAGAATTAGAAGATAGAGCTAAAACGGTTGGTGCTTCATTTAGCGATAAATAATAGAAAAAAGGGGGGCGTACCATGGAGTTAAAGGAGAAGATTCTTATTTATCCATATGACACTGAATTTGCACCTATACTTCGTCATCGGGATATGCTTGAGATGTTTGAAATAGTAGCTGTTGTATCGCCAAAGGGTTGGTCGTATGAACATATGGATGCCAGTCATGGAGACAATGGAGATGATATGCATATTATTGTTGAGACTGACTTTGTTAATAATTTAGATAAGTGTGAAACAGTAGTTATAGTAGAATCGAGCCATAAATTTGACATACATGAGTATATATTACCTAGGATTGTTAGTGCAATTGAAAAGAAAAAAAATATAATTAGCCTTATAAAGTTTAGTAGTGAAGACTCAGAATTTATTAAGCAGAAGTGTACGGAATATGGTGTTTATTTTAAGGAATTTTATAATGATAGTATTATATATGACTCAACAGACATTGGAACTATAAATAAATTGGTTTTACCAGAAATCAATGTTCCCATAATATTGGTTTCGGGGGTATCTGAAAGATGTAATAAGTTTGAAATACAGCTTTCATTAAGAGAAAAGTTACAAAAATATGGTTACAAGGTTAGCCAGATAGGTTCAAGAAGATATTGTGAATTTCTAGGATTTCATTCCTTTCCGTATTTTATGTTGAGTAATAAGTTTTTAGAACATGAGAAGGTACAATTACTTAGAAAATATATTAGTAATATAGAACAAAAAGAAAAGCCTGATGTTATTATATTTGGGCTTCCTGGAGGAATTATTCCATTAGCAGATTACTATGTTAATTGTTATTCTATTTTGGCTTGTGAAGTATTTAATTCTTTTATACCTGATGCAACAGTATTAAGTCTTTTATTTGAGAATTATAAGAGTGAATTTTATTATTCCATTGAAAAGATACTTCATGATAAATATGGAATTAAAACCAACTGTTTTAATCTTTCAAATGTAAAGGCTGATTGGCCGGATACTTATAACCATAATACATTGGTAGCTAGTAGCTTTTGTAATAAAGTTACTGACCAGATAATTAAAAATACAGAAATTAACAAACCGATTTACAACATATTAAATAATGATGATGCACAAAAAATGGCTGATCATTTAGTAGATATATTATCAGATGAGGTGGCTAACGCTGTTTGATTTTTTGAAAGTATATAATTTATTAGAGGTGATAATATGAATTGTGGTTTAAGTGAAATTCAGAAAAAGTTTGACGAAATTTTACATAACAAATTTGCAGATAAGTGTGATTTTGCTGAAATAGAGCGTAGAGATAAAGAAATGTTGGGAAGTTATATACAATTTACTCCTACAGAATTGCTTTGTCTTTTTTTCGAAGTAGAAAAAGAGTTTAATATTGTGATTTGTGAGGAATACATAGTTCAGGGTAGATTTAACACATATAACAATATCTGTAGCGTAATATGTGATACGCTAAATAGCAATAAAGAATTGCTTGGTTTTCTGGATTGTTAAGAACTAAAATTTATTGTACGAGATAAGGTCAATACTATGTGTAAAAATAGAATTAATGTTGCAGTTATAGATGATGGAATTAATGAAGGATATTTCAAAAATATTGGCAGCCTGTCGTATAATATTGAAGTTACATTAGAAGGAGATATTCGTCATAGGACAGGATATGACGCTTATTCAATAAGCCATGGAACAATTTGTGGTTCTATTATTAAAAAGCTATCACCTAACATTAATTTAAGCAGTATTAAAATCTTAGATAATAAGACCCAAAAGAGTTATAGAAATCAACTGATTGAAGCACTAAAATGGTGTGTTTATAATGAAGTAGACGTGGTTAATTTAAGCCTTGGCTCATCATGTTTTTCAGACTATGTAGCACTAAAAAATACTGTAGCGGAGTTATACAAAGAGAAAATAATAATAGTTGCATCAATGAACAATAAAGATATCATTACATATCCAGCTTCGTTTGGAAATGTAATAGGTGTAAAAACATGTACGTCTGAAAAGCTTGGTGAATCGGAGTACTTATATATAGACACTCCATTGGATGGTATTGATATATATGCATGCTCACGTTATATGCTAAGAACATTTAAGGGCGAAATATATGTGTCAAATTCTTCAAATAGTTATGCAACACCTTCCATAACCTCGAAAGTAGTAAATTTACTAGGGCTTTATGGAAAGATTGAATTGGATGAAATGAAATGGCATCTTGGATTGGACTCAAAGCGTATGAGTAAAAAATGCTTTCCACACTTTTTTAGAGATATAGAGTGGGTGGAAAATGCTATAGTTTTTTGTGTTAATTGCAATAATATTTCATTAGAAAAATTGAAGCCTTGTAATATAAATATAGAAGAACTTGTACATATCAATATTGATAGCATTGATAATGTATTTGGAAAAGTATACAGCTGCATAATGAGTGAAAAATACATATTAAATAATGTAGATACTATTATTATTATTTATGACTTTAAGTTGGAGTATACGATAAACGATTTAGAAAGTCTATATAAACAGCTTGAATTTCTTAATAAAAGTATTGTACTTTTACCAATAGAATATAAATTCTTAAAACTAGATTTGCCGTTTACAGAGTATAAGAATAGATTGGTTTATCCTCAAGCATGGCTTCAAAATAATGAAACTACAAATAGTTTCTATAATAGCAGTAGTATTCCTATTATTGGAGCATTCAATTTAAGTAGATATATCAATTTAGATGTTATTAGTCAGATTTCAAGCAGCTTTAAAAATGATGGCTTTAACTGTTTAGTAAGTACTACAGAAAGTTTAGGACTGCTGTATGGGTTTAGATTTCTTCCATTTTCAGCTATTGATATTAAGGAGGGAATGCTTAAGCGATGCTTTGACAACATGATAAATTTTTATGAAGCAAATGTTCTTTTAACGAGTGCTAATATACAAGATTTATCTAAATACACCTTCTATGCTTCTTGCTTGGATTATGATTTAAAGGTGTTTTTTGTTGATGAAATAAGCAACGAAATACTTGAAATTTTAGATGATAAAAGTGTTGTTTTTTTAATGAGCGATAATTTGGCAATGCATGCGTTGCCAGAAAATAAAATTTTTCTCCTAAATGGGCAGGGTGTGCAGGAGTTATATAGGTTTATACAGTTGTTCTTTGGAAATTAGGTAACTCTGAACTGGTTCTATTTTCTCATGTAGAATATGAGATTAAAATAGAAAACGCACACGAATTTGATAGGACTTTATTATACAAGATGAAACGAATGAAAAAACTACTAAGAGGTTCAAGTAAAAATGCAACAATAAACAGCTATTGTAACTGTGAAAGTGTTCCTTGTGCAAGTTCAACATATTGCAGGGGATGGTGTGATGATAGCAGCTTTTAGACATCTACAACATATGAAATGCAAACCACATATGAACATAATATGTACGCTAAGGAATCAAAGTTTTTCAAGTAATTGTTGACAAATATATCATAATACAGAGATAGGTGGTCTTCCCTTCTCTATATGCTTAGTTCAAAAAAATTAATTGGTATTAATATTTTTACAAATGGGAAATAGACCACCACATTCGGATAAGAAGCCTTTAAAGTAGAGGCATTTTACTCTTTCGTAAGAAAAAACTTCAAGGAGTGAACGACGATATCTATCTAAACTTGTTCTATTTTCTCATATAAAATATGAGATTTAAATAGAAAATGCACACAGATTTGATGTGACTTTATTATACAAGGAGGTGAAACAAATGAAAAAACTACTAAAAGGTTCAAGTAAAAATGCAACAATAAACAGCTATTGCAACTGCGAAAGTGTTCCTTGCAAAAGTACTTCATACTGTAGAGGCTGGTGTGATGATAATTTTACCGAATATACAACTACATCACGTGAGACTGCAAATACATATTATGATCAATGGAGTGCTAAAAGCTTCAATTCATTCAAGTAATTGTATATAATGTATCGCAATCTAGAGAAGGGTATTTACCCTTCTCTAGATACTCAATTCAAAAAAATTAATTGGTATTAATATTTTTACAAATAGGAATGAACTGCCATAGTGCACATTTGCATAAACTTTGAAAATGCACATCAAATTTATGGCACTTAATTATAAAAGGAGGTGGGACGAATGAAAAAACTACTAAAAGGTTCAAGTAAAAATGCAACTGTAAACAGTTATTGCAACTGTGATAGTGTTGGTTGCAAAAGTTCAACATACTGCAATGGCTACTGTGATAATACTAGCATTTGGACATCTGCAGCATATGAGACGCAAAATACATATGATCATCAATGGGGTGCTAAAGTCAACAATACATTCAAGTAATTGTTGAAAATGTGTCACAATATAGAGAAGGGCATTTACCCTTCTCTATATAATAAATAAAGCTGTTAATAAAATTTGTGTTAGGTATGGAGAAAAGAGAATGAATACTTATAATAAAGAAAAAGGTAGCACATTTAAAACTTCTTTAAAGAAACCATTAAAATTTGCAAGTTCATTAGCTCAAAATATGTTGCTTAGCTTTAAGATATCATGGAAAGCTTCAAAAATGTGCTTTGTATTTAGAATTTTCTCTCAACTGGTTTACGGTGTAAGAAGTGTTTTTTTGTTATATATAAGTAAGGCAATTATTGATGTTTTGACCTCAACTAATTATATATCAATGGATGAGAAGTTAGAAAGGACACTATTTTTATTAGTAACATTATTTTTAGTGGAAGTTATACTTGACCTTATTCAAAGGCTTGATGAAATAGTTTCAGGAATCCATAAGGAAAGAATACATTACAGTGTTGAAGTAGGGATGATTGAAAAGACCATTGAATTAGATTTGGCATATTTTGATACGCCTAAATTCTATGACAATCTCCAAAATGCAGGTAATGACTCGGGAGCTCTTGAATCACTGGCATGGCTGTCAGTTGATATAATAAGAAATTGTACCCAATTGATATCCGCAATAGCTATATTATCAATGTTGAATTGGTTATTTCCGTTATTATTAATAATCCTTAGTATACCTTCAATTATACAGGACAAAAATTTTACAAAATTTATATATAACTGGAACCGCAAACAAGTACACGAGATGAGAAAACTAGGATATCTGCGCAATATTTCACTCGATAAATTATTTGCAAAGGACTTTAGAATATTTAATATACAAAAAGAAATATTAGATAGGTATAAAAGCATATGGGGAAAATGGTTTTCTGAAAAAAAGATAATTACAATTAAAAAAGGTTTAATTGTGGCGGCAATGTCAATACTGCCTAAGATAGGTTCGATAGTTGTTTCTGTTTATGTAGCATCTGGAATAGTAAATAATAGATTTACTATAGGTGACTTTTCGTTTTATACTGGTGGAGCAGTTCAAATGATTAGCTGTGTATACATGATTATCAACACTATTTCTAGATTATATGATAATGAAATTAGGATATCAAATTATAAAGAATTTTTATCATTTAAACCATGTATTGTTAAAGGAGAAAATAATATTCCAAAAACAATAAATGAGGTGGAATTCAGAAATGTGTCTTTTACGTATCCGAACAGCGATAAGTACATACTTAGAAATATAAACTTAACTATTTCTTTAAAAGATAAGATTGCAATAGTTGGTTTAAATGGAGCTGGTAAAAGTACCTTAATAAAGCTCTTGCTTAGACTTTATGATCCCACAGAGGGAAGCATATTAATTGATGGCACAGATATAAGTACATATAATGAAGAACAGTATAGGCAAAGGTTTGGTGTAATGTTCCAGGAATTCACAAAGTATGCCTTTAGTATTAAAGATAATATAACACTATCAGAAATTCAAAATAAAGATGACTTTGAGCGTTTGGATTATGCCTGCAAGTTCAGTGAAGTTAATGAGATGCTGGAAAAGCTTGACTGTAATCTTGATACCTTCTTAACAAGACAGTTTGAAGAAGATGGTATGGAGCTGTCTGGGGGAGAATGGCAGAAAATAATGATAGCACGTGCTTTTTTCAGACAGTCTCAAATGATGATTCTTGACGAGCCTACATCAGCTTTAGACCCAGAAGCGGAAAGTAATTTTTTCAAGCATATTGCGGAGCTATGTTCTGATAAGGGCATAGTTTATATTTCACATCGTTTATCTAATGTTACAATGGCAGATAAAATATACGTTATTGAAAACGGAAGTATAATAGAGCAGGGCTCGCATTATGAACTAATGAAAATGGTTGGAAGGTATTCTTATTTGTTTAATTTACAGGCGGAGAAATATCAAGCGTGAGCTATATGCTGGTAATGAAATAAATTGGAGGGAATTATGTTTAACAATAGTGAGTTGTGTGCCTGTGTAGGAGGGAAAAAAATACAAAGTTGTTGCGAGATTAAATATCCCAGCCTTAAAAAGTATACTAATGTTGACTTAAGGAATTGTAGTAAATTCATTGGATGGCATACTGCAAGAAGGAAGGTTTTTGAGGTTATAACTGCTCAGGAAATTGACTGTAGGGATTTTACAAAGAAAAAAATAATTATTTTTGGAGCTGGTTCCTGTACAGATATGCCAATTGATTATATTTGTGATATGTTCTCTGAAGTTGTACTTGTTGATATTGATGCTGATAGGTTAGATAAGGCAAGTGATAATATACCTTCTGACTTAAGGACAAAAGTAATAAAAGTAGTATGGGATATCACTGAAAATGATAAGAAAATGTCTATTTTGGTAAAAAGTAGGGTAACTAATAAGAAGTGTGATCTAGTGGAAGTTCTTAATGAACAAAATATTAGAGAACAAGAGATAAAGATACCTTTTGAAATACAAACTAGGATGCCTTTTGACTATGTTATATCGGATCTAATACTTACTCAAATCCCATTTTCAATTATGCGTACAGCTGATAAATATGTTGTGGATAGCCAACATATATTCATGGATGAATTTGTAAACGATTTGATATATCAACATTTAGAGTTACTCAATAATATGGTAATTGATAGTGGAAAAATAATTATTATTAGCGATCCGTTTATGATTGGAAGTACTAATAGCGACTCTTCGCCAAGTCTTAATAATCTACTAAAAGAAAAAGGAAAGAGTTTGTTAAATGAGGCTAATATAAATAAGGAAATGATTTTTAATTGGCTGAATACTTATCAGGTTTCCAAGGGGAGTAATGTGTTGGAATTTATAAATGCATTTCCTGAAATGAATTTGAAGGATATTTCATGGTGGTGGTGGACATATAGTTGTGAGATGTGGTTCTTAGTTGTGTGCTATATTTTTACAAAAGGCAATATAACTCCTAATAGTTCTAATAAGTGATTATATTATCTGAGGTTAAGCCTGGGGTAAGAGGATGGGCATTTATAGCATTCTTCATGGAGGGTTTATGAGTATTAAGGAAATATTATCTATACATCAAAACAATAAAAATGCTGTTATTGTATATGGAATGAATACGATAACATATTGTAGCTTGTATCAAGTTGTTAAAAAACATTCAAATAATTTTAGATTAGATCAAATGCTATTTAGAAATGTAGGAATATTTTTGCCTAACTCCTTGAACTATGTGATTTCATACTTTTTAGTGGCATTTATAGATAAGGTTATTGTTCCAATGAATACAAATATGAAGGGTGCTGAAATTAGAAATCAAATTGAATATTGCGAGTTAGAGCTTATAATTACCGATTCAAGCAATTTTGATATACTAAAAAAACATCTAAAAGATAGCAGGTATAGAATAAATATATACTTGATTGATACAATGTCATTTGAAGAGGTTGGAAGAAATGAGAAAATGATTATTACTGAAAGTATGAACGATTTAAATGATACAGCTCTTATGTTGCATACATCAGGGTCTTTAAGTAAACCTAAAATTGTTATGCTTACTAATAAAAACTTATCAGCTTGTTCAAAATCCATAATTAGATCATTAGAAATTAAAGCAACTGACAAAACTTTAATTTCTCTACCACTATTTCTAGCGTCTGCCAATACATCTCAATTACTTACACATATGTATATAGGTGCAACGATTATAATAATGGATGCTATTTTTACAGCAAGATACTTTTTTAGACTAGTTGAAAAGCATGGTATTACTAACTTTACAGGAGTACCATATATGATGAATTTGATTTTAGAAAGTGAACAAAAGTTAAACTACAATCTATCATCTCTTAGGTTTATTTGCTATGGTGGGGCACCAGCAAATATTGATAAAATAAGGCAACTTATGGACATATTTCCTAATATTAGTTTCGTGCACATGTATGGTCAAACAGAAGCATCAACTAGGATTACACATTTACTTCCCCCCTATACTTTTACGAAATTAGGATCGGTAGGAAAGCCAATTTCTGGAGTAGAAATAAGAGTAGTTAATTCTTACGGAAGCGATGTTGATAACGGAGAGATTGGAGAAATAATAGTTCAAGGTGAAAATGTGATGAAAGGTTATTATAAAAGAAGTGAAGAGACAAATGAAACAATTAGAAATGGATGGATATATACAGGTGATTTAGGAAGGTTTGATCAGGACAATTTTTTATATATTACTGGAAGGAAGAGGAATATGATAATAAAAGGTGGCATGAATATTTATCCAGAAGAAATTGAAGAGGTTCTCCTTAGACATCACCAAGTAAATGAAGCATGTGTTACTGGAGTAAAAGATGATATATTTGGTGAGGTTCCAATAGCGTATATTGTAAAGAAAAATGACTATGAAGATATACCTGAGGAGGAGCTAATTGATTATTGCTACACTTATTTAACTAATTATAAAATTCCACATAAATTCTCATTTATAAAGGAATTACCTAAGACCGCTTCAGGTAAGATAGATAGAAATTCTGTTAATCTCATTTACAATAGGATTACTTAAGACTTAAGACTGCATCAGGTTAATATATATATTATGTATAATATATAAACAATAGCCTAAATTTACATGTGTTGCATAAAATAATAAATTAATGTATAATGTACACGTTAATTCCTGCTGCATTAAATAACCAATATTAGTAAAAACTAAAGTAACTAATAGTTACACAGCTATAGGATTGGAGAGTTTTAAATGAATGTAAAATATAAACATTTTCTTGCATTTTTACTTTTCACAGCGATGTTGACATTGTCAGCTTGCCAAAGTAAGAATTCTGAAGAAACTAGAGATATGCATGGACAAGGGGAAAATACTCTTAAGGTATATATCAATAATGAGAGTCCTTCAGATTCCAGTATAATTTATAAGGCAATTAATATGTTTAAGGAAAAAAATTCTGAAGTGGAGTTTATTATAAATAATATAGAAAGCTTTGATGGATATTCTAAGAGGCTAAGTACTGAACTGATGGCTGGTGAGGGACCGGATGTGCTACTGATAAATAATTATATTGACTTACCTTTACATAAGATTATGAATTCGGAAGCACTACTAAATCTTAATGAGTTTATAAAGGATGACAAACTGTTCGATAACGATGATTATAATAAAGTTGTCATGGATAGTGGAGTATATAAGGGTAAAAGATTTCTTTTACCTATCAGTTATAGGGTAAGTGCTTTTATTACCACCGAATCTTTGCTTTCGAATAATGATTTTCAAATCAGAACTGATAATTGGACACAAAATAATCTGATAGAGCAAGTGAACCGGCTAAAGACTCGGGATTCAAATGATGGAAAGATATATTACAGTTACAGAAGGATGCTGTTTAGAGACTGGTTTAACAACACTGGACATAAATATATTGATTATGAAAAAGGGAAAGTTTCTCTAAATACTACTGAATTTATTGAAATCCTAAATAATTACAAAAAGTTACAGGATATTAATATCCCACGTGATGAAGTTCTAAAGTATAACGGCAATATATACAACATAATGAAAGACAACAAATTGATAGCTTATGATTCTGATGATCTGTTAAGCCCTAAAATATTGTGGTCTGAGGCAAATAATGCTAAGTACTATCTAGGGGCTGAAGTAAAGTTGTATCCTTCTCCAACTATTGATGGAAGTAGAGGGTACGCGGCTGAACCAGAGAGTATGCTAGCAATAAATAATAACTGCAAAAATAAGCAACTAGCGTACTCTTTTATTAAAACTTTTTTAACGGAAGACTTTCAAGTGTTTGAAACAGAAAATGGGTTACCAATACCCGTAAATAAAAAAGCCTATGAAAAGCTCCTAAAACAATATATGGGGGAAGAGGGAACTGGTAAGAAGATTAAGTCTTTTGATGGAAACGAATATTTATCGGAACCGTTGTCACCTACTTTGAACAAAGAAGTACATGACATTGTTGATAATATTTCAATATGTGAAATATACAATAAAGATGTAATGAATATGATTTTGAAAGAGTTAAGTAAGTTTGTTAATGATAATTGTACAGTTGAGGAAGCGGCAGAGCAAATGGAACGTAAGCTACGACTCTATTTAAATGAGTAATCATATATGCATTAATAAGGGGAATTGATATGGATATTTACAAGAAGACAATGAAAAAAATAATTATTTTTCAGTTAATTATCTGCTTTATGACATTATGCTGTTCATGTGGTCTTAATTTAGATAAAAAAGCCGAAAATCATGAAAATGATAAGAAAAAGATTTCTATATATAGTCTTGAATTTGATCAGACTATGCAAGATGCAATTTTAAGATTCAAAAATGAAAATCCAGATGTCATAGTTAATGAAGAATTTATTGAAAAACCCTCCAATATGCGAACTAGACTTAACACTGAATTAATGGCAGGGGAAGGACCTGATATTATTAAAGGTAACTTATCAATGTTTAATTCTATATATAAAATATTGAATACTGGAGTGTTTTGTGACATTAATGAATTTATTAAAAATGATAAAGAACTTGATATGTCAGTGTATAACACGTCTGTTATAAATACAGGCATATATAATGGTAAAAGGTATTTCATTCCGTTGGGCTTTGCTGCACCATATTTGTGGACTACAAAGAATGCATTGGGTAATTCCGATATAAGCTTTGATATGAATAACTGGACTTGGGATCAGATGAAAGAGAAGGGAAAGTTATTTATCAATAATAGTAAAGGTGGAGGAGAAAGATACATATTTCCAGACCAGTATAGCCTACTTTACTGTTTGCTAATGACCGGTGGTATTAATTATATTGATTATTCTGAAAGAAAAGCATACTTTGATACGCCACAGTTTATGGAACTACTTGAAACATATAAATCTTTATGTAATGACATATTATCAGAAAATTATCAGGAAAAATATTCAAATGGCTACTATGATATGTACAAAGAAAATTCTTTGTTTGCAGTAGTTGGTCCTGATGGAAAGGCACTTAATCCTGGAATGTTATGGATGCTAAATTCATCGGTAAAGTCTTTTCTTAATGAAGATATTTTATTATATTCTTTTCCTACTAGAAAAAAGGAGGAAAAGCCTATGGCAAATATTACATCCATTGTTGCTATTAATAATAGCTCTGAAAGTAAGCAATCTGCATATAATTTTGTTAAATTGTTACTTTCTAAAGAAGCACAGACCAGCGACTATTTTATGAATTGTGAAGGTATTCCTGTAAACAACGAAGCAATAGATTTTATGATTAAGAAGTATAATGGTTCTGAGGGTGTATCTAAAATTGTTACTAATTCCGTAGAAATACCGACAGTATCATTACCCATGGATTTAGCTGAACAGGCAAAAAAAGTTGTCATTGGCATAGAAAAGTGTGAAATAATTGATCAAAGTGTACTCCGATTTATAGTAGAAGAAGTTCAAAACTTTATGGAAGGTGAAATATCGGCTACCCAAGCAGGAGAAAAGATTAATAATAAAGTTCAACTTTTTTTAAGTGAATAATTGGAGGCTTCTATGAAACTTAAATATAAAGAAGCAGTAGCTGGTTATGTTTTTGCGCTTCCGAGCATCGTGGGATTTATTGTGTTCTTTGCAGCTCCTTTTCTTGTCAGCCTGTATTACTGTTTTACAAAAGGTATTAGCGGTACAGAATTTGTTGGTTTGGATAACTTTATAGACCTTCTTAACGCCGAATCTTTTCAACTAGCGGCAAAAAATACTCTGAAGTTTAATATTGTAAGCGTTCCAACCATTATAATAGTATCTTTGTTAGTTGCAATGGGCTTAAATGGGAAACTAAAGAGTGTTTCATATTTTAGGACTTTTTTTATACTCCCACTAGTTATCCCTATTTCTTCTGTAATTCTTGTGTGGCAGATATTTTTCAGCAACAATGGAATCATGAATGGATTTATCAACATATTTGGTTTACAAGCTGTGAGATGGCTTGATTCAGAATGGGTATTCTACATATTGGTATTATTATACATATGGAAAAATTGTGGGTATAATATGATTTTATTCCTTGCAGGACTTAACAGTATACCAAGAGAATACTATGAGGCTGCGGAAATAGACGGGGCAGGGAGTTTCATCTGCTTTAGATATATTACATTACCATTTTTAGTTCCAACTACATTTTTTGTATTTATAATATCCATGATAAACTCTTTTAAGGTATTTAGAGAAGCATATTTGTTGGGAGGCAGCTACCCTCATTTTGATATATATATGTTACAGCATTTTATTAATAATAATTTCAGTAATCTAAATTATCAAAGACTATGTACAGCAGCTTTTTTAGTATTAGTGGTAATTGTAGTGTTAACATCTGTTTTTTATAAGGTTGAAAACAAATACGGTAAGAATTAATTGGTAAGGGAGAGTGATTTTATTGAAGAAGGCGATGCAGTATATAATGCTTGTTATTGTTACTTTAGTATTACTTTTTCCTGTAGTTTTTATGTTTACAAATTCTTTTATGAATGAGAAGGAAGTAATTACAACATATAATATAATTAGCAGTGTGGAGAATATCAAAGAACAACATTTTATTAGTATTAGTCTAATACCAGAAAGTGTGGGGTTGACTCAATATTATAAGATTCTTTTCAGAGAGCCTACATATTTGGTAATGTTTTGGAATTCTGTAATAATAACATTGCCTATTATTTTGGGACAGGTTTTTGTATCAGCGCTAGGGGGCTATGCATTTGCTAAACTCAAATTTCCTTTTAGGAATCAAATATTTTTCTTATTTATAATTGTAATGCTTATGCCCTTTCAGGTTACTCTAGTTTCAAATTACATAGTTTTAAACAAAATGGACCTAATAGGTTCATATTTGTCTATAATACTTCCAAGCATATTTTCAACATTTGGGGTGTTTTTATTAAGACAGTTTATAAGAGCTATTCCTGATGAATATTGTGAGTCGGCAAAAATTGATGGAGCAGGGCACTTTGTTATATTCAAAAGTATAATTATTCCTCAATGTAAAACTGGTATATCATCATTAGCTATATTAAGCTTTATTGATAATTGGAACATGGTTGAACAGCCTCTTATTTTCTTAAAAGATACCTTACAATATCCAATGTCTATATTTTTATCTGAGATTAATGCTTCTGAGTTAGGCATTGCGTTTGCCTGTGGTATATTATATATGCTTCCGGCGATTTTAATTTATTTATATGGAGAAGAATACTTGGTTTTAGGAATACAATTATCTGGTATAAAGTGATTAGCATAAACACAGGAGATGGATAGCAATGGAAAACATTATTAATAATACAAAGAGAAAAACTATTATAGTAAGAATAGGAGTAGGGCTATTTATTATGCTGACCTTACTAACATTTTTATCGAAAACGATAAATGGGATATTGATACCAAAGGTAACAATCACTACAGTTGTTAAGGGAACATTACAAGAAAAATTTGAAGAAGAAGGAACTATTGAAATAAAAAACAAATATCAGATTATATCTGATACTAATTGGAAAGTGAAAAAAGTGATTTCTAAGGTTAATCAGCGGGTGAAAAAGGGAGATGTGCTATTTACTGTTGATAACGCAGATATTGAATTAAGCTTAAAAAAAGAAGAACTTGAAATATTGAAACTAGAAAATGCGATTGAGAATGAGAAACTCAACTCTATACCGAACCAGTTATCAGGACTGGAAAATGAAGTTAGGATGGCAAAGGCAGATGTTGACTATTCAAAAAAGAAACTGGTAAATGTAAAAAAGTTACTGGATATAGGGGCTGAAACACAAAGTAATTACGATGCTGCTGAAAAAGAATATAATGAATATCTATATACATATCAGGCTAAACAAAAGCAATATGACGAAAAGACCTCTGAGTTAAATAATGATAGTAGTCGACAGGATAGAAGTTTAAAAGAAAAGATGGCAGAACTTGAGGTAAAAAAGGTTGAATATAATAAAGTAAAAAAAAGTATGCCAGTTAATGGTTGTATTTTATCAGATAGAGATGGAATAGTAACAGCTATAAATATTGAAGAAGGTATGACTACTGTACCCAATCAGACTATCATAGAAATAGTGGATGAAAACTGTGAATACAACGTTGTATGGTACTCGGATATGGATAAGGCAGCAAATTATGATATCGGGCAAAAAATAACAGCTACAGTCAAGTCATTTGGTCAGACAACAGAAAATAAGGAGGATGAACAGGAGGATGGCTTAAATAGTGATGCTATAAAAGATTATAACTTTTCTTTAAAAGTTTGCAGTAAAGAGATTATTCATGATAAAGGTCAAATCAAATTTTATGCAAATATTAATGATGAACAGAGAAAAAAATATGGGGTTTCATTATGTGATAATCAAAAAACTAATATACTGGCTACAAAAAACAGTACGTTTTATAATAATATAATTCCTAAGAGCTGTATAACAGAAATTGATGGTAAGAATTATGTCTTTGTAGTCAAAACAAAAAAGGGTGCTTTAGGAATTGAGAATGTAGTTGAACAGCGTAAAGTGGAAGTAATTGAAGAAGACATTTTTAAAATTGCTGTTAATGGCTCGCTGAGAGATGGAGATAGTATTGTTTCAGATACTACAAAACCTTTAAGTAATAATATGCGGGTAGGGGTGAGGTGATTGTGTGCAGACATCTTCAATTTTACATAGTATTACTAAGAGGTTTATGTTTTTTGGGGTAGTGGTATTTATACTACTTATTATTTGTGCTAGCATAAATCAAACTTTTATAGATAACAATAGCAACAGTATGGATAGTATTGTTGAATTAGTAAGAGCAAGTAGCTCTGATAATCTAATAACCTTTGAAAATCTTGAGAGTGACAATGATACTGATTTAAAGAATATAACTGCATATAGCGAATTGATTGGGGACATATCTAATAAATTTGGTTTTAGTGAGAAGAATGTTAAAATAATGCTTATAGATGAAAAGTATACATCTATTTATAAAAAAATCATGATATCAGGTATATTTCCAAAATCAAATGATTTGGATAATGGGCAGGAGTATATTGTTATAAGTGACTCATTGTCTAAGAAGTTATTTAAATCTATAGATACTATTGGAAATGAAGTAAACATATTTAATAAAAAATATAAAATTTGCGGTATATACAAGAGTAGTAATTCAATGCTCATGAACTTATTGGGAGATGGCTTTGACAGAGTATTTATACATTATAAAAGCTTCAATGACGATGAAAATAGACCTGTAGATTTTATATCAGTAAAAAGAATGCAGAATGAGACTCTGTATGAAATAGAGTGTATTCTAAAAGTTAAGTTTGGTGATAGACTGACAGCGTATAAAATTAATGACTACGCAAATATATACAATGGTTTAAGCATATCTAATAATCTAATTTTATTTGTTATAGGTTCATTAGCAATAATATATACAGTAAAGTTTATGATTAAATGTTTACTATTGCTGGGAAGAAAGGTTAAATTGCATAGCAATCATTGCTACATAACTGGAGTTTTAAGAGCCGAGTTTAAAAGTATCGCTTTATGCTTTTTTATTATTACTATATGTAGCCCTTTTATTGTATATATTGTAGGCTTAATAAAGTTTAATTTTTATTTACAAGATCAATATATACCAGATGATAATATATTTGATTTAAAGTTCTATTTAGAACAAGTATTAATGGATGTAAAAGAAAAAAATATGTCAAATAGTAATATATATAGTTATTTAGAATATACATACAATAATGTATTTAAGTTTAATTCATTATTAAATATAATTGTAGCAGTATTATTAATAATGTCAGCGCTATTATCTAGACTCATGAAAATAGGAGAGGTTACGTTTAAAAAGTTGCTCTGCTACATTTCTGTTATATTAGCTATAGGTAGTTTGGTTGGATTGGTTTTTTCCTATGCATTTGGATTGAAAACAGCATATCCACTAAATTCATTTATTCTAATAATGTATTATTTTATTATAAAGAGTCTGGAAAACAAAAATGTATTTTGTGCAAGATCCAATTCCTTTAATTTAAAATTATAAGCAGAAGAAATACTCTTATAAAAAATAAAAAAAAGTTCTAATAGATTGCTCTTATATAATTACAAATAAATACATAATAGCAATAAGCATGCTTATATTCAAAATGTTGACAAAACAAAAAATAAGGGTTATAATCGCCTTATTGTTACTGAGATAATAGCTTTTTTAATAGAAAAACAAAAAGAATTAAATATAATAGTTAAATAATGTGGAATACTGAGTAATAATGATTTTTAAAGCACAGATAAACCTAAGAAGAGGAATGATATAATGTTAAAATACGAAGTTCAGAATATAATTCCATTTACAGATGTATATTATGTTGATTGTATAAATTTGGTCTTACTTACTGCTATAAGGGGCTTAAATGGTAGCATATCAAGTTATATTGCAAATGATTATTTTGTTTACAGATTGGTAAAGTCGGAAAATGGATTGAGATTGAGATTAGAGAAGCAGCAGGTGAAATTACCTAATGAAATAGCAGAAGATAACGGTATAAATATACAATACAGTTTTGAATTTGGTAATGACATTATTGATAGTATTATTGAAGCAATAGAAAATGAAAGTATGGTTCTTCTTCCTATGGATGGTTACTATTACAACCATCCATATCATGATTTGTTCTATTTAAAAGAACATCACCATCAATTTATACTTATATATGGTTTTGATTCACAAAAGAAGGTTTTCAAAATTGTAGATGTTAATGGATTTGAGTGGAATACTAAGAATTTTTGTTACAAACATGAAATGAGTTACCAAAATCTGGTTAAATGTCATGAGGGTATAATAAACTTTGATCCAAAGATGCCAACATTAAGAAAGTATTCAAAAGACAGTCGAAGTGTAATTGTAAACAATGATTCACAATTTTATAAAAATATAATGATTAATAATATGAAGTTGCACAAAACTGATATTCTAAAAGGTTTGCAGGATATTTTAGTACTTGCTGATAATATAGAACAATTTGATATGGACGATACAGCTGCTTTTAATAATAAAGTTGCTTCTTCATCGAACCTATACAAAATGACAAATTTATTAGGCGGTGAATACAGTAATACTTATCTGATAGAAAGTATAGTAAACGAATGGATGATTATTCAAATGTTAATATGCAAAAATGGTTTAAATGGAATGATAGATAATAAAAAGTTTAGTCCAAGGTTAAGAGAAATACACGAACTAGAAAGCAGACTGTATGAGGAATTGTTTACATTATTCGATAGGATTTAAAGTTAATCTTAATAATAATTAAGTATCAGAATAATTTTCGTTTTCTGAGTTCTATGACATTGAGTTTCAGATATCAATATATAGACAGCAATACTGAACATACTTAAATATAGAAGAACATATGTAGAAAACAACATCTATATCCAATATAGTTAATGCGAGTACTTTGAGCGTTTTCAAATTATTTAGTGAAAGGTTAGGTCAATTGGATAATGCAAAAAGAATGTTTTATAACTAATAAAGAAGTTTATGATATTAAATTTGGAGATATCTCCTATAAGTATCATTTATACTTTGAAAATTTTGATAATTGCTTTGAAGAGTTGTTTACGGTAGAAGATATTGATTCGTTTTTTGTTATTAGTGATAAAAATATTGGTAATTTATATGGGGAAAATATAGTTAGACAAATCCGAAGAAAATATAAATGCGAATTAATAATATTTGAATTCACAGAAAAGAACAAAAATTTTCGGAATATGGAAGAATTGATTGAGAAGGTTCTGGCAAAAAAGGCTACAAGACAGACTTGTATAATAGGACTTGGTGGAGGTATTTGTGGTAATATGTCTGGAATGGTGGCTGCATTATTGTTCAGGGGGATAAAATTTGTACATATTCCAACATCACTTATGGCTGTCCTGGATTCAGTATTATCATTGAAACAAGCAATAAATTCGAGTTTTGGCAAGAATTTAATTGGTATCTTCCATCCTCCTGAAATGGTTATTACAAATATCGCTTTTTTAAAGAGCTTACCTAAAAAGGAAGTGATCTCTGGTATTTGCGAAGTGATCAAGAATGCTTTGGCAATTTTACATGATTGTATAGATAAACTATATGAAACTCTGGACTCCGAGTGTAATTACACATCGCAAGATTATCATTATTTTATAGATATGTCTATTAGAGCTAAGATGCTGGTAATGAAAAATGATCAATATGAGAAAAAGGATGCACTGATTTTGGAATATGGTCATACAATTGGACACGCTTTAGAATTATATCAGCCGGGAGCAATTACACATGGTGAAGCAATAGGGTTGGGTATGATGTGTGCAGCGGAAATTTCACATATGTTGGGATATTTATCTCAAGAGGAGGTCTGCTTGCATAAAAAACTTTTAGAGAAGGCAGGAGCAGCTATTAAGATTCCAAAGCATATTCCAATAGATTCTATTATATCTACTATTAAGTTTGATAACAAAAGGGGATATATTAGTGGTAGAAATAATGCTATACATATAGTGCTGCTTGAAAGAATTGGGAAACCTGTGAAAACTACTAATAAGATTCTTAGGGAAGTTCCAGAAGCAATAGTGAGACAGGCAATAAACAATATATATGAGTTGAATTAGTCGAGTTTAGCTAGAAAAGGTCAGTAGAATAGGATTATGTACAGGAATATAAGCCTAATTCATTAGCGTTGGATGCTTAGGGCAAACAATCAGATCAATAATATAATATAATATAAGAGAATGAGTAAAATTATGATTAAAAACTATAATGATAAACTTTTGCACCGCATGGGGACAAAAAAATTAAAACTTACTAACAGTGAGGGAAATTTAGTTAAAAATCAAGAAATACTAGTTGAACAGGTAAAGCATAAATTTTTATTCGGGTGTGCTGAGTTTAATTCAATACCTTTTGCAAATGATGAATTTGATGAAGCTGATAAAAAGATATATAAAGATAGATTTGAGAAATTATTTGATTTATTTAATTATGTAACTTTACCTTTTTATTGGGAAAACTTCGAAAAGGATAAGGGCAAGCCCGATATAGAAAGGTTAAAAAACGCAGCTCAATGGATTAAATCAAGAGGCTGTACTTTAAAAGGACATCCTCTATGTTGGCATACGTTGGCTCCATCTTGGCTACTGAATATGAGTAATGACCAAATTCTTACTACACAGCTTAACCGTATTGAACGAGAAGTATGCGAGTTTTCAGGACTGATTGATATATGGGACGTTATTAATGAAGCGGTTATTATGCCTGTGTTTGATAAATATGATAATGGGATAACAAGAGTTTGTAAGGAAATGGGTAGAATACGCACTATACGTGAGATGTTTTCAGCAGCAAAGAAGGTAAACCCAAATGCCACGTTTTTGATTAATGATTTTGTACATATCAGTATAGATTCCTATGACATTCTAATCGAGGGCTGTTTGGAGGCAGGTATTCCTATAAATGCAATTGGAATACAGTCTCATATGCATAAAGGCTTCTGGGGGATTGAAAGGATGCAAGAGGTTCTTGAGCGCTTTTCACGTTTTAACTTGCCAATTCATTTTACAGAAAGTACATTGCTTTCCGGACATTTTATGCCTATGGAGATTGTTGATTTTAATGACTATGTAATAGATAATTGGGAATCAACAGAAGAAGGAGAAGAACGTCAGGCTAGAGAGGCAGTTCTCTTCTATAGGACTCTTTTTGAGAGCCCAAAAGTTGAATCTATAACGTGGTGGGAATTTATTGATGGTCAGTGGCTAAATGCTCCGTCTGGATTTATAACCAAAGATAATAGAGTGAAGCCAATTTATGATGAGATGTACAAGCTTGTAAAAGGCGAATGGTGGACGGAACCATCGTGTAGAGTTACAGACGAGTCAGGAAATGTATTAGTTTCAGGTTTTACTGGAGAGTATGAAATTACTTACAATGGGAAAAGGAATAGATTTTACCTAGACAAAGGACATGATAGTGCTGAAATTAATGTGAAATTAAAATAATAAGAAGTACTTGTCAATAAGGGATAACATTGATGAAAGCTACATGAAAGATAGATGTAAAAAAAATAAAACGCCTAATATGTTATGAATAGTACTTGGATAAATTTTAAAGTTTAAAATTAATATTTTTAACTTACTTCTAATAATTTGGAGTCAATTATCCTCTCCGACCCCCGGCAGGCTGTGCGAAAATAACATTATAATATTGATTTATAGAATTCAATTTTATAAATAGAATTTGCTCGATACTATTTTCTTGATAAATTTATAAAAGTAGCTACTAATGAGTGGCTACTTTTATGAATTTATCATCGTTCAAATATCCTAGGAATCTTTCTACCCCTAGGATATTTATAACTCTTTTTAAGTTATAGCTAAAAAAGGCAATACTGACTTCTCCATTTACTTTTTTAAATCCTCTTAAAAGTAAATGTGTAAAATTCATACTCCTTTTTAGGGTACCAAATACATGTTCAATTATCTCCTGCCTTTGACTATATCTAGCCTTGTTTTCTTTAGTTCTTTTATTAACAATTTCAACAAAATCTTCATTTGATTTTCTTGTTATTATTCTGCCATTCTTTGCCGTAGTGCATTTATCTTTATTGGGACATTTAGAACATGCTTCATAATTTACATACTTTCTTTCGGTTGCTTCTTCTTTTTTAGTTATGCACAATAAATTGTGTCCTTCTGGGCAAGTATATGTGTTATCCTGTAAATTATATTTGAATTTATCACTAAAATAAACAGAATATCCTGTACTATTAGCAAATGTTGGCTTAGACACATAACAAACAATCTGTTCTTCTTCACATTTTTTAAAATCAGATGGTTCATAATATCCTTTATCTGCTAAGGATTCTATACTTTCTACATTAAATATTAATTTTGCTTTATTGCTCATATTGTACAACTGCCCTTGATCCGCTGAATTGTTTGTAACTTTAAATGTAGTTGTTACAGCTTTCTCATCCTGACATAAAACAGCTTAGCTATATTGCCGAAAATAGCTTATTAATCTGCCTTGATGGGCCAAGATTTTCCACCAAGGCAGATTTTTTGTTTATGGTAGTTCGCCATCAATAACCGTCTTAACCAGATGATCATCTATTAATCCTTTGGCTCTTTGCGCTGCATAGAGCAGGCAATGAATACAAA
>JAEWST010000159.1 GCA_023398105.1 Bacillota bacterium | reverse complement strand
ATATTATTATGAAGGCATATAATCGTAATTGATGGTTAATAAATTTGAATGTAGGTATATATTACATAATGAGAGGGGAAATATAAGTGAAATTTGAAATAGATAAGGATAAATTAAAGGATGTAACAGGAGAAAATATAAATTATATATGTCCCGAAGAACTTTTTGCGGATAAAAACAGACTTTTGGGAATGATTACAAATGATATAATGTTTTGCACTGTAATTACTGGATATAGAGGAACAGGAAAGACTTCTTTTGTTAGAAACATAATTAAATCACTTCCCCAAGATGTTATTTCGGTAACAATAAATGCAACAAAATATAAAGAATATGAAGTCTTTATTAAAAGGTTTATACGTGAACTTTATTTAAGATATACTGGAGATGTACCAAAGGTTATTACTGAGTTGTATTTACATACTTTTTATGATATTAAAAATTTTGGAAAACTAGAAAAAAAATATGAAAGAGATAAGAAAAAAAGTAACTATGATAAAAAAACGATTACTGGAGCTATTAATATTGATTTAAAAAAAATCATTATATTTTTTTTAACATTATTAATTAGTTATTCAATGTTATGGGCAGGTAATAAAGTTGGTCAAGATTTTATTGGAAAGATTGCAGCAGTTATAACTATGTGTAGTTATGTTTTTGCTAACATCAAAATTAATACAGATTATATCAATTCTATTGATAGAGAAGATGTATCCTCAAGTGAATCTCATGAAGATAAAACGAATAATTTATCCTTAGAAACATTATATGACAATGAGATTGCGGAGTATCACTTATTTAATGCATTAGAAAAAACACATAGTAGGGGGAAACGTTTTTTAATTGTTTTAGATGAAGTAGATAAAATGGAAAATAATGATCTGAAAAAAATTTTTAGTGAATTAAAGCCATTGTTTTTATCGAGTTATTGTAATGTGATCGTTGTCGCTGGAAAAAATGTAGATTTTTTTTTGAGTAATGAAGATGACAAAGAAGATTCTGTTGTTGATAATATGTTTTCACAGAGAATATATGTTTCTCTATGTAGTGTAAATGAAAATAAAATGTTTATAGAACAATTATTTATAGATAAACTAAAAGATAAAATCATTTTAGACGATAATATTCAAAGTTATATTAAGAAAATAGTAATACTAGCAAATGGAAATAAACGAAAATTAATTAATTTACTTTTAGCAGATATTGAATGGAAAGATGAAAATGCTTTTATATCAATTGATGATAACTCAATAGAAAAAAGCTTCAAAAGATTATACGATGTAATGGTAAAGATGGAAGACCATATTTTTACTACTTATGAAAGAATTGAAAGTGATGAAGCAATATATCATATATATCAATGGATTAGAACAATTAGAAAACAAAAAAATGGAATATTTAATGAAAAAATTATTATAGATATGTCATATAATGAGGAAAAAAGAGTAAAGAATATTGAAGAAAATTTAGAATTGTGTAAAGAATTATTAAAAAGTATGGTAGAAGAAAAATTATTAAAAAAAGAAAACGATGGATACATATGGAATTATATAAATGAAGAGGCGAAAATTGAAACAGAAATTCATTATGATCAATTAAGTTTAAATGTTTCACGGTTTAAAGAAGTAGAAAATTTATTACTTGCTTTTGGCGATTACAATGGATTAGGTAATATTCAGTTTAATGAAATGATAAATCAATATTATCAAAATAAAATAATTTCTGAAGAGGATCTAAAATTATTAATGGATTGTTCACAAAAAGTAGAAGAATGTAGAATGGGAAAAGTGAAAAATGAATCTTTAAAAGTATTATCTGATTTGACGACAAAGTTAGTAAGAAGAAAACCTTTTTTTGGAGAAAATTTATTAGAATGGACATTAATCCAAAAAAATAATTATCAACAAATTCATAATGAAAAGTTAAAAATGCTACTTAAGAATGATTACGATACTATAAATAGTATCAAAAGAAAGTTTGATATTTGCTTACAAGGAAGATATAGTGAAAGAATAATTATTATAGAAACAAAGTTTTATAAAAATCTTATTTCAGGTATAAAAAGTCGATTGCGTGAAATTGTAAATGAATTTAGATTCTTAGAATTTAAATTTCAAGATGTGAATTTCAGTTTTGCTATTATATTTTTTACGGATCAAAAAGCAGAATATATTAGGGAGGCATTTAGAAAAAATGTAGAAGATGTACTATATGAGAGTAATAATAAAAATATTAATATAATTATGGAAGTAATTTCAATTAATGACAATTTTTTTGGAGATATGGATAGAACGTTAAATAAAATTAATTATTAAATATAAGGTCATAGGCTTCTACTTCCACAAAGATATTCCAATAACAACTGGTAAGTTTGCTGTTAGAGGAGGCCGATGGGACAATCATCATATGTGCTTGCTTTTTCCTTTACAGAACAACCATTACAAACTATACTTTCCTTAAAGAGATTGATGATCATCTAAATGCCGCTATTATTGTATGAGAAGGGGAGGAATACCATGAAAAACGTTATCGTGACAGTACCAAACCAATATGGATTACATGCAAGGCCAGCCAGCTTGCTGTCAAAGCTTGCTATGGGATTTATAAGTGAAATTACAGTCTATAAAAATGAGGACCTCACCAGGAAATATAATGCAAAGAATGTACTCTCCGTAATGGATATGAACGCAATTATAGGAGACAAGCTGACGTTTGAAGCCCAGGGCGAGGATGAAAAAGAAGCTATTTTATCCATAGCAAATTTTGCGGACAGCGGCTTTGGAGAATAGGAGACATTTTATGAGATTGAATCAGCTAACAAAAAATATATATTATACGGAATGTGATTCCAATAGCGATCGCCCTGTTTTGGGTTATATCAATGGGGATTGATGTTCGGTAATGGTGGATGCAGGCAATTCTGCTAATCATGTGAAAGATTATAATTTTTTTCTAACGCAGCAAGGCTTAAAAAAGCCGAAATATTGTATTATAACACACTGGCATTGGGATCATAATTATGGATTGCATGCCGTTGATGCGGAAACAATTGCACATACAAAGACCAACCAGGAATTGGTCAGAATGTCTTCCTGGGAATTTACTGATTCCAAAATGAAAGAGCGGTTGATATCCGGCGAAGAAATCTCGTTTGCAGATGAGCACATTCGGGAAGAGTATCCAAAATTAAAAGAAATAAAGGTGGTTCCAGCACTGATAACATTTGAGCAGAAAATGGTACTGGACTGCGGCAGCATTACTTGCGAATGCATGCACCTCCCCTCCGCCCATAGTGACGATTCCTTGGTTGTTTTCATTCCAGAGGAAAGAGTGATATTTTTAGGAGATATTTATAATGATGACTTTTATCAAAATCATTACAGAGATTTGGAGAAAACAAAACAATTATGTCAGGAATTAAGCATTATTGACTTTGAGTTGGCAGTGGTGGGTCACAGTGAGCCAGTTAGGAAAGAAAACATTTTGAACTTTTTGCACCGCTTCTTTTAAAAAGCAGGATAAAGTAAGAGGGAATATTAATGACACAAGAAACAATAAATAAGATATTGCAATTTCGTGATGAACGCGACTGGAGGCAATTTCATAATCCGAAAGATTTAGCCATATCAATTTCTCTGGAAGCAGCTGAACTATTGGAAGTTT
>JAEWST010000138.1 GCA_023398105.1 Bacillota bacterium | reverse complement strand
GGGTTTCACCGGCGAGTTATGAAAAAAAGTTTTATAAAACAAGTTTGGAGTAGTTCTTGTTTCTATAACTTAGTATATAGGAGAGATGTGAAGTAAGTTTGTAGAAGATGTAAATAATTTTTGTACGCCTTGTGAAAAATGTGTGAATGAATAATGGTGGTGTTTTATAAGCGATTATTGCTGATATGTGTATATTGGCTGATTATAGATGAATAAATATTAATGAAGTAGCAATTGATTTTTTTATTTCATATAATTTAAGTAGTTACTGTTAAAAATCCGTGCGCCAGAGGGCAAAGAGGACTATTAAATATGAAATATAAGGTAGCAATTTATTGTGACAAGCTTTATGCAGGCGATATTTTATGGGGATTTACTGCAGCAGGTCATGAAGCTCAAATAATAACACCAGCTTCTATAGAAAATTTTGATAAATTAATGGAATCAATAAATCCTGATTTATTAATTCTTTCCTCCTATATGGGTTATTTTCAACATTCTATGCTTAATCATATCGGTTCCAGAAATTCACCAAATTATAAGTGCGTTTGCTGGGATACCGAAGGAGTTGGCCAATACAATTTACAGATGACAGGTTTTGAATTATCAAAGCCCGATATGGTATTTTCAATTTGTCCTGAAATGCTTGAAAAGCTTAAAAGTAAAAGTATTCCCTGTGAGAGACTTGATTTTGCTTATAATCCAACCATTCATTATCCAAAATCAATATCTGAAAATGAAAATAATACGATTAGCTTAGTTGGAAATGCATGGTTATGGTATTCAAGTCATTATCCTGAGCATTTCCGCTATAGTAAAGCAATTCCTATTATATTAAAACCATTAATTGAAAATAATTATAAAATAGATTTTTATGGTACTACAGAATATAAGCAGGTTATAAAAAATTTTCTAAATCTTGATGTACCAATTGAATGGTTCAAAGGCACAATTCCCTATGAGAAGACCTGCGATATATATAATAATTCCTTTATAAATTTAATCACACAAAATCATGATCAAACTATAACAAGACGTACCTTTGAAATTTTAGGCTCCGGAGGTTTCGGTCTTACTTGTTATAATACTGCTATAAATAATATGTTTGGAAATAGCGGTGCAATAGCTATTGCTAATACTTCTAATGAGACTCTTGAGTTATTGGAATATTATAGAAAAAATATAGATGAATATATAAAGGTTCGTAAGAATGCTGTTGTAAGCGTACAAAATCACACTTATAAAGAAAGAGCTGAAGAAATAATCAATAAGATATTTATAACAGCGTGATAGATGAAACGAATCGAAAATACCCACGAAAGCCAGGCCCATCTGGGCAGTCACGACATTAATTTTTTCAGTTGCTTCAATCACAATTCCGGGTCGCGCAAGTGCTCCGCCGTGAATTATACGGCTGGACATTGCTAGGCGGGTTTTGTACATGATAAATCCGGCAATCAAAGGGCCTATTTTCATTTCAATGTTACAAAGTTGCATCTTGAAAAAACATATACTGAAAAGTTAATGCCGTTATAAAGTATATCAACGTGCGCTTGGCTTCGGCTGGGCGCATTTTTCGTGGGTGAATTTATGGAAAATAAAACTGATATTTGCAAGTAAGACTGTTGATAATTCAAATTTTCAATAAGATAAAAATAATATTATGATATAATAAATATAAATATGAACAATAGGGGGCTGTGCTATGAAAAGGTATCTTTTAATAATATCTATGGGAAGAAGTCTGGCGAGCAATCAAACAAAAACAGATTAAATCAAACTGAGCGTTGATAGTTAAAAAAACAGACATATACTTATATTTAGTAGAAAGTTATGGGAAAGGAAAGATATAATGAAAAAAGTAGTATTGGGTTCGATGATGTTTTTGGCAGGACTATTATCATGTGCAATTCTGATAGCGGGATCCGCATTGAAAGACATAACGATTAATGGGAGTTATTCATTTCTTTGGAATTTATCCAGTCTTGGTCTTGTCCCAGTAACAGTTTTATTTAGCGCTATTGCATTAACAGGTTTACTGATTGCCTTGTGGGGGGTATTCGAAAAAAACAAAGTATTATTGTAAAAAAAATATCAGCATAAGTTGGTAGTTTTTTATTGCGTTAGAACAGATAAACTGAGGTCTTACGTAATATAATTCTTTGGAGATTGAATATTTAATTGTAAGCATGATATAATAAAAAGAACACCAGTTCTGTACTGGGGAAGGAGATTATAAAATGATTAGAAGAATGCCAACCCATTGTGGGGATGAAACTTGTTCGTCATGTGTCGTTGCTGGAGATTACATTTTCCTGGCTCACCATGGAGGTGGACAAGACAAAGAGGATATTATTTACCAGATGAGACACACGTTCGAAGGTATGAAAAAAACGCTTGCTTCTGTTAATGCAACTCTTGATGATATGGTTCAGATTAATCTATACCTCAGAGATATTTCGGATTTTAGGGTAGCAGCGGATGTTTTTCTAGAATATTTTAAGAATGGGGCGCCCGCAAGAATGACAACAACAACTGAATTTGTTGGTAAGACTTGCTTGTGCCAGATGGATGGGATTGCATATAAAAAGTGCAGTAATTAAATTATTTATATAGCCAACTTCATCTTGCAATAATAATGAGTGCAATAATTTTAAGGGGAGGATTCAATGGAGCCTTCCTTCTTGTAATTAACTTATGTTTACATTTCTTTAAGATTCTATAGTTTGGGCAAGGCGTTTATGGCTCTTGCCCAATAACGGTTATATATCACTTGCTATAGATTCTTCCATAACCTGAAGAACCTTACCGGTAAATTTTACTTTTTTGCTCTTAAATTCATCTGGGGTTCTGGCAAGCTGATCATATGAGATACCCGTCTCATATCCTTTTGCTTCTTCTGCCGCTTTTGATGCAGCGATAGCTTCTTCCTCAGCAGCCTTTGACGCAGCAATGGACTCTTTCTCAGCGGCTTTTGAAGCATTAATGGATTCCTCTTCAGCAGCGGCAGAAGCTTTACGTGCAGATGCCTATACATTAAAAAATATAAGATGATCATGAGATATTTACAATAATAAAACGGAATTTAAATAATTTAATTCAGAATATATCAGTAAATAAAAAATAACCGCTTCGTAATGTAAGAAGCGGTTAGTACTCTGTTATATTTAATCTTGTGTTTTAGTAAGCTGAGTATTTCCATTATGGTTTCCGCAATAAACTCCTTTTTTTATTGGAGCAAATATAAAACCAATAATGATACCTAATAATAATGCTGTTGATACGACGAGCTTTTTATCATGAATATTCCATTCCTCATTAAAAAAATCTTTCATAGCAAGCTCCTTTCTACTACAATATATTTATGGTTAATATTCCTTACAGCCAGTAAGGCATTATCCATCTTGTTGCTTAAGCTGTTAGAATGTATAGAGCAATGGTATATCGGCTTCCTTTCTTGGACTTCGCGTCCGT
>JAEWST010000090.1 GCA_023398105.1 Bacillota bacterium | reverse complement strand
TGCCGAAAAACCGACACGATGTCGGTTTTAGCACACTATGAACCATGGATGGTGAATGTGGAAAGGCGGCTAAAATACTGAGAATAAACAATGCTAGTTCCTAGCAATTACTAATTCAAGCAACTATTTCGGCAACAAACCATTGATAAGTTTGAACACCGATAGATTTTTGTGGTGAAAAAGTTGAGTTAATTATATATACTATCATTTAACCCCAGTAAATAAACTCCTTTCAGTATTATGAGAGTTTAATCTGCCTCTGCATTGTATTACTTTTAATTCTCCATTGTACCCCAAAACCACTCCAGCTTCCGCTCCAAATCCAACGAGCTTCTCACTCGCACATTATGCTCCCAATGCTTTGGAAACAAGGATTTGTAATCATTATGAGAGAATCTTTCGTCAATAAGCAAAACCATGCCAGTATCGTTTTCAGAGCGAATGACTCTTCCAGCCGCTTGCAGCACCTTGTTCATACCTGGAAACATATATGCATTTTCATAGCCATTGCCATTTTTTTGCTGAAAATAATTCATAATAATGTTCTGTTCAGCACTCACTTGCGGAAGCCCCACTCCAACTATAATTGCTCCAATTAGCCTATCGCCTTTTAAATCAATACCTTCTGAGAAAATACCACCCAAAACACAAAAGCATACAAAGCTTTGCTCTGTATTTGAAACAAACCTATTTAAAAAATCTTCTCGCTCCTCTTCAGACATTGAGCTTTGCTGAAGCATTGTTTTAGTATCAGGATATCTTTCAGAAAATCTTGTGTAGACTTCATTCATATATTTGTAGGAGGGAAAATAAACCATATAGTTTCCCTGTTTTTTATCAATTGCAGTTTTAACAATGTCTGCAATTTTGTCATAGCTATTTTCCCTGTTTTTGTATTTAGTTGAAATTTTGTCCTCTACAAGCAGGCACAGCTTTTTATTGTCAAAGGGTGATGTTAAGTTAATATTATAGTCCTCTTTATCACCACCCAAAACATCAATAAAATAGCTAAGCGGTGTCAGTGTTGCAGAAAAAAACACTGCTGTTTTTCCCCTCTTGACAGCTTCTGCTAATAGGTAAGATGGATCGATGCAAAATAGCTTTACACGTACTTCACTAGAATATGTATCAATAAATGTCACATATCTTTCATCATATAATTCTGCTATTTTAATAAATGAAATGGCATTGAAATACACTTCTAATATTTGGTCATAGCCATCAATATTATTGCTTTGATTTCTCAGAATCCATTCTTCTGAATCCCGTATAAAATTGTTTAGTAATTTATATAACTCAGTTAATGGATCCCTGCTAACTATAAAGCCATCTTCTTTGCATTGCTTTCTAAGTGCAATCATATAGGAATTTATTTTTGTCAGTTGCTTTTCAATCTTTGGCTGCTTGTCCTTCATCAGCTTTTTGGCTTCATAAAAAGCAACCTTATTGATTTGAGCAGAAAACATTTCTCTTGCCCTGTCAACTAAATTATGTGCCTCATCTATCAAGAAAGCATAATCGCCATCATTATTTAAAAAAAATCTTTTTAGGTATACCCTTGGATCAAATACATAATTGTAGTCGCATATAATACAATCAGCCCACAAAGAAATGTCCAAAGCAAATTCAAAGGGGCAAACACTGTGTTTATGTGCATATTCTTCTATTACTTCCCGTGAAAAGAACTGCGTGCCACGTAAAATATCAGTTAAAGCTTCATTTACTCTATTATAATGTCCTTTTGCATATTCGCAGTAATCAGGGTTACAGCTTCCTTCTTTATTAAAACAAATCTTATCCTTTGCAGTAAGAGTAATTGTTCTGAAGCTAAGACCCGTAGCTCTCATTTTTGTGAAAGCTTCTTCTGCAACCTGCCTTGTAATTGTTTTTGCCGTCAAATAAAATATTTTTGAAATATGCTGCTCTCCAACCGCTTTTACAGCTGGAAACAGTGTAGATATAGTTTTTCCAATACCTGTAGGTGCTTGTACAAAGAGTTTTTTCTCCTGCATTATGGTTTTGTATACTGCCACAGCTAATTCTCTTTGACCCTTTCGATAAATTTCAAAGGGAAATTGCACAGTCTTGATGGAAATATCTCTTATTGTATTCCATTCATCCTGCATACTTGCCCAAATGAGATATTTATTCATTAACTCAGACATAAATTCTACAAGCTGAGAGAAGCTGATCTGTTTTCTTATATTCATTCTCTCTTCAGTATCCACATGGAAATATGTCAATTGAACAGTAATTTGCTCCATCTCATTCTGTGTAGCATAAATGAAAGCATAGCATTTGACCTGTGCCCAATGTAATAAGCTAAAATCATCATCTATATACTCAAGGGGTCTTGTCGTGGATTTTATTTCATCAATAACAATACCTTCTGGCTCCGTAATTATGCCGTCTGCTCGACCTTCAAGTCTTATTGAAAAGCCCTGAATTTCATAATCAAAGGACAAAAGTACTTCTTTGCTGTAATTTGAGCCGCCTTCTTTCTGAATTCTTTGATGAATCCTTGTGCCCTCTAACATTCTAGTTGACGAAACAAGCCTATTGTCAATATCACCAGAGCGTAGTACCAGCTCAATTAAATTCCTAATTGAAATTTTTATCTGTGATTTTCCCATAATATTCCTTGTATATTTAATAAACCGAACATTTGTTTACTTATAATATACCTTTTTTGCAGTATACATTGCAATGTTTTTTTTGAAATACATTTTTTATAATTCAGTAAGATAATTCTGCTTCTTTAATTCCTTTTTAATTACATTTATTTTCTCATCTTCATTAAGCCTATCCCATTGCATATGTGTCACGCTAGGTATCTCAATGTCTTCAATTGCTTCTGAAATATTCTGACCAAAATTATCATTTCCGCAGGACAAGCACTTATCGTCTCTGCTAGCAGTATCAATAGGCTGATTATTAATAGCATCACATGTAATGCCAAATAAGTTATTTATACATTTAGCTAATAATTTTTCAGATAACGTAATATTATAGCATTCTAAAATTAGCTTTATATATTTCTCCAGCTCGTCAAAGGCTTTATCTTCAATTAAATTGACATATGCATAATATTTCAAATCCTTTGTCATAACCAATCTTTCACCATATGAATAATCTGATAAATAATAAAAGGATTTTTTCTCACCACATTGTTTACACAATGCCTCCTCTATTCTAACCTTGACAGTAATTAAATTTTTATTCATAGCTATAATTCTTCCATGCTATAGGTACAAAGCTCTGATAATGTACCTGCAGGAACCTCCCTCTTTTTTATTAACAAAACTTAATTTTGCTACATAAAAGCTTATTGGTATTCAAACTTTATCAATGGTTTGCTAAACCCAACCTCGTGTTTTTTCCAATAAAACACTTAGGGCTTGCTTATGCTATTATCTCTAGACCAATTTTCCATTGGTAATCTCCAACACCTACAATTTTCATCTGAAAAAGTTGAGTTAGTAATTCATTCCGTACTTTTGAAACCGTATACATTCCTCACATATGAACCTTTTCAAAAACCATATGGGCTTACCCTGCTTTTAGCTCCACTAATCAATAGGCGTAACCATTCTAGCTGATAATATCTTTTTAAAGTTATCGAAAATTACATAATTGATTCCGCTTCCCCTATATGATTTAAATTTAATAACTGTAAACCCTTGCTTCTCAGCTAATTCACCTATTTTCTGACATTCTCTGGTGGATGTAACCTCCTGAATAAAGTTCCATTTAACTGCAACATCTGGCTTTGTTAAATCTAAAACCTTTTGCCCGCTTAAATTCAGGTCATAGCTAATAGCGTATTTAGCCTTATTGCCATGTTCTGCAAGCTCAGCAACTATTGTCTTACCATCTGCACCCACATAGAAGCCGCCCCCAAATCTGCTATCGCTGTTAAAGTACTTAGGGTTTATTCCGTCTAATACGCTTTGTGCCTGTTCAGCATTTCTAACTGCATGTTTAGCTTTAATCTCAGGCACGCCCTTTGTAAATGGTTTCTTAACCAAGGCAAAAAGCTCTTCAGCTTTTTTGCAAAGCGCCTCAATTCCAAGTCTCATGCTTTTTGCAAACAAACGTATTGCTTTAATATCATTTTTATGTAATATATTCTTTAGCAAGCCGTTGTCTGCAATAGAATCTATTACACCAGGCAGCTTACGAAGGATACCTTTAAAGGTTATAAGAATAGCATCCAGCTTTGAAGCAACCTTTTTTACTCCTCCAAAGGTTTTTGACAATAATTCTATAGCTTCTTTAACCAGCTTTGTATTTCCCGCAGCCTTTGATATAGCTTTCATAGGTGTGGCAATAACAGAACCTAATGCAGGAATTAAAGCTATCCCCGAAAACACTGCATCCATCCATCTTTTTCGTAATAAATATATTCCTGTATTAACTCCATCTGCAATATCACCGATACCAGGGACAAATCCCACTATATCTATAACATTCTGCATTGTATCTAAGACAGCATCTGGTGTAAGGTTAGAGTCTTCTTGCTTACTCTTCTGAATAACCTTTTCAGGTATTTGAGGAGTTTTTTTAAGCGGTACTGCACTTTCTTCTTTTGTTGCGACTTTTGCTTTACTTTGTACTACATCTTGAATAACTGATGTAGCTTGAGCTGAATTTGGCTTTTTTGTAGCAGTTGGTTTAATAGCACTGCTTTGTTGTAACTTCTGTATTGAAGGAGTATTAGCTTTATTTGTTTTATCAACGCTCGCTTGCCGTTTTCGCCGTTTCCCCTCTTCCATCAGTTTCATGGCTTGCTTGTATCCAACAACACTTTGAAATCGCATAAATTCATTACGTGTTACTGAATCTGGATTAGATAGAAGTTTCTCAGTAATGGCCTTCACATCAACTGCTGAAGCAGCTTGATTTGAGGCAGTTTTCTTGGAAACTGATGCCTTGTTTTGTATGTATCTGTTTGAGGACTGCTCTGTTTTTTTGTCTACTAATGCACTTGTTATCACGATGTCATCACTCCCTAAAATCTACTCTATCTATAATGTAAATTTTATAGAGTAAATAACATCTAATTATAAAAATTAATTCAACCTTCACATACAGAAAATTTATTACATTTAAATTCTGAGTATGCTTGCACACTAGCTAATCCCAGAAATATTTTCTGCTGTCTTTAAGTCATCTGCCTATAATAAGCATATCACCTTACTTTAATTGCTTTTCAATTGCCATATAGTGAGTACCCCATAATTCATCTTTATATGGGAAATTCTTTTCAATGTAGTTTTCATCAACAAATCCAACGCTTTTATAGCAATTATGAGCAGAAGGGTTCGTATCATATACACTTAAGGTAATTCTAGCTACTCTCAGAATTTCAAAAGCATATTTAATTGCAAGCTCAAGCATCTCTTTTCCATAACCCTTTCCACGAATTTTGGGATCTACAACTATGAACCCCATATGTATGCTTCCCTTTAAATAGTCAGCCCCTGTCATAAAAAAGTGTCCCACCGATATCCCTTTTTCATCTATAGCTGTTATTATCCATCCATTTTCATCATTCTCAAATTTCTCTCTGTATTTTTCTAACTGAGCCTCTGTCAGTGGGTACTGAAACTTATTTGCACTCCACATTGAAAATAATTTTTCATCATTAATCCAATTTAGTAGGTACTTTGCATCACATTTTTTATATGGTCTTAATCTCAACATTTTATTTTCCTCCTTATAGTACTATTTATTTTTGCTCTTACTGTATTAATTTTGTCTTATAATACAAATTATTTTAAATATTTGCAACTCAAACTTTGGCACATAAAAATCTATTGGTGTGGGTAGAATTGTCAACTGAGAAAAAATGAAGTACTTATTTTTGTTAAAAATCAGTACTTGTCCAGATATATTAATTACTGCAACACCTGATATTACTAAGTTTTAATCAGTATATTAAACTGCCAAGTGTAAGTTTTTAACATTTAACAAATCACATTAACAGTTGAAATTTCCACTACAATTGACTTTTCTGGTTTAATTTCAGATATTATATTTTTTATAGTATAACATATAATATTTACCAAGGTTTAACATTCTCAATTATAATTTTAGAAATATAAGCATTACCCTTCATCATTAAATATAAATTATCAACACAACTTTCACACATAAAAATCTATCAATGCGAAAGAATTATCAATGGTTTTTAGACAAAATTGTTGCAAGAATTAGTATGTGCTAGGAACTAGCATTATTATCAAAGTGTTTTTGCTGCCTTTCTATATTCACCATCCATGGTTCATAATGTGCTTAAAAACTTAGAGCTTGCTGAACAAGTTTTATAAATACAACCCGTAAAAATACAAATATGAGAATACTGCTATTGTTATTTTATATATACTAAAATTGTATTTATTCAGCAAGCTTTATTCGCTTAACTAATTCATACAATTATCAAATCAACTTTCACAACTTATTTTACTAAGCTTTAAGCAGTATCTTCAACTGCGAAAGTTGATTTATTAACTAATAACGTTGAGTTATTAAGATTAAAAGGAATAAATTTAATGAATTTCAGCTATAACATTTCTGTTTATATGGCTAACCCAAAATTTCACAGAAAAATAGAGATAATAAGTCTACAATCTTATTATCTCTATTTCTATAAAAAAATAATATCAGGAAGTAAAATAGTATCTTTCCATATATTACCACATATTTAATTATTTGTAAATATATGCATGTAACTTTATACTTTTATATACTATTTATATTCTTAGTAAATTTTTTTAATACTCTTACAACCAGCTAGGAAAGCTTATTTCAATACTCATAGAATAAAGCCTATTTTAGCCTTTGAAATCAACTTCCCCGCATAACAATCTATGGTGTCGGATTCTTATAAATGGGGTTTTTAAGCACACTGATTATTGTCCTTCTATATCTATGACAACTAATTCGGGAGGATTAAATATACGGGGTAATCTAGGGTTATAGGAAAGTCCTCTGCTTACTATATGTGTTAACGAATCATGCTCGTATTTACCACCAGCATATTTGGGAAACCATCCTTGGTTAGGAGCAAATAGCCCATTTATTAAAAATGGAATCCTTACCTGCCCACCATGTGCATGTCCCGATAATACTAAGTCAAAACTATTCTCTTTGTACAGTTCTATTAATTCAGGGCGATGGGCTAATAGAATTTTATATTGTGGCTTATCCTTCAATTCTAAAAAAGAGTTATACATTTCCTCTCTATAGTTGAAGTTATTGTTTTCATATCTCACTACTTCTGGATCTTCAACTCCGCAAATAATTAAATTAGAATTTCTTATGCTTATATTTTGGTAATTATTCTCAAGTACGTTGACATTGTATCTTTTAAACAAAGCTTTAATATTTTTTACATCATTAGACCAATACTCATGGTTTCCAGTCACGAAATATGTTGGAGCCAGACCCTTTATAGCCATTAAAAACTGTTTTGTCCCCTCAATTGGTTCTGCATCATCGGCTATATCGCCTGCTAACGCTATTATATCAGGCTTTTGTTTTTTAATCAGCGATACAAGTTTTGATTGATTATCGCCATATATGTGGCTATGTAAATCTGTAATTAATACTATACGTATTGTTTCATTTTTATTTATTTTATTAGTAGTAAGTTTGTGTGTATTCACTACTAGCCCATTGAAAAAAGCACAAACTATAAGCATTACTAATATTCCAACGCATATAAAAAGCATACAAATTTTTCTTTTCTTATTCACAATGTTCTCCTTAGTACAGGTTTCACTTATATCTTACTAGACCTTTATTATTCTTTGTATAAATAACTCAACTTTCGCAAATAAAAAGTCTATCGGCATTTAAAATTTCAACTGCGAATGTTGATTAATAAATTATATATATCAGATTATAGCTTTAGTACCATCTCTCTGTCTAATTCCTTGAACCCCAGTTTCTTGTACAACTGGTAGCCATCATCTGTATAATCTAACTGTATTTTCCCTAAACCCAATCCTTTTGCTTCTTCAATAAGCAGTGATAACAGCTTATAAGCAAGTCCTTTACGCCTATAATCCTTAAGTGTATAAACATTCAACAAAAGTCCTGTCTTTCCGCTCAAACAGCTAGGAGTGGGTAAAGTCTGGTAAATGCATAAAATACAGGATGAAACTATTTTCCCATTATCCAAAGCTACAAAAGAAAGTATGGAATTGTCTTCTAAATATTTTTGAAAATATTCTTTCGTAAGCCTTTTGAAAGCTTCTTTATCATCAATTTTCCTAATCGAATGTACAAATTCCAGTCGATTTTGCACTAACATATCAATATCACTTAAATTTACTTTTCTTATATCCATATAGCCCTCTGTTCCAAATCTCATGCCATTGTTATCAAAATTCTTAGCAACTAATAGTTCATTGCCTCTATAAACAAAGCTTGTACACTTCATATTTACTCCTTGTACAGGTAGTTTATTACATTATTTCAATAGTTTGGTGTCACATTGAATTCATTTAAATATTAATATAAAATCATTTAAAAAGCAACAAGTCCTTATGATTTCTCATAAGGACTTGTTGCTTTTTGGGTAAATGATGCTGCAAATGAAATTACAAATGCTTAGGCAACTGTTACTACCATTTTTGCTACATAGAAGCTTCAAATCTTACTGTGTTAATAAGTACATAACTTGCTACATATATAAGTGTATACCTTGCTGTAAACTTAAAATTTTTACTTTCCTAAATTAACATTCCCAGTTGCTAATTTTTTATGCAGTCTGTAGATACATTAATCAGGTAAATTATTTAACTATTAGGAGGTAAATATTAACTTGCTGTGACTTTATAATAGCACAAATTTTAGAGGCTGTAAAATGTATTATTCGTCATTATTTTGTCGATTTTTGATTTTATTTCGTTTTTTCTCTGCTTATTTCGTCATATTGCGACTTTTCTATGCTTATTACTACATTTTAACAAGTATATAAAAACCTATATCTTATAGATCGAAGGTTTTGACTGTAATTGACTTTAGTAAACCAGCACCAATAATTAGTTTTTTTAATATTTAGCAATTCATTTTACTTAATCTTCACAACGTATTTACACAAAATAGTAATATCAATAGCATATAGCCACCTCACATTTGAACGCAGTACGGGTAGTGCTGTAAAAGATAGTGCTTTAATTTAAAAACACACATTAAAAACGATATTCTACCCTTTGGCAGAATATCGTTTTTATAACTTTAAATGAGCTTTTGAAAATTAAACCTCAATTTCCTGATTCATGTCCATTATAATTTTATTTTCAGCATTAAATTTTTCGACTGTGCTTTTACTATAAAGCTTATCAGGACTAGAGTGTATTGGAATACAATACTTACACGATATAATCTTTGCACACTGCACAGCTTCCTCTACATCCATATTGAAATAACCATCTGTAGGTAAAAACGCATAGTCTATATTTTTTGATGCCAATTCTTCCATTTCAGGTATTTTAGAGGTATCTCCAGCAATGTATACTGTCTTGTTTTCCGCTGTTATAAGATATCCTACACACTCTTCTTTGTTATGATTTTTATTGTAAGATGGAACGGCTTCTATCTGTAAATCTTTATAGTTAAGGGTCATGTACTTTCCATCCTTTAATGCATCAAAGTTCTGGTATATCAAACAATCACTTTTCTTTTGTGGCAAATCAATCTGATTGTGATCACCGTGTTGATGAGTTACCAATATAATATCTGCAGGTAAATCGTAACCATCTCCCATATATGGGTCAACATAAGCAACTGTTCCTGCATTTGTAACTATTCTCAAACTTGCACGACCTTGGTATAAAATCTTCATGTCGTATCCTCACCTTCAAAAATTTTGTATTTTATGTAAACAAGATTACATTTCTTCTAAGTTAAAAATGCTCAATAATATATATAATTGTTTTTCTACATAATACCTTATATACTATTTTAGTGCAATATATCAAGATAATTATCCATATGTATAACATATAATGTAAAATTAATATTATTCCACTTTTGCAAGAGTAACGTCTATTTATTTCACTACATATAAAGCCTATCAGTATTCAAGCTTATCAATGTATTGTTGGCAAAAAAGAGCTTTAATTAATAATGGTTCATGCAAATAATTTCTAGTCAAATTTTACATTGATAAGTTTGAATACATACAATTTTCAGCCAAATGTTAAATTACTATTTTTTAAACATTTTCAATAATCTTAAATAGTGATTTGCTTCTCGTAATGTGTGATCTGCTAATAAAGGTATAATGACAGACTTAATCTTACATTCAAGAATTCCTTTTGTACCTGCTGCTTTAAAATCACGAATTTCTTTTGTTGCTTGTAAGCTATCATTTGTTATCTTGTCACCTTGTAAAGAATTGTCCATCGCTTGTTTTGCCTCATTTGCTAACTTGTCAAACTCATTTCCAAAATTATTGGCAGCATTAAACAGCTCATTTTCTGTTGGATCAAGTAATCCACGTATAAATTTTGAATGTTCAGCCATAATGGTATTCCAGAAGAATTCTTGTTCATACATTGTTATTTCTTCATCAATTTCTTTTCTGCTTTGAAGTATCTGTATCATATGCATGTACAGTTTTGCTTCCCTCATAATATGATCAATTAACAACGGATAATTTACAGTAAACATATTGCAGGATAAAACATTTGCTAAAATATTGGCTTTAAACCGTATTAATGCAGTTAATAACCTTATTGCCTTTTGGTTGAGTACGTATACTTTTCTTTCAGGCATCTGACAATCTTTAGTAAAAGCCTCACCCACTAGCCCAGCTTCTGCCTTTGTAAGCTTTGTTGCAATGTCTACTCCAGTAAAATACGCTGATGCCATTTCAGCACTTAGTGTATATTGTGTAGTAACTTCTCCAGATTGAAGCACAGCAGGACTTACAACTCCTTCAGATAGCATTATTACTTCTGCTAAAAGAGCATCAAATTCCTTTCTAAAAGTATCTGCACGACTTGAATAATTACTATCCTTTGGTGTAAAGCCAACTTCAAGGAAAAACGAGTGTTCCTTCATGATTCTGGCAAAAAAAAGATGTATTTCAAGCGATTGCTTTATAAAATCTGTACCTGATAACATACGAAAACCTCCTATCGAAGTGTAAAAATAATTCCGTACACTATCAGTTTATTAACTTTTTATGTAAAGTGTTACATACGTAAAAACCCTCTCTTAATAGAATCCTCAATTATTTCCTTTGCATATTCCCAAAGCTCAGGTGCATTTTCCTCTAAATACCTGTTTCGATTAAGTACCTTTTCACTCGTAACATCTGGGTTCTGCCATGTATATCCTTCTGTACTATAGTTTAGCAAAAGAGGCTGTAGCCTGTCCATACAAGATGCATATTTAGCTTCAGGTGTTTTTCTATCTTCAAACTCTTCCCACAATGTAAAGATTTCCTCTGCCTGATCTTTAGGCAAAATATTAAATATTCTATCCGCTGCCTCTTGTTCTCTTTTAGCTTTATCCTCTTGAGCCTTCTCATCATAGCAAAAGGTGTCTCCCGCATCAATTTCAACAAGGTCATGTACTATAACAAGCTTGATAACCTTTAATATATCAATTTTCTTTTCTGATGAGTACTCTGATAAAAGCATTGCCATAATGGCTAAATGCCACGAATGTTCAGCATCATTCTCATTTCTTATTGTTCCGATTACAATATTCTGACGGAATACCTTTTTTAGTTTATCTATTTCAATAATGAACTGCATTTGCTTCATTAATCTTTCGTTTATCATTTTAATCTCATTCCTTTTTAGGCAATGCCTTATTTTTTCATCAATTTGCAAATCAAAGAATCACATAATCAGCCTGCTTTTCATATAAATGCAGCCTGCCAGCTTTGCCAATCTGCCTGATGACACCAATATATTGTAGTACATTCATTGCTGTCTGTGCTTTTTTTAGGTTCAGTGCAGATAATTTCTTAAAATCCTTTGAAGTAAAGCTCTTGGGCATATCATTTGGTATCAGTTTTGCAAAATCCCATTTGTTATCTATGTATATTTCGTCAATAATTTCAACAGGAATACGCTCATAACGGGAGGAACCTTTCTTCCTGTCTTTGCTCCAACCATCAAGCTTACGGTATTCTATAATATCAATCATAACAATACATAATCTGAAATTTTCATGGGTAAGAAAGGGTTTAATTTTATACAGTTCTAGAAAAGCCTCAAATGGTGAACCTTTTTTAGGGCTTTTGCGTTTGTCTGTAACCTCTCCAGTGGAGTCATCAATCCAAACAATCCATTTAGTGCTAGGAATAGGGTAAACAACTGTTACCGTTGTCACTTCTAAAAAACTCTCCAGCTTTTTTCGCAGCTTATTGAAGTTGCCTGTTTGAATTTCAACAATACCCTTTTCGCCAACTATATCAGCAACAAAGCTACCCATTCTAACCTCGTGGTTAGCAGTGTACGGCTCAAAATAGTGCTTCAAAACTGCATGTAGAGTCTTTTCTCCAAGTGTTCCTATACCGCACTTTTCCCTGTTAACATTTATAACCTTTTCACAGGCTTCTATGAATCTTTGTTTATCCATTGACATTATACTTACATCCTTTTGTTTATCAAGCTCAGCATATTTTCCCAGTCCTTATTCTTTTCCCAGTTATCGTCATCGCAGGTTATTTGGTCAAAGAAATCCAGTTTTTCTCTAATCTCAGCATTAAACTGCTTGTTTTCCGCATTACCAGCAACCACTTTACATTCAGGTGCTATAATTAGTGTTGATAATGGCATATCTATATTATCAACATTGACAATATTAGTCAATTCATAAAGCACTTATATTACTAGTACTTATTTATATGAAAAAGTTGATTTATAGCTTTATCAATTGCAAATCATTTCATTTAGATTTGCTGTATTGCATTTTGAGCACAATAATAGCCCTGATTTCTCAGAGCTAAAATTTAATGAGTAAGTCTATAAGCCGGGTTCTGTATTAGACGATCATCTATCTAGGCCATACATTTCTGTATAGCTCAAGCCGCCTCCACGGGACTGACGGGCAGTCATTGCGTCCCTCCACGGCGTTGCTCCAGGTGGGGTTTACATAGCCGACAAGTCGCCAAGTCGCTGGTGAGCTCTTACCTCGCCTTTCCATCCTTACCAATACTAACTATTTAAACTGAAAAAATAAACTCTGTTCAGCTTAAATAGTTAGCTTGGCGGTATATCTCTGTTGCACTTTCCTTAAAGTCACCTTTACCGGGAGTTACCCGGCACCATTGCCCTATGGAGCCCGGACTTTCCTCATCTACGCCTTTTCAGGCTGCATCTGCGATCATCTGGCT
>JAEWST010000056.1 GCA_023398105.1 Bacillota bacterium | reverse complement strand
GAGGGTAAATAACCGTGTCCTTCATGTTATTATTACCATGTACAGCATCAACTGCAAACAAAAGCGGTATCGCTAGTTTGGTTTGTTTAGCTGCCTCTTTATACTTTTTGGTCATCTTACTCCATTCACTCATTGTATTTTCATCAGGTGTAGAGCCACCTGATGCAAAGATTGAGCCAATATGGTATTTTTTTATATCTTCAATAGAAATTGCTCTTCTCTCAACCTGAAGCATTTGTCCAACTTTTTCTTCATTAGTCATTTCATTCAAAAAAAGCCTAATGTTCTCATCCACTGTTTTAGAACTGTCATATAATACATTTGTATCTTGTATCTGCTGAATATAAGCAGATGTACTGGTATCCGATATATTTTTATCAAGTGTTTGTGTTGAAACATTTGAATTATTGCAACCACAAAGCAATCCTAGTAATAATAAAACTACTGAAGTTTTTGTTAAATTATTTCTTTTCAATTTAAATGCCTCCTCTTTCTCGTAATATAATATTATTAAATTTTGACGTAAATTACAACAATAAAAGTTATTATCTTGTTTATCATGATAAATAAAGGTTATAATTATTAAGTCAATGTTTAATTGGAAAAAGCTATATATCCATTAGTACATTGGCTTTGGAAAATCTTTTAAGTTAAAAATATTTATTATTGCTATTATACCAAAAGGAGGATTTTTAAATGCTTCAACCTTATGATTTACCTCTTGAGAAGCTTAGAGACTATAAGCCTGACCTTACAAGTCAGCCTGATTTTAATGAGTTTTGGAGTGACTCTTTAGAGGAATTATCTAGTATTCCCCTTAATTACACCTTAACTCCATTTAATTTCCCAGTTAAGGGTGTAAAGGTTTTTACTATTAATTTTACAGGATTTAATAATGCAAATATTCAAGGATATTTTGCCATTCCTGATAAAGCAGGACCACATCCAGGATTATTGCTGTTTCATGGTTACAATTGGTGCTTTGATGGAAATGTAGGAGACACTGTTAATTGGGCATTACATGGCTATGCTGCTTTTCAGGTTCTTGTTCGTGGACAGCAAGGTTACAGTTCTGACAACGTAGTTTCCTCAACTGGCTTTACATCAGGCTGGATGACTAAGGGAATTCTTGATCCAAAAGAATATTATTATAGAGCAGTTTATTTGGATGCAGTTCGAGCATTGGAAGTTCTTGCGTCAATTGATAATGTCGATGCGAGTAAGATTGGCGTACATGGTGGAAGTCAGGGCGGAGCTCTAACTCTTGCTTCAGCGGCACTTAGTGATATCCCTGTAGTTGCTATCGCTGATGAACCCTTCCTATGTAATTTTGAAAGAGCCATAGATGTAGCTCTTAGTAATCCTTTTAATGAAATTAATGACTTCTTTAGGCGAAATACTGCACCAGAAATCGAGATTCAAGCTAAAAAAACCCTATCATATTTTGATGTTATGAATCTTGCACCTAGAATTAAATGTCACACATGGGTCAGTGCTGGGCTAATAGATGATATTGTGCCACCTTCTACTGTTTTCGCAGCATATAACCACATGCTATGCTCCAAGGAAATCTCAGTTCACCGATACTTTGGTCACGAATATATACCCACAACTGTTGTTCCTAAGCTTAGCACATTGATGAAGTATTTACAGGACTAGAAATTGTAGCTTGCTGAGCACACAAAAAAGGGTATCAGTCAATTTCCATCGGCTGATACCCTTTTTTCTGTATATCGAAAATTATTTTACATATTCCTTCATTGCATCTGCTGTACTAATAATTTCATTTATTTTTATCATTAATTCCTCAACATTTTGTAAGTTTGCATTAGCCATAGCATTTGCTTCCTCAGAACTTGCAGCCGTCTCTTCACTGACTGCTGCAATTCTATTAATACTTTCAATTATTGACTCATTTGATTCTACAATAGTTTCTATTTGAGAATTAACCTCTTTAACATTGCCTGATAGTTTACTTGTATTATCACTTATGTGACTATAGATATTTTTTGTATTAACAATAAATTCATTTTGCTCTTGATTTGCATTTTTCATGCTATGTATTTGGTCTACACAGTTTTTAACTGTTTCATTTAGCTCATTAATAATTGCATAAATCTTAGTTGAAGATTGTTTGCTCTGGTCAGCAAGCTGCCTAATTTCATCTGCAACTACAGCAAATCCTTTTCCAGCTTCGCCTGCTCTTGCCGCTTCAATAGATGCATTTAGTGAAAGTAGATTGGTTTGTGCACTAATTTCCGAAATAATTGTTGTAATACCTAATATTTCAGCTGTTTTACTCTCTAGCTCTGCCATTTGTTTTTCTACCTTCAAGCTTCTTTCATTAACTATTGTAGCCTTATCGTTAAGCAAATTTACAACATTTAAACCTTCATTTACATCATTTGTAGAGTTGTTGGATAAATCACCCATTTGTTTGGATAACTCAGAAGTTATATGAATTAATTCTCTTATTTTTTCTGTGGCCTCTGACTGCTGTGTCATATTCTCGGAAGTACTTTGTGCACCTTTTGAAATTTCATCAATTGCACTACTAACCTGACCTATTGAAATATTAAATTCTGCCATAAAATTTTGTACTTCTTTTGCATTTGAATCCAAAAGATTAGCAGCCTCTAATATTTTTGAAATAATCTCTTCTTGTTTTCGCTGCTGTGTCTTTATACTATTAATTTTATCAAAGCATAGCTTGTTTGATAATTTAGTAGATAGTATGATTGCTATACCAAACAATAAAATTGCCGCAAACTGAATGGTTAAATCTGTAGTGGTTCTAGCATCTACTTTGCCAAAAATCAGTTCTCGTATTATTACTACCATATTAATAACAAATACATATGAGTAGCTATATACTGTTAATTTTAAGTCAAAATAAAGTAAATACATTACTATAATAGGAAATATATAAACAAATGCCAGCCGTGTTGCTGCAGTAGTAAGTGCTATTGAATATATAATTAAATATCCTACCATAGTTACATATTTAATTCTTTTGTTTGCTGCATTTTTTATATACATAAAAAGTGCAATTGATATAGGAATGATTACTGAAACAATAAATATCATTACATACTGCAAACTTTTAGTTTCTTTAAAAAACTCAACTAAATAGCCTAAAACTAAAAATAAACTAAGAATAGAGTTTATTATCAAAACTACTCTATTAGTTAAATGCTCATTACCATTTTCTATCATTACTTTTCTCCTCTGATAAAATTAATATAACGAGGCAAGAAAATGTCCCCCACTACTACAAGTGGCGGGTACCGCTTTGATTTTCAGGCGGTGAGAATATCTCCTGCATCGCTCATACGCCGCTGATGTAATAGCTCGAAAAATGTGAAGCTTGCATTTCGCACATTCATTGTTCTCTTCGCATATCAAAAAGCTGCAAGCAGCTTTTTGTGGATTTGAACACAAGGTGCATTTTCGAGTTTGTATAAATTTTTGTACATCGATAAATTTCATTTTGAATCAAGGCGTTATAAGAATATATTACCACTTTTCAAAAAATATACAATTCCTATATCCATTTTTATCAAAAATTGTACATAATTTTTAAATTATATTTTAGTTCTGAAATTCAGTATTACTTTTTGCCGAATATGTGATATTATTGCTAAGTATTAAAATAATATATACATCAGTATTTAGATTTTTTGGAGGTGTTTTTATATGAATTATGGTTATTTTGATGAATTACAAAAAGAGTATGTCATTAACCGCCCTGATACACCAGCTCCGTGGTGTAATTACCTAGGCTCAGTTGATTATGGTGCTATTATCTCCAATAATGCTACAGGCTATAGCTTTGTCAAATCAGGTGCTTCAGGCAGAATTATACGATTTAGATTTAACACTGTATCTAACGATCAGCCTGGAAGATATATTTATATTCGTGATAATTCGGACGGTGATTTCTGGTCTGGCTCATGGCAGCCTGTTTGCAAGCCTATAGATAAATACAAAAGTGAGTGTCGTCATGGTACAGCATATACTCAAATATCCTCATCCTATAGATCTATTGACACAGCGACACTATATTTTGTTCCTCTTGATAAAAACTATGAAGTTTGGCAATTCAAGATTAAGAATAATGGAATTGAAAAAAAGAACCTTTCTGTATATGGAATGGTGGAATTTACAAACCATGACCACTATGAGAACGATACAGTAAATCTTCAATATTCACAGTTTATTAGCAAAACATATTTTAAAGGTGATCATATCCTTCAGGTTATTAATGAAAATGGCAGTGAAGCTTCCAGCGATGTAGACGGGCACTGTGATACAATGGGTGACCCCTCCTGCAGATTTTTCGGTGTTGCTGGTCAAACTGTCTCTGCTTTTGATGGGGAAAGAGAAGCTTTTCTTGGTAATTACAGAAATTATGGCAATCCTTTAGCTGTAGAGACTGGCAAATGTTCAAATACCGCTGCTTATAACTGTAATTCCTTTGGTGCTTTACAAATAGATATTATTTTAGCTCCTGGCGAAGAAAAAGAAATGGTGTTTGTTCTTGGAGCAGGAAATGAAGATGTTGCTAAAAGTGTTATTAAAAAATATAATGGCGAAACCACCAATACTATTAGTGCCACTGTAAATGAGCAGTTTGCAGAACTGAAAAAATTCTGGCATGCGCGTCTCAACAATCTACAGGTAAATACTCCTGATGACAACTTTGATAACATGGTTAATGTTTGGAATGCTTATCAGTGCTTCATTACATTTCTATGGTCAAGAGCTGCCTCCTTCCAATATTGTGGTCTTAGAAATGGATTGGGTTATCGTGATACTGTTCAGGATATTCAGGGCATAATTCATCTTGATGAAAAATTGGCACGAGAAAGACTTTGGCTGATGCTTAGTGCACAGGTTTCTAATGGGGGAGGACTTCCTCTAGTAAAATTCGATCACAAAGCAGGACAAGTTGCCACACCTGATGAATCTGAGTATGCTAAAGCAACAGGGCAATCCTATTATCGAGCTGATGATGCTCTTTGGCTTTTCCCTACAGTTATTACTTATATAAAAGAAAGCGGTGAATTGAGCTTTGTTGATGAAGTAATTCCTTATGCTGATAAAGGTGAGGCAACAGTTTATAATCATTTACGGCAAGCAATACAATTTAATTTAGACAGACAAGGCAGTCATGGTTTCCCTGCTGGATTATTTGCAGATTGGAATGACTGTTTGAGACTTGGAGCTAAAGGTGAGTCTATGTTTGTAGCTTTTCAGCTCTATTATGCGTTAGCTATCTTCAAGGAGTTTGCACAAAAGAAGGGTTTAAGCGTCGATATTAACTGGGCTGATGAGCATATTGAAAGGCTCAGTACACAATTTGAACAATATGCATGGCAAGAGGATCAGTATGTCCGTGGCTTTACTGAAGATGGTTATACTATGGGAGCAAGAGAAAATGCCGAAGCTAATATATGGCTGAATCCGCAAACGTGGTCAGTTATTAGTGGAGTTGCTAAAGGTGAGAAGGCAAAAACTGCTCTTAACAGTGTTTACAATAAGCTCAACACCAAATATGGAGCAAGATTATTCTATCCTCCATTCAAAGAATATGGTATGCCTGTAGCAAGAATGGTGCTTTTCAATGAAGGTACAAAAGAAAACGCAGGTATTTTCTCACAACCTCAGGGATGGCTTATTCTTGCTGAAACTATAGTAGGTAACGGAAATAGGGCGTATGAATATTTTACAGAAATAAACCCTGCCGCAATGAATGATCAAGCTGAAATCAGAAAGCTAGAACCTTATGTTCACGGTCAAGCAACAGAAGGCATTGACTCGTTGAATCATGGGCGTTCCCACGTACATTGGCTTACAGGTACAGCATCAACAGTTATGGTTTCATTAGTTAATGGAATCCTCGGTTTACAGCCTCAATATGATGGTATTAAACTAGATCCTTGTATTCCATCAACATGGAAGGGCTTTACAATGAATAAAATATTCAGAGGTAAAATGCTTAATATCAAGGTTGAAAATAATGAAGGCGTTGAAAAGGGAGTTAAGTATATAGTTATCAATGGAAAGAAGCTTGACGGCTGTTATATTGGCTGTGAAGATTTAGTTGAAACTAATGATGTGCTAGTTGTGATGGGAAATTAAAAACTGAAATAGTTGTTAGGTTTGAAATACGCTGGCAAAAGCCAGCGTATTTTTTATATACTAACTCAACCTTCCATTGATAAGTCTAACACCTGCATTTTTCAACTGGGAAAGTTGAATTATTGCTCACTAAAAGATTTGCTACGCAAACCTCTTCCTCATTGCCAATGTAATAAAATAAATTACTGCAGAAACAATTACTATTGTAGCTCCTGTCGCCATGTCAAAGTAATATGATAGTATTAGTCCAACAATTCCCGATACTACTGACACAACAAGTGCAATAACATTATATTGCTTGGTATTTGTGGATACATTTCTAGCTGCCGCTGCAGGTAATACCAATAAGGAATTTATAATCAGAAGTCCAACCCATTGTATACTTATCGTTACCACTACAGCAATCACAGAAGTTAGCACAATTTCAACTGCAAGGGTATTTATTCCACGACTTCTTGCTAATGATTGATTAAGACTAACCAAAAGCACTTTATTGTAAAAGACAATCCAAAGTACAATAACCAAAATTGCCAAAACAAATAGTACTCCTACCTCTTGTGAACTAATACTCAGCAAATCTCCTATAAACAAAGAACTGTATTTTGAAGCATTTATTATTACTAAACCCAGTGCAATAGCAGCTGATGAAAATACTCCTATTACAGTGTCAGTTGATGTCTTTGTTTTATTCTTTACAATAGTTATCAATATAGAAAACGCTATTGAAAAAGCTATCGCTGACCACATTGGAGAAATTACACCTATTGCAGTACCTATTGCAATTCCTGTAAAAGCTCCATGTCCTAATGCATCAGAGAAAAAAGCCATTCGGTTATTAACAATAATTGTTCCTAATATTGCAAAAATAGGTGTAATCAGCAATACTGCTAAAAATGCATTTTTCATAAAGTCATAGCCAAGCCATTCGAATGGTAAAATAACATCTAGCATACTATATATCTGGCTCATCATCTTCCCCCCTATTCTCGTCATTCTCACTATTAAAAAAACTTGATAAGCCAAATGTCTCATGTAGCCTTTTGTCACCAAATACATTTTCAGGTGTACCATTTAATATTACTGTCTCATCTAGTAATACCACTCTATCAGCATGTTTCTTTACCAAGTCTAAGTCATGGGAAACAAGAATAATTGAAAGGTCATATAACTCTCTTACTTTAGAAACGATTTCATAAAACACTTCTAATCCCTTCTTATCAACACCTGATACTGGTTCATCTAGTAAAAGCAGTTGTGGCATTGGCTCAAGTGCAAGTGCTAATAGAACCCTTTGCAGTTCTCCACCTGATAATGAGCCTAACCGTTTATTAATAAGACCTTCTGCCTGTACTCTGCTAAGACATTTTAAAATATTTTGATTCATTTGCTTAGATAGTTTATACCATGCTGGTTTATTACTCATACATGCTGCGAACAAGTTTTGGACACTTATCGGTGCTGCTGTGTCAAATTCTAACTGCTGCGGTACATAGCCAACTATTGGCCTGCCTGAAATATCGCCATTGGAGCCTGCAAAAGTTATTATTCCCTCATGCTTAACCTCTCCCAATATTGCTTTAAGCAGTGTGCTTTTTCCTGCTCCATTTGGTCCTATAATAGCCGTAAGCTCACCGCAATGCAAGTGCAAATTAACATCCTTTAGTATTTCTGTTTTTCCAATCTTCACTGAAAATCCTTGAATCTTTGTACAGCAATAACCACAGCAATCTTTATTCAATTGGCATTTTCCATTATGTTTTCCAATAAACTCTTCCATTTAAAATCCTCTCCAAATCTTTATACTAAAGTATTATACCAAAAATAACTAAAGATTCATTGATTTATATAAATTAAAAAAATTTTTATTTTTCATGTTTAGACCTAAAATTAAGTGGTATATATATATTACAACTTAAAAAGTTGATTAAATACAGACTTACCGAAAGGGGATGACTCCACCAGAAAACGGTGAACAAGTGTAAGTTTAGTGGAAAGTAAGAGGTAATAGTTTGGCAAGTTGTTTTAAGAGTAATCCAGCAAGTGGCATTACAAGAAGTTTTGTAAGTAGCTTTAAAAGTAGTTTTGCAGTAAGTAATTTTGTAAGTAACATTCAAAGTAGTTTTGCAGTAAGTAATTTTGTAAGTAACATTCAAAGCAGTTTTGCAGTAAGTAATTTTGTAAGTAACATTCAAAGCAGTTTTGTAGAAAGTAATTTTGTAAGTTGCTTGGCAAGAAGTTTTGAAAGTAGCATTACTAATCCATCTTTCATCCTGAAAGAAGAGTAACGGTCGGCTTATATTTAATATAATCGGCCGTTATTTCTATTTACCCAAAAATTTCACAGAAATAGCATATACTCTTTCCGCATATGATAAGTTTGTGCGACAGTAATCTAAGAATTGAACATTACAAAATATCAAATAATTATAACGCCTAGATTCAAAATTAAATTTTTCGATTTTATAGTGACTATTGTGTATTTATACTATGCTTTAGAAATAAATATATTCATTATTGTATTTCAGATATAAATTATTTATTTATGATAATTTATTATTGACAAACAATAATTATAGCAGTATATTTTATATAGATAATGAGTACTCAACTTTCACAGTTGAAATCCGTAGTTATTAGAAAGCTCATCAAGTAAAAAGTTAAATAATTGCATAAAATAAGTTCGTTTACTTGGTAACAAACCACTGTAAACTTGAGCATGGCTCGACTTTCCATTGGGGAGGTTAAGATAATTACACTATACATTAACAAATGAGGTATTAAATTTATGAACTTTCAGATATTAGGTTTTAAAGGATTAAGTCGTGTAATGGAAGTATCCTGTACTATATTTCAAGTATTAGGTACTATATTTGTGATTTCTTTACCTTGGACTCTGAATTGCTATTTACTTTATAAACATAACTTAGTTGAAGAAAATATTTATAATTCAATGATTATACTGTTATTTATTTCAGGTGTTTGTGGTTTTTCTATATTGCATCATGCAAAAAAAGTACTCCATAACATCAATGTTAAAAATCCATTTACGCTAGATACCGCAAATAGAATTAAGTATATTTCATACTGGTGTTTACCCATTGCATTTATTTATCTACTTGCAATAGTTTTTATTCCGTCGGCTTTTGTTCTTCTTGTAGGTCTAACATTTCTATTTCTTGCCGCATGTATTTTCATAATTGCTGAACTATTCTATCAAGCCGTTAATTACAAGCAAGAAAACGACTTGACCATATAGAAAAGGAGAAAACTTATGCCTATCGTAGTAAATGTAGATGTAATGCTGGCAAAGAGAAAAATGAGTTCAACAGAGCTAGCCGAAAAAATAGGAATAACAACTGCAAACCTTTCAATATTAAAAACAAATAAGGCGAAGGCCATCAGATTCTCTACACTTGAAGAAATCTGCAAGGCGTTAGACTGCCAGCCTGGAGATATCTTAGAGTATGTACCTGCTACAGATTAAGTCTCTCTGAGAAAACAGTCAAAAAAATTATTTGACTACCAAATACTTTAAGTTTTTTGGATCATATAAAAAGCAATATACTGACGACATGTTATCCTTAGGATATAAGCTGAAAGAAGTGTTTATAATATGATAAGCTTGATAACACAGTTTTACGAACGCTGTACCCCTTTGAGAAACAAAACCCACAGGTGGGTTTCATCAATTCATACCTTAAGCACAACGAAAGGAAGGATTTGTTAATATGGAAAACAAAAATCTACAACAACCTGAGCCTTTAAACTCAGAAAACAGCAAAACTGCACCACAAGCAGGCCAACCTTCACAAGCAGGCCCTCAGACAAATGTAAATACTGTGTATATTCCACCAAATTACAACTCTTATAGTTACTATGTTCCAAGAAATAAAACCCCCGAGTACATTGCTTTTAAAGAAAAAATAACTTCTACAAAGGGCTTGTATATAACTGTGTTAAGTATTATTTTATGCATTTTATTTACAGAAACTATTTTACTTGGTTCAGCTGGAATATCAGTCCCTCTTCTAGCTATTGCTCTTGAAGGTATATTATTCTATTTCTTTAGAGAACCAGAAAAACCACTTAATAAAGCCTCTATATACTTAACATTTCCAATAATGCTACTTGCTTTAAGTTATTTCCTTCATTATAATCCCAGTACACACTTTATAACTTGGCTGACAATAATAGGACTCCTCTGTATTCAGATTATTTTACTTGCAGATATTGAGGTAAGCGGTATATTTAGTTTTGATATGCTATCAAAATCTGTTGTTAACCTAATTGGAAAACCTTTTTCCAATTTTGTAATACCCTTAAATTCTTTTACAATACTTAAAAACAACAAATCAAAGACCTTGGCAAACTCTATCTATATTTTTATAGGGCTGGCAATAGCAATACCTATAGCTGCAATTCTAATGGGCTTATTTATGAGTGCAGATGCAGTATTTGCCGATTCAATACAAATGGTTATAGATTATTTCGGTCTGGATTTTACAGTTGCTTTTTGGGACATTATTTTAGGATGCTTATTTGGTCTGTTCTTTGCAGCAATGCTTTTAGGATTAAAATATAGTGATAAAAAGCAAGCTCCAGCTACTAAAATTGGCGATAACATTGAAAGTATAATTATTGGCACTTTCCTGACAATAATCAATGTATTTATAATAATCTTTGTTGTGTTTCAATTTGTATACTTATTTGGCGGTACAGTCAATATTACTGCCTCAGACATGACCTACGCAGAATATGCTAGACGAGGATTTTTTGAACTTTCAACTGCTTCGGGCATTATTTTCGCAGTAGCACTTTTTGTTTTAATTATGACTAAGAAAAAGGCCGACAAGCTTCCTTTGTGGATTCAGTTATCAACAGTTTGCCTGTGTTTATCTAATGTTGTTTTGCTAATATCTGCAATGAAAAGGATGCTACTGTATGTAGATGTTTACGGTCTCAGTATTAAGCGTGTCTTGACCCTATGGTTTATGCTTATAATTGGTCTGTGCTTGTTATTGATAATAATAAAATGTTTTATAAACAAAATCTACGTAATGAAATGGATTGGTACTACTGTAATTATTGGTGTTTGTATTTTGAGCCTGACAAACGTAGATCGCATTATTGCCAATTATAATGTAAATCGCTATTTATCTAGCCCAGCAGAAAATTCAATTGATGTAAACTATCTTGGGCAGTTATCGTACAGTGCTGTATCTGAAATAGTTCGCCTGAAGGGTTTAGATGAAGGAAACAATGTTAACTTCGATATAAAAAAAATACTAGAGGATCACAAATATACATTGCAAAACAGACATAAGCTTTACGGTTTTACAATAGATAGAATAGAAGCTACAAGAATTTTAAATAGAGAAGTAAACACTAAAATGAATTAAATATATATGGAGAGTTAACGATATGAAGCAACCTAGTTTTATTGTATTAGGGATTTATGACTTATGTTTAGCATTAGCTGCTATTTTGTGCGGAGTACTTATGTTAAATTCAAACTATGGGATATTTAGCAGTTTCCCACCTGAATGGCTTTCAATATTACCCTTTAAGAGTTGGCTCTTACCAGGAATTATTACCATATTAATCTTTGGTGCTGGAAATATCATAGCTTCATTCTGTAGCTTCAGAAAAAATGGTAATAGTTCATGGTTTTTTTCTGCCTTAATGGGAGTAGTATTTTTATTAAGCCTTACTATGCAAGTAATAATTACTAAGGAATATTATTTAGCGACTTTTGAGTTTCTAATTATTTGCATGCTTCAAATAATGTTGAGCGTATATGCATTACTGAAATTGTAACAGCTAATTCTTAGCATATACATTAAAAAAGCACACATAAATCAAAAATGTGTCCTGGCAGAAACTGTACTAGTAAATGCTTACATCTGTCCTGAAAATCAAATATAAGTTACTATTTTAGTTATATTTAAGTTCCATGTCGGTATTAAGAAAAAATTCTTTAAGACCCGTCATGGACTTTTTCCATTAATATTCAAAAAATCTTTAGTGCCTCTTAGTAAAGATATCACTAAACTTTTTATGCTAGTTGGGTATAGTAAAATTACTGTTTAGGACTTCTAATAATATTCTAATTATTTCCCAATAAATTGGTATTTAAAAAGGAATGAATGGTAATACTAACAATAAATTAATCTGAAAGGAGTTAAAATATGGGCGATAAAGGTACAACAAAAAAGTCACCAAAAATGACTAAAAAAGAGGCTAGGGCAGCAAAGATAGCTGCTAAGAACAGTAAAAGTGCCGATGAAACTTAAAATTAAAGAACGGGGCGCACACCTAGTGTGTAACGCCTCGCTTTATTTTTACTTATTGAAAAATAAATCTAAAACTATTTTTTTATAGCTTATCCCTAATCAAACTTCTTTCCATATTTAAAATTTCATTTTATTCCTACTGAATTAGATAAGTATTAAGCTATAAATATTATAAAAGTTAAATTAAATTTGTTGACATTCCTTTTAATACAAATTTAAGCTAAGTACATAGCCTGTTATATTAATGCAAAATATTATAGCTTTTATGTTTACTCCAGTAATAAAGACCTTTCTCCCACATAGTAAATTGAAAGCTTATGAAGTGGCCTTGTCATCGCCACATACAATAGCTTGATATCTAATTCATTCTCAGTATAATTCTGTCTGTTAGCATTCGAAATAAGTACTACGTCAAATTCCAAGCCCTTTGATAAGTAAGAAGGTACAATTACAATTCCACTTCTATATTCTTTTTCATTTCCAGTAATAACAGTTATATCCTTGTCAGCTTTTTTTAGAAGCGGCAGAAACAGTTCACACTCCTCACTTGTTTTGCATATTACTGCAATTGTTTTATGCCCCTTTACTTTTAAATCTATAATCTTTTGAGATATATCCTTTGCAGTTTCATTAATATCCGATTTTGATATTATTTCAACAGGTTCCCCATGCCTTATAACTGGTTTACCTTTGAACAATGCATTGTTTTGCAATTTATCAATTACATTATTCGCAGCTTCCATTATTTCAACTGTTGTTCTGTAACTTTGCTCAAGCATAAGGAACTCACATTTTCTTCCTTCGAAAACATAATCCACAATTTCTTCCCAACTGCGGACTCCTCTGTATGAATGTATTCCCTGACACAAATCACCTAATATTGTAAAGGAACTATCCTTAATTATATTTTTTAGAACAAAGAATTGAAAAGCACTGAAATCCTGTGCTTCATCAATGACAATATGCTTGACAGGAATTTTCTCATCCATTCCATGTATCTTATATTTTAGATATATTATTGGTGCTAAGTCCTCAAGCTCTAGCATTTTATTATTTAGAATGTCTAATGTATATCGTCTGCTAAACTCGCAAACCTCTTTATTAATATACTCGCTTGCTATACTGTCAAATGTAGCTGCATCCTTCATTAAATCTCTGTAATACTGATATGGACTTAGTTTTGGTAGAGTATCTAAATATTCCTTAACTAAGGTCTTAGTAATTTTTTCAATTTTTCCAATTACTCTGTCTCTCTTTTCAAATGCTTTAATAACTAATTCTTGTTTTTCTTTTTCGTCACCTGTTGATGCTCTAATCTTTGCAACCTTCCTATCACATTCTAACTCTATCTGTGAAATGAATTCTTGTTTGCTTGTTTTTACCCTTGTTGTAATACTCTTTTTAAGTTCATTCATTCTCTGAGCAATTGGCCACATAGCATACTGTGTTATAAACAAATTATTTATTTCTTCATAGGTGAATATTACCTTTGTGCCTAACACAATGTCCTGTTTCGGAATAAATGAAAGTTCAATTTTTTTGATATACTCATCAATTATATCTTTAAAGTACATTGATGTTTTCATTACAGATATCTGTCTTACTAAATTGTTTTTAGATACCTGTTCATCTGTTGTATTAAAATTAACAAACATATTCAGCTTTTCATTAGCATCTGTAAGCTTAAACTTCTTACCTATAAGCTCCATCGAAAAATCCTCAAATGTGGTTTGCTTTACCCTTTCTACTCCCAATTCAGGCAGTACTTCAGATATATAATTTAGAAATAGTCTATTTGGAGCTATTATCATAAAATTTTCAGGTTCAAAACTTTTTTCAAAGGTGTATATAAGATATGCAATTCTATGGAGTGCTATTGTAGTTTTTCCACTACCTGCAACCCCTTGAACTATAAGTGGTTTCCACATTGGAGCCCTTACTATTTTATTTTGTTCTTCCTGAATAGTAGATACAATTTCTTTAAGTCTGTTTTCAGCATTAGCACCAAGATATGTTTGTAAAAATTCATCATTAGTAGTTATATCAATATCAAATATTTCTTCTAATTCTCCATTATTTATTGAAAATTGCCTCTTTAAAAGAAGTTTACCTTCAATATTTCCATCTGGGCATATGTAACTAGATGACCCTAGCCTACCTTCATAGTATAAATTTGCAATCGGTGCCCTCCAGTCAACAATAATTATTTCCTGATCCTCATCTCTTGCAAGTGACATCTTTCCAATATACAAATTTTCAGTATTTTGCATACCACTTTCAAGAAAATCAATTCTAGCAAAGTAAGGCTTGCTTACGGCAGTATGCAAATTTTTAATCTTCAATGCCAAAGCATCATGTATTAACGTATTAACCATAATACTTGTATAGTCTGCACTACTATCACCTGACATATGTCTTTGTACATTATCTAATTCATTTCCCACTTTTCTTCTTTTTTCTATAGCACGCTCAAGGCTTTTTTCTACATAGTCTAAAGTATACCTGCACCTTTCTAGCTCTTCCTTATAAGCTGGATGGCTTGTAGCTGACATAATAAATTCCCCTCCCTTAAACTATGTTACACAATTTTCAATAATATAGAGTCTATTGGCGATCAAACTTATCAATTCTATATTACATCTTGCTTAAAAAATTAATCGTAGTTATAAAGGCTTCAAGTTTATTTTTATACCCTAGAATTTTAGGTATAATATAAAAAGGTTTATCAATTTATAGCTATAATTTTACATATATAAAAACAGAGTTTCAAGCTATACGCTCGAAACTCTGATATAATTCTGGCAGAGACTTACTTTCCCAGGCCGTCGCCAGCCAAGTATTATCAGCACTGAGATGC
>JAEWST010000188.1 GCA_023398105.1 Bacillota bacterium | reverse complement strand
CTTGAAAATCCACCATGTTTGCACTAACTATATTTTCAAGCTATTACAATCAGCGGCGTTTCATCGAGGCGGGAGATATTCTCACCGCCTGATAACCAAAGTGGTACCCGCCACTTATAGAAGTGGGAGACATTTTATTGCCTCGTTATAAGTAATGTTAACACAATAAATTTTTTAAAGATTGTATTTATATTGAAATATTTGTGCAAATATTGTGACATTTTTGTTATTATTATATAAATAAACCTGAAAATAGTTGATATTAGAAATCAGAATGTGATAAAATGCTTACGGTTGCATATATTGGAAACTAAAATACTAAACATCTTGCATTTCATAAAATTAATTTAACATCATATCTTTGCTATTTATACTGGAGGTACTTATGACAGACAATTCCCTTAATATTGATAATGTTTTAAATATTATTTTTAAAACCACAACAAAGAGCCCACAAATTTTCGCTGATTTTTATCTCAGAAAAGATATATCTATAATATCAAGATGGAGAAATGGTACAATTCTCCCTAAAATAGAAGACTCAAAAAAAATAGTTGAGTTTGTTATAAACGAATCCACTGAAGTACAGCGTGTTGTAATTAAAGATGAATTAGTAAACATATTAAAGACCAGTTTAATAAGAAAGGATATAAAAACTTTAATACTAAAAAAAGAAACTTTTGAAGATTTTTTAATTGAATTCTTGAGTGCCTTAACAATAGATTGTGATTTAAGTGAACAAATAAAATATATCCAACCCTCTGAAAAAAAACATTTTACCCCTAAAAAACATTCTGTCAATACTGTAATTAATAAAAAATATCTAGAGCAAATGAATAACCAAAATAATATATCTGGAGATTATAAAGGTACTGTAAAGTTTGACCTCTCTATAGATAAAAAGGGTAATATTTCATCAGATAACCATATAAAAGAGCTAATTAGAAATAAAAATCTTAATATAAAAGATTTAAATAAAACAAAAAACATAAAATATGTGTTGAACAAAGTAACCTTGGTAATAGTCTTGTTCGTGCTTACCAGCTTTTTAATTTCTCAACTACTTGGCAATGAACAAAGTAATACCGATTTAGAAGTAGCTCCCGCTCATAGTTCTGAATTTTTAGCTACTCCTAAACAATATAGCACTGCAAATACAGATGAAAATAAGGTTTCTGACATGGACAAACCGACATCCTCCTCATCTGCTGTGTCAAGTGCTACTAATTCTACGTTATCAAAAAATACTACAGTAGTTCAGCAAAAACAAAATGATAGCCAAGCAAATACTTCTCCAATAGCTTCAAATAAAAAGACTACTGAAAGGAATAACAAATCTGAATCAAATATTGACTCAAATAAAAATAATGATAACAGCAATAATGATATAGAAAATAGCAATAATAATATAAATATTAATGGTAGCAATAATAACCTTGCTATAGGAAGCTCTACAATTATATTGGAAAGTGAATAAGTATTCTATAGTTAACAAATATATTGAATTACAATCAATATATTGGAGGAAGGATTTTGAAAAGAATTTTTAGAATTTCATTTTTAATTTTGCTCATACTTCAATTAAGCCTTTTAATGATAAATTCCATATATGCAAAAGATAACTATATTTCTGTTAACACTGCCAATAAATCAATTTCAATAACACCCAGAAAAATTGGCAATATACCTTATATCCCATTGAGAACTGCATTAGAAGCTTATGGCTTTAAACTAACTTGGAATGCAGTTAATAAATCAGTAACTTGCATTAAGGGAGATAACAGGGTTATTTTTACTATTAACAATAGTACTGCTGTAATAAATAATGTCCAAACCCCCATTAACAGCTCACCAATAATAGTTTCAGGAGTTACATATATAGAGAGCAAGCTGTTGGCAACTCAATTTGGAATTAAAGTCAGATGGAATAAAGCAGATAATTTCATAATTGTATCAAACGATGTATACAGTAATATTGCCGTAAAGGGAAACGGAAATGTTATAGTTACAGGAAATAGTATTATAGTCAATATAATAGAACCCTATGGGATTGATACCACAAATGACATGCTTGATTATGCAGACAGCATTTTGTCCCAAAATCTCACAGATGATGCCATTGTAAAATACAAGAATATACTAGAAAACATCTCTTTATATGAAAGTCCTGATATTTATGCTCATATAATGAATAATCTCGGAAATGCCTACACACTTAAAGCATATATAAGAGAAACAGTTACAAATATTAATTATGCAATAAGCTGTTACAAAAAAGCATTAGAAGTCTATTCCACAGATAAAAATAACCTTAAATACTCCATAACGAGAAGCAATCTCGGAAATGCTTACAATTTGCTGTGGGAAGCAACAAGAGAAGAAAACAATCTCATATTGGCACTTGAACAATTTTCAAAAACAGCATTTAATAATCTATCAGAGAATTTATCTCTTGAATATGCTGCTGTGCAAAATAATATGGGCATTACTTATTCAAGGCTAAATCAAAAAAAACTAGCTGAAGCAAGCTTACTAAAAGCATTGAGTATTTACAAAGACTATTTGAATATATACAATTATTCAGAAACACCTCTTGAATGGGCGTCAATACAGAAAAAAACGGGAGATATTTATAAGTTACTATGCTCTTCCTCCCCATCTGATTTATATATCAGCAGTGCAATTGCTTCATGTAATCAAGCCTTAAAGGTCTTTACAGTTGAAAGCCATCCAAAAGAGTATGCAAAGCTTCATCAAAGCCTTGGTGATATTTTTTCAATTGAATTGGCAGATAGGGATAATTCAGATAGCTTTAAAAAACCATCTAACACTGAAAATTCAACATCTTTTACGTTTATTACACAAGTTGATGCTTTAAATTTATCTGCACTAACAACGCCAACTTTACTTGCATTAATTAAAAATGAATACACTGAAAGCTTATTAATCTACACATATGAAAAATATCCTATTGAGTATGCAAATAGCAATTATTCACTTGCAACAATATACAGCAATTTAATTAAATATCAAAATGCAAAAGAATACCTTTCACCTGCACTTACTGCTTATAATAATTCACTAAAAGTCTTTACAGAGCAAGAATATCCAGCTCTCAATTTCATAATTAATCAGCAGGTTAATGAAATAGTCAACATTAACTGAAAATATAATTCAAATTATATTTTGAGATAGACTACTTAATTTTATATACTACCAACTCAACTTTCACAGTTAAAAATCTATTTATTTAACTTATCTATACAAAGTTGAGTTAGAATTAATTGGAGGAAACCATGAAAAAATTAGTAATACTGTTAACATTCCTTATTGTGCTGATATTAAGCTCAACAGTTGCAAGTGCAAACACTATTCCTGTAGCAGGTGTTAAAATCAATGAAGAAACCGTTAAATTCAACTATTTCCCCTGCAAAATTAATGGTAACATTTTTGTACCATTAGCAGAACTTTCTGATATTTTAGGCTATGCTTACAATTGGGATAGTTCAAAAAAAACCGTGACATGTAGAAATAGTAGCAAGAAGATTATATTTACTCTAACAAGTAAGAAAGTAATAGTAAACGAAGAACAATGTACTCTAAAAGTAGCACCGATCATTATTAAAAACAAATTCTTTATTCCTGAGCAAGCTTTGGATCTAGCTTTTGGTATAAAATCCTACTGGGATAAAAGTGATAATGTTTTGCATATAAATATTTTTAATGATCTGTCTATTACAGGAACTAATAATAATATTTCAATAGGAAACGGAAATATTATTTACATAGATAAACGATACGGATTAAGCAAAATTAATGACAGTATCAACGATGCTAACAAGCTTGTGGAGGAGAATCACCTTGTGCCAGCTATAAAAGCCTATGAAAATATACTTAAAAATATTTCAAGTGTAAAAAATCCCGAGGAATACGTGCTAGTTAAATCTAATCTTGGAAATATATACACAAAGCTATCTCAATTCACAAATAAAGAGGATAACTTAAAAAAGGCAATAATTGTATATGAAGAAGCCTTAAAAATATGTTCTGATGAAAAGTATGCAAATATGTATTCTTCTTTGCAAAATAGTTTGGGTGTTGCATATATATGTCTTTCAGATGTAAGAGATGCACATACAAATATTCCCATCGCACTAACTTTTTTTGAAAAGGCCTTAGCAGTAAATGCTACTCCTTTAGTAAATGCCGAGATTAAGAAAAATCTAGGATATGCATATTTTACACTTTCATATTTAAAAGACGAACAAAATAACCTTAATAAAGGTTTAGAATATTGTACAGAGGCTTTAAAGCTTTATACTTTTGATAGCTATCCCTCACAATACTCATCTGTTCAAAAAATAATTGGTATGATATATTCAAACTTGTCGCAAATAAGTAACTACCAAGATTTTATCACTTATGTTAATAAATCAATTTCTGCCTTCAATCAAGCTCAATTGGGATATAAAAAAATTGATGATTCTTTAAACTATACACTTATTAAACTTAATTTAAGTGTAAGCCATATACAATTATTTGGTAAGGAAGGAACTGAAACAAATGCCTTAAACGCTTTAAAACTATGTGAAGAAGCCCTTAGTTTTTTCACCTTGGAACAATATCCTAATTATTATGCTGATACAAATATTATACTTCGTAATGTTTATAGAAGTCTATTTGTCGTGTCTGACTCACCTGATAATCTTTTAAAAGCAGTAGCTTCATGTGAAGAAGCCTTAAAGGTTTATAATATGGAAAATTACCCCTTACAATTTGCAGATATAGAAGTGAAATTAGGTAAAATATATGTTGAGCTTTCAAATATTGTTAATCCCGTAGAAAACCTTGAAAAAGCTTCTAATGCATATAATAATGCTTTCAAAGTATATACAAATGATAAATATCCTATTTATTCATACGAAAATAAATTTCATATTGCAAATTGGTATAGTGAACTCTCTGAATCTAAAAATAATGTAGACTATATTTTTAAAGCAATTCAGCTCTACTTAGAATTGCTTGATATATACACAATTGATACGTTTCCCACTAGATATGCAAATATATATTATAAATTATCTTTTGAATACTTAAAATTAGCAGATTATCAAGATAGCAAAGAAAACCATTTAAAAGCTATTGAAGCTAGTAAAGAAGCCCTTAAGATATATACAATAGATACCCTTCCTTCCGATTTTGCAAGAATTCAAAATGTACTAGCATGCTCTTATGCTGGGCTTGGTTTTGTAACAAAGGATATAAATACCATGAAAAATTCATTTACTGCTTATGAACAAGCCTTAAAAGTATATACCTACGAAAAATTTCCACAAAATTATGCTATATCAAACTATAATTTAGGCCATGCATACTGTTTTTATGCTGTTCTCAGCAAAGACATCACATATTTAGAAAAGTCTGTAAAAGCTTGTTTCGAAGCTCTTGAAACCTTTACTCCCAAAAAATACCCCATCCAATATGCTTTTTGCCATTGCCAGCTTGGAGATACCTATTTAATTTTATCATCTTATACGGATAAAGAAGAAAATCTCTTGAATACTGTTAATGCATATGAGGAAGCACTTAAAATATTTACTTCAGAAGACTACCCCATGGTTTTTATAAATGTAAAAATCGAACAAGCATCTGCTTATACAGAACTTGGATTAATGAAATCAAATAGAGATATGTTTAAAAAAGCCATTAGTTTATGTAATGAAGCTTTACAAACTCTTGAATATAAAAATAGAGAGTTAATAAACTTAGAACCAGAACAGGATATTACTTTACAATACTCCAATATTCAGTACCTCCTTGGTATTTCGTACAAAGAACTAGCTGAAGTAAAAGACAAAGAGGAAAATCAAAAGAAAGCACTAGATTGCTTTAATAATTCACTAAAATACCAAACAAATAAAACAGAACGTGAAAAAATCAAGAAATTTATAGATGAGTTAACTCAATTTTCCCACATATAAATTCTATAGGTGCAGGAGAATTTGAACAATTGTAAATATGTGAAGTTTGAGTTGTTAACACTAAATATTGCATTAATTCAGCAAGCCATTTTATCTTTTATGTTCGTAGATTCTCTATAACTACACAAAGTCTCCTACTGCTACCAGTAGGAGACTTTGTGGTATAAACCTTTTACTTACACTTAAAAGCAAGTAAATACTTATTGAAATTATTGTTCATCTTGACATTGCTACTTAAACAGGCAGCTTATCAATATTGCCTAGCAAGAACATCTTAACTGTTGCGAAATCAATAGCATCAACACTTCCGTCATTGTTTACATCAGCTAGCTTCATTCCATTCTTCCCTGGGAATTCGCTTATTTGTCCAACAAGATACTGTTTGATAATTGCAAAATCAAGTGCATCTACTGTGTTATCACCGTTAACATCTCCGTAAACCCCTGCATCAGTTCCTCCAACGAAAGTCACAACTGATTTTGCAGGTAATGTAGCTGTAAAGCTATTGCCACTTACTGATATTTTTGAGCCTTCAGCTATATTCTGTGATGCTGAAGTTGTATATGGTATAACGGAGTCAGCTTCAAAGCCCTTTAGGTTATATGATACAGATTGGCTAGAGGAGCCATTATTTATAGCAACTACTGCAAACTTACCTGTCTCAGGGTCTTTATATGCTGTTACATATACACCTGATGTAGGATTTTTAGTAGCCTCAAATCTCTTCCAATCAGGTCTTATAAATCTTGAATACTGACCAATTGTATAAAGCCTTTTACCCACTTTATATGATTTTGAATTCATATCCATCTGTATTAGGCCTTCTCCGTTCCATGTCTTATAACATGCACCCCACCAGTAATTCCAAGCATTTCCTTGAGTTACAGTCATAAAATCATAAACTTGCTTAGCCCAGTTAAGACCATCATTAATTGTAAGGTCATTGCCATTCATATCAGAAATTTCAGTTTGCCAGATGCCTTTTCCCTTTGCCTTTGTTGTTGGGAAAGTTGTATAAGAAGAGCCATAATTATGAGCGCCTACAATATCTGTTCTTGTAACAGCAATAGGATCATTCAAGCAGTCTATAGCCATTTGTTCAGAGAAGTTCATCTTCTCTCCTACAATGACTTTCGCAGTTATACCCTCTTTATCAAAAGTTGGTACTAAATAGTCCTTCATAAATGTCTTAAATTGAGCTGATGTCCATTGACATGATGAATAAGCAGTTGATATATCAGGCTCATTTTGGATTCCTATGTGTGTTATTTCAATACCAAATTTTGATTTGTAATTCTTAATATGTTCAGCTAAATATGTAGCATATGCCTGATATTTATCTGTGCTAAGTGAACCGCCAGGAACAGTGCCATTTGTCTTCATCCAAGCTGGAGGACTCCATACAGTATATTGAATTTTGTCAACTCCATAATCCTTTTGAATAGTCCTAATCATAGGTATCTGGTCATCGTTTTTTTCATTCCAGTCCCAAGTATTAGCTGACGGCTGCATAGTTTTGTTTGGTCCGTCCTGTGCATCTCCCCAAGTTCCACCATCACCTAAAATTGAGCGGAATATTGAAAAGCCTGCTCCATTTTCAGTTGAGAACAATAAATCATATATTTCTTTTTGCTTAGTAGCTCCTAAAAGAGCAATATTATTTGATTGATGAAAAGCCTCTGACACACCAAATCCATCAATAGCTTGATATTCTTTTTCCCAATCAAGAGTAACTGTTGATGCTGCATACATATTTGTTGGTACAAGCATTGTTACTAATAGCATCATAACAATTGCAAGACTGGTAAAACGAATTGTTTTTTTCATACAAAAAATCCCCCTGTTCAAATAAAATATTATTATTGAATAATACTGTAATACTGCAGTTCCCCCAAAAATATTACTTGTAAATTAATCTTTTGTTTATTGTGACACACTCATAATATAGAGAGTGGCTTTTTCAAATGTAACTAGCAATTTTGTGATACACGTAAGTATCTTAACAAATATAGTTTTGATTTTCACTCCTTTATAATTTATTTAGGTTTAAGGACACCTATAATCCTTACCAGTTTTGATAAAACTACTAAAGTCAAAAACGAATTTAAACTTGATTTGCATTCAAAACCAGCTTAAAAGCACAATTTGCCTCAAGTATACTGGCATGTTGAATTACTTTTTGGGCAAGGAATCAATATTGCCCATCAAATAACTTTTTAATATAGCGAAATCTATGGCATTTACATCTTCATCAGTATTTAAATCAGCTGCTGATAAGTTCACGTTATCAGGAATATCCCCTAATAGTATTTTTTTCAACAAAGCAAAGTCAATAGCATCAATGCTGTTATCTCCATTTAAGTCACCGTATTTAGTATCAGGAGTACCCCCTTCAGGCTCTTCACCATATAAAAGCTTACCATTGTCATATACTGGTATATATGGTGTTAATCCTTCAAAAGAATCCGCCTTGTAATCTGGTGGACCACTTAAGTTCTGATAAGACCAGTCGTTTTTATTTGAACCGATATTCATATCTTTATACTTTATTTGTACAGTCGCATCTTTTTCGCACATTTCCCACTCAGTAGGCATAAGCTTTGTTCCAGTAAAATCAACAGTAAAATAGTAGATATTATCTTTGTATTGCTTTAGCCCAGTGAGCTTAGCACCCTGATTATCTAATAGTTTTAATTCAACATCATCTAAGCCTTTACCAGCCTCAAACAATTCTGAAAGATCCATATAATAACGAGCAGAAAGTTTATCTTTCATTGTAGGTGGCCATGCAGAACGGTTGTTAATCTGGAACATGATATTTGTTGTTCCGTAGCCTTCATAAATTATCCATCCACGGCAGAAATACTCGGTTATATCATCCTGTGGATCTCTAAAATCTTCAGGCTTAGGCCAGTTTTCAAGAGGATCACCTCCATACATATCATACATTTTAGCCAAAGAACCAACAAAACCAGCATTGTAGTCAGTTGCTACTTCATTTAGCATATAGTCCTTAACATCATCTTTCCATGCGTCATTTGAGCCAGGACCCCCAACTAATGCACCATATAGAATATGTCTATGATAGCTAGGTGTTTCAAGCTGGCTTGTCCAAGAGCCGTGAGCCGTTCTGTGATGTGGATGTATAGGTGCATCTTTACCAAATCCAACTACATAGCTGCCTCCCCTTGGATTATCTCCAAGAGCATAGTTTACTTGTCTCTCAGCAAAATCATGGTATTTTTGCTTTTTAGAAGCTGTACATACAGTATCGTCATCAGACCATACAAATGCTAAAAACGCTGCTGTAGTTGCATAACGCAAAGAACCCCACTGTGAAAGCCAAGCTAAGCCTCCTGGAGTATATGTAATACTTCCATCTGGCATCCAAGAATCTAAGTTCTTTTCAACAACCTTTATGTATTCAGGATCCTTTGTTAACTGAGCAAGCTTAAGTCCTGCACCATAGCTAACATCATCCCAACAGTGAGTATGTCCGCCACCTAATTTTGTTGGAGGCAATATTTCTTTAGCTTTATCAAGATAAGTTGAATCTTTAGTCTTTATGTAAAGCCAAACAGCACTCCAAGCAAGGTCATCAATATAACCACCTGATGGATATAGCGTATCAAGAGGATTTATTCCTCTATATTTATCACCAAAAGCAAAAATTTGCTTAGCATGTTTTAAACATTTTTCTGCATATTCAGGATCTGTTTCTTCAAAAATAAGAGATGCGATAGCTAAAGAAGCAGCAGCTGATCCTGCAACATCAGAACCAGGAGTTTGAGCATTCAGTACGAAAGATTTTCTATCTGTCATATAATCTAACATCTCATGAGCTACCCAAACAGAGTGGTCAGACTCATTATATCCACACATGTAATATAATACTTCTGGACTTGGATTTGCTTTGATAAAGAAGTCAGTAGCCCATTTAATTTCATCCAAAATATCGTCTATTTGTCCTGACTTTTCAAATGCATCACGATATTCATATACAGCCCACCCTAATTGACCTGCAGCATATGACATAGGATGCGTAAATTTGATACCGTCACCAGCATCTGCCCAACCTCCTGTTAAATCAAGACCAACATCTTTACCGTCGTTCATAGCTGCATCAGTTCGGTAAGGTAAAACATAGTCATCAGGTAAGTCTCCGAGGCGATTGGCCTTGTAGAAAAGAATAGCCTTTTGCATTGCTTCACCATAACTGTAGTAAGAATCTCCTACACGTGGTGAACTAGCAGATTGTGTTTCTGGAACAAAAGCAAACAAAGTCAACACTAAAGAAGTCACAAGTATTAGAGCAGTTGATCGGAAAAATTTCTTGTGTGAAATCTCACATTTCATTTTCCCCATAATTAACATCTCCCCCTTATTTTTTTGTATTTATTGCAAAATTGTATAATTTTGTAATACTATGTTATGTTAAAAATCATAATGTCGTTGACCTAGTCATAATGTAAATAATTAATAAATTACTATTTAATTATACAATGCGTCAGGAATTCTGTACAGGCAAATCTTGCTGTATATTTCAAGCTTTTGGTGAAAAACATTTTCAAAAAAACAATATATATAACAGAACATGCTATCATAACTCATAGACTATTATTGTAGTTAGTTCATACTTACCAAATGAAAAGTTAAATAATTGCATTAATTATCTAATTTACCTACCTCATGTCGATTTTTAGCACACTACAAAGCATAGCTGTTGAATGAAATCTTGATTAAAAAATACACATTAAGTGGCTATATACTAATGAAAAAATTAGTTACAAAAAGTTAGTGTTAATTTTTGGATAAAAAATCTATTAAATGATAATAATAACTGTATAAAACAGGCTGTGAATTACTATGTTTTCTTAGACTTTTTCAAGCCGACTATATAGTATTTCAAGAAAGGAAAATGTATAATAAATTTGGTTATATCCCCATTATACAAGGTGAATTAATGAGAATACCTAAACATATTGGAATTATTCCAGATGGAAACAGAAGATGGGCAGCTTCTAATGGAATGAGCAAAGAAAAGGGATATGAAACTGGACTAGAACCAGGCTTAGCTGTTTTTAAGCTATGTGAGCAAATGGGTGTAAAAGAAATAACCTATTATGGCTTTACTATTGACAACAATAAACGACCAATAACACAACGGCAAGCCTTTACTGAGGCTTGTATAGGTGCTGTTAAAATGCTTTCAAATGAAAACGCTTCATTATTAGTGGTCGGAAATAGTGAATCACGAATGTTTCCTAGTGAGTTAAATAGCTATACTACCAGAAGAACCTTTGGAAAAGGAGGAATAAAGGTTAATTTTCTTGTTAATTATGGTTGGGAATGGGATTTAGGGCACTTAACAGCCACCAGTTCTCAATCTAAAAGGGCTAATATACTAAAAAGTATGAAGTCCTCTGATATTTCGAGAATTGATTTAATTATTCGTTGGGGTGGCAGAAGGCGATTAAGCGGTTTTTTACCAGTTCAATCTATTTATGCAGATTTTTATGTCGTTGACGAGTATTGGCCTGATTTTCAACCTAGTCATTTCTACTCTGCTTTAGAGTGGTATGATAGTCAAGATATAACTCTTGGTGGATAAATAAGTGCAAACTGGAAAACAATTATTTAATGTAGCAAGAGGTTAAAAGAGCGAGTAAAACCCTCTCGCTCTTGGCATCAGCCAATTATAAGATATTAATTAGCCGCATACAAATTTAACATTTTTCAAATTTACAAGTTTTGTCTTACCATCACTTAAATTTTGTAATTTTTGTATCCTACCACCCCATCATATTATACTCGACAGCTTCAAAGGAGTGTATACGTTCAAAAGCTACTGAAATTCCCTTCTCATGAAATTTGATTTTAAAAACCTCTTTCGTTGGAGTTCTATTATACAGAATTTCATACCTAAAAGTATCTTCCTTTATCCATGCACCTGCACAAGAAATATCATTACATATTAGGAATGTTTCTTCATCCTCCTTATTAATACCTATTTGATTGTCAATCCATTTTTGAAAACCAATTTCTGCCGTGTAGCTCTCTTCTCCTTTGACTAATGTAACTTTATTTGTATCAGCAAAATCAAAAGCTATCTTTGTAATTTTAGCTAAATTCTCAGATACTTCATATTCTTTTCCTGAAACCTTATCAGCTATTGGTGACGTAGCCTCTCCAGCTGGGGTCGGATATACTAAGCTGGACAATTTCTCTTCTAAGGCTTTCTGACTTTCTTTATCTTCTGGTACACTATTCTTCATTGCAGGCAGCAATATATCCCATATATTTTCAAACATACTTTTAGTATCATCTTCGCCTGACTGAATAGCTAAAACTGCATCTTGTTCGGGCATTACAATACAAAATTGTCCAAAAGCACCATCTGCACGGTAAACACCCTCTGGCTGACAACGCCAAAATTGATAACCGTACCCTTGAATCCAGTCATTTGGAAATTGATCAGCAGCATCTGGATTTGTCAGTGATTCAACAAGCTTTGATGACGCTTTTTCAATCCATTCAGAATTTAAAAGCTGCTTTCCTTCCCATTCTCCTTTGTTTAATAAGAATGTGCCAAATTTAGCAATATCCTCTGTTTTAATATTTAGTCCAAAACCACCAGCGCTTATACCCTTTGGACAGGTCTCCCACCAAATATCTGAAATTCCTAAAGGCTCAAATAATCTAGGTTGTAAATAATCATATGTCGTTATCCCAGTAATTTTCTCCAGAATAGCTGATAGCATATATGTTGCTGGAGTATTATAGACGAATATGCTTCCCGGTTCACAATCAACATATGAGGTCAAAAATAAATAGACCCAATCCTGACCTTCAAATGATTTTGGTTCTACAGAATGACCAGTACTCATACTCAGTAAATGCTTAATCTTCATTTTCTTCATGTTTTCACATGGTTCACATGGCAATTTGTCCTTAAAATAAGATACAACATAATCTTCAACACTAAGCAAACCTTCCTGAACAGCAAATCCAATTGCCATTGAAGTAAAGCTTTTACTTAAGGAGTAAATTTCATGATTATATGTGGGTTTGAACGGATTCCACCAGCCTTCAGCCACAACCCTGTTATGGCGCATCAACATAAAGGAATGAATGCCAAGCTGTTGCTCTTCCAATTTATTAATAAAGCTTAAAATTGCCTTTGGATCAACTCCCATTTCGAAAGGTTTTGCACGTAGTAGCTTTTTGTTTTGCATATAAAATCTCCTATCACATAATGTTAATAATCTCATATTGTATTCTATTAAAAGTATTATATTTCCTTTTCATTTATTCAAAAAAGTAGTAGGCAAATGATGAAAGTTCGACATCAACTAATTACATATGACTAAGTGGTCTTTTGAATATAGAATATAGCTTCTTCTATACTTTAAAACTTTGCAAGTAGCAAAATATGTGTCCAATATAATTAAATACAACTATTCTAAATCGTCAACAGCCCGTTGACGATTTGACTCCCCACTATAACGAGGCAAAAAAATGTCCCCCACTTCTATAAGTGGCGAGTACCGCTTTGGTTTTCATGCGGTGAGAATATCTCCCGCCTCGCCTACACGCCGCTGATGTAATCCCTATTACTTGATATTACATTTCCTCTCCCAAATAATCAAAACTATAGTCCCAACTAAATAGCATAGTATATCTTTGATATCAAAGGAAGTACCAACAATTGTGGTAGCCAATTTATAGTCACGCAAGTTTAGTATATCTATAATTCGGAAATATTGTGCCATCTCAACAGCAAAAGCAAAGATAAACAGGTAAACAGGCAAATACTTTATTGGCTTTTTAACAAATCCTCTTACAAATGTGTACATTAATATAACCACCATAAAATCGCCTATGTACGGTCTAATAATATTGTCGTGTACAAATAATGCAATTATTATTTCAATTATTAATAAAAACAAAAAAGCAAATAGATATCTTTTATTTATTTTCACAATTCCGCTCCTTCAAACTTCTCTTCTGTTATAAGTACTCTGTATATTGTATCACTTTTGTTTGACAGAATATATTAAAAATAAAGTTGAAGTTGCTCTACAAAATTATAAGCCTAGAGTATTTTGATAAGTTCATTTTCAGAAAATAATAAAATAAATTTCAGTGCTGGAAGATAATTGCTAAGGTTCAACCTACTGGTTCAAGCATTACCCTATTTTCATATTATTTAGTATATACAAATAAAATTTTTGAGTTATAATTAACAAGTATAATCATTTTATATTTAACAGGCTCAATTATTTTGGTAACAAGCCATTGGTAATTCTCCCACACATATTGACCTTTATGTGGGATAGTTGAGTAAATGAACTTAATTAGCAATAATTTTATACCGTATGTATATAGTTAAATACTTGCAAATAGAATATAACAGCACAGGTTGAAGGAGGTATATTTAATGGATAAATTAACATATAAAAAAGTATCAGATTCTAAGACCGAACAAATTCAAATACTTATGCCAGAACACATAAATGGCTTTAACCGCCTTTTTGGAGGAAAGCTAATGGAATGGATTGATGTTGTTGCAGCAGTAGTAGCCAGACGACATTCAGGCTGCAATGTAACTACTGCTTCAGTGGATAATTTGCAGTTTAAATCAGCCGCATATATAAACAGTACTATCTTTTTAAGCGGTCAAGTAACCTGTGTTGGTAAGACATCAATGGAAGTCCGTGTAACTACCTATGTTGAAAAGCTAAACGGCGTAAGACAGATGATTAACAGAGCGTATTTAGTTCTTGTAGCATTGGACGAAAATGATAATCCAGTTCCAGTACCTGGTCTTGTTCTTGAAACTGATGAAGAAAGACTTGAATGGGAAGCTGGTGAAAGACGCAGAGAGCTTAGAAAACAAAGAAGGCTTGAGGCATACTAATCTCTACACCTCATTTGGGCTTAAAATATGGTTAAGCTTTTTTTGGGAGGTACACCTCCTGTTTTGACAGTTCCATTCAAAACACACCGTCAAAAACTACTTGTGGTTTATGTGGCTCAAAAACAAACCATGTAATACGTAAAATCATATAAATACTGAATTTTTTTGTTGTTAGTGTTAGTCATAAAGGATTAGTGAACAGCTTTGCTAATAACTAAAATTTCTAACAAATTTTCTTTCAAAAAAACTTTCTGTAAAAACAAATGCATCCTTAAAAACATATGCTTTAAGTCTTTCCATAAATGGTGGTGTATATGTAGATTTGACTAAGTCCTGATTTTTAATCTGCATATAAAGCTGTGGATTTTTAGCAGTTGTAAAAACGGCAATATAATAAACATTATTCTGTGCAAATTCTATTGGATTACTAAAATCAAATCCAGCATACTCATTTTCAGTGTTCTTCATTTTATACAGTATTTCCATAAGCATATACCAATTTGCATAAGCCTTTTTAAATATGGTTATTTTATTTTTAGTATCATTAATTGGTGCATCTTTAAATTCAACAAAAAACCATTGGTTTTGGCTATTTATCAAAAATGCATCTACTGTATTAATAGGTTTCTCAAGTGGATAAGATGGCTTTTTTATTTTTTTATAACCATTCTTTGCTATAGAATCCATATCAATTACTTCTAATTCCATTCCGTTGTAGGCATAAACCACATCAGTACAATTATCACATTTATTTTTAGATGTTTCATGCAAACTTGATTTTATATTTTGTTCAATTCCATAACTCAACAAATATGCATCAATCATTGCTACCATACTACTGAAGTTACTCATTATCATTAATTTCCTTCTCGTATTTTAACTTATCCAACAAAATACTTGCTTGAATCATTTGTGAATATATTTTAGAAGTATCATTGGTTACATCTTCAAATTCACTCATTTCTCCATCAGATTTTGCCAAATAATATCTGCTTTTTTTGTCAATAGAATGTTTTTCAGAAAAAAACTCTATTGCCTCCAGAAAATTCAAGCTATGCGTTGTTACAACAATAGATAAATCAAATAATTTTTGTAGTAGCACGATTATTTCTGCATATAATATCTGCCATTCAGGATGCAAATGAATCTCAGGCTCGTCTAAAATAAGTACATCCTTTTCTTTCAAAATTCCTTTTTCTAAAAGCATCTTTATAATAACAAAAGACTTTAACCCAGTTGATAAATTGCTCAATTTAATTGGCTCACTAAGATTCTCTACTTCCATTCCAAAACCATCGTTATTAGAAATATTTCCTTTAACGACTTTGTTCAAAATAGAGTAGATATCATCTAATTTTTCTCTAGCAATTACCGCATCAAATATGCCATCCATAATTCCATCATTATTAGAAAGCTTAGACAGAATGTGCTCCTTTATTTTATTCTCGTCAAATTCTCTATCTTCATCAATCTCATCTATAATAAATGGATTATCAATATAGAACGCCTCATGTAAAATACTATATTGTGCTTTATAATTATTACATCTGTTATTCATAAAAGAAACAGTATTTTTCTTATCTTTAATAGTTAATTCTAATAAAGCCTCTAAATCTTTACTTTGTAAACATTTACAATTAATTTGTTCATTAAAAATATTTTCAAAAAATCGTGATATAATCTCTTGTGCTAATACAATGTTGGTGGATTTTATTCTAGAAATAGCTAGTTTTATAATTTTATCAGCTATTTCTTCTATTTGCAATTCGTCGTCCAGAATATTATTCATACGTAACAAATCACAAACCATACTGTAAATATTCTCATTATCTACTTCCTGAAAAAGCATCTCTGTAAGTTTATCAGCAATCCTTTTGATTGACGCTTTAGTACTCGATTGATTATCCAATACATCATGATTGTTTGTATGCATAAAAATACTTCTTCTTAAAATTTTAAAGTTAAAATTCCAAATTTCTTCTGTTCGCTTTCCATCTATCTTTTCATCTAGATTATTCATAGAGTTGAATAACGAAAAAAGTATTTTACCAATTGTACTTTTACCAGTATTATTTTCTCCAGCTATTACAGTAATCCCATCTATTTCAATTTCAGCTTGTTTTATCCGTGTAAAATTGCTGACTCTTAATTTCATGGTATATTCCTTCCTTGTGAATCTTTTAAAATGAACGCACTGATATGATTTTATCATAACTATTTTAAAAAAAATAGCACTTACTTTATTACCATACTTCTTCTATTTAAAAGTCATTCGCTTTGCATTTAGATATTTCCTGTTATAGTCTTTAAATCCAGTTATTATCAATATCTGCCCCTTCTATCAAAGAGACATACAAAATAAATTAATGTACTAAATTAATGATTTATTATTGTAAAATACAATTTAATCAGAGTATTTCCCAACAAATCATGTAAATTATGCGTTATAACGCTTAGATTCAATGAGGCTGGAGATATTCTCACTGCCATAAAACCAAAGCAGTAACCGCCATTTATAGAAGTGGTGGACATTTTCTTGCCTCATTATTAAGCAATTATCACTTTTGCAATCATTTTACCCAGCACAACCCCGCCTAAGCAAAACGCAATACTCAAAACGATATTTAAAATTGCAAAAAATGTATTACCATTATGATAAAGGTTTATTGTCTCTAGACTAAAGGTTGAAAAAGTGGTAAACCCACCTAGTATCCCTGTAGTCAAAAACAACTGTAATTTTTTATTATTTGGATAATGAAACATTAGTATTTCAGCTAACAGACCAATTATAAATGATCCTAATATATTTATAATCAGTGTCGAAATTGGAAATGAATTGGTATTATATCTATTAATAAACATTGAAAGTAAATATCTTGATGCCGCACCAATAAATCCTCCGCAGCCTACAGCTAGTGCATTTAGCATGTTGTAACTCCCTCTTTCATTACCCTCAAATGTAAAACACTCTTGGTAATCTTTAATGTATTTGCTTTAATTCCATAATACAAAAAAACTCTCATATGCTTATAAACTCAAAACTCGCACATTAAAAAGTCATTGTAATCACAAATATTAGCAGACTTCAGATAAATGGAGCAAGTAATTTTCAAAATTCTACTTTTCTATTTTTTTAAAATATTAAATTTCAATAATGTGAGCACTACTTATTTATGATAAAAAAGTAGTGCTCGCATGAAAATAATTATTGCTATAACACTAAATATTAAATATGTTAATAAGTGTTGGCGTTATAAACACATAAATTCGTATAAATTAATATATGTACTATAAAAATCACATAGCTATTTAACTTTAACACTACCATCAGCACGAGTTACATTTTCAACCTTCTTCATTTCACCATTACCAAAAGCCCCACCATCTGCAAATTTAATTGCTGATTCAGTACCAGATGAACCTATTATAGTAAAAGTTATTGTTGCAAATATACCATCCTTTTTTATAAGCTCACTTCCAACAGTATCGTCAAGGAATAATAAACTGATTTTTCCACTCTCTAAATTAATATTACTTGAAAAATTTGTTTCTGGACTGGCAACTATATCGCCTGATTTTACGGATTCGGCTTTTAGCACATTGGTATCATAATTTAAATAGAAATTGCAGGTACCAATACTTTCAACTTTTGCAACATCTTTAAAATTGATAGGCACTGTAATTGTACTTCCTTTTTTTCCAGTTGCAGCTTCTACCGAAACTACAATACCAGGCTTATTTACTGTATCTTTGCCCTTTGTGTTGTCATTTTGTTCAACAGTATTGTTTGAACCTGATTGCTGAGCAAATATACTCTGTGTTTCATCAGCAACATTCGCTGGTAAATCCATTGCAATTGGCGGAATTATTATCAGACTGATCATTACTACTACAATTACTGCTACGGTCAATACAATTCTTTTCATTATAATCCCCCTGTCCAATTTTTCTCAATTCTCGCATATGAAAATCTAAAAAATGCCTACACCCAATATTCTACACAAGAATATCAAAGAAATGTACCTTCTTTTACAGAAATATCATGGGCTTTGTCAGCTTTCTTTAGATATTTTGTAAATTAATTATACCATAACTATTACTAAAAGAAACAGACTGTTTTTTACTATAATTATGCGTTTCTCTAACCCCTATTTTAAATAAAACTATTAACAGATAATATCTATATCCAGCAACTTGATATATATTATTACCCCAGCTATCTCGCCCCCCAATTCTATCGGTGCTCAAACTTATCAATGGTTTAAAAGCCAGATATATCTCTGGCTTTTTGTTATTTCATTTGCAGAACACAATCATTCAATTACTTCTGTATCCCCCCATACCCCTGTATAGGGATTGTATGCACATTCCACTGAGCACGCATACCAGTCTTTATTGCAGTTGCTTGCCTGAGCCTTTGGTCTGCAATCATAACATGCATATCGGTATTCGCAATACTTACATTTTTTCACTTCATCCTTTGTCGTATTCCAACACTTCTGAATACCTGATCCATTTAGTATTTCCTTCAATGAAGAATCAAGTATGTTACCACAAATTTCATTTCGAGCAAATATACACGGGAAAACGTCTCCTGTTGAGGTTACTGCAATTTTTCCAGACAAGCAGCTATGGTGTTTATGTGCCTTCCAAAACTCCTCAGCACTTGTATAGAAGGGAGGTTTTATTAGTGGATTTTTGTATTTAGTGGGCAATAGACTTTCATCATCGCCTCTTCCAGTAGGACGAACTACATCTAACTTAGTAGTTTCAACACCCAAATCCTCTAATAATTTCAATATATTATCAGCTTCATTCTCGTTTGTTTTCATGATAATTGAAGCAATACGTATTGGAATATTAACATCTAAAATTTTTCTTATGGCACCCATTGTTTTATTAAAACTACCTAAGTGTAATGTCACTTTATCATGTATTTCAGCATTATCAGCATAAATGGTAGTAGCAATATTTACATTTTGCTCCTTAAAAAACTCTATACAGGAGTCATCAATCAAAGTTGCATTTGTAAAAATTTCAATGAATTCATAACCTTCTTCATTTGCTTTAATTACAAGCTCTCTCCACTTCGGATAAAGCAATGGTTCTCCACCAATTAGCTGTATTGAGTTTGCACCCTCTTTGCGAGCTTCACTAATAAGAGACATCCATCTCTCATGAGTTACTTTATCATCATTTCTACAGGCATCGCTAGAGCTATAACAATGCAGGCACTTATTATTGCATTTTGAAGTAAGTTCAAGCCATAAAAAAGACAGCTTTTGTTCTTCATCTTCTGTTTCCTTAATTGATTTTTTTTCAGGTTTATTGATGTAGATAGCTCCCAGTCCTTTATATGTTAGTTGATCTATGAATTCCAATACAATTTTATTATCTGGTAGATGAATATCAATTATATCATTGATGGGTTTTATTTCACATTTCTCCAATAGTTGCAGTGCATCAGAGTTAATTGAAAAAACCTTTCCAGATTGAAAATCATATATTGCACCTCTATAAGCTCCTTTTACCAATTGACAGTTATCATTCAGCCTATAATACAAGTTATCTCCCCCTAATAATTATTTAAAGAGTGAAAAGAGTTATAACAAAACCCTTTTCACTCTCACCACTCTAAAACTGAATCCTATGTTTATTTCATAAATATTTGAGCAATTCTATCCCCACGCATATTTACTGTTTGTTAATATTTAGAACATAGCTTCAATCTCAATAAACCAAGTCCTAGAAAATTTTAAAAAATATATAAGCTCCTATTGTTTGAAAAAATGCAGCACATTATATGTGTGTATAAGCTGCATAATTATTTAAAAGTGCTTTATGGTGCACAATTAGGCAAACACTGGCTTGGCGGGCATGGCCTGCACTGGCTCGGTGGGCATGGTCTGCATTGGCTCGGCGGGCATGGTCTGCACTGGCTTGGCGGACATGGTCTGCACTGGCTTGGTGGACATGGTCTGCATTGGCTTGGTGGACATGGTCTGCACTGCTGCGGAGAACAAGCAGGTAACGGTGGGCACGGGATAATAATAATTGGTTCACGAACACCATCATCATAATCATCTGAATACGAGTCCTGATATTCACAATCCTCACACCAATCTACAATTTCAGGGCTATAAACTGACCTCATGTCATTATCTTCATACATTAATCATCTCTCCAATCATACAATATAAAAGTTATTTTATGTTACCCTATATCATATTCAAGAGACAGTTATGTAGTTACACATCTGCTAGTCAGCTCATATTATCAAAAAAGTGTTGACTAGATTAAACTATTAACCTTAGTCAACACTAATTATAATTAATATAGAGCTACTACACCATTACGTTAATTAACAAGTAATTTTACTTTTTTAATATATTTCTACCTTGGACTCAGTTTAACATCTCAATAACCTAATGAGTAGGTGTCGATTCCTTTGACGGTTACGGTACTTACCTCTTTTTATAAAGTGATAAACCACAATCAGTACCATCTTTTTCTTGCGACATAAAGCTTATAATACAGTCACCCATCGTATAAGTAATTTCATATGCTTTATGTTCAGGTGTTTCAATCCAAGTTTCTTTCACTTTGGACATACCTAGTTTTTCTTGAATCTGTGCAAAATTCATTCCAGTTTTAGCTCCATCAATATTTACATTTTCATCACAATCAATAAATGCTATCGTATCATCGGCGTCAAATGCAATTACTATTCCTAGTCCCTTGTACCGATATCCATCATATGAATCTTCAGCACCAGCAAGAACTATGTCATATGTATCACCAAGCTTTGTTAATATATCGGGTTTCTTTAGTTTAAATAAACTCAAAAGTTCATCTTTTGATATATATCCGTTATTTTGAGTTTTATCCTGTGGTATTATGGATGGTGTTGATTCTGTCGTTACTGTAGCAGCTGAATCATCGGACATTTCCGCAGCTTTGGTACTTTTGTCTAAACTGGTTTCATTAGTTGATGAATCCTCTGTTTCTTTAGTCGCTGAATTATTTGTTTCATCAAGTGATGTCTCTATTGATGTACTGCCAACACTTGATATATCAGTGTTTTGGCAACTTACCAATATTAAAGAAATAGACATTATTAAAATTGTACTAGTCATTTTTCGTAACATATTTTAAGACCTCCTTCACCTTAAAAGTTAATTTTTACCTCTATTTCATGTAAGCATTATAAAAACGCTTTCTCTGAGTTATTCCTATACCTTATGTTTTAATTGGTTGTATATTCCAATCTTCCCTTTTTCCTGCCGCTGTACCATTTCCTTTGGTTAATGGTTTAAATATTCCATACTTTGTTAGATTTTTTTGCTCCGCTTTTGATGCCCAATCTCCATATAAAGATTTATATCATAGCTTGCAGTTACTTTAATTGGCTGCGTGTTGTCTGCTTTTTTCTAAATGTACGTGAGCTGTCTTCCTTGATTATCATAGGTGTACAGGTCAACCCTTCCCAATGAATCCAGCTGATATTTTAGATTGCCCATAACATCACACTGGTAAATGATAGTGTTTGAGGCTATTGTGTTGTCACTAGGAGTTATAGCCTTACTTACAATTCTTCAACCCTTCGCCTCCACTTATCTTCTAAAGCTGCATCTTTAGCCATTAGAGAAACCCCTCCAACTAATATTCATTTTTTAAGAATATCAAGTTTGGAGGGATTTTACACTACGGTGTTTATTCCAGCACTTACATATATTTGTTTTGTCAGGGGGTCAATTTTAATTATAAATCAACACTTGTGTATATTTTCAAAAACACCCCAAATTGGGATATTCTAAATAATATTAATACACTTGAACTTTTGTTTCCATCAAACGTGCCAGATTCATGTAAAAGTGCTACTCGTTAAAGGTTGTCAAGGTGTTCTTCTTTTTGACGCTTACCTATCAAAATGTTATTCTCTAACTCCACACGCCATATTATAGTTCTTATCAAGGTTGTCTAATGTTAAAGCCATTATTAATCACCTTTTCCGGGTCGTCTACTGCATGAAATTGGATTTTATATTTGTCGAACTTATATAGCAATATAAACGTTCCATAATCATCATCTACTATTAATTCTCCTTTACCAAGTATCGACTTTATAGTTGAAAATCTCATAGTGTTATTTACACCAAACAATTTTAAATCGTTGTCATTAATGGAAATTTTCACCATCTTGCCCAGATCAGAATTGTAAGTAATCCCGATTCCATACTCTTTATAATTGTATACAGAGTTTGCAGAATCTAGCTCATCTAAAGTGTATTCATCGCCCAATAATTTAATAAAACCCTCTTTATTCATTGTTAGTAGTTTTATAATCCATTCTTCATTGATCAAAATAGTGTCATTTTTGTTTTCATTTGCATCATTCTTATTAGTAGTATTTTTTTTATCTTGGCTTACTGAAGTATCCTCTATCACACTTGATGCTGTTGAATCAAGTGTGATTTTTCCGCTGTCTGATCCAGTACTACATGAGCAAAAAATCATGGATATAATAACAAATAAAATAAATAATCTATACATTGACGTTCACTCCTTACTTTAAATAATTAAGAAAAGCCTTTAACTCTGGTACCGTCTTGCCTTTAGTTTCAACAGGTTGAATATGCCATGGTTCCCATTTTTCAGGATCTATTGTCCAATTATAATACATCGGCTTTATCAGTCCATACTTTAATAATGTTGTCTGTTCATCTATGCTATTTACTTTATAATCTAAATTTCTTAATATCTCCCATTTACTCCCATGATTCTTCCATAAGTCAATTGCAACACCATAATTATGACGGCTTTCCCCTGGTTTTCCTGCATAGTTACCAGTACCATTTAGCCATTTATTATACAATACTTTTTGTTCTTCAAATGTTCTATTTCCTGAGATAATATCTATTGTAGTATTTAAATCTTTAGCTAATTGAGCCAACCTTCCCGCAAAAATAGGATCAATACTATCCTGCGACTGTATATTGTATTTTAGGAAATAAATTGGATCTGCAAGCTTATAATCCGACTTTGATAAAATTGAATTAGAATTAGCTATTATAGCCTGCCATTCCGCATCTCTTTTAACAATACTAGGTCCTGCTTCTTTCTGCAATGCTTTTAAAGTTGCCTCATCAAGTTTTCCTGTTGGAGCTAATCCATATTATGAACCATACTTTTTCTGAAAATCTAAAATATTTTTCGTTGTCGTTGTTCCATACAATCCGTCACATCCACCAACATTATATTGTAAACTTGTTAAACATATCTGAGCATCACGTGCAACATCGTTAAATGTACCACTCATAATACCATATGGATTAGATGTTCCTGGATTTACAATAGCATGATTTCCGAGTCCAAGCAAACCTGTACCTTGTGAAATTATCGTATCTGTGTTCTTGCTTGGTGTCTGAGTTGGTAAGTTCCCAGACGAATTCTTTAAGCTGTCTTTATAACTATTTGATATAGCATCTGCTGCCGAACCAGTTGCATCTATCCCTAAATTTGTTACTAATTGGCTATTGCTTGTAGTTACAGTAACTGACTTGGTACTTCCATCCCAATCTGATGTTGAACCACCTAGTCTTGATGATGTATCCGCAACTGCTACTTGAATTTTTCCATCTTTAGAAACCATAAAAGTTGAACCATCACTAGCTACACCTACCCCATTTGTCATTGTACTTAGGTTATATGTAACCGCATTACCTCCAATGGTTACAGTTGCTGTTTTCGTGCTAGAATCCCATTCTGTATTACCACCCTAACCTTTTGCTATATCTGTTAAATTTCCATAAGACCTGCCATCATTGATAGTTGCATTACCTACATTCTGACCATTTACTGTTATCGAAACATGTCCTGTAGGGTCTGTATACATTATCGGATTATTCAAACAATAGGTGTATAAATTAAATTGTAGGAGTTAATGGAAATATAGTGTTTTTGATGTTACAGTAAAGTATTGTAGTTATATAATATTTTTTTGCTGATATTGGCTTTTGAGATCGGAAGGGGCTACAAATATATATTTTTGAGTAGTTCCAGTTGTTCATATTTTTTAAAGCAATTTTTAGTGGGCTAGTTCCTTGTGGTCGGTGGGTTTGACGGTGTTTCCAATTTTTTACTTTTTCTTGAAGTCACGTGGATAGAAATAAAAATCTCCAACCCTGAGATTCTTTTTTGGAATGTTAGGGTTGGAGATTGGTTTTGCGGTGGGTGGTTTAGTAATAACCCCCATTTCAAATGGAGGCTTAATATTAGCCCCTCCAGGGCATTGTTACTGGTTACGCCTAAAGGCGTGGTTTCGCAATACCATTTTTACTGGTAACCTCTTAAAAGAGGCTCTCTGTTACTTCCTATTTTTCTAATTTATCA
>JAEWST010000185.1 GCA_023398105.1 Bacillota bacterium | reverse complement strand
CTTGAAAATCCACCATGTTTGCACTAACTATATTTTCAAGCTATTACAATCAGCGGCGTTTCATCGAGGCGGGAGATATTCTCACCGCCTGATAACCAAAGTGGTACCCGCCACTTATAGAAGTGGGGGACATTTTATTGCCTCGTTATATAAATTTGTTGATTGAGTTAAGTCAATTTGGGGTAATAAATAACTTAATATATACTATTGATAAATATATAATAAGCTGTTGAAAATCAAAATATATAGTAGAATGTCGGATAATTACAAAAATAGGAGAAGACTATGAATACTAGAATTGTAATAATTGGTGCAGGCTATGCTGGAATATTAACGGCAAAAAAGCTGGCAAAAAAATTCAAAAAAAATAAAGCTGTCAATATTACAATTATTGATAGAAATCCATTTCACACTATGCTAACTGAGCTTCATGAGGTGGTAGCAAATCGTGTTGATGAGGACGGCATAAAGATAGGTTTAAAAAAGGTTTTTGCAGGGAGAAAAGTAGAGATTGTTCTTGATAATATAGAATCAATAGACTTTAACAATCATATAGCAATTGGTGCAAATAAAAAATATAATTACGACTATTTGGTTTTAGCAGCTGGGTCTAAACCAACCTATTTTGGTATTCCTGGTGCACAAGAACATTCCTACAAGCTTTGGTCATATGAGGATGCTGTAAAGCTAAAAGATCATATTCATAATGTATTCAGGAAGGCAGCATGTGAAGGAAATCTCGAAGAAAAAAAGAAACTGCTTAGCTTTTATGTTGTTGGAGCTGGTTTCACAGGTGTAGAAATGGCAGGTGAGCTTGCTGAATATGTTCCTATTCTTTGTCAGAAGCATGAAATAGACAGAGAACTTGTAAATATTTATAATGTAGACATTCTTAAAAGAACTGTTCCTATTTTACCAGAGAAGCTTTCAAACAAGGTTGAAAAACGCTTAAATAAAATGGGCGTTAAATTAATGCTTAATTCTGGCGTTAGTGGCATAGGAACTGATTATATAGAAGTTAAATCAAATGATAAAGTTAACCGTTATAATACAAGTACGGTAATTTGGGCAGCTGGAATTGAAAGCTCTGACATTACAAACCATGCCGCAAAAGCTTTGGAGTCAGGAAACAGGGGGCGCATTAAGCTTGATTCCTACCTTCGCTCTGTAGACGATGATCACGTGTACGTGGTTGGTGACAATATGCTGTTTACAGCTGAAGGTGAGGAAAAACCTGTTCCTCAGATGGTTGAAAACTGTGAACAAAGTGCTGCAACTGCGGCAAAAAATATAAATTGTGCAGTAACTGGCAAGGGTCAAATGTCGGTATATAAACCAGCTTTTCATGGAATGATGGTTTCTATAGGAGGAAGATATGGCGTTGCCAGAGTTGGATTACCAAAGAGCATGATAAACCTGCCTTCTTTTTTGGCAATGTTTGTAAAGCACTTCATAAATATAGTTTATTTTATTCAGTTATTAGGGTGGAACAAAGTTTTCAGCTATTTGAAACACGAATTTTTTACAATACGAAATTGCAGAAGCTTTGTAGGAGGACATTTCTCAAATAGAACGCCTAGTTTTTTAATGGTACCACTTAGAGTTTGGCTTGGAGCTGTATGGCTGTTTGAAGGTATTAAGAAAGTTATTGAAGGCTGGTTTGAAGCACCTAAATTGACTGCGTTCTTTGGTGGGGCTAATTCTTGGTATAACAGTATTTTAAACGGTTCAACTGGAGCACTTGAAGGGACTAGCGGAGCAACAGCAGTACAGGCAGCAACTGAAGCTGTCAGCTCGGCAACAGGTGAGGCTGCTCAGGAAGTTGCGGCAAATGTGGGAACAACCATATTAAATTTTGACATACTAGGATTGTTACGTTTAATTTTTGTTAGTGGAAAGGAACTATCAAATTCACTTATAAGCGATTATGCTTTTAAAATTGATGTTCCTTTTATGAATTGGTTTATTGATAAACTGATTATGCCATACGATGCTATGCAAATATTTATGCAGGGCTTTATCGTAATTGCAGAAATACTAATAGGTCTTGCATTAATCGGGGGCTTGTTTACAACCCCTGCGTCAGCATTTTCCTTAGTGCTTCAGGTTATGTTTGTTTGCACTACAGGTCTTTATTTGTCAACCTTCTGGATGATATTTGCTGCGATTGCGGTATTAATAGGAGCTGGAAGAACATTTGGACTTGATTATTACGCTATGCCATTTTTAAAAAATCTATGGAGAAAACTACCTTTTGTAAGAAGGTTGTATATTTATAATGATTAAAGAAAATATAAAATATCAGGAAAAAACTAATTTCATAGAAAATGACAAGGCTTTAGATTTGGTAAAGCAAAAAGTAAATACAGAATTGATTACAGCTCCCATAATTATTCGCCAGTATACACAGCATCTTGCGGCTTCAAGCGGCAAATTTATCCGTGCTGCAGCGTTACTTATATGTGCACAAAATGAGGATGGTTTAATCCATCCTCATGCAATAAGTTTTGCAGTAGCTATTGAAATAATACATTTAGCAACGTTGGTTCATGATGATGTTATTGACAACGCTGGAACTAGAAGGGGAAGGCTGACACTCCAAAAAAAGTATGGTAAAAGAACAGCCGTTATTTGTGGTGATTATTTGCTCTGTATTGCACTTAAGATAGTTTCTGAGATACCAGACAAAAAGCAGTATTTGAATATAATAGTGCCTGACTATATGAGAAGAGTTTGTCTTGGTGAATTAAATCAGCACGTCAATAATGGGTATTTAGATTTATCAGTTTATCAATACTTAAAAATTATTTCAGGTAAAACAGCTGCTCTTTTTGAAGCATCTTTTCATGCTGGGGCTGTTTTATGTGAACAGAAGGATTTGATTATATCAAAATATGCTAAATTAGGACGATATGTTGGAATGATTTTCCAGATGACAGATGATTGTATTGATTTTGAAACAACGGAGTATATCGCAAAAAAACCTGTTCAATCTGACTTTGAACAGGGGGTAATAACCCTTCCGTTGATACATGCTTTTAAAAACATGCCTGACCTAAAAAAGAAAGCAAATAGCAATCAATTAACAAGAGAGGATATTAATGTTGCTGTTTTCAATAGTGGAGGATTAAGCTTCACACGATTAGTTTCTAGGAAATATTATAACAAAGCTATGAACATAATTAACGAGCTTCATATTACATCAGATAAAAGAATAAAGCTGATTTCTATTTTAGATAAAGCCTATGGTTTGATTTAGGGCTGGGATGGTTACATGATAAATAAATTTTTTAATTATATTGAAATAAAAACTAAAATAACCAGTACATTTGCGTTTTTAATGACAATGGCTTACCTTTTCTATATTAAAGGTGAAATAAATTGGGAGCTGACATTAGTATTCTTTGCAGCTATGTTTATTTTTGATTTATCAACAACTGCAATTAATAATTATATTGATACAAAAACCAACCAGCAAACCTTAGTATATACTAGGAAAACAGCTAAAAATATAATTTTTGTGCTAATAGGGCTTAGTACAGCTTTAGGGTTATATTTGGCATATAGGACAGACATAATTATTCTTATCATTGGTGCAGTTTCCTTTGCTTGTGGGGTTTTTTACACCTTCGGGCCAGTGCCAATATCCAGACAGCCCCTTGGGGAGGTTTTTTCAGGGTTGTTTTATGGTTTTTTTATTCCGTTTATTTTGCTGTATATAAATATGCCCAAAAATACATTTCTTTCGCTGATTATAGACTTAGACACCATTAGCCTTGACATATTTGTAGTGCCTATATTAACTATTCTGTTATTATCAATTGCACCTATATGCACTACAGCAAATATTATGCTTGCAAATAATATTTGTGATTTGGAAAGAGATGTTGCCGTAAAGCGTTACACTTTGCCATATTATTTAGGGCATAAATCTGTGTATCTGTTTGCTGTACTAAACTACTTAGCTTATTTGGGAATAATACTGATGGTGCTTTTTAAATTTTTATCTCCCATATGTTTATCAGCACTGCTTACAATATTTCTAGTTCAAAGAAATATTAATACATTTTTAGAAGTTCAGGATAAAGAAACAACTTTTATTTGTTCCATTAAAAATTATGTTATTATTATGAGTTCAATAACTATGGTTATTTTTGTAAGTGGAATAATACTAATGTGATTTTTAGTGTTTGAAAATGCACTATGTCGTACAAACTTTATTTTCAAGCTTTACACAAGGAGACCGTTGATGAAGTTTTTTAAAAAGACAGATTTAATAATTGTTTTAGTAGTTTTTATAGTTGGATTGGCATTGTGGGCAGGTTTTACCTTTAATACTTCAGATAAGCCTGCTAAAGCTGAAATTTATTATAAATCTGAGCTGGTAACTACTGTAGATTTGAATACTGGAGAAGACAAGATGCTTTCTATTCCGCAAAATAATAATGTTATATTTCATTTAACAAAGGATGGGCGCATTGGTTTTGAAAAATCAGACTGCCCTGACAAGATATGTGTAAGAACAGGAATGCTTAAAAATATAGGGGAAACGGCTGCTTGTTTGCCTAATGAAATAATTTTAAAAATAGTGCCCTTGACTGCTCGTAGCGATGATGAGCTGGACATGATTGTTGGTAAATAGAAAGGTTAAATGGTTGATGGATAAGAATGTTAAAAATATAACCAAAACCAAGCTCTTAGTATTAACTGCATTGCTTTTTTCAGTTGCATTAGTGCTTGCTATTTTAGAAAATTCTTTTCCGCCTTTGTTTGTTACAGTTCCTGGAGTTAAGCTGGGGCTTTCTAATATACCAGTAATGTATGCACTATTCTTTTTAGATAGAAAGCCAGCCTTTATGATAGCTGTTCTAAAAGCTTCATACGTAACAATAACTCGGGGTTTTATTGCAGGAATATTAAGCTTATGCGGGGGTATACTATCATTGTTGATTATGTTGCTGTTAGTAGTAATATTCAGAGACAAAATATCCTATTTTGTATTGAGTATTTTTGGAGCAGTATTCCATAATATAGGGCAGTTTGTAGCAATTTCATTGATATATACCAATATATATCTATGGGTTTATCTACCTGTATTATTAATATCAGGTGTTTTTGCAGGAATGGCAACTTCTGTTTTACTAAAGCTTATTATGCCAGCTTTTAATAGGATGGCTTAGGTTTAAACTTAAGAAATACTATTCTTTTATGTCCAATAGGGCATGGAAGTTTAAATAAAAAATTGTAAGGATGGAGGAATAATATGAGAAAAATAATATCATTATCACTGAGCTTAATAATGGCAATAACTGTTTTTGCAGGATGTGGAAAACAATCAGATGACAACAATGCAGCAAACACTACAACTGGTTCGGCTGCAAATACGACTGCTGCTATTGATACAGATTCAGTGAAAACAGGATTTGGGGTTATATCTTCGATTGCAAAATCAACAGATGCTGGAGAAAAAGACGGCTTGGCACAAGTAGATTCAATGATTGCAGCAGTAACAGTTGATAAGGATGGAAAAATTGTAAAGTGTATTATTGATGCTGCTCAAACAAAAATTAATTTTTCAGCTCAAGGTAAGATTATTACTGATTTAAAGACTGAATACAAAACTAAAAATGAACTTGGCGATGAATATGGTATGCGAAAGGCATCAAAAATTGGTAAGGAGTGGAATGAGCAAGCAGCGGCATATGCAAATTATGTTGTTGGAAAGACAATTGACCAAGTAAAGGGTATAGCTGTAAATGAAGAAGGTACTGCTGGTGATGCTGAGTTAGCATCTTCTGTGACAGTACATATCGGTGACTTTATAGCTGTCACCGAGAAGGCTGTCTTAAATGCTCAGGATTTGGGTGCTAAGGCTGGAGATAAGCTAGGATTAGGTGTTTCTACTAATATCTCAAAATCTACTGATGCAGGGGAGAAAGAAGGATTGGCACAAGCCTATTCCATGTACTCTGTTTCCACCTTTGATGCAACTGGAAAAATAACAAGTTCTATTATTGATGCATCTCAAACAAATGTTAATTTCTCAAAAGAAGGTAAACTTACTTCTGATTTAAATGTTGCATTTAAAACAAAGAATGAACTAGGCGATGCTTATGGAATGAAAAAAGCATCAAAAATAGGTAAGGAGTGGGATGAACAGGCAGCAGCCTTTGCAAAATATGTGGTTGGTAAATCTGTTGATGAAGTAAAGGGAATAGCTGTAAATGAAGAGGGTGTAACAACTGAAGCTGAGTTGACAAGCTCCGTTACAGTTCATATTGCAGATTTCCAAAAGGTAATTGAAAAGGCGAATGCAACCGCTAAATAAATACTAAAGCAACTTTCGCAAATAAAAATTTTATTGGTGCTGGAGAATTATCAATTGTTTGTTACCAAGTAAACCTACTTGTTTTACGAAATTATTTAACTTTTCATTTGATAAGTTCTCCCACAACGATAGAATTTCAACTGGGAGAGTTGAAGTAATAAGCTTTAATTAGGCTACTGCATAAATAGTACTAGTTGCAGAGGTGTGTTTTTGATGATTTTAGGCAAAGACAAAACATGTGATTAAGCCGTTATTATGCAGTGGCCTTACTTATCAGTGCATGTAGAAATAGGGCTTGCTAATAGTATAAGAAATGTGATTAAATGCAAATATGTTAAGTTGAGTTAAGATATTAAGAAATACATATGTGTTAATTGCGATAATATTACAGTTAAATTCTATGCAAATGACTGTTTACTACTATTCTATATGCGTTATATAGTTAGTTGACCCTTATACAGAGGATTTTCGTGCGAGTAATAGGCGTGGAGGTTAGTTTGTTAAAAAAAATAGTAACAGCAATAATTGCAATTTCACTTTTAGTAAATATGACAGCGTGTGGAGAAAAAGGTAAGACTAGATATGAGGCTGAATTTTTGCAGCTTTTTGATACAATGACAAAAATAGTTGCTTATACGGACAGCAAGGAAGAATTTACGAAGTATTCCCAGCTTATTTATGATAATTTAGAAATATATCACCAATTATATGATATATATAATAATTATGCTGGAATCAATAATATTAAAACAATAAATGATAATGCAGGGGTCATGCCCGTTAAAGTTGATAAGAGAATAATTGATTTACTTCTTTACGCAAAAGAGTGGCATAAAAAAACAGAGGGTAAAATAAATATAGCATTTGGTGCTGTGCTGAAGATTTGGCACAAATACCGTACAGAAGGCGTAGAAGATGAGACCAAAGCAACTCTTCCACAAATGGAAGAGTTAATGGAAGCAGCAAAGCACACAGACATAAATAAAGTAATAATAGATGAAATAAATTCTACAGTTTTTATAGAAGAACCCCAAATGAGCATTGATGTTGGTGCTATCGGCAAAGGCTATGCAACAGAACAGGTCAGTCAGATTGCCATAAAAAATGGATTTACCTCTGGACTGATTAGTGTTGGAGGAAATGTTCGTGCCATAGGCAACAAAGGAATTGACAATAAACTTTGGAATTTAGGAATTCAGAATCCAGATAGAGAAAGTGAAAAGAATACAATTAGCATTGTATATGTATCTGATTTGTCACTTGTATCAAGTGGGGATTATGAAAGGTACTATACAGTTAATGGCAAGCGTTATCATCATATAATTAATACCGACACACTTTATCCCTCGGAATATTTTAAAGAAGTAACAATACTATGTAAAAATTCAGGAATGTCCGATGCATTGTCAACTGCTGTTTTTTGTATGCCTATTGAGAAGGGACTAGAATTAATTAACAGTCTGTCTGATACAGAGGCATTGTGGGTAATGAAAAATGGTGAAATAAAATATAGTGATAACTTTAAAAAATTTACAAAAGAATAATAGTATTAATTTATATATGAATACAAATAATATTTTTGAAATAAATTATATATTTTCGGAGGATTAAAAATGTCGACAAATATGATGAACCACCCACATGAGGGCATTAAGTGTGTAGTAGATAACTGTAAGTATCATATTTCCGGTGACCACTGTTCAGCTGAACAGGTTGAAGTGAGGGCAGTAGACGCAAGTACCTCACATCAAACTGATTGTGCAACATTTATACCTCAGAGCAGAAAACGATAGTAGAAATAGTTTGTTATGTAGGGACGTAGCCTATCGGCGATTAAAATGTCGGTAGGCTACTTTTAAAATGTATATAGAAAAGGATGGGGTTAAATTATGCAGGCATTTAATGAGCTATACAAGAGATTGGCAAAGGCAGCAGTTGAAAACAGAACAAATGAGGAGGTCAAAAACGCTACTTTGCAGGGCTATGACTCACATCAATTAGATTGTTTACTACATCCCAAAAAATATGCCTCGGTTTGGAAAATTGCAGATTGTGATTGCTCTAAAGATAACATATGCAGTATATGTACCGTAAAATGTTTATTTGACGCAATAGAGAAAGATGAAAAGGGTAATACAACAATAAATAAGGATTTATGTGTCGGATGTTCAGAGTGTATTGACAACTGTAAGGCGCAAAAGCTTGTAGCCAGTAAGGATATAATACCTGCCTTGGAAGCTGTAAAAAATGGAGAAGGACCAGTTTATGCATTGATTGCACCTGCTTTTATAAGTCAATTCAGTGATAAGGTCACGCCTGGCAAGCTCAGAAGTGCCTTTAAGAGTCTTGGCTTTGCAGGAATGGTAGAGGTTTCACTTTTTGCAGATATTCTTACGTTAAAGGAAGCACTTGAGTTTGACCGCACTATTGTTAATGAAAAGGATTATCTATTGACAAGTTGTTGCTGCCCAATGTGGATTGCCATGCTTCGCAAAATATACAAACAGTTTATGCCCCATGTTCCTGGTTCTGTATCCCCAATGGTGGCTTGCGGACGTTCAATTAAAATACTTGAGCCTAACTCCATTACCGTATTCATTGGTCCTTGCATAGCTAAAAAATCAGAGGCAAGAGAACCTGATATTGCAGATGCAGTTGATTATGTTCTTACCTTTCAAGAGGTACAGGATATTTTTGAGTTTGCCAACATAAACCCTGCGGATATGGAAGAGGATTCTCGTGACCATTCCTCAAAGGCAGGAAGAATATATGCTAGAACAGGTGGAGTGAGTGAAGCAGTAGAAAGTACTGTTCAGCAACTAAATCCAAACCGTAAAATTACCATTCGCACTCAGCAAGCAAATGGAATTCGTGAGTGTAAAGAAATGCTTAATGCGCTTAAAGAGGGGACTATTACTGCGAACTTTCTTGAGGGAATGGGCTGTGTAGGCGGCTGTGTTGGTGGACCTAAAGCTATTTTGGATCGTGAAGAGGGCAGGAAAAACGTCAACCAATATGGAAATCAAGCGACTTATATTACACCAATTGATAATCCTTATGTAATGGACTTGTTGCACCGCTTGGGCTTTGATACTGTTGAAGAACTTCTGGAACACAGTGACATTTTTACAAGGGATTTTACTTAAGTTATTCTACTTTCCTACCTAAAAAATCTATCGGTGTCAAAACTTATCAATGTTTGTTGCGTAAATAATTGCTTAATATAGTAATGTTTCATCTCGGTGCTATTGCTTTCAACAGTAGTTTTAAGAGACCATACAGAATTTATAGGATCTGCTTATTTATGTGTATTGACAATGCTACTAATGATATGTTATCGTTTGATTTTAGAAGATTATATTATTATTTACAGTTGTCTATAATTTTATTGAAAAATAATCTTACTATTTCTACCAAATTTATTTATATATGAAAGGAAAAGCCATGAATAAATCAGAAGTACTAGGTAGATGGACAAAAGCAAAGTCCGAGGAACTGTATGGTATCAAGAATTGGGGGAACGGTTATTTTTCCATTGCTGATAATGGAGAGGTGCTGGTTAATCCGTATAAAGACAATGAATTGGCTGCAATCAGCTTTATGGATATAATATCGGGGGTTCGTGAACGTGGGCTTGATATGCCTGTGTTGTTACGCTTCGAAAACTTACTGGATTCACAGATTTCTCTTCTTAATGAATCCTTTAAGGATGCAATGAATAAACTCAATTATAAGGGTGCATACCGTGGTGTTTACCCTATAAAGGTTAATCAGCAGCAGCAAGTTGTTGAGGAAGTGACAAAGTTTGGACAGCGCTATCATCATGGACTGGAAGTGGGTAGTAAGGCTGAGTTAGTTGCTGCACTTTCTTTAATTAAGGATAAGGAAGCTTGTCTTATTTGCAATGGTTACAAGGACGAGGAATTTATAGATTTAGGTCTTTACTCAGTCAAAATGGGATTTAAGTGTTTTTTTGTTATTGAGACACTTAGTGAAGTTGATATTGTACTAGAACGCTCAAGAGCTTTGGGGGTTATGCCTAATATAGGCCTTCGTATAAAGCTTTCTGCAAAAGCAGGCGGTCATTGGACTGAATCGGGTGGAGACCGCAGTATTTTTGGTTTAAATATGTCTCAGGTTATCTCAGTCGTTGATAGATTGAAAAAGGAAAACATGCTTGAATGCCTTAAACTGCTGCACTATCACCTTGGCTCTCAGATACCCAATATCAGAGATATCCGTTCTGCTGTATTAGAAGCAACACGTGTATATGCAGAGCTGGTCAAAGAAGGTGCACCAATGGGCTATTTGGATCTTGGCGGCGGACTTGCTGTTGATTATGACGGTTCAAATACAAACTATATAAATAGTCGTAATTACACTGTTGAAGAATATTGCACTGATATAGTTGAGGCTGTTATGACTACTCTCGACTCAAGCGATGTGACGCACCCTATTATTGTCACAGAGTCTGGTCGTACAACTGTAGCATATTACTCGGTACTCATATTTAATGTTCTAGATGTTGAGAAGTTTGAAGAACACAATTTACCTGAAGTTCTTGACGAAAACACATCAGAACAAATTAGAAATTTATTTGATGTTAATAGGAGCATTACGCAGAAGAATATTCAAGAGTGCTATAATGATGCACTATACTATCGTGATGAAATTCGGGATATGTTCAAGCATGGTAAAGTAAATTTACGTGAACGGGCATTTTCAGAAAAAATCTTCTGGAATACAATTAATCAGATTGCAAAAGAGAAACAAAAGTTGAAGAATTCTCCTCCTGATTTAGAAGATATTGAAAGCGCAATAGCCGATATATATTATTGTAATTTTTCTGTGTTTCAGTCTATCCCTGACAGTTGGGCTATTGATCAGTTATTTCCAATAATGCCGTTACACCGATTATTGGAATTACCAAAGAGAAATGCAGTTATTGCAGACATCACCTGTGACTGTGATGGAAAGATTGACCATTTTATTGACCTGCATGATGTTAGAACTACTCTGCCGCTGCATGAAATGAAAAATGGAGATGACTACTATCTAGGGGTGTTTATAGTTGGAGCGTATCAGGAAACTTTAGGGGATCTTCATAATCTATTTGGAGATACTAATGTAGTTAGCGTCAGAATACACACTGATGGTAGCTATGACCTTGTAAAGGAAATACACGGAGATAGTGTTGCTGACGTTCTTACTTATGTAGAATATGATCCAAAAGACATGATTGTGAGTTTTCGTGAAAAAGCAGAAAATGCTATACGTTCTGGACTAATTAGTGCAAGTGATAGAAAAGTAATTATGAGAGCATATGAAAATGGCTTGCGTGGTTACACTTACTATGAGAGATAGAAAGTTTTATTAAAAGAGATTAATAACCATACAAAAAGCAATGTAATGTCTTATTTTGACAATACGTTGCTTTTTTATGTCAAAAAATGAGACCATAGTCTTGTAAATAATAAGAAAAAAATGACCGATATACTATCTAAGGTTAACATAAACTAATAAACTAATAAACTAATAACAACAGGAGGTGAAAAATATCTTGAAAAAGAATGTGGATTGAACTGTAAAGAAGGATGTGATACTGATTTACAGCAGAGGTTCTAAAGGATAGTTTCATTATATTTTGAGCACCAATTGTGAAAAGGAGGTTTAGTATGAAAAAAACTAAGAGTTTAGCTTTGGCAATAGCGGTGTTATTTGTTATATCATCAACAATATCAACTGGAACTGTAAAAGGCGTTGGAGGTATGGAAAGTCAAACTGATATAGAAGATACTACAAAAGAAAATAAAAATAAAAAGAAAAATGAACAGAAAAAAAGAGTAAAGGATGAAAATAAAGATAAAAAGAATGCTCTTAAAAAACAATATGAGGCTGAGAAAGATTTGCTTGAAAAACAAAAGGATGAATTTGAAGCACAGAAGGATACACTTGAAGCACAGCTTGAGGCAGCAGAAGCCAGTGGAGACAATGAGCTTGTTAATAAATTAAAAACACAAATCCAGCAGATTAAAACTGACATGGATACATTAAAGAAACAGATGAAAGATAAGAAATCTGAAATAAAAGCTAATATTAAAGCTACATATACTGAGGAAGAGTTAGAGAAAATAGAGAGTGTTAGCAAGGAAATAAAGAAAAAGAACAAGGGTGTTGATGTTTTACCTGTTGAAAATATAATGATAAAAGGTAAGCATATCAAATTTGATACTCCTCCTGTAATAAAGGATGGAAGGACTTTGATTCCTGTAAAAGCATTATCAGAGGCATTTGGTGCAGAGGTTAAGTGGATTAGTGCCGAAAGAAAAGTTATTATAACTAAAGGTGACATAGAAATAGTTTTGCAATTAGATAGCAATAAGATATATGTAAACGGAGTTGAAAAAACAATAGATGTACCTGCTGCATCAATAAATAGCAGAACAGTAGTGCCTATGAGATTTATTGTTGAGCAATTAGGTTTAATAGTTAATTGGGATAGTGATTCAAAAGACATAGAAATTGAAGAGCCAACAACAGATATTCCTCCTGTCACAACAGGTTCAGCTATTACAATTAACCCATAAGGTGGTAATATTTAAAAATATTTTGTAAAATTGTTTGTGTTTTGCAAAATTAATGTTATAATTGAATTCAATAGAATATTATGTGTATAAAAGGAAGACTTAGTTTTGACAGGTATCTGTTATAATACTAAGCCTTTCTTTTTTGTAGTGAATTTTTTGTAAAATGTAACGTGAGTTAGGGTAATATATCTATGTTGATTTTTGATACGGCTTTTTGTATAATCATTAAAGAAAAGATAGCTATGCTTATTTAATAGATGTGGTGGTTAGGCTCTACTTCACTTAAGAAGAATTGTTCGCAAAATAGGGTTATTTTTGATGCTTTAGTGCAAATTAGTAACATAAATATGATTATAGGATTAGGAGAAATTGAAATGGGAAAAGCTTTGATTATTGGCGCCGGTGGCGTTGCTAATGTTGTTATTCATAAATGCTGTCAGAATCCTGATGTGTTTGAAGAAATCTGTATTGCAAGCAGAACACTATCAAAATGTGATGCTATCAAAGCAAAGCTAGACGGTGGTAAAACCAAAATTCAGACTGCTCAGGTAGATGCAGATAATACTGAGATGCTTATTGAATTAATTAAGAAATTTGGACCAGATATCGTTATTAATGTTGCATTGCCATATCAGGATTTGACAATAATGGATGCTTGCCTTGCAACTGGTGTACACTATCTTGATACTGCAAACTATGAGCCGCCTGATGTAGCTAAGTTTGAATATAAATGGCAATGGGCTTATAGAGAGAAGTTTGAAAAGGCAGGAATAATAGGGCTTTTAGGAAGCGGTTTCGATCCTGGTGTTACAAGTGTTTTCAGTGCATATGCTCAAAAACACTATTTTGATGAAATTCACTATATTGATATTGTTGATGCAAATGCAGGAGATCATGGATACCCATTTGCGACAAACTTCAATCCTGAGATAAATATTCGTGAAATAACTGCAAAGGGTAGCTATTGGGAAAATGGGAAATGGGTAGAAACAGAACCCTTAGAGTTAAAAAAAGTATATGATTTACCTGAAATAGGTCCAAAAGACATCTATCTTTTGCATCATGAGGAAATAGAATCTTTAGCTCTCAATATAAAAGGAATTAAGAGAATTAGATTTTGGATGACTTTTTCAGAGAGGTATATTACTCATTTAAGAGTGCTTGAAAATGTTGGTATGACTTCAATTGAACCTATTGAGTTTGAAGGTCAACAAATAATACCACTTCAATTCTTAAAGGCGGTACTACCTGACCCAGCATCTCTTGGACCTAGAACAAAGGGAAAAACAAATATAGGATGTATTATACAGGGTATAAAGGATGGAAAGCCAAAAACTTATTATGTTTACAATGTATGTGATCATGAGGAGTGTTACAAGGAAGTTGGTTCACAGGCTATATCCTATACAACAGGCGTTCCAGCGATGATTGGTGCAATGATGATATTAAAAGGTATTTGGAGTAAACCTGGTGTTCATAATATAGAGGAATTTGATCCAGATCCATTTATGGAAGCTTTAAATAAATGCGGACTACCTTGGAAAGAAAGCTTCTCGCCTGAACTTCTCGACTAAATACAATTTAGAAATTGGTAAATAGATAAAAATACAAATCCATGCAATTATTTTGGTAATAAACCATAAATAAGGTGGTGCAAGGAAAATCCAATATTTTGTGCCGAGGTCGGCTGGGAGGTTAATATTGAATATAGATTTTAGTAGCTTGCCTACACCATGTTATATTGTTGATGAAAGACTTCTGATAAAAAACCTTGAAATATTGAAATCTGTACAGGATAGGACAGGATGTAGCATTCTTCTTGCACAGAAAGGATTTTCAATGTACAGTGTCTATCCATTAATAGGACAATATCTTAAGGGGGTAACCTCAAGCTCTTTATTTGAGGCTAGACTAGGATATGAAGAAATGGGCAAAGAGGTTCATATATATGCACCTGCATATATAGAGGAGGAATTTGATGAAATCCTCAAATATAGCGATCATATAGTGTTTAATTCCTTTAATGAATGGGAAAAGTACAAGGCAAAAGTTAAAAAGCTTACGTCTAAAAAAATAGAGTGCGGTATACGTATAAACCCTGAGTATTCTGAGATAGAGACTCACATGTATGATCCCTGCTATAATTCATCAAGGCTCGGTGTAACCCTTTCAAATTTTCAGGAAGACAAACTTGAAGGCATTGATGGGCTTCATTTTCACACAATGTGCGAACAGAATTCAGATACTCTTGAAAGAACAATAAAGGTTGTTGATGAGAAGTTTGGCAAGTACATTAAAAACATGAAATGGCTGAATTTTGGAGGCGGACATCATATAACAAGAGCTGATTATGACATTGAAGCTTTAGTGCGTTCAATTTCATATTTTCAGGATAAATATGGTGTAAAGGTTTATTTAGAGCCTGGTGAGGCAATTGCCTTAAATACTGGATATCTTGTAGCAAAGGTTTTGGATATAGTTGAGAATGGGATGAACATTGCTATCCTTGATGCATCAGCAGCTTGTCATATGCCGGATGTATTAGAGATGCCTTACAGACCTAATATAATAGCTGCAGGCATGCCGGGTGAAAATGAGTATACTTATAGACTGGGAAGCCATACCTGTCTAGCAGGAGATGTTATAGGAGACTATTCCTTTAAGCAAACTCTTAATCCAGGCGATAAGCTGGTTTTCTGTGATATGGCTCATTATACAATGGTAAAGAATAATACTTTTAATGGTATTAATTTACCAGCAATTGCATTATATAATGAAGAAAACGGTATAAGTATTGTCAAAAAATTTGGATATGAGGATTTTAAGTCAAGATTGTAAATTATGTTTTTGTCAATGTAGTTTTATGACCCAAAACACACCTGAAATACTTACTAGTTCAGGTGTGTTTTTTTAAGAAATTGTTAATTTTGATTGTAGTTAATGGATTTGGCAAAGTATATTTATTATTATTACCATATGATGTTAATAAATATTTGCATAAAATTAATACATAATTGGTATACTTCCTATGTAATTACAATATATAATACTATTTCGCAATTAAGATATAAGAACCAATATATTGATTTATTGCTTTATTGTTAAGTACTTTACATGTAGCTATTAATTGTATTTGATTACACTTACAGAGCTTTTTAGTATTTGCATTGAGGCTCACAATAAACTTGATTATACATTTTAAGTTTGAATGATTTATATATTTTTGTAACTAATTTGTCAATAAAATGTAACAAAATTATATGGAATAGTAACTTTTGTAAATGTAAATAAAAAAAAACTTATGTTATTCTAAACACAAATATAAAAGGAGGCAGGAAAATGAATAAGGTTATTAGAAAATCACTTGCTGCAGCTTTAGCAGCTGCAATGGCAATTTCAATTGCAGGTTGTGGTGGTGAAAAAGCAGCTGAACCAACTACTGCACCAGAGACATCAGCACAATCTACAACACCAGCAGCATCAGGCGAGAAGGTTACTTTGAATTTATGGCATATTCAGACTACAGATCCTATGCCAGGTATCATTGAGGACAGTATGAAACGTTTCTCAGCTGATAACCCAAATTACGAAGTTGTAGTAACTCCAATGCAGAATGATGCTTTCAAAACTAAGTTACAAATAGCGATGGGCTCAAATTCAGCACCTGATATATTCCCTCACTGGACTGGCGGACCAATGAATGCATATGTTGAAGCTGAAAAAATAGTTGATTTAACAACTTATATGAATGAAAATGACTATAAGGGTCGTTTTATGGATGCTGCTATCAGTCAGGTTACTTATAAAGATAAATTATGGGCTGTACCAGTTGAGAATACTTCAGTAGCTATGATGTTCTACAACAAAGAGCTTTTTGCAAAATATAACCTTCAAGTTCCAAAGACAATTTCAGAACTTGAAAAGGTTGCTGATACATTAAAATCAAACGGCATTATTCCTTTCTCACTGGCAAATAAGACGCAGTGGACAGGTTCAATGTGGTATTGCTATCTTGTTGACCGTTATGGTGGAGCAAGTGCATTCACTAATGCTGCTAACCGTTCTGGTGGTTCATTTGAAAATGAGGCATTTACACAGGCTGGAACAAAGTTGCAGGAATGGGTAAAGAAAGATTACTTCAATAAGGGCTTCAATGGAACAGATGAAGATTCAGGACAATCACGTACACTTCTATACACAGGAAAAGCTGCTATGACACTTATGGGTTCATGGTTCCTTTCAACAGTTGGTGGTGAAAACAAAGAATTCTTAGAGAAGGTTGGTTCATTTGCATTCCCAGCTGCTGACGGCGGTAAAGGAGATCCAAATGCATGCCTAGGTACTGTTGGTGATAACTTCTACTCAGTTGCAGCAAATTCTAAGGATCCAGCTGCAGCATTTAAAGCTATCACTTATATGATAGATGAGACTGCTGCTGCTAAGCGTATTGAAGCTGGAAGAATACCACCTATAAAGGGTGTAACTGTTAGCGACCCACGTTTACAGGAAGTTTTAAATGCAGTACAAAAGGCTCCTACAGTTCAATTGTGGTATGACCAGTATCTATCAGCTGAATTATCTCAGCTTCATAAAGATACTTCACAAGCATTATTTGGTTTAGAAAAGACACCTGAACAGGTAAATAAAGAAATGGAAGCACTTGCAGCAAAGTAGGAAACAATCATAAAGTCAATTATAGCTGAAACTATATGTCCAAGTGATTAGAAGATTATGTAGCTAGGGATGGTTTCAGGGGGTTGGAGCTTTTCAAGATTGTAGAAGTTTCTGACTTAAATCTCTTAAAAGGGCAAAACAGGAAGTTTGTTATGGTAATTGACTTAGTTAAATAGAAATGATTACCTCCATATAATTGGTTGGGTGCTTATGCGCGCATCATAAGTACCCAATCAATTATTTTATCCTATGTCTTATTAAAATTTAAGTTCAGCCAAGCTATCTGAATAATAAATTTATTTGAGCATTTGGATAATAGAATCTTAGATTAAAAGTCTATATTTATTACGTGTATATCATATTTTGTAATATGATATTGCTAGTATGAATTACAACTGATAATTAGAATTTTTATAAATTTATGATATAGGAAGGGAAAATAAAATGAACGCTACACGCTCATTGACATATAATAAAAAAAGAAGTACTGCTATTGTAGCCACCGTGTTTCTCATTCCAGTATTCTTCTTTATTACAGTTTTTATTATTTATCCCATAGTTGATTCATTTTGGTTAAGCCTTCATCAATGGAATGGTATCAGCTCTAATAAAGACTTTATTGGTATAGAAAATTGGAAAGTTCTACTATCTGATAGTATTTTTTATAAAGCATTATTAAACAACTTTATTATTGTTATTCTTTCAATAATAATACAGTTGCCAATAGCTATGGCAATTGCATTTTTTCTAGATGTAGGAGGAAAGAAGCTAAACTTCCTAAAAATGGTTTATTTCTTGCCAATGCTTATGTCATCAGTTGCTGTTGGATTCTTATTCAGATATGCTTATGATCCTCAGTTTGGAATTATCAGTGCTATTGACACTTTGTTTGGTGGCGAAGGCATGGTTGACCTCCTTGGCAATACTACATATGCCATTTATGCAGTAATTGCTGTTATATGTTGGCAGTTTATACCGTTTTATATGGTATACTTTTTAGCAGGATTAAGCTCAATACCTCTTGAATTATATGAAGCCGCTATTATTGATGGAGCAACTCGTGGTCAATATTTTTGGAGAATTGCACTTCCTTGCATGAAAGGAACAATAAAAAGTGCAGCTGTATTATCTCTGGTTGGCTCATTAAAATATTTTGATTTGATTTATGTTATGACCCAAGGGGGACCAAATGGTGCCACAGAATTGATGGCTACTTACATGTATAAAAATGCTTTTCAGACAATGAAAATGGGGTATGGATCAACTGTAGCAGCAGCTATGTTTATTGTTATTACAACAATCGCATTATTGACTCTTAAGGCTATAAACGGGAAAGAGGAGGCTTAATGAGATGAAGAAGAAAATATCTATTGGAAAAATTATTGCAGGAATACTTGCATTGATATGGCTTTTAGTAACAGGAGCACCATTTTACTTTATGGTTGCATCAGCCTTTAAGGAACAGTTTGAGTTGTTTACTTCTGGTGTGTTTTCAATGCCAAAGGGATTATATTTGGATAACTTAAAAGAGGTTATAGAGAGTAATTTCCCTAACTACCTTTTTAATAGCTTAACAGTAGTTGCAATTTCGCTTGTACTAATTTTAATTACAGCTTCATTTGCATCTTATCCTTTTTCCAGATTTAAATTTATGTTAAACAAACCATTATTTGCTGTTGTAGTAGCAGCAATGGCAGTACCTATACATGTAACATTATTACCATTATTTCAGTTGACACAGAAAATAGGTCTTTATGACAGTATATTTGGATTGATTGGACCTTATACAGCATTTAACCTTCCTATTTCTGTTTTTATACTTACCAGCTTTATGGCGGATATTCCTAAAGAACTTGAGGAATCAGCAGAAATTGACGGCTGTGGTAAGTTCAGAACCTTTTTCAATATAATTTTACCGCTATCTAAGCCAGGCTTAGCTACTCTTGCTATATATAACAGTGTTAACATGTGGAATGAATTCAGCTTTGCACTGGTACTTACCCAGTCTCCTAAAAGCAGAACATTGCCACTTTCTATATGGGAATACCAAGGACAGTATACAGCTAATATACCTTTGATAATGGCTGTATTAACTTTCAGTGCTATACCAATGATTATTGCATTTGCAATAGGTCAAGATAAATTAATTAAGGGTATGATGGCAGGAGCTGTAAAGGGCTAATTTTTTGCAGTTTAAATTGATTTAGTATATTAAAATTAAAAAATTGGAAATTCATTAGACATAGTATATAATATATAATATATTTATCCTATGTCTAAATGTTTTTTTATTGGATTTATGTGTAAAAACTGTTATTTAGACTTGGATAAGGAGTTCTATAACTTAGGCAGGTAAGGCTACCTAGTGTTAGAACTCTTTTGTGAATCTGAATATATGGCGTGGAGGTTTGCATGAAAAAAGCACTTAAATCCCTTTTGACATTATTGCTATTGATAGCTTGTACTGGTTGTTTTTTTGACGGGCAAAGCATGGATGTTCAAAAGCGTCAAAAAAAGCAATTAACTTTGTATACAATTCAGGGCGATTCGGCAGTTAATCTTGTCATTGCTGATTCAGTAATGCGATTTGAACAAAATAATGCTGATTATCAAGTTGTTCAGGAAATAATACCTAACGACCTTTATAAAAATAAACTGTCGGTATGTGTAGCTACTAACCAAATGCCAGATGTTTTTCCTACGTGGTCAGGGGGTACATTAAATGAATATATTAGTATTGGTGAAATTGTTAATATAGAAAAATATATGCTGCAAGACAATTATAGTGCAAGATTTAATGAAAAAGCCTTGAAAATGGTTACAGATGAAAAGGGTATTTGGGCAGTACCTGTTGAAAATATGTCCATTGCACTAATTTTCTATAATAAAAATATATTTAACATGTTGAATCTTACTCCGCCAGATACATATGAGCAACTTATAGATGTTATTGCAAAGCTAAAGGAAAATGGATTTATCCCATTTGCATTAGCTAATAGAACAGCTTGGACAGGCTCAATGTTCTATATGTACTTTGTAGATAGAATGGGCGGCCCATCAGTTTTTGATAATGCGGCAAACAGGAAGAATGGAGGCTCCTTCAGCGACAAAGTTTTTGTTAGAGCGGGTGAAAGGGTACAACAATTAGTTGATATGGAAGCGTTTCCAGAAGGATTTAATTGGATGGATGAAGATGCAGGTGATGCACGTGAATTAATGTATAACGGCTCTGCTGGCATGATGTTAGCAGGAAGCTGGTTTTTAAGTATATTAAAGTACGAAAACCCAGAGTTTTTGGACAGGGTTGGTGTATTTCCATTCCCATCTATTGAAGGTGGTAAGGGTAACTCAAAAAATACAATTGGTACATTAGGGGATAACTATTATGCAATAGCAAGCTCTTGCAAGTATAGAGATGAAGCTTTTCAACTAATAAAATATTTAATTGATGATACGGCTGTGGAGAAAAGAATATCTGCTGGGAAGATACCCCCTGTTAAAAATCTTAAAATAACAGATCCTCTGACCAATAAAATATTAGATTACATAAACCAGTCGCCAAATGTTCAGTTTTGGTATGATCAATATCTCCCTCTAAAGTTGTCAGATGCACATTTGTCGCTAACTAGACAGATATTCGGCGGAGAGGATCCTAAGGTTGCTGCTGAGGCTATGGAAGAGGTGGCAAGACAATATTATGATAAATGAAAGGTAGATTTTTGACGAAAGATGGCGTGGAGGTTAGAATGAAAAGTAGGTTATTGCAATCAGCAAGGATTAATATTAAGAATCTTCCATTTAGATTTAAGCTTACCTATTATCTTGTTATAACAATTTGTATAACTGTTTTAATAGTATTTGCATGTTCCTATATTGTAACTAGTCGTTCAATTAAGCAACAAGCAAAAGATATGACTATGCTGCAGCTTGAACAAAATACATTAAACCTTCAAAACTATTTATATCAGATTGAAAGGACACCTGATAGCATTGTAACAGACAAAAGTTTACAGGAGTATCTTTCAAAGAATGATGAAAATACAATTGAGTTTACTAATATTGTTGATGACGTTTATCAGACTATGTCAAATGTCTTTGAATCAAAAGAGAACCTATTGTACATATATCTTTATAAGGCTATAGATGACAAACCACTGTATCTTGGTCCAACAAAGGCGGGAAGAAATGCTGATTATTCCAATGTAAAAAGATATCTTTCAAGCGACAAAATTACAGGAAGTCCAATTAAGGTTAGCTTTCGACAAGACCCAATTATTAGTAGTAGATACACTTTTGCTATTTATCAACCAATATTTGATAAGTATAAAATAAAAAAGCCAATTGGTATGCTATGTCTATCTGTTGCAGAGGAGACGCTTACAAGATTTTATTCACACGGAAATACTAACCTTCCTCTTGAGACCTTTATTATTAATAGTGAGGGTACCATTGTTTCTCATACTGACAAAAGCAAAATATCAACGGATGCAAATTTAAAGAAAATCTTAAGAAAACAAGATGGTTCAATGGAGATAAATGGAAAACTTGTTGTATATAAGTATTTTGAGGATTGGAATTGGTATGTAATAGGTACCCTTCCTTTAAGTTATATTCTTAGAGACAACAATGTACTGTTAATTATGATACTATTTATTGTATTATTAACAGTTATAGCTGCTATATTTATATCATTTATATTTAGTAAAAGACTGTTAAGACCATTTGATGAGCTGATTTATAGAATGTCTATGGTTTCAAATGGTGATTTTACTACTCGTATTGAGCTATCGCCCTATGGATATGATTTTAGTCAGGTTTCAAATGGGTTTAATATAATGGTGGAGCAGATTAAAGTTTTAATGGAAAAGATTTATGATGAGCAGCGGCAACTCAAGGAAATTGAATTTAGGGCACTGCAAGCACAAATTAATCCTCATTTTTTGTATAATACACTGGAATCAATACACTGGCAGGCACTTCTTGGAGGGAATTATGATATTTCTACAATGGTAAAAGCGTTAGCTGGTTTTTATCGGATAAGTTTAAGTGGTGGAGAAGATATTATACCATTAAAAAGTGAAGCAGAGCATGTTGAAAATTATATGACAATACAGGAGATTCGATATAAGGATAAAATGGAAAGTTATATTGATATTCCAGAAGAATTTAATGATGTAAGAATACCTAAAATGACTCTCCAGCCTTTAGTAGAAAACTCAATTTATCATGGCTTGAAGGGCAAACAGGTTAAGGGGTTTATAAAAATAACTGCTGTTCGGGATGGGGACGATCTTATTGTAAAAACCATAGATAACGGCATGGGCATGTCTGCAAGTCAAATCAGTAATTTAAATAAAACTCTAGAGGATAATATATCAAGTGCTGGGGGATATGGTGTCAGGAATGTTCATCGCAGAATTAAACTGTTCTTTGGTGAGCCATATGGCATTTTTTATGAAAGCAATGAGTATGGAGGAGTTACGGCAAACGTAAGATTGCATATGAAAACATAGTTGAAATGGTTGGTGAAATGATTTGTTAAAAGTGTTAATTGTTGATGATGAAATAATAATTCGAAATGGACTGCATAAAATAATAGAGTGGGACAAATTAGAGATAGGAGAAATCCTTACAGCTTCTTGCGGGAAGGAAGCATTGGAAATCGCTAGATTTGCAAAACCAGATATAATGCTTACTGATATTTGTATGCCAGAAATGGATGGTTTAGAGATGACAAGACTTATGCTTGAAATGCTACCAAAGTTAAAAGTTATAGTCTTAACGGGATATGATGACTTCAAGTATGCTCAAAAAAGCTGTTCTCTTGGCGTTAAGGATTTTATACTCAAGCCTGTTGATGAGAATAAGCTTACAAATTCTATAAAGCAGCAGGTAGAAAATATCAAAGATGAAATGCAGTCTATGTTAAATGATAATATAATTAGCCGAAAGAAAATGATTGACAGCCAGCTAGAGATTGAAAAATCCCTTTTAGAGCTTACAGAAAAGTCCACTAATCGCATAGAGCGTATAAATATAAAAGAGAAGCTGGCATTTGAGGAAAATTGTGATTATCAGGTGGCATTAATTAGGCCTGAAATATCATATGACAGTGTATGGAGTCAGCACAAAAACTTGCTTATGATTTCAATAAAGAGCTTTATAATCAATATGGTGGATAGCAAAAACTCAGGATGGACATTTCAAAACAGAAGTGGAGATATTGTCATAATTTTTTATGTTTGTTCTAAATACGAAGATATAAGAGAACAAATTTCGAAGCTTCAGGAAATAATTAATGTTGAGTTTGATGTTGCACTAAGTGTTGGAATTGGTTCAATTGTTTCTAATATGTCAGAGATTACATTTTCTTATAATCAGGCGAATGAAAACTGTAAGCAATATAGTATTGAAAATGAAAAGAGTGCTCCTGTTATTGTACAGGAAACTTATGCAAATAATGGTGATAAGTTATTGTATTATAAAGAAAAAATTCTTGAGAATGTAAATGATGCTGATAAGGTAAAGAAAAATCTCAAAAGTTATATTAATGAAGTAAGGGAATCAGAAAATAAAAAAAGTAGTGCTGAACAGAAGTTTTATGATTTAGCTGCAGCTTTTTATTGGGAGTATTTAAAAACTACTGGCAATTCTGCAGATGGAAGGCTGGAAACACTTATTTCCACACTACAAAGTAATAATATAGAGAATTGCAGTGCATTTACTGAAATGTTTATAATGAAGCTAATGTATTCTAATAAAAAGCAGATGCATGAAATAGTTGAAGCGGCTACAGAGTATATAAATCAGCACTATAGTGAAGACTTAACTGTATTTACATTAGCAGAACAGTTTCATGTGGCACGGAACTATTTTTCTAGGCTTTTTAAGAAGGAAATGGGTGAGGGCTGCAATGAATATATTACTCGTAAACGTATTGAAAAGGCAAAACAGCTATTATCAGATTCGAGACTTAAGACATATGAGATAGCTGAGAAAATAGGATATCACGATACAAATTATTTCTCATTGGCTTTTAAAAAGAATACAGGCTTATCACCAAAAGAATTTAGAGATAAGCTGAATAATCCAGAGTAGTTAAGTGCTTAGAGTACACAGGATTTGCTACAGAACTGCTTTAAAGAAAGGTAGCTGTAAATACAATGAAAAGTATTTTTTACTATCAGACTGATTTGGGGCAAATTGGAATAGCAGAAGAAGCTGGCAATATAACAAATGTTTTTCTTGAAACTGATAAATGCCAGATACAGGATGCAGACTTACTAAGATATAGAAATTCAAAAGATTTTAAGGAAGAAAATAGTTATGAAAACATAAAAGGATACTGCATAAAGGAAACGGACCTTCTAAAAGAGGCAAGCGTTCAGCTTTATGATTATTTGCAGGGTAAGAGTCAGGTATTTAGCTTACCATTAGCTCCAAAGGGAACTCCTTTTATGAAAAGCATATGGAAATGCCTATGCGAAATACCTTATGGGGAAACAAAAAGTTATAGGCAAATTGCAATGGCTATAGGTAATGATAAAGCATGTCGGGCGGTAGGACAAGCAAATAACAAAAATCCAATTCCAATATTTATTCCATGTCATCGAGTTATTGGTACAAATGGTAGTCTAACAGGGTATAGCGGAGGACTGCAAATAAAAAGACTATTATTGGAGATAGAAAAAAAGTATGGATGTATTTAAATATGGACAGTTAGAGATGGATTATCTTAAAAAAAAGGATAAAAAGCTAGGTGCTGCAATAGAAAAAATAGGTAGGATAGAACGTGGTGTAATACCTGACTTGTTTTCGGCACTTATTAACAGTATAGTGGGTCAGCAGATATCATCAAAAGCAGCAATTACTGTTTGGAATAGGTTACAGGAGAATATAGGAGCTGTAACACCAGAGAACATCAACAGTGCTACTCTTGAACGAATACAGCAATGCGGGTTGTCAAAGCGAAAATCGACATATATAAGTGGTATTGCTGAAGCTGTTATAGCAGGGAAATTAAACTTATCTGAGCTTTATAGTTTATCGGACAGAGAAATTATTGAACGGCTGGTATTACTAAATGGTATTGGTAAATGGACGGCAGAAATGCTTTTAATTTTTTCAATGGAACGTCCAGATGTTGTAAGTTGGGGAGATTTAGCCATTCAACGGGGTATGATGAAGCTATATGGCTTAAAAACATTAAAAAAGGAACAGTTTGACAAATACGTAAAAAGATATTCCCCATATGGTTCAGTGGCATCACTTTATTTATGGGAAATATCAAAGTAAGAATAATTGAAATTTTGCTATACAATTGATTTCAAATATGATTTTATTTTTTAAAGTTGGGAATAATAATTTCATCATAAATTAACTAGTAAGTTTCTATTAAGCATACTAGTTTTAGAAATCAAAAAATATAGAGGAGGGCTGAATCCATGCTGGTATATTATTTATGGCATGGATATAATTATGAGAAGACTTGAAGGCGTTCCAAGGATAGGACTAAAAGATAAGGATACGAAAAAGGTTATTGCGGTATATCCCAAAAAGGCTGAAGGCACTGATGACCAGATTGAAAAGAGCGTTAAGGACTGGTATTATACAACAAGCTGCTCTGCTGAGGATATTTTAGCAAATTCATTTGTTGATAAGATATCAAAGGATGATTTAAAAGAATTTGAAAATTCGGCTAGGGAAATTTAAGTAAATGAATATAGTATTACTATTTAGTGCCACTGATTTTTATTAATAACGAGGCAAGAAAATGTCTCTCACTTCTATAAGTGGCGTGTAACTCATTTGTTTTAATACGGTGAGAATATCTCCCGCCTCGTTGAATCTAGGCGTTATAAATTCAGTGGCATTTGCATAAAATAGTTATGCAGAAGTTTAAAATATACCTGTTGAAAAGCTCGAAAATAAAGTTTATACGAACATGGTGCATTTTCAAGCTAGTATAACCGATTGCATATGGAGGTAAATTTGATAATAAGTGGTTTGGTGCTTTTACTAATTCTTGTAGTTGGTTTATTTGCATTAATTTCAATGAAGGAAGAGGCGTTAACTATGTCAAAATTGAGAAACATATATTTATATCTAGTAAGCTTTGTTGCACTAATGATGATAATAATTGGGTTAATCTTTACAGTACAAAATATTACTGATGTTTTGTTTCCTACTAATTATTATTATGAGACAGCTCCTATTGAGAAAACTCCCACAATGACAGATGAAGAGTTCAAGAAATATGAGGAAGATAAGAGAATCAATGAGCAGAATCAAAAAATGAATTATCAAAACCAATTAACAGATAGCAAAAAAAATGTAGCAAAGTCTATCGCTGTTGTAATAGTTGCATTACCTACCTTTGCTTATCACTGGAGAAAGATAGAGAAAGAAAAAAAGGAACAAACTATAAAAGAAGAATAAAAAATAAAATTTTGATTTACACAATAAAAAGAAATTAAGAAAAAGTGGTATCTAGTTAGTATTAATCTTTTAACAGTATTTTTACTATATTTATAATATCTTCGTCTATTACACGATAGCAAATCTCAAGTCCATTGCGCTGTCCATCAATAATTCCTGCAGCTTTTAGTTTTGCAAGATGTTGAGATACTGTGGACTGAGGAAGCTTCATACACTCTTGAATTTTAGTAACATTACATCCACCTTGGATAAGTCCATTCACAATACATAATCTTTGTGGGTGTGCTAATGCCTTAAGTTTCTCGGCTTTATTTTCTAGCATTTTTACATTTGTCAAAATCTTACCTCCATAAATCATAGAATACGTTATATTTTATAGGAAAAAAATTATATTAATATATCAAAATAATATGATATATTAATATAATTGTCAATGGTTTGTGCTAAATAAGCAGAGCAATATATACTGAGTTTGAGTGAATAAAATAAATAATTATATTTATACTAAATATAAAATGACTATAATTTTATAGCATACAATAAAATATTTTGGAGTGATAATAATGGGGAAAAACAAAAAAAATAGAAATACAAAAAGCAAAGAGCAGGATGGAGCTTTCCCATCAAAGAATATTAACCATAATCCTCAGGCAGAGAGTGCTAGAGCGGTGTTTGGAAAGGAAACAGAAAAAACAGATTAATAGCTTATAAATAAAGCTAATAGACTATTTGGACATATTGCCTTGTAATAATTATCTGACTCAAATTCCCATTGATAAGTCTAAATATCTAATTTTTCAATGGGAAACTGAGTCATTTAAATTAATGTTGGATTGTAAGAATAAAAGACAGAGATTTTTTGGTAGCTCTGTCTTTTGCGATAAACAGGATTTATTCTTCCTAACTCATATTACCATTTAACAATATCTGTAAGTTTGTAATTTCCTTCACTATCAGTTTTTAAAGTATAGCACCAGCTATATTTATTATTAACATAGTTTTTTCCAGAGTATTTAATTGCTACTTCTTCTAAAACATATGCCCTGTATTGTTTGTTTTCATAGTCGTAATCAATTGCATAAATTTCATATTTAGTGAGCTTTTCCTTTGTATTTTTCTTGTAGAGATATGGAATCAGCTTTTTTTGTGAATTATATAAATTGCTCCCTTTTAGCAGACAGCCTTCAACCTTTGAAAAATTGTTGCTGTTTATAGCTTCAATCATATTTTTTTCGTAGGAGTCCATCAAAGTTTCAATTGATTTAACAACACTAGCTTTAATATCATAGGATAACAAATTAATTTTCTTATTAATTATTTTTTTATCGAAGGAAGTCCAAAAGGCTCCCTTTGTATCAATTATGCTTGTTAATTGTCCGTAGGGAATTTCAAATTCAACAAAGCCAGCTGCATAACTAGCAATTTCATAAGGAGCATAATATAATTTTAGAGAGTCTTTACCAATGATAAAGGGCTGTTCTAGCGTAACATCTACCTTATCAACAAAGTAGCCGATTGCTCCAGATATATCCCCAATTCTTGTGTTAAACATTACTTGGTTATTAACAATATAAGCAAGTTTCTCTGTATACTTGATATTTGATTTAAACAAATCCTTCAGTTGATAAAAAGCTCCTGTATTTATATCAATATATAAATAATCTTTAGAAGGTTGACCATGGGCAGCACCAATGGGATACCAATAGCCTGTTTTTTCTATTATGAGCAAAGCTTTATTTTTCTGAACGCTAAAGTTTATAGAAACATCTTCATAATATTCTTCGTCTGAGTATTCAGCATTATCATCGGTGTTGCTCTTTATTTCAACTGGATTATCCTCATAGCCATCAAGGAAGAATTTCTTTAGCTTTGCATTAACGGTTTGCTGAGTAGCATTATTTTTCATACCTTTTATTTCTGGATATTCAATATATGTAAGATAATCTCTTCTGTACTTGATTTTATTAACGCTTATATTATTGCTAAGAGGTACAGTTTCATTTTTTTGCCAAATGATTTTACCATTTTTATCAAAATACACTAAACCACCATCAACCTCGGCCTTTATAACATCTCCGATAAACTTCATATGCCCTATACCTTTAACCTGTGGGAGATTTTCTAAAATATCGCCTTTTTTGTCAATGAAAAGGGTGGTGGCATTACTGTTTGCAACTGCATATTCACCGTAAAACTCTGTAATACTATTAAATTTGTAGTCTGTTAGCAGCTCACCTTTAGTATTCATTAGAGCTTTAGGTGCATAGTAATAATCAAACATGTTAAAGTTTTTTGTAACAGAGTATAAACCCTGCCCAAGATATGCTATATCTGAGTACTCAGGTTTTACAACATATTCACCTTTTTTATTGATCAGACCATAACGTTGACCATATTCTCCATGAGATATACTTGCTACAGCGTACCCGTCTTTGAACTGTGAAGCTGATAGAAATTGAGGTTTTATAGCAACAGTCCCATTTGATAGCTTGTATCCATATTTATTGATTTTATTATCAAAATAATCTGTAAGACCTTCAGAACAATAAGGAATATAGACCTTTAGAACTTCTATAACCTTGCCTGTTTTATCTATGATAGAATATTTGCCAGAGCTTACCTCAACTGCAGCTTTTCCGTTCTCAAAGGGTTCCACACTGAGATATTTTGCAGGTATTACTATTTTGCCTTTCAAATCCATAAAGCCATATCCACTTTTTTGTGAATCATAAAAGCTAAATAGGCTTTCCGAATAATTAACAAGAGAATATTTGGTTTGTAAGACTACTTTACCTGTTTCATCAACAACAACTGAGGAGGCTTTATCAGTTACAATTATTGCTAAACCATTTTCAAATTCAGGTGTATATGAGATAAATGGACCTGACACAACCTTACCTGATTTGTTAATAAAACAAACATCCCCGTAACCGCCTTCATATTTACCAAAATTATTGACAATTGCTATTCCTTTGTCATTAAATTCTGTAGCATAGTCATATGTGGGCTTAATTACAAATAGCCCAGTTTGATCTATATAACCCCATTTATCTCCAGCACTGGTTGCTTCAACAGCAGGCAGGAGCGTTATTTCTTCAGCACTTGTATTGAAATTGAAACTTGTAAAAAACATAACTACCAACAATAAAAATGTAATGTTTTTTTTCATAAGAGTAGCTCTCCTTTAAATACTTTATTCAACTTCCGCACATAAAAGTCTGTCTATCGGTATACAAATTCTCAATGGTTTATTACAGCATAATTGTGAGAAATAGTAATGTTATCTCAGCGTTTTACCTAATCGACATAGTGCTTTTTTTCATAAAAAACGTAGGTAGACCAACTTGTTTTGTGAAATTACTTAATTTTCATTTAATAAGTTCTCTCAACACCTACGATTTTTAACTGCAAAAGTTGATTACTTTATATATAAGTATATATCAGCTGCGAGAAAAAAGAGGTTACAATTTAGAAATACTTTTTTTCTTACCGTTATATCCAGCGTCACCGTAAGGCTGAAGCTCTTCAAGCCACTTCTTTTCAAGCTGCTTTAGTTCATAATGCTTGTCAAAGAAACCATCTGTTTTTTCTTCAAGAACCTCCAAAACTTCAAAGGAAAAGGCGGCTTCACCATAAAGATTCCAGTCCTCCTGTAATTGTCTGTTTCTAAAGCCGTTACTGCGAAGCATCATTTGTGTGCTTTTCATTGTTTTCAAATCTAATGTAGAGCGAACCAGTATTTTTTGATTTTTTAAATTTTTGATTTGATATACTCCCGCTTCGATTTTTATTTCTTTATATTTCTGAATTAATTCTTTTCTGTGATTCATTTCCTTATCCTCCATAACATTAGCAGAGCTAATACTTGCTTTATCAGTAGAAGCAGATGGTTCTTCATTGAGCCAATATTGACTGCAATCTGACTTCCTATTCATAAATCCGTATTCAATTAAATACCTTCTTATTGTTGCAAAATCGGGATAAATGGTCTTTAATATTTCGTTAACCTGCTTTTCTGTATATATTTGGCTATGTTTAAAATGCTTAATTATCTGACGTAGAACTACCAGCTTGCTTTTTTGCTTCATATCAAAGGTCTTAAGAGGGCCTTCAGGGCCTTGAATAAAGTATTTTTTTATGATTTTATCATTCTCATCCTCAGTAATCTTGTAGCGGTCATCTACCATTGTGGCTGTTTTATGTGGTGTTATGAGTTCAGAGGCTTGTTTGCTGTTTTTGTTATTTTCTTTTAGAAGCTCCATTAACACAAGAAAAATTTTAGCTTGGTGTTCTTTTTCTTTCAACACAAAGCGGTGATTTCTAATGGTAGAGCTGCTTCCGATACCTAAATCCTGCTGAATCTCACTATCAGATTTACCTTGATAAAATAGCTTTATTAGATTATTTTGGTGTTCAGAAATACCTGTGATTTTCTTTTCTAAATTAATAAGGTATTCAAATACTGAGTTATGGGCAGCTTCTATATGAATACGCATAAATTTTTCGGCTTCATAAAAACAACCTTGCTCTTGATAAATAATGCCTTTCTCAATTTTTTTACCGCAAAGCAAACACACATAATGTTCAGCTTCTTCGATATAACCTTTTTTTATAGAATCAATGGGGGCACTCCAAAATAATTCTGTTATTTTTGACATTGTGAACACATCCTTTGTTATTTGAAATTAAAACATAATAATAAAATGTCTATTAATATATAAACATATTATCATAATGTCTATAAAATAGTCAATAAGAAAGCCAATAAAAACCAACTAATAAGCTAAAATGTATTAGTTGGTTTTTATCAGGATATAAAAATCTTAAGAAATTTAATTAATTAGTTCTATAAATTTTAACCACATTTCTTTTTCATCAATAAAAGCTTCCTTGATCAATTTTTCTACTTTATTAGTGTCTTTTACTTTATTACAGAGACTTTGCTTAAAAAAGATGTTTTTTATTTTTAACCACTTCTTGCATATTTCATTTACTTGAACAGTTAATTGACAGGTAAGATTCTCGCTCATCATACCAAACTCTGTTAACTTTTTGAATAAAAGGATGTTTCCTTTTAACCTATAAGATATTTTGCCAAATTCAAAAATATATAGATTTACGAAATGGATATCATCAAGAAGAGTATTAATTATAATACTATCTATTTTTAAGAATATGTCTATGTTTTTAATTATTCTACTTGAATTCAATATTATTTGATTTTTATTAAGCTGATAAGGTTTAGGCTCAGAGCTTTTAAAGGTGATTATCCTATAGTCTTCACGGCTATCCTTGAATTCAGAACAAAAAGCTTGAATAACAGTTTTAGTAGGGATTTCCATTATTTTATAGTTTAAATTAATATCGTCCTCAATTGCATAAAAAATATCTGCATCATCATCAAAACCTATAATATTTGAAAAATGACTTTTATGTATTTTATTAAAAAATGGTCCCTGATTGTTCCAATAGAACAGATCAATATTTATCGTGATATATTTGTTGTTAATTAATATTTCCTTAAGCTCTGCAATGATATTACTTTTGTCTATAAAATTGCAGCAGTTAAAAATAAATATATTATCTTTAAAGTAGTCATAATACTCTTGCGTGTAATCCATTCTAAAAGCATTGTCAGTTTCATAAATATACTCGTAATCATTTAGATAAATAATGGGCTCATAGCTTGGGTTGTTTTTTAGAAGAAATGTAAGGAACATATTGGTAATACAATTCCCCCAAAATATATTATATGGCTCTATTTCTTTTATGTATTTCATTAAAATCTACCTCCGGATGGTGTTAGGATACATGCTTTATTTTAATGAGGTCAGCTTAGAATGTCTACAATATATTAGTAACACCACCCGATACATCCATTATTAAATAATTATTTGTTTTAAACTATATGTTGATATGCTATCAGCTTTGACCACATATCTCTTTCTTTTATAAAAAGCTCAGTGATGCGGTTTTCAATCTTTTCAATTTCAGAAAATTTCTTGCGTAGGCAGTTATTAAAGAAAATATTTTTCACCAACATCCACTTTTTAATCATTTCATCTGCCGATATAATAAGTTCATCACAAAGTTCTTTGCTGATAATGCCGTTATCTCTTAAATTTTCAAAGAAAATGATATTTCCCTTCATTCTATTAGATATTTTTCCAAATTCATATGTATAGTGATGGACATTAGTAATCTCGGTAAGAGGCCGTTCTTCATCTAAAGCATGTTTTCTTTCGATAAACTCCTCCAATCTAAGTATCAACCTTTCGGTATCTTTTTTAATGTAATCAAAATCTAAGACATAAGGCTTAAGCTCACTATTTTTAAATGTAATAATTCTATAATCTTCAAAGTCTTCCTTAAAATCTGAATGAAAAGCCTTAATAACACTTTGTGTGGGGATTTTACGTATTTCATAGCTTAAACTAACATCATCTTCAATGGCATAAAATACATCTTCTTCTTCATCAAATCCAATAATAAATGCAAAATGATTAGAATGTATTCTATTGTAATATGCACAGTCCTTATTCCAGTAGAATAAATCAACATACAATGTTATATATGGATTATTAATTATTATGTTCTTTAGTTCTGGAAGAAAATCTTCTTTATTGGAAAAATTATATCTGTTAAAAACAAAAATGTTGTCTCCAAAAAAATCATAATACTCTTTGGTATAATCTAGACGGAAAGGATGAAAATGGTACTCATAACTATTGGAATAATTAAGAGGCACATAGCTGGGGTGTTCCTTTTGAAGAATTGAAATAAACATATTTGTAATGCAATTTCCCCAAAATTTATTGTAGGGAACTATTTCGTTTATATGCTTCATAAAATAACCTCCTTATAAATTAATAAGATAGCACTAACTAAAATGAAATGTTAAAAACTAAGAGATGTAATAGGCAGTTTAATCCTAAGAATATTATAATCTTAATAAATTACCTAAACAATACAATTTAGTATGCATTTATATGAAACTAACTTATTTTATGAAATTATTTTATTTTTCATTTGATATTGCTACCACACCTGATATTGCTAGGCTTTAAGCAGTATATTCAACTGCGAAGGTTGAGTAAATCATATAAAGTTTTTAAAATAACCCTGCTAACCCAGCCAATAATACGATTACAGCGAATATCATTCTATAATATACAAAAACCTTCATAGGCTTCTTTTTCAAATATGATATAAACTTATTTATTACGGCTAAAGCCACTACAAAGGAAACAATAAACCCTACAATTAGCGAAGTTATTTCCAGTGGGGAAAGTGCAGCAAACCCGCCTATTTTAACTATCTTCAGGAAGCTCATGCCCACCATAACAGGTATTGCCAAAAAGAAGGAAAATTCAGCGGCAACAACTGTTGAAAGACCTGATACCCAACCTCCAATAATAGTTGAGGCTGAGCGAGACATACCTGGAATTATCGCCAAACATTGAAATGCACCTACGATTATAGCTTGCTTAGGTGTTACACTTAATTCCTGCTTTACAAGATTGTTGTTTCTGAATTTGTTTTCTGCATATAGCATCCATATAGCACCTAAAAACAGAGTGATAGCAACAGGTAAAGGCTTAAATAAGTATTTTTCAGCTATATCATCCAGCAATACTCCAAAAACTCCGCCGGGAATACAGGCAATAAAAATCATAAACCAAAATTTAAAACCAGATCTTGCATAACCAACTTTATGGGGAAAGAAATTTAATAGTGTATCTTTAATCTTACTCCAATATAGAATTATAACAGCCAATATAGCACCGAGCTGAATAACATAAGTATACATTTCAACATAGTTTGGACTGATACTTTCAAAACCTAACAAATTCTCAAAAATTACTAGATGCCCTGTTGAAGATACTGGTAAAAATTCAGTAATACCTTCCACGATACCCAGTATAATTGATTTTAATATAAACAAAAAACTATCCATACTAACCTCCACGCCGGATTACGGCACAAAATTTGATAAAGAGCTCATGAAGGTAGGCAGCTTTTGACTACTACTTCCACATTCTTTTAAGCTAATTATTTTTTCTAAAAAAATATTCTAAAATAAGCATATTTCTTATAATAGCATATATTACAATTATATTTGAAATAATTTTGACAAGCTGCAGCAAGTGCATATATTTCCAAACATTTATTACGTTAATACACTAAGGTTTGTCTGAGTTTTGGAAATATATATAAAAGAAGCTGTAAAATAAGTTTAAATTTATAGTAGACACAAGTACAACACAACCTGTAAAATAAAATGTGACTAGCTCGAAATTTAGCTTTGTAAAAAACATGGTGAGTTATCTAGTAGCAAAACCCCACAGGTGGTTTTTAAGTAGTGTGTTTAAAAATGTTAAGCAATTATTTTGGAAATAGACTATTGATAATTTTGAGCACTAATAGACTCTTTATTTGCGAAAGTTGAGTTAATAATAATAGATATAGGATGTGTAAATGTGAGACTTAGAAGAAAACCATGGGCAAGACCTGAATTGGCAGCTTGCCATTTCTTTATTGCTGACCCGCCTAAATACAAGGGTAGATGGCAGGAACTTTTTGGTAATGATAATGACATTCATTTAGAACTTGGATGTGGTAAAGGTGTATTTATTTCAGAGATTGGGGCTGCTAATCAGCATATAAATTACATTGCTATAGATATAAAAAGTGAAGTTTTAGCACTTGCAAGGCGCAAGATAGTACAGATATATGATGAGGCAGGTCATGCTTTTGTAAACAATATAAGACTTATGTCACAGAATATAGAGCTGATTGACAATATGCTTGACAGTACTGATACTATAGACAGGATATACATAAATTTTTGCAACCCATGGCCTAAAAGGGGATGTAACAAAAAAAGGCTTACCCATAGCAAGCAGCTTGTAAAATATAAAACCTTCCTCAAGGATGGCGGAGAGATTTGGTTTAAAACTGATAATGATGAGCTCTTCGAACACTCAATTAAATATTTTGAAGATAATGGGTTTATAATAAGGTATATAACTGAGGATTTACATGCAAGCGGGTTTGAGGGAAGTATTCCCACAGAGCATGAAATGATGTTTTCTAAGCAGGGAATACCAATTAAATTCCTTATAGCAGTTATAAATAAATAAAAGCCCTATGGTTCAGTAAATCATAGGCGAAAAAATAATCTTAACTATAAAGGAAGATGCATATGGGATTTTATGAAGAGATATCACAGTATTACGACTATATATTTCCAACAGGAGATGAGCAGGTTAGCTTTATAAAAGAGGTAGCTGGAAATCCACCTAAAACAGTGCTAGATATTGCTTGTGGGACAGGAGGGTATTCTCTTGAGCTGGCAAAACAAGGCTATTTAGTTACAGCAGCAGATTTAGACGCTGAGATGGTGCGACAACTTGAAATTAAAGCAGAGGCAGCCGGAAAACCTATTAAGTCCATAGAGGCAAATATGCTGGATTTAGAGAGTAAAATATCTGATAAATTTGATCTAGTCTTTTGCATTGGCAATTCTATCGTGCATCTGCAAAATCTGGAACAAATAAAAAGCTTTATATGCAACACAAGAAATTTATTGAATAATGGCGGAAGTCTGATTCTTCAGATAATTAATTTTGATAGGGTTCTATTAAAGGACATAAAAAGCTTGCCTACAATTATCGATGAAAGTATTGGGTTGAACTTTGAAAGAAACTACAGCTACACCAAGCAGGAAAACAAAATATATTTTAAGACAAAACTAACTGTTAATAGGAAATCCTATGAAAATGAGATACCCCTGTATCCACTCCTTGAGGATGAATTACTGCAAGCAGTCACAGATGCTGGTTTTAAAAAGGTTAAGCTTTTTGGAGATTTTGCAGGAAATAGTTTTGATAAGTATAATTCATATATGCTGGTTTTATGGGCTAGATAATATTTGTTGCTCAAAATTTACACATTGAAATCACATTTAAAGAATTTCGGAAAATGAAAGGAATACTATTGAGATGAGTAGAATAGGTCAGGAAATAAGCAAATTAAGAATACAAAAAGGCATGTCTCCAAAACAGCTAGCAAAGAAATTAGGTGTTTCTGAGGGCTTTGTTCTTGATATAGAAACAGGTAAGAAAATTGTTAGCGATGATATGATAGGTAGATTTTCAAAGGCTTTAGATTTTGAACTTGGTCCAATTGGACTATTTGCATCAGATGATATTGCTTCGTCAAAGATTGAGGATGCAGGAAGAGGTTTGAATACAAATGTTGGTTTAAAGACAAAAGCTGCTGCAAATACTGTTCAAAAAACAGCTCCACAACAACCTATACAAGAAGTATGGGATGATGCTTTCGGTAATATTCTTAAAACTGTCCCTATTTATGACTACAAAATGGATAGAATGGTAGACAAAAAGCTGTTGCCAATAGAGAAAAATAAGGTTGGGGGCTTTGCCAAGGAAAAGGTTTTCTATCTGAATATAGAAGATAGTGATATGTCGGGTTTTAGAATTTATAAAGGAGATAGAGCCTTTTCAGTTTTGGTAAGTGAAATAGACAAAGATGGTATTTATTTTGTAGAGTACAATGGCTTAAGAGCGGTAAGACAGGTAAAAAGGCTTCAGTCAGATAAGCTTCTTCTTATCTACAATAAAGGAAATCTAATAACAGAAACAATTAGTACAAAGGAAATAAAGGTATTAGCTAAATTGATAAAGCTTGAAATTGAACTTTAGTTATTACACATGTGTTTTTGCAGTGTAGTGAGAGCTATAAAAAAAGGAGGTGTGAAAATTAGAGTGCAGAAGATAGTTAAATCTCGTTCTAAAAATAGAGGCTTGCCCCCTGGAAGCTTAGTTCATATTGGTGATAAAAAAAGAGATACAACAAAAATATCTCTAATTGAATACAATGAAGAAATTTTTGAACAAAGAGAACTCATGCTTGATGATTTATCTGGATTGGATTACAATAGGGAAACTATCAAATGGATAAATGTTGAGGGTCTTCATCAGGTTGATATTCTTGCTAAAATTGGTGAGGTATTTGACATACATCCACTTACAATGGAAGATATTTTGAATACCGATCACAGACCTAAAATAGAATACTATGACAAATACATGTATATTTCAGCTAAAATGCTTTTTTATAATGCTAAGGATAATGAATTCAATATTGAACAGATAAGCTTTATATTGGGCAGCAGCTACATTATTTCTTTTTCTGAAAGAGATATTGATGTATTTGAGCCTGTTATAAAAAGATTACAGCAGGGCTTGATTCGTGAGAGAAAGCTATGTGCAGATTATTTAATGTACTGTTTATTGGATATAATTGTTGATGATTACTTTAATGTATTAGAAAGCATTAGTGAGACAATTGAAGCCGAAGAGGATGAAATGATTAATAAAACAACAGATAAAACTCTAAGGACTATCAATAAACTAAAGAGACAGGTGCTTTTTTTACATAAAGGTGTATGGCCTTTAAGGGATGTACTGTCTTCTCTCGGACGGGGAGATAGCCATTTAATAAAGGAAGCTACAGAAATATATATCAGAGATTTATATGAGCATGTAGTACAGGTTATGGACACAACTGAGACACTAAGAGATATACTCTCTGGAATGATGGATGTATATCTTTCTAGCACAAGCAACAGGATGAATGAAATTATGAAGGTACTAACCATAATTTCAACAGTATTTATGCCCCTTTCCTTTATTGTGGGAGTATATGGAATGAATATTGAAAACATGCCTGAGTTAAGCTGGCAATGGATGTATCCAGCTTTGTGGCTAGTTATGCTATCCATTTCAGGTACTATGCTGTATTATTTTAAGAAAAAAAAGTGGTGGTAACAATATAATTATTCTAATTCACTCTGTGGAGTGCCACTGATTTTAATATTTGCTTTTTGATTTTTATTTTGTAATTTTATTTTGATTTTAGCAGTAATTAAAGTAATAATAGGAATTACTATTTGAAAAGGAATAGCATAATATGAGTAGTATTTACCAGCCCAGTCAAACATTTCCATAGTACTGCTAAAAACAATAGTTGACATACACATCATAGTAAATCCTAAGGGAGCAACAAGATATCTGTAATTATGAATACCAAGAATTTTTGACACTCCGATGGACGTGGCTAACAGACAGGAACTTATCCTAACAAAGGCTCCAAAAACAAAGACTATTGACACCACTATTTCTATTCTTTCAACGAAGATGTCAATGTCTATTACTTCAACAGCAAGTATTGCAGGAAACAAAATATCATTAATGATGTTAGGTCCTAAGACAATTATATTTCTCAACAGAACCAGCAGCATTATAAAGCTTCCAATAAGAATACTAATTAAAAATACATTAAAGGTTTTCTTGTTATCATATAAGTTGTTAAAAAGCGTTGTAAAAATTATTACCTCTAAAAATGGGAAGAACAAAAAGGAAAAAGAGCTTGATAAAACAGGAGCCATTCCATCATACATAATTGGTTTTAAAACGTTGTAATCTACGTTAGATAAAGAAAGCGAAATTGTAGATACCAGTATAAAAATTATAATTGGAGCTACAAATGAGGTCCATCGCCCCAAAACCTCAATTCCAGCTTTGGAAATCCATATACATAATAACCCCATAAAAAATACCATTACCATCTGCGGAGTTTCTGGAAATGAAGATATATTAATGTATTCTGAATAATTACGTATTATTAGCGAGCCCAAATGTAATGTATACCAAACAAATAACAGAGATATTATTCTACCTACAATGCTTCCAAATACCTCAATAAAAACATCAAATAAATTCTTTCCAGGGTAAGTTGTCAAAAGCTTTGAGTATACAAACAGCATTGGAATTGACACTAATGTTGTTAATATAATAGAGAGCCATACGTCCTGTTTTGCTGTAATATTTGTTCCTACTATAGCAAGACTGCCAGTAAAAAACATTACTATAATATAAATACCTTGTCTATTAGGGATTGTCTCTTTATTCATAATCATATTCCATTATCATTTGTATTAGAGAAAAACCAAATGATAGAGAACTTTATACCACCTCATATTAGTTATATTCTATTAAGGAAAATTATTTCTTTAGCCCATAAATTAATACAATTAGCTTATCTATTAATAAATGGGGGCTTGGTACATTAATATCAAAAAAATAACATATATCATTGATATAGGAAATTAAAATAAGAACTATATATGTCACAAAAACTTTCCATTTTTTCTCACGAAAGATAGGGACTAATTCAAAAATAATAAATAGAGCAATACTAACTGTACAGAAAAACATGACTATTAGCATACTAACCTCCCGCACCGATATAAAAGCTCTGAAAAGAGACTTGTGGCTTTTCAGAGCTCGAAAACGCACCATGATGTATTCACAAACCTTGGTTTCGAGCTGATAACCCCTCCCACGTCCCATTTTGGCACAAACTTATTTTAGTTCTATTGACTTCATAACAAATGCACTGTTTCTTATTTTTATATATACCTTTACATTTGATTTTAAATTCTTGAAAATATTATTCTTCCAATCACCTTCAATGCTCCTCCATACTTTAGGCATATCTGCTTTTATAAATATATTATAATACAAAATATCTGCGTTAAATTTTAACTGTACCTTTTGTATTAAGTTTTCGACAGATGTTTTTATTTCTTTTTCAGCAGTTTTTTTTAACAGTTCAAAGTTTTCACCATTAATATAATCAACAGAGGTTGCTGTCTCTCCAATTGCGGCATCTACTTTGATATCAATATCCATAGTAAGCTTATTATCAATGTAGCAGGGTTTGACCTTTGTTTTGGATTTAAAAATTTCTAGAGATATTTTTTCTTTTTTATTGGCGGTATCCATATCAAAGGTAATTAATCCGCCTTTGATATAATCATTCACAAAAAGAAGAGCTTGGGATTCATCTTTATTTAAATATCCAATTAGCTTGTCATTTTCAAAAATGGCAGTGGATGAAATTACTGTTGTTTTTTTCCCAAGTATTTCTTTGAGTTCAATAGCAGGCAACATAATATTTCCCGTTTTCATATAGTTAATCAGTTTATAGACAAGTACATGGGGGAATTTTCCTGAGATATCTTGAGTATCAAGCAAATTGTGAATATTATCTGAACTGGCTTGTGATAAGAGCATTCCCTGCATTAATACTTCCTTTGCCGTCTTCTCTCTAGATATTAGTATATACATTTCAGTACGTACTTCGGAATCCCTATACATGAAATCAAGTGCAGGAATGATTCCTTCTTTGGCAATTTCTTCGCTGATTATTGCAATATCTGCATGGGGCCAATATAATTTTTTGCCTACAATATTCAGTGTGTTTCTTATTGCTTCAAATATGGTTTTGCCCTCTGATTCAATAAACTTTGTGCCCTGCTTTGCATCTTTGCCAGACATTTCAAAATCCAATACTTCAAAAGTAAGCAGATATTTGTCTCCAGACTTATTTTTATCAATTGCAACTCCTAATACGATTAATGACTCTTCAATTTCATTATAATTCCAGCAACCGCAAAAATATATTGAATTTGTTATTATTAGTACTGCTAATAGAATAAATTTTGCTGAACTAATTGCTTTTTTCATTTCTTTTTGCCTCCAGAATTGTTCCTGACCAAATTGTTTGGAGTAATTAATTTAGAACGAAATCTTAAAAAAGTCCAAGGTACTCTGATTATAGAATCTTTCATATCATCGGGTTTTAAATTTGTTAAGTTCAGCATATAGGGAACACCATAAGAACGCATCTGAAACAAATGAATCAAAATTGCTGTTATTCCAAATAAATAACCATAAAAGCCAATTATAGTTGAAAGAATTATTAATGCCAGTCTAATTGTTATAATAGGACCTTTAAGCTTTGGTGTTGTCAGTCCTGTAACAGCAGTTAAAGCTACAACAATTACAACAGGAGCACTTACGATTCTTGCATCGACAGCTGCTGAACCTAAAACTAAACCGCCTACAACGCTTATTGCTGTGCCAGAAAAGGATGGCATACGTGTGCCCGTTTCTCTAAGCAGTTCGAAGGTAAGTAAAAGTAATACCATTTCTATAACGGTTGGAAAAGGCACACCTTGTCTTGCAGCGGCAATGCTTTTAACAAATGCTGATGGTATCAATTCTTGATGAAAGGTTGTTAATGCGATATATAAAGCAGGAATACTTATTGTTATGATAAAGCTTAAAATCCTTAACAATCTATTTGTTGAAGCATAATAAAAATTCATATAATAATCTTCACTTGATTGAAAATATTCTATAAATACAAAGGGTAACGTAAGGATAAAGGGATTTCCATCCATAAATATGGCAATACGTCCTTCTAATAGTTTTCCGGCAACAACATCAGGTCTCTCTGTTCCCCCAATTGTTTTAAAAGGAGAAAATGGGAAATCCCTGATAAACTCTACAATAGTTCCCGAACCAGTGATTCCGTCTATGTTAATTTTATCAAGCCGTTTGTTAAGCTCGTCAAGAATTTTTTTGTCTGCAATACCTTCAATATAGCACAAGCAAATTTTAGTTCTTGTTTGTTTTCCAATGACTCTCATTTTGAATTTTAAATTATTAGTTGCTAGCTTTCTTCTTAGCATAGAGAGGTTCATAAACAAGGACTCGGTGAAGCCTTCTCTTGAACCACGCATTACTCTTTCAGCTTCAGGCTCTGAAATTGATCTAGTTTGCCAGCCCTTTGAGTCAATTGCTAAAGCGTCTAATGAGCCATCAACACAAAGGATAGTATCTCCTCTTACAAGGGAATCAATTATATCATTGACTTGGAATATCTTTTTAACATTGTTTGATGATAATACACGATTCATAATATCATCTAATATATTTGTTTTACTTTGAATTGTTTTACATATTAGTATCGGTTTTATTATATTGTCATTGAGCATTGAACTGCTAATCATTCCATCAGTAAATACAATGCAGCACTTAATATCATTATTTATCTCGTTTTCAAAGCGTCTAAAAACAAGTGTATCATCATCTTTAAATAATTCTTTAATTGTAGCAATATTGTGTTCTAAGGATTTATTAAGAGTAAATACTTTATTATCAACCTTTTCATTTTTTAAATTATTTTTTACAGAAAATTTATTTTTTAGTCTTTTAAACATATATTTATCTCCATAAGGCAAAAATTGAAGTCATAGGAATACCCATCATTAAAAGTAGTATTTACAATTAAAGAAAATAAATACTTATATTTTTATCAATGCTAAAATTAAGCTATTACAAAAGTCTATTATGGTTCAAAGCCTTAGCCCGATAAGGTATTGGTTAGGCGAACTATGCTTTGAATATACTTAAAATTAAATTACATAATTGTAAGTTTCAAATTTATGTATTTGTAATTTTTGCCTCGTATAATTAATTGTATAAAGACACATAGCGTGTGGCTATTAGAAAATCTAATTGATAGAAACAAATACAAATTATTAAAGTATATTTAGTGCCTGATAAAAGGCAGGGAGGACAAAATGGAAGTATTAAGAATTGAAAATCTATCTAAAAAATATGGTAAAGGTCAGAATGAGGTAATTGCAGTTGACAACATAAGCTTTTCAGTGAAAAAGGGTGAATTTGTCGCTATTGTTGGACCTAGTGGTTCTGGTAAAAGTACACTGCTTCACTTGATGGGAGGAGTGGACAAGCCAACATCAGGTAAGGTATTTATAGATAATATGGATATTTATTCACTCAAAGAAAATGATCTCTCAATACTCAGAAGGAGAAAAGTAGGCTTTGTGTTTCAGGCATATAATCTGATTCCTGTATTATCAGCTGAAGAGAACATACTAATGCCTCTTCTTTTAGACAATAGGAAAGAAGATAAGCAGTACATTGATGAACTCTTAACAATACTTGATTTGAAGGAAAGAAGAAGACATCTTCCGTCAGAATTATCAGGAGGTCAGCAGCAGCGTGTTTCCATTGGGCGGGCATTAGCAAACAAGCCGTCTATCATATTGGCAGATGAACCAACAGGGAATTTGGATACAAAGAATTCAAGAGAGGTTCTGGAGCTACTAAAATATTCAGCAAAAAAATATAATCAGACCTTAATTTTAATATCCCATGATATGAATATTGCAGGTATGGCGGACAGAGTTATCAGTATAGTTGATGGTAGGATATCTTCTGATGAGGTGGTGAGATAAATGAAAAATTATTCAGCACTTACCACGAAATATTTGAAAAAGCACGGTGGACGGACAGTACTTACATTGCTTGGAGTTATTATAGCAATAGCCATGTTTACATGTATAGGAAGCATATACTACAGCGGTATTAACAGTGAAATAGAGCGAGCTAAGGAGGATAAAGGAAATTTTGAGGTGGTATTCTATAATGCCAACAAAGAAAAAGTAAATATACTTTCCAACAATGCAGAAATTAAAAATGGAGCTGCAGTTAAAGAAGAGGGTATGCTTCAAATAGATACTGATATACTTACAGAGTCTTTGAAAAACATAGCTGTTAGAGCCTATGATGCTGCTGCCTTTAAGGATGTGTTCAGAGTTAAAATTACTGAAGGCAGACTACCCAAAAGTGGCTCAGAAATTATAGTTGACAAAAAATTCTATGCTATATTAAAGGATAAGAAGTTTGGAGAGACTCTCTCTGGTCAGCTAAAACCAAAAGAAGGTTCTGCTAGAGAAGGTAAGTATACCGTTGTTGGAGCTTTTGATAGCAGTGAAATAAAAAACTTGGCAATAAGCTATTTGGACATGGACACAGCTGAAGATTCAAACGACTATTACTATTTTACAAATCTAAAGCAGAAAAAGGGCAAAGTTGCTTTAGCCAAGGAAATAGCTAAAGCTAACAATGTAAAGCTAGATGCTAACCAAAAACTCTTATATTTAATAGGAGAAGGACCTGATAAACAAAAAAATGACAGTATGGAGAAAATATTTAGCCTAATTTTAGCCTTTGTAGTTCTTTGTACAGTGGTGGTTATTTACAATGCTTTCAATATATCTGTAATGGAACGAATAAAGCATTTCGGAATACTTAGAAGTATTGGTGCTACTAAATCTCAGGTTAGAAAGTTGGTATTTAAGGAAGCTGCTATTATGAGCATAATAGCTGTACCAATAGGTATTTTGATAGGCTTTGCTGGAATAATGCTTACCTTTAATGTGTTGATGGACGATTTTCTCGGAGCATTTGAAATTGGTTTTTATCCTCAGGTAATATTAGGTGCAGGGGTATTAGGTGTTGCTACAGTATTTATTTCTGCATTTTTTCCAGCAAGAACTGCTTCAAAGGTTGCTCCTATTGATGCTATAAGGGGAACAATGGTTGTCAAGGGTGACAAGGTAAAGAGAAGAAGAGGGCATTTAGCAAAATTGGTTTTCAAATTTGAAGGTCAAGTGGCTTATAAAAACATAAAGAGAAGCAGGAAAAGATTTTATGTAACTTGTATCTCTCTAATGATATCTCTTATAATGTTTGTTTTTTTCTCGAATTTCATGGACATATTTTTTAAGAGCAATAAAATAGCAACACAAAGTATTAAAATAGAAGGTGCTTTTATTCAAAAGGAAGCTGGAAGTGATTATTTAAAGGAACAATTAGCTAAGGATATTATGGGCTTTGAAGGTGTAAAGGAAATATTTAAAACAAATAATTGCGAAATTCCATATTCCATTGATAAAAGCAAAGTAAACGACAAGTTTGCTATTTCTATTAAAAAGTTAGAAACAACAAAGGAATACAAGGATAAATATATTGTAAGCAGAACTCAGCTTGTTGGTTATGATGAGAACACCTTGAAGCTACTGGTATCAGAAAATAAGTTAAAAATTGACTATCAGAGCTTTAGCAAAAACAAAGAGGTTATTATATTTCAAAAAGCAGGTGGCTTTGATGAAAGCAATAAAAGATTTTATGATAACTTCACTAAGTACAAGGTTGGCGATGAAATTAAGCTTCCTGTTCTAAATTCTGATTATTTAAAGAAGCCAGATGAAGAAAAAATGAAAAAAATCATAGACAACGGAGAAACTATTACTTTCAAAGTGGCAGGAATTGTTGATTATGAGGTTATAAATAATTCATTAACCTACGACAGTTACGGAATTATAATGTCCTCCGAGAACTATAAGGCTTTGATAGGCACAGATGGTTTGTCTGTTATTGGAATGAACTTTGATTCACCTGATTACACAAATAAGTATTTTGAGAAATTTAATGTCCTTGCAGATGAAAACAAAGCTATTTATTTTGATGTATATAGATTGAAAAAGCAAAGTGATGACTTACAGCTACAAATATCGGTTCTTATATACGGCTTTATTGGACTAATAATTCTGATATCAACTGTCAATATAATTAATACAGTAACTATCAACCTATTAGTTAAAAAGAGAGAATATGCAACCTTTAAAGCTATCGGCATGACAAAGTGGCAGTTCAAAAAGCTGGTACTACTAGAAGGTGCATTATTCGGTATTATTGCATGTATAATAGGGCTACCAATATCCTTTTTGCTTACCTATTATGGGATTGTTGCTAATAATCCAATGGGGTATATAGGCTATAGTGCGGCTGTATGGCCATATTTAACAGGAGGTATAGGTATTATTGTAATAACCTTGCTGGCAGCACTTTTCCCACTAAGAAAGCTCAACGACATGAATATTGTGGAAGCATTGAGGTTAGAGGAATAGGTGAAGAATAAAAAGAGTGCTGGTAACAACTCAAGGTTGAAGCCAGCACTTATTATTTTTAATATTGTTAAAACTTCATGTATCCCCGGGTCTTGTAGCAACTGATGTTAGTTTAACGGATAATTTGAGTTTTTAAGAATCTGATTTACTATTTCAGTCAAGTCATCATCATCAATTATTCCGTTAACAACAATATCTGCATCATATTTGGAGGTATTTGAGGTATAATTGAAAGAGTATTCAGCTTAAATATATGGTATAGCTTAGCAACTCAACTTTTTACTGCATAAAAAGTCTATTGATGACTCAATGTCCCTTAATAAGTATGAATACCCAATTTTCGTCTGGAAAAGCTGAGTTTGTAATTTGTGTTCAATAAATTAAGGAGTTAACAACATGAACATTTTGTTAGTAGAGGACGATGGACCTCTGGCAATGGGAATAGAATATTCCTTGAAAAAACAGGGCTTTTCTGTAGCAATTGCAAGGAATATCAAAGAAGCTCATGCATTTTTTAATGCAGAAATAAATTTAATTCTCTTAGATGTTACTCTTCCTGATGGTAATGGATATGATTATTGCAAGAGTATACGCTTGTCAAGTGATGTGCCCATTATATTTATGACTGCACTTGATGACGAGCCTAATGTAGTATTTGGTTTAGACATCGGAGGAGATGATTATATAACAAAGCCAGTTCGTACAAGTGAATTGGTTTCAAGGATAAATGCCCTTATGAGAAGGCAGAAAAATAGCATAGGAGGAGGAGGAACAACCTCCATTACAAGCGGAAATATAGTTGTTGAGCCGTTAAAATGTAAAGTTTGTGTAAATGGGGAAGAGGTATATTTAACTGCGGTGGAATATAAGCTGCTGCTTGTGTTAATTGAGAATAAAGGTAATGTATTAAGCAGAAATACTATTATTGAAAAGCTGTGGGATATAGACGGGAATTTTGTAGATTATAATACTCTGAATGTTTACATGAAAAGGCTTCGTGAAAAGATTGAGACAGATGATTACAAGCATATTGATACTATTAGAGGTATAGGCTATATGTGGAAAAATGAGGTGGTTGAGCCTTGAGGCTGTTTAAAAATAGAGAGGTACAGCTAGCATTTGGAATAATGCTATTTTTGATTATATTATTGGGTATAATAGTTATGTATTTATTTAGTGATTTTGCTAATACGTTAAATGCTGTTCAGTTAAGGCAGAATATAGCAGTAATAGGTGCTGTAGCAAAGAAATATCCCCAAATTGAAGAGGAAATTGTAAATAATTATACTAAAGGCTATAAAGACAACTACGAGTATGGTAAAACAATACTGGAAAAATACTCTTATAATGAAAAACTGAGTATTGACAAAAACAGTTCTCTGCAAAAGGAGTTCAAAAGTGCATATACAAAGATATATTTAATAATTGCATTTTTTGCAATAGTTTTTTTAGCATTTCTTGTACTAGCCTATAGCAAAATATTTAATAAGCTCCGCAAGTTAAGTGTTAATGCCGAGGCTGTTATTGAGGGAAAATACAGCTTGGTTGACGGAGATATAGAGGAAGGGGATATTGGACATTTAACATATCAACTAAACACGATGAGTGAAAGATTAAGTGATACTGTACAAGCTTTAAGGAATGAAAAACTATTTCTGAAAAAGCTAATAACAGATATTTCACACCAGCTCAAAACGCCTCTTGCTTCGCTTATAATGTTTAACGACATATTAGAGAATGATAAAACTTTGCCTGACTATGAACAAAAACGGTTTCTTGCAGAAAGCAAAAATCAATTGGACAGAATGGAATGGCTGATAAAAAATATGATGAAAATGGCAAAGCTTGAGGCAGGAGTAGTTGATTTTGACAAAAAGGAAGTTTTGGTATCTGAAACTATTCAAAGAAGCATAGCTGGCTTAAAGCTTATTGCCTCTGAAAAAAATATTAGTATAAATGCTTTGGGCAGTGATAATGTAACAGTAATGCACGATATTAACTGGACTACAGAGGCTTTTTCGAATATTATTAAAAACAGTATTGAGCATTGTGTTAATGGTAGCGAAATAAATATATGCTGGGAAGAAAATAATGTGTTTGTTCAGATTGTTATAAGCGATAACGGTGCTGGTATTTCAAAGGAAGAGCTACCCAAGATATTTGATAGGTTTTACAAGGGTTCAAATAGCAGTAGCCCAACAAATATTGGTATAGGCTTATACATCACAAAAACAATAATTGAAGGGCAAGGAGGCTCAATTTATGCCTATAGCAAAGAAGGACAAGGTGCGAAATTTATTGTTAGGCTAATGAAAGTATTTTAACGGCAAGTATCTCACACCTGATATTACTAAGTTTTAAGCAGTATATTCAACTGCGAAGATTGAGTTGTTAAAAAATTATCAAGGAGGAATTACTATGACTAAGTATGATGTGTATTTGTACGGAATGACCCTTGTATCCACAATGAATTTATTATCTGGTGAATATCCTGAAGCGGACACCTATGGTGAAATTAAAGAGAGTTACTTGCTTCCGGGAGGGGAAACGGGCAGTTGTGCCGTAGCGTTGTCAGCACTAGAGTGTTCTGTAAAAATAGATGGTAATTTTCAAGGAAATAAGACAATGGAGGTTCTGAATAAATATTTAGTTGAGAAATTTGGTATTGATATGTCAAGTGTATATATTGACCCTACTTTTGACGGAGTTCAGGACATGATTCTGATAGGAACAAATACAAGAACCTGCTTTGGAAGATTTGGGGCTTATTATGATGATGTTGTTAAAAGGTGGAGTACTCCCGTAAAAGAGGATATTGAAAAGGCAAAGGTTGTTGGGCTAGACCCATTTTTTATGGAACAGACTGATTTAGTAGCACAGTATTGTAATGAATTAGGTAAAAAATATGTAACAATAGATTGTAAGCCAGAATCCTTTATAAATAAGCATTGTGAGGTTAATATTATATCAAATGAATTTATAAAAAATAATTATCCCAATATGGACGTAGAAGAACTTTTCAAAAAATACACTGAAAATACAAATGGTCTTGTAATATTTACTTTTGGCTCTCGGGAAATAATGTTTGGAAGAAAAAATCAGCCTATACATAGGCTAAAGCCTTATAAGGTCAAGGTTCAGAGCACTTTGGGAGCAGGTGACACCTTTAAAGCAGGAGCAATTTATGGTGTGCTAAAGGAAATGTCAGATGAAGATATCGTTAAGTTTGCTGCAGCTACAGCAGCAACTGTTTGCAGCAGATTCCCATTAGCGTTAAATCCGCCAAGTTTGGAAATGATAAATGAACTGATTAATTCGTAACAACATTATTTTGTTATAACGCTTTGCTTCAAAAATAACCGCATGAATTAGTAGCTAGGGAAATTGAGCCAGTACCCTTTTCAAATTTTTGAATTTAGTTTATAATGTAAATAAGAATTATTTGCATTTAAAAAGCATATTATTTAAGGACTATGAGTGTGTAAACATAACAATACTTATTATAGGCTCAAACTTCGCACATAAAAATTTATTGATGCGGTAGAATTATCAATGGTTTGTTGCTAGAATAATTGCTACCACACCTTATGTTAATAGGTTTTAAGTAGCATATTCAGCTACGAAGTTTGAGTTGTAAGATAAAAAATTGTTAATAATTTGCTTATGAAACAACATTAAATTCTATAGAAAAAAAGGGGGGATTGAGTTCATGCTGTTATTTTTGTAAGAATTGCAATAGGGGCATGAATATATTATGAAGGTTAAAGCATTAAGATTTACATCTTTATTAGTTTTGTTTTTATTAATTTTTACAGGCTGTTCTAATAATACAGCCACAAATACAGAAGGTGAGAAGGGCTTCACAGTTGTTACTTCTTTTTATCCACTGTATGTTTTTACCCAGAATGTAGTTAAGGATATTCCAGATGTTAGTATTGTAAACATGACAGAGCCACAAACAGGTTGCTTGCATGATTATCAGCTGGTTCCAGCAGACTTAAAAACACTTGAAAAGGCAGATGTTTTTATTATAAATGGTGCAGGAATGGAATCATTTATGGAAAAGGTTATGGAGCAGCAAAAGGGTTTAAATATTATTGAGGCTTCAAAGGGAATAGAACTTTTGAAAGACGAAAATGGTGAGGGAAATCCCCATGTATGGGTTAGCATTTTAGGTGCAATTAAAGAAGTTAGCAACATTGCAGACGGATTAGCTGCATTAGATGCTACAAATGCTGATGCTTATAAGAAAAATGCTGAAGCTTATATAAAGCTACTTGAAGCCCAAAGTGAAAAAATGCATAAAGAGTTAGAGGTATTCAAAAATAAAGATATTGTTACCTTCCACGAAGCATTTCCATACTTTGCAAAAGAATTTGGACTGAATATTGTTTCTGTTGTAGAGCGTGAGCCAGGTACAGAGCCAAGTGCAGGAGAACTTGCAGAATTAATTGACACAATAAAGAAAACAAACTGCAAGGTGCTTTTTGCAGAACCGCAGTATTCACAGAAAGCAGCAGAATCCATTGCAAAGCAAACTGGTGCACAGGTTTACCTGTTAGATCCAGTAGTAACAGGTGAAAAGGATGCACCTGCCGATAGCTACATAAAGGCTATGGATGAAAATCTCAAGGTGTTGGTGGAGGCTTTCCAGCAAAATAAGTAAAGTTACTCAACCTTCCTACCTTAAAAATCTATCGGTGTTCAAACTTATCAATGGTTTGTTGCCAAGAAAACCAACATGTTTTATAAATTATTTAACTATTCATTTGATAAGCTGTAACACCTATAATTTTTAACTGGAAAAGCTGTGTAAATTAACAAATAAAAGTGAGTCGTTGTACAACTATACAACGGCTCTTTTTTATATTAAAGAATTTATAACGAGGCAAGAAATTGTTCCCCACTTCTATAAGTGGCGGGTACCGCTTTGTTTATAAAGCTCATTTTATAGAAAAGAGTTAAATAAATTAAAAATAATTACAGAATCTTAAATAAATGGTAACAATTAATGAAGGATCAACATATTATAATTCTGTATAAAGTGTTTGGTTTACTTATCTAATAAAATCTAAATTTAATTGTTATCGAATAAATATACAGCAACTCCTTGCCTTGCTAAAGGTGGAAAAGAGTTGCTGAAACTGTATATAACGATTTTATGTTGCTGTTGAAAGCCCCTACAGGTTTATTTTAAATATTTTTTTAGACAGTTTCTATTCATATTGAAAAAATCCTAACTGAGGAAAAGAATTCTGATTTTAGACCATTTCTTGTAACATCATTTAGCTTAGGGTGGTGGTTTACTGATTAGTATTTTGCTTATTGTAAAGGAGACTAAAAATGGGCTTATACGAAAAAATATTAAACCATGAAGAAAAAATATCGCTGATAGGACTTGGATATGTTGGGATGCCAATAGCGGTTGCTTTTGCAAGCAAAGTCAAAGTCATCGGTTTTGATGTAAACAAAGAGAAAATAGAACTATACAAAAAAGGTATAGACCCAACAAAAGAAGTCGGGAATGAAATAATAAAAAATACAACAGTTGAGTTCACTCAAGAGGAAATAAAATTAAGAGAAGCCAAATTTCACATTGTTGCAGTTCCAACGCCTGTTAATACAGACCACGCTCCAGATCTTAGATATATGGAAGCGGCTAGCTGTACTGTGGGAAGAAATCTGACTAAAGGCTCAATTGTAGTGTATGAATCCACAGTTTACCCTGGTGTTACGGAAGAAATTTGTATACCTATTCTGGAAAAAGCATCAGCAATGAAATGTGGAGTGGATTTTAAGGTGGGCTACTCACCTGAAAGAATTAATCCAGGGGATAAAGAGCATAGGCTTGAAACAATTGAAAAGGTTGTATCAGGAATGGATGAAGAGTCACTGGACACCATTGCTAAAATTTACGCTTTGGTAGTGTCTGCTGGAATTTATAAAGCTGAATCTATTAAAGTTGCTGAAGCGGCTAAGGTTATTGAAAATTCACAGAGAGATATTAATATTGCCTTTATGAATGAGCTTTCTATAATTTTTAATAAAATGAATATTGATACAAGTGCAGTTTTGAAGGCGGCAGGAACAAAGTGGAACTTTCTAAAGTTTTCGCCTGGGCTTGTTGGCGGGCATTGTATAGGTGTTGATCCATATTATTTAACCTATAAAGCAGAGAAATTGGGATATCATTCTCAAATAATACTTTCTGGAAGAAGAATTAATGATGATATGGGAAAATATGTTGTTGATAATTTGGTGAAGGAATTAATTAAGGCAGATGTTTTTGTAAAAGCTGCAAAGGTTGCCATACTGGGCTTTGCCTTTAAGGAAAACTGTCCCGACACTCGCAATACACGAGTTATTGATATAGTAAATGAACTTAAGGAGTACGGTATTATACCTGTTATTGTAGACCCACAAGCTGATATTGAGGAAGCAAAGCATGAATATGGTATAGAATTTGAAAAGACAGAAAATATCAAGGATATGGATGCAGTAATAATAGCAGTTAGCCATGATGAATTTTTACAGCTTAAAAAAGAAGATGTTGACAAAATGTTTAAGCAGGTATCAAATAATAACAAAGTGCTAATGGATATTAAAGCTATATTAAATAAAGATGAATTCCAGCAAGCTGGTTACAGATACTGGAGACTTTAGAGAAGGAGCTGTACAACGATGGGCTATAGTAAAATTAGATTTCGGAAGGACGCAATTTTCCTTGTTACAGGAGGGGCTGGCTTTATAGGCTCCAATCTTTGTGAGGCTCTTCTCAACAAAGGATATAGGGTTCGATGTCTGGATAATTTGTCTACTGGGAAACAGGATTATGTGGGGCTGTTTATTAAAAATCATAATTACTACTTTATAAATGGTGATATAAGGGATCTAGATACATGTATGAAAGCATGTAAGAATGTCGATTATGTTCTTCATCAGGCAGCTTGGGGAAGTGTGCCGAGAAGTATTGAAATGCCGTTATTGTATGAGGAAATTAATATTAAAGGTACTCTCAATATGCTGGAGGCTGCAAGAAAAAATAGAGTGAAGAAGTTTGTTTATGCCTCTAGCTCGTCAGTATATGGAGATGAGCCAAGTCTGCCAAAGCAAGAGGGAAGGGAAGGGAAATTGCTCTCTCCTTATGCCATTACCAAGTATGTAGCTGAAGAATATGCAAAATTATATTCAAAAATATATGGATTAGATACTTATGGCTTGAGATATTTTAATGTTTTTGGAAAAAGACAAGATGCTGATGGAGCATATGCGGCTGTAATTCCAAGATTTATCAAGCAGCTATTAAATAATGAACAGCCTGTAATAAATGGGGATGGAACGCAAAGCCGAGACTTTACTTACATAGAAAATGTAATTGAGGCAAATTTGAAAGCCTGCAAGGCTCCAAAGGAAGCGGCAGGGGAAGTTTTTAACATAGCATATGGCGGCAGGGAATACTTGCTTGATATATATAATGAGCTTTGTAAAGCTTTAGGAAAAGAAGTTAAACCAAGCTTTACCTCGGAACGTAAAGGTGATATTAAGCATAGCAATGCTGACATTAGTAAGGCAAAAAAGGTGCTGGGGTATAATCCTAATTATGACTTTTCAAAAGGAATAAACCTTGCTATAGATTGGTATAGGCATAATCTTTAATTGACGCATTTATTAAATCAATATAGGATTTTATTGAATTGTCATAGACTGAAAAGTAATGAAAATTAAAGCATTTCTTCCTGCGGAAAAATACAATAATTTGTAATATTTAGAAAAGTATGATATTGTTATACAAAATACAATTTTTAGGAGGTACAACCGTATGACAAAAAGAAAATTGGGAGTTATGCTACTTACATTAACATTACTAATTACATCTAATGCTTACGCACAAAAGCCAGTTCAACTTCAACAAAAAGATAGTGTTACGTTGATTGACAAGGGTGATTATTTTGAGGTGGCTTTAGATATAAAAAAAGCTAAATCACATCGTGATATAGGTAAAGCTTTTGCTAAAGAAATTAAGAAAAAGGTACCAGATTACGAAGCTATTATTGATTCTTATTTAGCAGAAATGACAGCAACAGATGATATGTATAACGTTTTTATTGATAGGGTGAAGGATATTAAGCCACAAATAAATAAAGACTATAGAGATGAAATAGAAGGTATGGGTTCTGTAATGTCAGCAGAAAGCACAGTTTTACGTGGAGATGGCAAACTTTCTACGGAAGAATTGTACATAATGAATTTGTTTCCTGACATTGCTAGAGGAACACAGTGTTCAGCGTTAGCTGTATATGGAAAAAGATCACAAACTAAAAACACAATGGCGGCAAGAATGCTTGATTGGACAATTGGTTCAGAAAATCAGCTGGCTAAAGTTCAGTGTGTTATGACTATTAAGAATGGGCATAAGTCCATATGTACAATTGGGTATCTAGGCTTCTTGGGCGTTATTACAGGTCTTAATGATAACAAAGTATTTGCGGCGATTTTAGATTCAAGAATAGGTCAGCCATACACTTCAGAATATAAAAACTCATATCCGTTCGATATAAGATATGCACTTGAGAATGAAACTACTATTAATGGAGTTGCGTCCTACATGAAATCCGACAAAAGAGGATACACCTTTGGACATCTAATCTTTTTATGTGATTCAAAGACGGCATCAATTTTGGAAAATAATATATCAGGAACTACAGAAGCATTGCGTGAAGTAAGAACAGAAAAATCAATTTTAAATGAAGGTATCGAATGGGGAATTGATAATTCGATAGGAACAGTTAATTCGTTTCTTCTCAAAGGAAATCTTGATAACCATTGCAAAAATATAGGAAACACACAAAGATGGGAACGTATGAAAGAGCAACTTATATCAAAGGGCAATGTTGTTACGCTAGATGAATTGAAGCAGGTTATAACTTTCCACAATGGTGCTACTGGCATTGGACTCCAAGCAGAAGGTTCAATTTATAACGACAGATCACAGCAAATAGTTTTATTTGAACCAAGAAATCTTAATTTAAAAGTGTTTTTCAGACCTAAAGATGGTGTGTTACCAAAGGAACCTGAATTTAGTACTATAAAGGTTAAGTTTTAAAATTACATAACTCAACTTTCGCAGTTGATAATTGCTTGTAGTTGCAGAATTACTCAGAATATGTTAATAGATTGTTAAATTTTTAATTTTTATGTAAGCTGACATGGTTTTTTATTTGATGTCAGCTTATTTATTTGTTATAATATTATTATAAAAATACTGTATACAAAATATAGTATATTAAGAATTTTGAAGCCTTTACGAAAGAGCAAATAAATGATAGACTATTTCGTTGAAGAGTATATTTAGTTTTAAAGGAGGAAGTATAAATGGCAAGACGTAAACAATCAATGGACGGTAATACAGCTGCTGCACACGTAGCGTATGCATATACTGAAGTTGCCGGTATTTATCCAATTACACCTTCAAGTCCAATGGCTGACTGTTGTGATATGTGGTCTGCTGCTGGAAGAAAAAACATTTTTGGAAACACAGTTAAAGTAGTTGAAATGCAATCAGAAGCAGGTGCTGCAGGAACTGTACATGGTTCTCTTGCTGCAGGTGCTCTTACAACAACATTTACAGCATCACAGGGTCTGCTTTTAATGATTCCTAATATGTATAAAATAGCTGGTGAGCAATTACCATGCGTATTTGATGTATCAGCACGTACAGTTGCTGCACAGTCATTGAATATATTTGGTGACCACAGTGACGTATATGCATGTCGTCAAACAGGTTTCGCTATGTTAGCTGAATCAAATACACAGGAAGTTATGGATCTAAGTCCTGTAGCACATCTTGCTGCACTTGAAGGAAAAGTTCCATTCTTAAATTTCTTTGATGGATTCCGTACTTCACATGAAATCCAGAAAATAGATACATGGGATTATGAAGATTTAAAAGAAATGTGCAACATGGATGCAGTTAAGGCTTTCCGTGAACATGCATTAAACCCAGAAAAGCCAGCTATGCGTGGTTCACATGAAAATGGAGACGTTTTCTTCCAGCACCGTGAGGCTTGCAATACAGTTTATGATGAATTACCAGCTGTTGTTGAAAAATACATGGCTAAGGTTAATGAAAAATTAGGTACAAATTATGATTTGTTCAACTACTATGGAGCTCCAGATGCAGAACGTGTTATTATCTGTATGGGATCTTTCTGTGACGTAGCTGAAGAAGTTGTTGATTACTTAACAGCTGCAGGAGAAAAAGTTGGACTTATCAAGGTTCGTTTATACCGTCCTTGGTCTTCAAAGAGCCTTCTCAAAGTTATTCCTAAGACAGCTAAGAAGATCGCTGTTCTTGACCGTACAAAAGAGCCAGGTGCATTAGCTGAGCCACTTTACCTTGATGTTGCTACAACACTTCGTGAAGCAGGAATGCATGATGTTGTTCTTACAAACGGACGTT
>JAEWST010000179.1 GCA_023398105.1 Bacillota bacterium | reverse complement strand
AAATATATTCATTTAACAACAGAATATAGTAATTTAGTTTATGCGTGTTCATATGTAAATATATTGAAATCCGATGATGAAGGTAGTTATTTAGATCCATGTAGTGAAGATTATAATCAGCATTTCTATAGAGATCGATACGGTCATATATTTCCTCATTCTAATTCACCTAAAGCAATATATATGTATAACAAGTTAAAATTATATTTAACCAGATACTCAATCATTTGGACATTAGAGCAAATAGAAATAAAAATAATGAAATTAACAGAAATGAAAGAAAACATTAACGAAGAATCAAAAACTAATGAAATTAATGCATTAATAGCAGATTTATGCAAATCTTTTTTTGAATATAAAAATTATTTAAGTAACAGTTTATGAGTTTCAAAAAAAATGAAAAAAAACATTATTAATTTTTTAAAAAAAAATAATCTTTTTGCCCCTGATGTTGTAGATAGTTTAGTTATATCAGCTTTCTTGAAATATAAAAATATTTCAGTAAATAATAACTTTTTATTAATACAATGTACTCAACATCCAATTGTTAATAAAGATGAATTATTGAATGAGTTATTGTATATAATATCATGCCATAAGATAAACTTTGACTTTGAAGAACTTATTCAATTTTTTGAGTTTGTTGTTTCACCAGCTAATCGAATAATAAATGGAGCAGTATATACACCAAAATTAATCCGTGAATTTATTATTGTAGAAACAATAAATAAAAAAATTAATCTTGTAAATAACCAAACTAAAATTGCTGATATTGCATGTGGCTGTGGTGCATTTTTATTTGATATTGCTAAAATTATAAAAAAAAATACAAAGTTAACTTATAAAGAAATTTACGAGCAAAATTTATATGGTCTAGATATAGAGTCTTATGCAACTAAGAGAACAAAATTATTGTTATCTTTATTAGCTTTAACTGAAGGTGAAGATTGTAATTTTTCTTTTAACATTTTCATTGCTAATACACTTTCTTTTACATGGGATAAAGTAATTACAAATTTTTACGGCTTTGATTTTATTTTAGGAAACCCTCCATACGTTTCTGCACGACATTTATCCAATGAAAATAAAAAACTTTTATCAAAATTAAAAACTTGTCAAACGGGCAATCCTGACTTATATATTCCTTTTTTTCAGATCGGTATTGAAAATCTTTCTGATGATGGAGTTTTAGGTTTTATCACTATGAACAGCTTTTTTAAAAGTTTAAATGCTAGAGCTTTAAGAGATTTTTTTCAGGAAAAATCATTGGATTTTAAAATTTATGATTTTGGATCTGAGCAAGTATTTAGATCAAGAAATACTTACACTTGCATTTGCATTATAAAAAATGAAATAAATAAAAAAATAAAATATATTAGAATTAAACCTTCGCAACTTAACAGAAAAAAATCATTTACCACTATTGAATATAAAAAATTAGATAATCATAGCGGATGGAATTTGCAAAGTAATCAATTAATAGAAAAAATTGAATTAACTGGAAAGCCACTTGGAGAATTATATACGACAAGCCATGGCTTAGCTACTTTAAAAAATGATGTTTACATATTTACTCCTATTAATGAAGATAATGAATATTATTATTTACAATCCATTAATGAAACATTTCAAATAGAGAAAAAAATTTGTCGAGAAGTTATAAACTCAAATAAACTTAGTCGATCAATTTCATTGAGAAAACTAAAAGAGCAGTTAATATTTCCTTATACTGATGAAGCAAAACCTAAGCTATTAAAAGAACAGGATTTTATGATTAATTTTCCAAAGGCATATGCTTATCTTGAAGTAAAAAAAAATGTTTTATCTCAGCGAGATAAAGGAAATGGGAAATATGGAAATTGGTATGCATATGGTCGTTCTCAAGGATTGGAACAGATAAAGCATAAGATGTTCTTTCCTAAGTATTCTGATATTACTCCTAAATTCATGATTCATTCTGATGAAAAACTTTACTTTTATAATGGTCTAGCTTTTTTAGGTACATCTGTACAAGAATTGAAAATCATTAAAAAAATATTGGAATCAAAAATTTTTTGGTTTTATATTCAAGCTACTAGCAAACCATACTCTTCAAATTACTTTTCGTTGAATGGTACGTATATTAAAAACTTCGGAGTATGTGAGCTAACAAAAGAAGAAAAAAAATTCATTTTAAAAGAAAAAAATGATGATATTTTAGATGAGTTTTTTGCAAAAAAATATAATATTAATTTAAATGATTTAAAATTAAATTAGTATAGAGGTAATTATTGAGGAATATATTTATAGCTTATAAACACGTTTCACATACCTCCCCCTGCCATCGCCATGACCCAAATCCATAGACGTCATGGCGTAGGTTTCCTCCTCACTGTAGCCCTTGGCTCTGTAAAACTCGTTTGCTTCCTGAGTCCATGCATATCTTAAACTGTGCGGCGAGTGTTTTCCTCTAAGACCTGAGCGTCTCGTGTGGTTACGCCAGTACGTCATTGCCTGTCGCAAGTTCGGCTTATCAATCAGTCTGCCTTTTCTCTGCTCTGCAATTTTTATTGCAAAATTCACCGTATCCAGTGCTTTCTCTCTGTTAATGATCTGCGT
>JAEWST010000099.1 GCA_023398105.1 Bacillota bacterium | reverse complement strand
AAAATGTCCCCCACTTCTATAAGTGGCGGGTACCACTTTGGTTATCAGGCGGTGAGAATATCTCCCGCCTCGATGAAACGCCGCTGATGTAATGAAATTTTTCTACAATCGAAAAATTTCATTTTGAATCTAGGTGTTATAATTGATAAAAATTTGGAGGTAATAGTAATAGTGAAAGAAATAATATTAGAATGTGATATAGATGAGGCAAGAATAGATACTTGGCTTTCATCAAATATGGAGGACTTTTCAAGAACCTATATACAAAAGCTTTGTCAAGATGGTAATGTATGTGTAAATGGAGAAAAGGTTAAGCAAAACTTTAAGCTAAAAGCTGGAGATAATATAGTTGTCAATGTGCCTGAACCTGAAATGCTCAATATATTGGCAGAAGATATTCCATTGGATATTGTTTATGAGGATGAGCATCTTATTGTAATTAATAAACCAAAGGGAATGGTGGTACACCCAGCAGTTGGCAATTATACAGGTACTTTGGTTAATGCTTTGATGAAGCACTGTCCAGACAGCTTGTCTGATATTAATGGTGTAATTAGACCTGGTATTGTTCATAGGATTGATAAAGACACTTCTGGACTTCTTGTAGTTGCTAAAAGCAACAAGGCACATGAAAAGCTTTCAGAAGATTTGAAAACTCATGAAATACGAAGAGAGTATATTGCTTTGGCAGAAGGCATTATTTATGAAAACAGTGGTAGAATTGATGCTCCAATTGGCAGACACCCTGTAGACCGAAAAAAGATGAGCGTTAATCTGAAAAATGGCAGGGAAGCTATAACACATTTTACAGTTCGTGAGAGATTTTCTACTGCAACCTATTTAGAGCTTAAGCTTGAAACAGGCAGGACTCATCAGATTAGAGTGCATTTATCTTATATAAATCACCCTATAATAGGGGATTTGGTCTATGGCAGAAAAAAACAGAGATTTAAAACACATGGGCAGGTTTTACATGCATTTAGGCTTCAATTCGAACACCCAATTACTGGTGAAAAAATGCAATTTGAAACAGAAGTGCCCGATTACTTCCAGAAACTTGTAGAAAAATTAAGAAATAATTTAAAATAAATTTATAGACAACATTAATTTGTTATGATATTATTTTTTTAGCAAATATTTAATAAAGCATATTTTTTACCTTTAAATTTGTCCAGAGAGGCAATAAGGTGAGATTTTAAACAGACATGGTTATGTATGATCATTTAAGAATTTTATGATTATATTTTTGATATGTTTAAGCTTCTTGCCTTTGGTAAGAAGCTTTTTTGACGTATAGATACATAAGTTTATAGTTTTTGGTAACTATCATAAGTAGAGAGGAAAGGAGATTTGATAATGCAAATGACAGAAATAATGGATGAAAGTGCAGTTTTAAGGGCAATCACAAGAATTTCTCATGAAATTATCGAAAAGAACAAGGGCGTTGAAAATCTAGTACTAATGGGTATTCAAAGAAGAGGTGTGCCTCTTGCACGAAGAATTGCCGCAAAAATTAAGGAAGTAGAAAATACTGAAATTCCTGTTGGTATATTGGATATTACTCTCTACCGTGATGATTTAAGTTTGCTAAGTGAACATCCGGTTATTAATGGAACAGAAATAAATTTTGATATAGCTAACAAAAAAGTGGTTTTAGTTGATGATGTTATATATACTGGAAGAACTGTTAGAGCTGCTATTGATGCACTTATGGACATTAACAGACCTCAGATGATTCAGTTGGCTGTTATTATAGACAGAGGGCACCGAGAACTGCCTATAAGAGCTGATTATGTTGGTAAGAATGTACCAACTTCAAGAAGTGAAATAGTCCATGTAAATGTAAAAGAAATTGATGGCGAAAATAGTGTTACTATTACAAATAAAGAATAGGAGTAATTGAGAATGAATTTGAAATCTAAGGATTTACTTGGACTTAGAGATATTTCAGCTGAGGAAATACAATATATATTAGATACTGCAAAGACAATGAAATATATTGTAACTTCAAATAACAAAAAAACTGCTCATCTACAAGGTAAATCAATCATAACTCTTTTTTATGAAAATAGCACCAGAACAAGGCTTTCCTTTGAACTTGCATCAAAATATATGGGGGCAAGTGCTGCAAATATATCAGCTTCAAGTAGTAGTGTTGCAAAAGGTGAAACGCTTATTGATACTGGAAATACCATTAATATGATGGGTTCTGATGTAGTTATTATTAGACACCCAATGTCTGGAGCACCACACCTTCTTGCTAAAAATATTAAATCCTCTGTAATAAATGCAGGCGATGGTATGAATGAACATCCAACCCAAGCTCTTCTTGATATGTTTACTATACTAGAAAAAAAGGGAACAATAAAAGGACTGAAGATTGCTATTATTGGAGATATACTTCATAGCAGAGTTGCTAGAAGCAATATTTGGGGTTTGACAAAGCTTGGTGCAGAGGTTAGTGTATCAGGGCCTGCAACCTTGATTCCGAGAGATATTGATAAGCTAGGTGTAAAGGTTTATAGCACTGTTCAGGAAGCAATATTAGATGCTGATGTGGTTATGGGACTTAGGATACAGTTAGAACGCCAGAAGAAAGGATTATTCCCTACGATAAGAGAATATTCCAGATTCTTTGGTGTTGATGATAAGAGACTGAAGCTTGCTAAAGAGGACGCTTTGGTTTTACATCCTGGGCCTGTAAATAGAGGAGTTGAGCTTTCATCTAGTGTTATTGACGGCGAACAGTCATTTATAAATGAACAGGTTACAAACGGAGTTGCAATCAGAATGGCTCTGCTATATCTTTTGACTAGGAGGAGCACAAACAATGAAACTGTTGGTTAAAAATGGTCGGATATTTGATGGTAAATCTGCAACTCACAGAGTTTCAGATATTCTTATAGAAGATGGAATTGTAGTTGAAATAGACAATGAAATTGATTCAACTGGCTGCGAAATAATTGATGCAAAGGAAATGTATGTATTACCTGGACTTGTTGATGCACACTGTCATTTAAGAGATCCTGGCTTTGAATATAAGGAAGATATAGAGTCAGGAACTAGAAGTGCGGCAAAAGGTGGTTTTACTTCAATTGCATGCATGCCAAATACCAATCCTGTATTGGATAACGAAGCAATGATAATGTATATTCTAAATAAGGCAAAAACTGATGGAATTGTAAATGTTTATCCTATAGGAGCAGTATCAAAAGGCTTAAAGGGTGAAGAACTCAGTGAGATTGGTGAAATAAAGTTTGCTGGAGCAGTTGCTCTTTCTGATGATGGCAGACCAGTAAACAACTCAGCATTAATGAAAAAGGCTATGCAGTATGCATCGACGTTTGATATAACAATAATCTCTCATTGTGAGGACTTGGATCTTGTTGATGAGGGACTTATGAATGAAGGCTACTACTCTTCATTACTTGGATTAAAAGGAAATCCTGCCCCTGCTGAAGAGGTAATGATTGCTAGAGACTTAATACTTGCGGAATATACAAAAGCATATATTCATATAGCACATGTAAGTACTGAACTTGGAGTAGATTTGATTAGAAATGCAAAAAGAAGAGGCGTTAATGTAACAGCTGAGACATGCCCTCATTACTTTGCACTGACAGAACAAGCTTGTGAAGGCTTCAATACCAACGCAAAAGTAAACCCTCCTCTTAGAACTCAAAAAGATGCTGAGGCAATTATCGAAGGCTTAAAAGATGGCACTATTGATATTATATCTACTGACCATGCACCACATCACTTAGACGAAAAAAATGTTGAATTCAAGCTTGCTGCTAATGGAATGGTTGGTTTTGAAACAGCTTTCCCATTAGCAATAACATATTTAGTAAAGCCAGGGCATCTTACAATTGAAGAACTGGTTAAAAAAATGTGTGTAAACCCCTCGAAAATGCTGGGCTTAAATAAAGGAACAATAGAATTAGGAAAATCTGCAGACATTTTAATCTTTGACATAAACGAACAATATACTGTAGACATAAGTACATTTGAATCAAAAAGCAAAAATTCGCCTTTTAATGGATTCAAACTCTATGGACAGCCGCAATATACAATTGTTGGCGGCAATCCAATAGTAAGAGAAAAAGTACTATTATAATGAGGTAAAAAACGGAGGGAATTAAGATGTTTATTGACAGATTAATAGAAAGTATTCAAGAAAAGGACAATCCCACAGTAGTTGGCTTAGACCCTAAAATGGATTATATACCAGCATTTTTAAGAGATAAAGCCTTCAAAGAATTTGGTGTAAATTTGAAGGGCTGTGCACAAGCAATTATTGAGTTTAATAAAATGATAATTGACTCAATATATGATTTGGTTCCTGCTGTTAAGCCGCAGCTGGCATATTATGAAATGTATGGTGTTGATGGTATCTATGCCTTTGATGAAACCTGTAAATACGCTAAGAGCAAAGGTTTAATAATTATTGCTGATGGCAAACGTAATGATATTGGTACTACTGCTGAGGCATACTCAAAAGCGTTCTTGGGAATTACAGAAATTGATAAGCAAATTAAAGAAAAGGCATTTAATGTTGATGCACTAACAGTAAATCCGTATTTAGGTGAGGATGGCATTAAGCCATTTATAAATGATTGCATAAATAATGAAAAGGGTATTTTTGTTCTTGTAAAGACCTCAAATAAATCATCAGGTCAGCTTCAGGATCTTGTTACTCAGAATTGCAAAAGCATTTATGAGATTATGGCTGGTTATGTACATGAGTGGGGCAAACCTGTTACAGGTAAATACGGCTATAGCAGTGTTGGTGCTGTTGTAGGTGCTACTTATCCAAATCAGGCAAAACTGCTTAGGTCAATAATGAAGAAAGCATATATATTAGTTCCTGGCTACGGTGCACAGGGAGGTACAGCAAGAGATTGCGTTAATTCCTTCCGAAAAGATAAACTTGGAGCAATAGTCAATGCATCAAGAAGCGTAATGTGTGCATATAAATCCGACATTTGGAAAAATCAATATAATGAAGTAAAATTTGCTGATGCCTCAAGAGCTGAGGTAATAAGAATGAAAAATGACCTGAATTCAGCTTTGAACGAGGGTTTGACATAAGATGAAGTAAAAATGAAGTTATGAACTATGTTTGTACTGATTATTTTAACAAAAAACAGAAGTATGTCATTAATATACAGGGGTGGAATATGAAGGCTTTTTTATTACTGGAAGATGGAACAGTTTTTGAGGGAAATAGTTTTGGAATGGAAGGCGATGTAGTTGGAGAGGTTGTTTTTAATACTGGAATGACTGGATATCAGGAAGTTCTAACAGACCCATCCTATTGTGGACAAATAGTATGTATGACTTATCCGTTAATAGGCAATTATGGTGTAAATTTAGATGATGTAGAATCAATTAGACCTCAGGTAAAAGGTTTTATTGTCAGAGAGCTTTGCCAAACTCCAAGCAATTGGAGATCAATTGAAAATCTAAATGAGTATCTTAAGAGAAATGAAATAATTGGTTTAGAGGGAATAGACACAAGAGAACTTACTATAATTTTAAGAGATAAAGGAACTATGAAGGGCACAATTGTTACTGCTGATAAGCTTTCTGATGTTGAAGAAAAGATTAATAATTTAAAAAAACATACAATTGATAACCCAGTTCTTCAAGTAACTACTCCTGAGGTTAAGCATATTGCAGGAAATGGTTATAAGATTGCTCTTGTAGATTATGGTTTAAAAAAGAACATAGTAAGGTCATTACTGAATAGGAATTGTGATGTTACTATTTTTCCTGCTACAGCTAATGAAGAAGAGATATTGGCTATAAATCCAGATGGTATTATGCTATCAAATGGACCTGGTGACCCACAGGATTGTCAATTTCAGATAAATACAATAAAAAATCTTATAGGCAAAAAGCCGATTTTTGGAATATGCTTGGGACATCAACTTACAGCACTTGCAAATGGCGCAAATACTGAAAAATTGAAGTATGGACATAGAGGTTGCAATCATCCTGTTAAAGATGTTAAAAAGGACTTGACTTATATAACGTCACAAAATCATGGGTATACAATTATAGAGGCTTCACTTAACAAAGAAATAATGAGTGTAAGTCACATTAATATGAATGATGGAACTATTGAAGGAATTAAATATAAAAACGCACCATTGTTTACTGTACAGTTCCACCCAGAGGCATCACCAGGGCCGGGTGACACTGCATATCTTTTTGATGAATTTATAGATATGATTAAAAAAAGTAAATAGGGTAATAAAGTGATACCCAAAAACAGTTTAGCAGAGCTGAAGAAATCTGAGATGTTAGTAAATTAAGAAATTAAGATAGAGTTATACAGGCAAATAAAAATTAGATATTTATATAGAATTATTACATTGATAAACTTTTTTAAGGTGGAGGAATATTAAATGCCTAAACGTCAAGATATACACAAGGTACTGGTTATTGGATCAGGACCCATTATTATAGGACAAGCTGCAGAGTTTGACTATGCTGGAACACAGGCATGTCAAGCACTTAGAGAAGAAGGAATAGAGGTTGTATTAGTCAACAGCAATCCTGCAACAATAATGACTGATACTAATATTGCTGATAAAGTATATATAGAGCCGCTCAAAGCAGAAGTGGTTAAAAATATTATTATTGCCGAAAAACCTGACAGCATTTTGCCAACTCTTGGTGGACAAACCGGACTTAACTTGGCAATGGAATTAGCTGAATCAGGTTTTTTGCAGGAACAGGGAGTTAAGCTTTTAGGTACTGCAACTGAGGCTATAAAAATGGCTGAGGACAGACAGGATTTCAAGGATACAATGGAACGTATCGGTGAGCCTTGTATTGCTAGTAAAGTTGTAACTACTATTGAGGATGCAATAGCATTTGCAAATGAAATAGAATATCCAGTTATTGTAAGACCTGCTTATACATTAGGCGGAACTGGCGGCGGCATAGTAAATAACGAGAGCGAGCTAAGAGAAATTGGTGAAAATGGACTAAGGCTAAGCCGTGTTCATCAAGTTCTTATAGAAAAATGTATCTCTGGCTGGAAGGAAATTGAATACGAGGTAATGAGGGATAGCAAGGGCAATGTTATTACTGTATGTAACATGGAAAATATAGACCCTGTAGGAGTACATACTGGAGACAGTATAGTTGTTGCACCATCTCAGACCTTGGCTGACAAAGAGTATCAAATGCTTAGAACCTCAGCATTAAAAATTATATCTGCTTTAGGAATACAGGGGGGCTGTAATGTACAGTATGCTCTTCACCCCACAAGCTATGAATATGCAGTTATTGAGGTTAACCCAAGAGTTAGCAGATCCTCTGCGTTAGCGTCAAAGGCAACAGGATACCCTATTGCAAGAGTTGCTTCAAAGATTGCTATTGGATATGGACTAGATGAAATAAAGAATGCTGTTACAGGAAAGACTTATGCTTGTTTTGAACCTACTTTGGATTATGTGGTAGTTAAAATACCCAAATGGCCATTTGATAAATTCGTAAAGGCACATAGGACTCTTGGTACACAAATGAAAGCAACTGGAGAAGTAATGGCTATAAGCAGTTCCTTTGAAGCTGCACTTATGAAAGCTATACGCTCACTTGAACTAGGACTGTTTACACTTGAACAGGATATGTACAAAAAGCTAGATGGTAATGAAATTGTGAAAAAGCTTGAGGATATTAACGATGAAAGAATTTTTGTTATTGCAGAAGCAATTCGCCGTTCTGTTGAAATTGAGGAAATTCACAACATAACAAAAATAGACTACTTCTTCCTTTGCAAGATAAAAGAGCTAGTACTTATGGAAGAAAAACTTAAGTCCCTTAAAATTGGTCAGCTTGACAAGGATGTGTTAAAGAGAGCTAAGAAAATGGGCTTTACAGATAGAGTAATTGCTAATTTCACTAATTCCTCAAAGGATGAGATTACTGAATTAAGAAAGCAGCAAGGGATTTTTGCAACCTACAAGATGGTTGATACCTGTGCAGCAGAGTTTGAAGCTCAAACTCCTTACTACTATTCAACCTATGATAATTATTCAGAGGTAAAGCCTTCAAATAGAGAAAAGATTTTGGTTTTAGGCTCAGGACCAATAAGAATAGGTCAGGGTATTGAATTTGATTATTGTTCAGTTCACTCTGTTTGGGCTCTAAAAGATATGGGATATGAGACTATAATAGCTAACAACAACCCTGAGACAGTTAGTACAGATTTTGATACATCAGATAGGCTGTACTTTGAACCACTTACTCCTGAGGATGTAATCAATATTGTTGAAGCAGAAAAACCAAAGGGTGCTATTGTACAGTTTGGAGGACAGACTGCAATTAAGTTGACGAAGACTCTTGATGATTATGGAGTTAAATTGTATGGAACTGAAGCAAAAGATGTTGATGCTGCTGAGGACAGAGAGAAGTTTGATGAGATACTTGAGAAAACTGGAATTCCAAGACCACAGGGAAGGACAATATTTACGCTTGAGGAAGCATTAGCTGTTGCAAATGAGTTAGGATATCCAGTGCTTGTAAGACCATCCTATGTACTTGGCGGTCAGGGTATGGAAATAGCCTTCAGTGACAAAGATGTTATCGAGTTTATGGAAATAATTAACAGAACTGTTCAAGAGCATCCTATATTGATAGATAAGTATATGATGGGTAAGGAAATTGAGGTTGACGCTATATGTGACGGTGAAAATATGCTTATTCCTGGAATTATGGAGCACCTTGAAAGAGCTGGGGTTCACTCAGGTGACAGTATTTCCGTTTATCCTTCCCAGACGCTTAGTGACAAAACTAAAGCTGTTATTGTTGATTATACAGAAAGATTGGCAAAGGCACTTAATGTTGTAGGTTTGGTTAATATTCAATATGTTTTATATAATGATGAAGTTTTCGTAATAGAGGTTAATCCAAGATCAAGTCGTACAGTTCCTTATATAAGTAAGGTTACAGGTATACCAATGGTAGATTTGGCTACTAAAGTTATGATGGGTAAAAAGCTCAGTGACTTTAAATATGGTACAGGATTGCATAAAGAACCAAAGTATGTATCTGTTAAAGTACCAGTGTTCTCCTTTGAAAAGCTCCATGGCGTGGACACTACATTAGGTCCTGAAATGAAGTCTACTGGAGAGGTTTTAGGTATTGCAGATAATTTTCCAGAGGCTCTTTATAAAGGAATAATTGCATCTGGAATAAAATTGCCTAAAAAAGGCGATGGCATATTAATGACAGTAAGAGATTCTGATAAGCCTGAATTGTCAGAGATTGCAGAAGGCTTTGAAAAACTAGGCTTCACGCTATATGGTACGGGTAAGACTGCAAATATGTTAAATCACAAGGGTATTGCAACAAATGCAGTTAAAAAGCTTGATGAAGAGTCACCGAATATTTTAGATTTGATTCAGTCGGGAAAGATAGGGCTAATAATTAATACTCCAACAAAGGGTAGAAAGCCTGATAGAGATGGTTTCAAGATAAGAAGAAAGGCAGCTGAAATATCTATACCCTGCTTGACTTCACTTGATACTGCAAATGCTATATTAAAGTGTTTGAAGCTGGGGAAAACTGAGGGCGAGCTGGAAGTATTGAATTTGAGTATTTTTGAGTAACAGCTCAACTTTCCCACCTAAAAATCTATCGGTGTCCAAACTTATCAATGGTTTGTTGCCGAAATAGTTGCTTGAATTAGTAATGGTTCATCTCAGCGTTTTAGCCGTCGCACACATTCACCATCCATGGTTCATAGTGTGCTAAAACCGACATCGTTTCGGTTTTTCGGCAAAAAACTTCGAGCTTGCTGTAGAAATACAACTGTAAACATACATGAATACTGCTTTTGCATTTTCGAGCTAGTGTCAAGAACAATAAAAAAGGAGGAGGATAAAATGTCTAAGGTTTTAAAGGAACAAATCGTTGATATGGAAATGCTTTGCGAGGACGTATACAAAATGACTATCAAGTCAGAACATGTTGCGAAAAATGCATTGCCAGGGCAGTTTATAAATATTAAATGCGGTGGAATAGATGCTTTGCTTAGAAGACCTATAAGTATTTGTGATGTTAATAAAGCCAACAACACCTTTGATATTGTGTTTCAAATTAAAGGCAATGGTACAGAAAAATTATGCCATAAATGTGCTGGTGATGTTGACATAATGGCTCCTTTGGGAAACCCATTTTTAATAGATAGCAAATACAAAAATATATGTGTTGTTGGAGGCGGCATTGGTACTTTTCCACTGCTATATCTGTTAAAGAGCAGTAATGCTGTTAATAAGACGGCTTTCTTGGGTTTCAGAACCAAAGCTGCTGTTGTGCTGGAAAACCAGTTCAGGACCGCAGCACAAAATGTGGAAATAGCCACTGATGATGGCACATATGGGAAGAAGGCTTTTGTGACTGATTTGCTGGAGCAGTGTATACAAGAGAATTGCATGACTAATCAAAAGTTTGATTTAGTTTATACTTGCGGTCCTACGCCCATGATGCGTAAGGTAGCAGCTATAGCAGAAAAAAACAATATAGCATGTCAGGTGTCAATGGAACAGAGAATGGGCTGTGGTATTGGTGCTTGTCTAGTGTGTGCTTGTAAAACAAAGCAGGGCGAAGATGACTGGGGCTTCAGTCATGTTTGTAAAGACGGCCCAGTATTCTGGAGCACAGATGTATGCTGGGAATAATGGGTACGCTCAGAATAAACAATTGCTAGTCTTAGCAATTACTGATTCATGCAATAAATTTTGCAACAAGCCTTGATAAGTCTCTTGAAACTATAGACTTGTTATGTGAAAAGTTGAGCTGGTATAAAAAATGACCTTTGCTTTAGGAGGCAAAATTAATTATGAATAAAGTAGATTTAAGTATAAATATAGCTGGAATCAGTTTTGATAATCCATTAATTATGGCATCAGGCACATATGGCTTTGGAAAAGAATACAGTGATTATGTAGACTTGAATGAGCTTGGCGGGATATCAGTAAAGGGGCTTACCTTAAAGGAAAGAAAGGGGAATCCACCACCAAGAATAGCAGAAACTCCTGCTGGCATTTTAAATAGTGTTGGATTGCAGAACCCTGGTGTTAATGCTTTTATTAAGGATGATTTACCATTTCTGAAGCAATATAAAACAAAAATAATTGCAAATATAGCAGGCAATACAATAGAAGAATACTGTGGAATGGCTGAAATATTGAGTGATACTGAAATTGATGGAATTGAACTCAATGTTTCTTGCCCAAATGTAAAGGCTGGTTGCCTTGCTTTTGGAACTACACCAAAAGGGATAGAAGAGATAACCTCAAATGTAAAAAAATATTGCAAGCAGCCATTAATCGTAAAGCTCACTCCAAATGTATCTGACATAAGGTCAATAGCAATGGCAGCTGAAGCGGCAGGAGCAGATAGCATTTCATTAATAAATACTATCTTAGGTTTGGCTATTGATATACACAAGAAAAGACCTATTTTGGCAAATAATTTCGGAGGTATGTCAGGTCCTGCAGTAAAGCCAATAGCATTAAGAATGGTATATGAGGCTGCTCATTCAGTTAAAATACCTGTTATTGGTATGGGTGGAATTTCTTCCAGCGAGGATGCTATTGAATTTTTACTGGCAGGTGCATCAGCTGTAATGGTGGGAACTGCAAATTTTGTTAATCCATTATCTCCAATTGAAATAAAAAAAGGAATTGAAAAATACTTAAAAAGGTATAATTATAATAGTATATATGATATCATTGGAAAACTAGAGCTGAATTAATTATTTTAAGAAATATCTAATTAGCACTGATTAGAAATTCTATATGGAAATGTATATTACAAAGTTTATCATTATCTTATTTTATCTGGATAAGGCTTGAAACTAATTGATTTAAATGGATTAAAGCTTCCTTTTTCTTTGGGCTTTACGGTTATTTACTATTCAAAGTGATACATAAGCTATTGCAGGTAATTATGTTTTATATGAAAAGTAGAGCAAATTGCTATAAGATTTGATATAATTAACTAAACCTAGAATATATGTGGCTGTGGAGGTAACATGAAGACAAGGCTAATATTTGTACGACATGCAGAAGCAGAAGGAAATTTACAAAGAGTATTCCATGGATGGTATGACAGTAAGATTACGGAAAAAGGTCACAGGCAGGCTAAGAAGGTAGCCGAAAGACTGACAGATATTCCGATTGATATACTATATTCAAGCAGTTTGACCCGTACTTTGCAGACTGCTCAATATATTGCAGATATAAAGCAACTTCCCATAATTAGAACAGATAAGATGAAGGAAATAAACGGTGGCGAATGGGAAAATATGCCGTTTGATGACATTCCTAAATTATATCCAGAGGAAAACTATACTTGGGAAAATGAACCTCATCTTCATCAGATGCCAAATGGCGAGAGCACAGTTGAGTTATATGATAGACTTATAAAGGAAGTAAAAAGCATAATATCTAACAATTTGGGGAAAAACATTTGCATTGTAACACATGGTGGAGCTATACGTACTATGCTTTGTAGGTTTTATGGATGTACACTTGAGCACATGAAAAATATATATTGGCATGATAACACATCAGTTACAGTGGTGGATTATGATAATGAAAAGGATGAGTTTGAAGTATTAATGGAAGGTGATGCAGACCATCTTGATTTTGAATTGAGTACAGTACAGAATCAGCAATGGTGGCAGGAATTTATGGAAGAAAAAAGAAGGCAAAAGAAACTGAGTGATTTTTGATAAATAAGTATATTCGTGAATTGAAAAGCAGATTATCCTTTTGGCTTTAGGAGAGTTCCAAGAAAATTAGATTTTCACTTAAAGTAGCTAAGGAAGCGTATTTTCTTGAAGCAACTTAATTTATCTTACTAATAAAAAATATTATTTAACTCAAACTTCGCAGTTGAATATACTGATTAAAGCCTAGTAATATCAGGTGTGGTAGCATTTTGAATCTAGGCGTTATAAAAGATTTTTAGGAGGAGAATAAATGGATAAGAATAATCTAATAACTTGGCTATTTAAGACAGATGCAGTTAGAGTTTGTCCTGAAAATAAACCTTTCTGGTACACATCATCTAAAATTGGTCCTTACTATATAAACACACACTTCTTATATGGGAGTGAAGAGAAGGCTAATAGCCTGCTGAAGGTCATTGATGTCTGTAAGGAAAATAAAATGGAGTGCTCGGAGGTAATTCTTGAGCTTTCATACAAGAATTTTGAAACAGATGAGATATATAGGGGTCTTATTTCAGCTATGTGTGATTATATTAAGGAAAACATTGATTTAGCAAATATCGACTATATTTCTGGCGGAGAAAGAAGAGATTGGTTTTTTTCATTAATAATAGCAAATATTTTGAAATTACCTCATATTACTATATTTAAAGATTTATCAGCTGTTTTATATCAAAATGGTGTTTCTTCTGAAATAAAGGATATAAAAAATGCAAATGTACTACATATAGCTGATATTATTACAGAAGCATCAAGCTATATAAGAGCATGGATACCAGCTATTTCTGCATTAAATGGGAATTTGAAATATAGCCTTGTTGTTATTGATAGATTGCAGGGTGGTGCTGATAAGCTTGAGAGTGCTGGGGTTGCATCACATGCTCTGATGAAGGTAAATGAGGATTTATTTGATGGAGCACTAGATGAAGGGCATATTACAGCAACGCAACACCATATGCTCATGAAATATTTAGACGATCCAACAGAAACAATGAAGTCTTTTTTAAAGGAACATCCTGAGTTTTTAGATAATTCATTAAAATCAGATCCTAAAACTGCCGAACGTGCAAAAATCTGTATTGAACAAAATATTTATGGATTATAACGAGACAAGAAAATGTCCCCCACTTCTATAAGTGGCGGGTACCACTTTGGTTATAAAATCAACTTTTTCTAACCTTTGAAGTAATATACTCAAACTTCGAAATTGGATATACTGTTTTAAGCTTATTCTAGACTTTGGGATTTTTGGACTAGTGCAGTATGCTGAAAATTACCAATCAGTAAGTTTCTGTAAATGGGGATGGGTCTATATGTAAAATTAAACATAACGTTTTAAAAAGAGTTTTTCAAAGTGCTTTTACAAGTGATTTTGAGGGCTCTATTTTTTTAATTAAAAATAATTCAAAAATTGGAGTGTTATTAAATGTTTGTTAAGAAAGCAAATAATTAAAACAAAGAGAAGGCTATTTTTTAAATTTTTTTTTAATTTAATGGGTACAATAGTGTCGAAGGTAATTTAAATAGAATATTTATATGTTATTAATTGGATAAAGATAATTTTTTAAAAAAAATTTATCAGTAATAGTTAAGAATTATAAATCATATATTATTTTGAGGTGATAAAGTATATGGATAACATAATAGAAAAACAGAAAAAAAGTAAAGAATTGAATGAGGGAGATAGGAAAGTACTATATAAATACGCTAGTCATCATTCAGAAAAAGTTGCACATTTACAAGATATTGATGAAAGTGAAGCTTTTAACAACAGAATAAGTACTACAGAAAAACACTATTAATAAAGTGACTAAAGTCAATTATGATTTAAAGCCTTCGCCCGATAAGCGGATTTTAGGCAAAGCAGCTCGAAAAGCATAATATTGGTACAAAGTTGTTTCGTTGAGCTAGCCTACAAACCCAAACTATCGTCCGATATTATAACGAGGCAAGAAAATGTCCACCAATTCTATAAGTGGCGGTTACCACTTTGGTTATAAGGCGGTTAGAACATCTCCCGCCTCGATGAAACGCCGCTGAAGCAATGAAATTTTTCTACAATCGAAAAATTTCATTTTTAATCTAGGCGTTATAATCGGTAGTAATTGACTTTTAGTTGTATAACTGTTAATTTTGTAGGAAATATATGGAATTATTTTTTATTTGTTTAATTTTTTTAATGGATTTTTTTACAGCTTTTTATTAAAAAATAATTACAAAGGATGATAGCGCTTATGAATAAAAAATGCTTGGCTATGGTATTGGCAGGAGGTGGAGGCGAACGATTAAAGCCTCTTACAAAAAAGTTAGCAAAACCTGCAGTGCTTTTTGGTGGTAAATACAGAATTATTGATTTTGCTTTAAGTAATTGTATTAATTCAGGTATATATACAATTGGAATTGTTGTTCAATATGAACCGCTAGTTTTAAATTCTCATATAAATTCAGGCGGTATTTGGGATATGCATAATGGAAGAGGACAAATAACAATTCTTCCTCCATATATGAACGAAAAAGGTGGATGTTGGTACAAGGGCACAGCAAATGCTATTTATCAGAATCTTGAATATATTGACATGTATGGTCCTGAATATATAATTATACTTTCAGCTGATCAGGTATATAAAATGGACTATTCTATTATGCTTGATGAGCATATTAAAAAGTCTGCAGATGTAACAGTTGCGGTTACAAGTGTTGATTGGAAAGAAGCTAGCAGATTTGGTATTATGGATGTGGATGATACTGGTAGAATTATCAAATTTGAGGAAAAACCAAAAGTACCAAAAAGTAATCTTGCATCAATGGGAATTTATATTTTTAATACTGATTTTTTAAAGAAATGCTTAGTAGAGGATGAAAAAGACAATACTTCATCAAATGATTTTGGTAAGAATATTATTCCAAAGCTAGTGAATTCTGATGCTTATGTTAATTCATACAAATTTGAAGGGTACTGGATGGATGTTGGAACAGTTGATAGCTTTTGGAAAGCACATATGGATTTACTAGAGGAAAACAATAAATTGAATCTTTATGATCCATCTTGGAAGATTTATTGCGAACATATTGCTGTACCACCGTTATATATTAACCATACTGCTAAGGTCAATTCTTCGATGCTTGGTGAAGGTTGCTATATACTTGGAGAGGTTAATAACTCAGTTATTTTTCCAGGTGTATTTGTTGGAAGGGGAGCTGTTATTAAGGATTCTGTTATTATGTCTAATGTAAGAATAGAGGATAACGTAAATATTAACAGAACTATTGCTGGTAGTAATTCTTGGATAAAATCTGCAATGATTAGTAATGAAAATAGCTCAGATGATAAAATTTATTATATTGATGAGGGTCAGATTATTGAATAAAAATTTAAAACAAAACTATTCAAATAACATAATTCGCATTAAAGCCTTTGAACCGTTATTAATTTTAGTAAAGTATTTCCTGTAGTAATATACTTTTTATCAAAATTAGGTAATTTAGTTGTAAATAGGTCATTTTTTGAATATAATAGGTTGTATGAAATTTTATATTCTATGCTACTAGATTGCGTTTTAGCTGTTGAAAGCAGTTGGAGTGATTGAGATGAAGAACAAATTATTTATAGCGTCGGTTGTAATAACAATAGGTGTAGTAGCATTTTTATGTTACAACCATATTGTTTTTCAAGACGCTTTTTTCTTTGTTAAAAGAGAAATAATTATTGATAAAGTTATTTGTGAAAGTGACCTAGATAATGATGGGATTTCTGATATGGAGGATATTGTTCAGGGAGCTAAATTTGAAATATTGAATCACACAAAGTATCAAAGCAACTATTATGAAGGAGGATATCCTGCAAAAACAGAAGGAGTTTGTACTGATGTTATTTGGAGAGCGCTTAAAAATGCTGGATATGATTTGAAGTCAAATATGGACAAAGATATTTCACAAAGTACAAAAGATTATATTAAGGGAGTAGTAATTCCTGATCCAAATATCGACTTTAGACGAGTAAAAAACCAACATGTATTCTTTGAGAAGTATGCTGCAAGTTTTACAACAGAAGTTAAGCCTTATAATAAGAAGAATTTATATCAGTGGCAAGCAGGTGACATTATTGTTTTAAGAAAAGGTGAGCATGTAGCAATTGTTTCTGATAAAAGAGAGAAAAATGGAGTCCCATATATTATACATAATTCAAGTACATATCCAAAGGAAGAATATTTATTGTTAAAATGGAGTAAAAACAAACGAATAGTTGGGCATTATCGTTTTCCTATTCCAAAAAATTTAATAGAATAGAAGGTATAAGATAAACACCTAAAATTGTAGGCTGGCAAGTTGAGTATTTACTAAAAATTATTATTAATTATTAATAATAAAATTCAACTAGATAATATTTCAAGGAGGAATTAGCTATATGGCAACAGTAAAGACTAATGTGATGAGAATACTAGACAGTGCTCATATAAAGTATAATACATATACCTATGATAATAAAGATGGAGCAATAGATGGTGTGTCTGTAGCTGAGAAAATTGGACAACCAGTTGAAAAAGTGTATAAGACCCTAGTTACTAGAGGTGCTAGCAAAAACTTTTTTGTATTTGTAATACCTGTAAGTAAAGAGCTCAATTTAAAGGCTGCAGCAAGATCTGTTGGAGAAAAATCTATTGAAATGATTAGAATGGATGAAATTAACAAGGTAACAGGCTATATACGAGGAGGATGTTCGCCAATTGGTATGAAGAAGGATTATAATACTGTATTAGACAGTTCATGTGAGAATATAGAGACAATAATATTTAGTGCAGGAAAAATAGGCTTTCAGTTAGAGCTGCCTCCGCAAACCTTAACAAGCTTTATAAGAGCTGAAGTGGCTGACATAGCTGAATAACCTCAATATTAAAATTTTTTGAAGGCAAAAAATACAGCACCTAGTATACAAACAAAGGATAGTAAATAATTAAGCTTAAAGCTTTCCTTTAAGTATAATACTGAAAAGACACCAAAAACTACAAGAGTGATTGCTTCTTGAATAATTTTTAACTGTGCAGTATCAAAGTTTTTTGAGGCAAGCCTATTTGCTGGTATCATAAAGCAATACTCAAAGAACGCAATGCCCCAACTGATTAGGATAATTATAAATAAAGGTGTTGAAGTGTTTTTAACTTTTAAATTGCCATACCAGGCAAAGGTCATAAATACATTTGATATCACTAACAATAAAAAAGGCCAGTATTTTATAATTGAATACATATGTAAAACCTCATTCAAAGTAAATTTTTTAGTCACAAATATCATTATAAGCTAAAATAAGAGTTTTTCAAGTATAATATACAGTTAAATTGCACCACCACGGAGGAAATTTGATGATAAAAAGTAGAACTATTATTGTTATTACTATACTAAGTGTTTTTTTTACGTTGTTTACTGGTTGTACATCAGACCCTGTAGCAGATGATCTAACAAACTATATGAATAATCAAATGCAAGAGGTTTCTAAAATACAAAACAAATATTTAACATTATTAAGTGATATTACCGAATCAGAAAATACTAATATCCAGACTGTGATTACTCAAATAAAGGATGAAGTTCTTCCTAGGTCTGATAGACTTATAGCAGAAGCAAAAAAAATAAACCCTGCGACTGAAGAGGTAAAAATTCTTCACAATAAGTATATAGCAGCTATGACAAAACAGAATAAAGGATTAGTTGAGATGTTAAAAGGACTTCAAAATTACGACAATGAAACTGTAAAAGATGGCAGTAAAATAATTACAGAAGCAAATGAAGAGTTTACTATATTTTTAAATAAAATAAAAGTTCTTGCTAAAGAGCATGGATTGGAAGTTCAAAATTAAATATCTTTATCAACATTCAAATATTAATAGTCTATAAGTTTGCAAGATTTATCAATGTTTACTTCTAAAAGAATAGCATTAATTAGTAATGGTTTATTTATACCAACTAATTTATGCTATTTTTTTAACCCGACTTTCGAATGAAAAGGTTAGCATTGTGTGAAATTATTTAAATTTTCATTTGATAAGCTCTCACACATACAATTTAACTGGGAAAGTTGGATAACAACTTGATAATTGTTTAATTTGTCGAAATATAATAGAAATATGTGTCAGAATTATTAATAATATGTCGAAAATGTATTGATAAAAAGTCGAATATAGTATAATATTAATATAAGTACAAAAAGTAAAAAACCATCTAGCGATTTACTTAATTCGAAGTAGTAAAGTCAATTTTGTTCTAAGCTTTTCGGCAATATAACTAGAAAACAAATTTTTTGACAACAGTGTGTTTTCGAGCAGTAAAAAATCTACGTGTGGTTATTAAAATATAGGAATTTATTTGTTTAAAGTGTTACAAAATCCTTCGTAATTCTGACCTTAAATGTGTACATCAGAAAATTCTAAACAAATAAATTTCTATATTACGTTACTAAAAAAGGAATTCCTCTTTATTGTATTCAGTAGACTATTATAGAAACATGAGGTAAAAAAATATGAGAGTAAAAATTTATTCAAAGGTACTTATAGCAATTTTTGCAGTAGCTATATTAATAGCTATGTTCTATTTATCTGTTAATTTTATTAATCAACATGAAAACCTTCGTACATCAGACATAAATAGTAACTCCTTGAATAAGGTTACAACATATAGAATTGGATACTTAGAAAAAGAACAAAATTTTTTGACTTTTCTTACTGCAAATAAGGAACGAATCATGAGTATGCTTATTTTTTCATTACTTCTGATTTCATTAATTGCAGCAATAGTGTACGCAAAGAAAACAAAACATATGAAAGAGCTACTAATTAACAGCAATGCTGAATTAGCCAGTATAAATAATAAACTACTGGAAACTCATAATGAAATAAAGCATAAAAAAGATGAAATTGAAGCAACTCGGGAAAAATTACTAGAAAGTGAGGAGAGATATACTTATCTTTCTCTCCATAATGTTTTAACAGGCTTGCCAAACAGACAAGCACTTTATGAGAATGCTTCTCAATTATTTTCAGATATGTCTGTAAAAAAAGCAGCACTTATATATATTGATATTGATAATTTCAAATATATAAATGACACTATGGGACACGATTTTGGAGATGAATTAATAAAGCAAGCAAGCAAAAGACTTTCCATTAATATGAATAATAAAGGTATTCTTTATAGTCTAGGCGGAGATGAATTTATTATACTACAAGCTATGAATACTAAAGAAGCAGAGAACTTAATGGTGAAAATTTTAAATAGCTTTAAAAAAGAGTTTGTAATAAAAAGCAGTACTATACATATCAGCTTAAGTATCGGATTAGCAATGTATCCAGAGCATGGGGAGGATGTAAGTAAATTGATGAAGGCTGCTGATATTGCTATGTATATGTCAAAGGAAAGTGGAAAAAACCGATATCAAATTTTTCAAAACAGTATGGATACAGCCTTCAATGATAGGATGATTTTGGAAAAATATTTGCATGTAGCAATGGAAAAAAATGAATTTGAATTATATTATCAACCACAGCTAGATATAAAAAATGATAAGATTACAGGGCTTGAGGCATTGCTGAGATGGAAAAGTCCAGAATTGGGAAATGTTTCTCCAATGGATTTCATTAAGGTTGCTGAAGATACTCATTTAATAATTCCTCTAGGTGAATGGGTATTAATTCAAGCCTGTGAATTCTTAAGTCAATTACAAAAAAATGGAAATCCCAATATGGTAATGTCAGTTAATATTTCGCCAATTCAGATTTTACAGGAGGATTTTGCTGATAAGGTAATTAAAATTCTTAAATATTTTAATATTGCTCCTATGTGCCTTGAATTAGAAATTACTGAAACAATTTTAATTGAATCCTTTGAAAATGTATACAAAAAGCTACAGATGTTGAGCGATATAGGTATTCGTATTGCACTTGATGATTTTGGAAAGGGTTATTCATCACTTAACTATTTAAAGAAGTTGCCTATACACACGTTAAAGATTGATAAGTGTTTTATAGATGATGTTTCATTTGATACTGAAAAGACTACTATTACTAGACATATTATTTCAATGGGTCAGTCTATGGGATTGTCTGTTGTTGCTGAAGGAGTAGAAATTCAAGGACAGTTAGATTACTTGAAGAAATATCAATGTGATAAGATGCAGGGATATCTTTTCTCAAGGCCTTTACCCAAAAATGAAATAGAAAGTTTAATTAAATCACCAGGGTTGAAAATACAGTCTATACAAAGAGGTGCATAGATCATGTCTATGCACTCTTTAGTGAGAATACAGCATTCATTACATAACTTGGTATATTAATAAGCATTTTAATTACTTGTATTTGTAGACTCTATATAAATAAAGTATGTAGTTTATAAAAAGATGATATTAGTTTTTGTGATAGTGTCATATTTTATTTTGATGACAGTGCTTCTTATTTTGACAATAGGTAGTAATTGGAGGAACATAACAATTCATAATGCTTGATATTACAGGTTTAAAGCAATATATTCAACTGAGAAGTTTGAGTAAATTATATTTATACTAGCAAATTAAACTTATTGTATAACTAATACAACGTCTGATAGTAAAACAAATAATATGAGGTGAGAGAATGAATGATAAAATTTGTAACTGTGGAAGTACAAATTGTGAAAGTGGGAGTTGTGTAGGTTCGTGTTCTACGGGAGGCTGTGGGAATGAGGCTCAAAACTTTATTGAAAAAACCCATGAACTTAATTCTATTAGAAGAGTAATTGGTGTTGTTAGCGGAAAAGGCGGAGTGGGGAAGTCGTTAGTGACCTCTACCCTTGCAGTCATGATGAGGAAAAAGGGATATAACGTCGGTATTTTAGATGCAGATATAACTGGACCTTCTATTCCTAAAGTTTTTGGCATTAATAATAGGATACAAGGAAGTGACGAGGGAATGTATCCTCAGAAATCAAATGATGGAATAAGTGTTATGTCAGTAAACCTTTTGCTTGATAAGGATGAGTCCCCAGTTATATGGAGAGGTCCTGTAATTGCTGGAGTTGTAAAACAGTTTTGGACTGATGTTATCTGGGGTGATATTGATTATCTGTTTTTAGATATGCCTCCTGGTACGGGAGATGTACCTCTGACAGTGTTTCAATCTATACCTCTAGATGGAATAATAATTGTCACTTCACCCCAAGACCTTGTTTCAATGATTGTTAAAAAGGCATATAATATGGCTAAAGCTATGGACATACCTGTTTTAGGTATTGTTGAAAATATGAGCTATGTGAAATGTCCTGATTGTGGTAAAAATATTAAAATTTTTGGAGAAAGTAAGATTGATGATATAGCTGAAGAACTAGGAGTAAACGTGCTTGGAAAGATGCCTATTGACCCAGTTGTTGCCGATTTGTGTGATAAGGGAGAGGTAGAGAAGATTAAAAATAGCTATCTATCAGATGCCGTTTCAACAATAGAAAAGAAACTAGGTGTTGGAAAGGTAATAAGAACATTAAGAGTTGCCATTCCAACAGAGGGAACTAATATATCATCACAGTTTGGAAAGTGCGAAACCTTTACAATTTTTGATATTGAGAATAATAATATAAAAAATAAAACCATAATAAGAACAGCGGGAAATTTACATGGATTACTTCCGACGTTCCTTTCGGTAAAAGGTGTTAAGGCTGTTATCGTTGAGAGTATTAATGATAGTGTAAAGAATAATCTGATAAAAAATAACATAGAGATTTCATCTGGTGTGAGTGGAGATATAGACCAAGCTATTAGTTCCTATCTTGATGGAACATTTAATTAAAACATAAAAACTCAACTGGGAAAGTTTGTTTTATTATAAAAATAATGGTAATTATTACGCGCTTTTAAAAATAGAACTTACACATAAACTCACTTATTGTAGTTTTTTTTATACAGCTACCAGATTTATGAACTATAAAATTAAAAAAATTAGAAAGTGAGCTTTGTTTTAAAAATCAGAGCTTACTTTTTTTTGTTTATTATGTAATAATATAACTATAATTAAGTGCTACTAATAGAAGGAATTAGAACATTTATGTCGAATTGTCTGAGTGGGAATATTATGGAATTATTAAATGATTAATATAACTCACTATTATAGTTATAATGTCGAGTTATAACGAGGCAAGAAAATGTCCCCCATTTCTATAAGTGGCGGGTACTACTTTGGTTTTCATGCGGTGAGAATACCTCCCGCCTCGTTGAAACGCCGCTGATGTAATGATATTTTTCTATAATCGAAAAATTTCATTTTGAATCTAGGCGTTATAATACATTAAAATTAATACACTTAAAAGGAGAACATCAATATGAAAAGCTTTAGACTAAAAAACATTAAAGGCTTTATTGATACTGGTGAAATTGAAATTAAGCCTATAACAGTTTTTGTAGGAGAAAACGGCTCTGGGAAAAGCAGTGTTTCTAAATTTCCATTAGTTTTGAAACAAACATTTCTTGATGCCACGACGGTATCTGTGTTGCTTTATGGGAGTTCCATTGATTATGGTAATTATGAAGATGTTGTTTTTAATCATAGGAAGGGCGAAGCTATAGAGTTTGAAATAGTATTCAGCTACAATGAATTCAGGAGGTCTAGCCTTAGACCATTAATTGTACAAGATCAATTTGATAAGTTTGCAGATTCAGATATGATTTTAAAAGCAAGCATAGCACAAAAGGATGGACAATTGGTGGTAAATGAATTCGTACTTAGCTTAACTTCAAGAGAAGAGCCTATAGTGGAATTTACCTCAAACGATTATACCAGTAGTCTAATATTTAATATTAATGGGTATGAGGAGCATTTAATTGATCCAAATGAGTATTTCTTTGATAAGTTTATCCCAGATATAAGATGTATGCTTGATACTTCAAATACTGATAAAGTTAATAACCCTAAATATAACAGTAATTTGGAATTAGCGTCTCAGATATGCAATACGCTTCAAAACTATTTTAACATGCTAGCTAATAAGATTTTTTATATAGACTCTTTAAGAAAAACACCTGAGAGGTACTTTAGGTATACAGATAGTATTGTTGATTCTGTTGGGAAATGCGGAGAATATACCTCAGTTATATTGGGTCAGGATTATAGAAATGGCAAAAGCATAATCAATAAGGTATCGGATTGGTTATCAACGCACATGAATTTTGCTCTTGATATAGAGGATTTAGAGGGTCAGCTATTTAAAATAATGATTCGTGATTTAAAGACTAATGCAAGAAACAATATTGTTGATATGGGTCAGGGCTTATCTCAACTTATACCTATTTTAGTGCAGACATTTATAACTAAAAATAATAAAGAATGTTCAAGGCTTAGCAGAACCCCCAATTATACTGTGATAGAACAGCCAGAACTCTATTTGCATCCTTCAGCACAGGATTGCTTAGCAGATTTGTTTGCAGAAATAGTTAAAAATAATAATGAGAGTTTCTTAATTGAAACACATAGTGAGCATTTGATTCGCAGATTAATTAAATTAATTGATGCAGGTACATTGTCAAACGATGAAGTTGCAATCTACTTGACTGAAAAGGACTTTAATGGGGATTCTAAAGTTAGGAAATTAAATTTGAATGAGATGGAAAAAGTAGCTAGCTGGACAAAAGATTCCTTTTCACTAGGTAGTACAGAAACAGATGATAAAAAGGTCATTAGCCTTAACAGAAAATAGGTGTTGAAAAAATCATGCAACCATTTGTTTTAAAGTCTATTAAAACTTATATTAAAATACTAAAATTGTTGGCGTGATAAGTAAGCGAAATTTAATACATAGATTAGTTAGAATTGCATTATGTTATAGGACGGATTCTGTAGTGGACAGGGTTTTGTCCTTTTTGTTTTAAATTAAGAAAATGTATCCGACAATAATGAATTGTTACATGTTAATTATTGGAATTTTTTTATAAATAGTTTAAATATATAACTAATAATAGTAAAAATTTTATTGACACTAATATAATTATATTTTAAACTTAATAAGTTGGTAATTGACATAAAACTCTATAATATATTAAAGTATTTTTAAAAACTATTATACATGCACTAATCTAACAAATTTAAGCACAAAAAGCTAAAAACATTAAAGGGAATAAAATATTGTCTTAAGTAGTGCAGGCAGATAGAGCCGTTAGCTCCACACATTTGCTATTCATCTTCAGTAATTGACTTTTAGAAAATACAGATATTACATTCTTAATACACCAAAGAAAATCAAATTAAATAAAATAGCAAAAAGATAAAATTCAGCTGTTATCGGCTGTATCCCAAAGGCTTAAAACTGTAATTTAATTAAAAAATGAGAGGAAAATGTATAATGAATTTTTTATTTAATGGATTCAATCTATTAAATTTATTATTCTATATTCGTTATACAAGAAAATGAGATGAGAAACAAAGAAAGAAGTATTATTTGCTTATTGGCAGTAGTGATTATTTGTACAGTTTTTTCAATAAACAGAGTAAATGCTGCTGATACAAGTATAGGCACAGACGGAAGCACAGTAAACTTGAGTCTGTGGAGTTATACGCAAAACGGAGATGCATACATACTTGACAAATACACTGGAAGCATAGCAGACGGCAGAATTATTGGAAGTGTGCCTGCAACTATTAATGGGTTGCCTGTTACCAAAATGACAGATACTTTTAATGGTTGTACCACATTAATTCAGGCACCACAGATACCAAGCACTGTAACTAGTATTAGAAGCACTTTTTCAGGTTGCTCGGGGTTGACGAATGCACCAGTAATACCAGAAAGTGTTACAGATATGAATTCTACCTTTAGAGACTGTACAAGTCTAGTACAAGCACCTGTAATACCAGATGATGTAACAAATATGGGCGGTACATTTTTTGGTTGTACAAGTCTCAAACAGGTACCAAGGCTACCGAATAACGTTATAAGTTTATATTATACATTTTGTTTTTGTGAGAGTCTAACCGAATTACCAGAAATACCAAATGGTGTAATGAATATGGAGAGCACCTTTCGTGGTTGTACAAGTTTAACGCAGTCACCAGTTATACCAGAAAGTGTAACGGATATGATTTCTACCTTTAGAGACTGCACAAGTCTTGTACAAGGACCTGTAATATCAGATAATGTAACAAATATGAGCGGTACATTTTATGGTTGTACAAGTCTCAAACAGGTACCAAGGTTGCCAAGTAACATTGTAAGCTTATATTATACATTTTATTTTTGTGAGAGTCTAACCAAATCACCAGAAATTCCTAAAGGAGTTATTAATTTAGACAGTACATATATTGCGTGTAGAAGTTTAACTCAAGCTCCAGAAATACCAGCTAGTGTTAGAAATATGAGTCGCACCTTTTATGAGTGTACAAGTTTGAATCAAGCAACTGAATTACCAAGTGGTGTTACTAGCTTATACTATACATTTTATAATTGCAGCAGCCTTACGCACTCGCCTAAAATACCAAATGGTGTAATAAATATGGAGAGCACCTTTCGTGGTTGTACAAATTTAACGCAGGCACCTAAATTACCAGACAGTTTAGTAAAACTAAGCTATACATTCGGAAATTGTTCTAGTTTAACTCAGGCTCCAGTTATACCAGAAAATGTAACAGATATGGGATTTGCCTTTCGTCAATGTAATGGTTTGACAAGTGCACCTTTAATTCCTCCAAATGTAACTAATCTTGAGGGGGCTTTCAGCTTGGATACAAGTCTTGCGGGGGATGTGTATATTCCAAATAAGATTACAAATCTTAATAATATTTTCGTGTGTACAGAAAAGCCAATAAATATGATATATTCATCGAACAACACAGTAGCTGCATTATACGAGGCACCCTCAAATGTTACTAAGACTGTAGATACAGCGTTGCCTGAAATAATCAGTATAACTGAAAAAGATACTTTTAATATAACAATTATTGCCTTTGATGATAGTATAATAGCTGGGTATGCTGTAACAACTTCTCCTATACATCCTGAAAAGGGTTGGCAGATATCAAATGGCTTTTTAAATCTGACTGTAGGCAAATACTATGCATGGGCAATAGATAGAGTAGGAAACATTAGTTCCAGAAAAGAATTTATCATATTTGATAAAAATGTAGTTCCTGAGATAAAAGCAGCTCCATCAGGAACATATATTAACTTTACCTGGACACCAGTTGAAAATATTTGGAATTATGAAATAGAGCTAGACGGAAAAGTAATTAAAACAGGATTTAGAACCTCCTATACATACAAGAGCTTAAAACCAAGCACTCAACATACCTACAGAATAAGAGCATTATGTGTATTGGGTACCAGTAATTGGAGTCCACTTCAGACAATATATACAACAGACGGAAAGATAAAAACAGCACCTCAAAATATAATATCAATAGTTAGAAATACTACAATAACTCTCACGTGGGATGCTGTTGACGAGGCAGAAGGCTATGATATTACATCAATATCACCTGATGGAACTATTGGAACAATTATAGACAATGGACGACTTACAACATGTGAGCTAAGAGGGTTATCACCAAACACTGCTTACAAGTACAAAATTAGAGGCAAAAACAGTGCGGGAGAAGGACCTTGGAGCGACGAGTTGGGGGCTACAACATATTTACTTGATACACCTCAGAATATTGTTTTACTAAAAAGTGATACATCAATTAAATTTACATGGGAGGAAGTTTTAAATGCTGATGCCTACGAGCTAAAGTATTATGAAATTGTACATACAAACGGAGTTACTGGCTCGGCTATTAATATTCAAATACCAAATAGTACAGGTGTTACAACAAATGTAATAGGAACCACTATCACAATTACAGAATTAACGCCGTGTACAGAATATAAATATAGCATTAGAGCTAAAAGCTCACAGGGCTATAGCAGTTGGCGAGAGGAAAAAAGTACATTTACCCTGCCCCAAAGACCTGATATTCCTAGGAATGTTAATGCAATTGTTTCTGAGTCAAAAATAACCGTTAACTGGGTGGAAGCATCAGACGCTTCGATAGTGGGCTATGATGTTGAATTAGATGGAATAATACTGGAAAATGACACGGAAAATATATACATTCATGAAGGTTTAGAGCCTTACAGCGTACATACCTATAGAGTTAGGTCAAGAAACGAATTAGTTGAGGGTGAATGGAGCCCATTAAACAGTATTAGAACATTGCCTGCAAAGCCCACTGAACCCAAGGAAATAGCTATAAAATCCACTCAGACAGGTGCTACTCTTTCATGGAGGGCAGAGCCAGGGGCTGCAGGATATGACCTCTATATATTTAAACTTGATGATAACGATAAAGAAATAATGCTAGAACAAATTAATAACATAGAGGAATGTACCTACACACACAGAAGGCAGACAAAAGGTGAGGAATACAGATACCGTATTAGAACCAGAAACATACATGGAACTAGTAGCTGGAGCGGAGATATAATCAACAACGCAATAAAGGCACAATGTAAAAAGAACAATACAATTGATTTAGGACTTACGGCAACAGATGTTGTTGATTTTAGCAGCTATGAAATGGTTGTTACCTATAATCCAGGAGTTGTTGAAGTAATTGATTTAAGCACAGTAACAGGAAAAAATGAGCTTAAGGCAGGAAAAATAGAAGGTACGGATATTACAATTAAGGAATTTTCAAATGGTAGAATTGTGTTTGTGGTAGATAAGGCAGTTACACTGGGAGAAGCTTGGACAGGAGTAATTAACGGGATAAAATTTAAAGCAAAACAATCAGGTGGTACTACTATTACATATACCGTTTACACACAGGCTCAGCAGGAGCAATAATAAACACACTGGCAACAAAAAATTACTTGAAGTTATTTTGCTAACCAGAATTCATATAAAAAGTATATTGTGCTGGAGACATATCAATGGTTTGATGCCAAAGTAATTGCAAGAAATTAGTAATGACTCATCTCGGCATTTTGAGCCGCTGCTCACATTCACCATCCATGGTTAATGGTGTGCTAAAACCGACATCGTGGCGTTTTTTCGACGAAGATACTTAGGGCTTGCTGAACCAATTGTAAACATGCAGGAATAATGCTTTTTTAATTATAAGTTTTCCACACCTGTTTTTTAGCAGGTAAAGTTGAGTAAATAATTTTTAGTCAGGTAAAACAATTTATGCAAAGCTCACATATAGGAGATATATAGAAACCAACAGGCGTAAGCCTATTTCAGGAGGTCAGTACATGAGAAATGTAAAAAAACAACTATCAGCACTTTTGATATGTGCATTTGTTATTACCAATATACTTTCACCGTTTAGTTTGACAAATGCAAAGCAAAATTCAGAAAATTCTATTGCTAAGGAAAAAGTAGAAGTACTGGTAAAATACAAGGATGACAGCAAGGCAGAGGGAATAAAAACAAAGGTTAAAACAAATTTAAAAATAGATAAATTGGAATCCAAGAAGAAAAACAAGAATTCAAAAATAGAACTGCTTCAAATAAATGATAATGATAATTTAGAAGCAGTAATAGCAGAACTAAAAAAAGACTCAAATGTATTGTTTGCACAGCCAAATTACAAGCTGAAACTAGAATCAGAACCGTCTGAACAAGATCCAGCTAAAGCTTCGACAGAAGAAGCTTTAGTGCCACAAATGGCTATTCAGACAGAATTGCCCACAGATGACAGATTTTCAGAGCAATGGGGACTATTGAATAACGGTCAGACTATAGAATCTGCTACTGGTATTAAGGGTCAGGATATTTCTGCTTTTGATGCCTGGAGCATTTCAAAAGGCTCTGAAGCGTTAATTATAGGAGTTTTGGACACTGGAATAGACATAAACCATGAAGATTTAAAAGACAATATATACACAAATTCAAGTGAAATACCTGATAATAGCATAGACGATGATGGAAATGGAATAATCGACGACATAAACGGTTGGGATTTTGCAAACGGGGATAAAACCGTATATGACAGCAGTGAAGAAGATTTTCACGGAACAAGAGTAGCTGGAATAATAGCAGCTAGCGAAAATGGCAAAGGTATAGTGGGAGTAGCACCAAGAGTAAAAATATTACCGCTTAAATTTATAAGCGACGGGATAGGCTATACATCAGATGCAATAGAGGCAATAGAATATGCTTCTCAAATGGGGGCAAAAATAATAAACTGTAGCTTTAGCGGTGCTGACAATAATTTGGCACTAAAGGAAGCAATGGTGGCATCAAATCTTCTTTTTGTATGTGCAGCAGGAAATGATGGGAAGGATATATCCCAAAACCCTGTATATCCTGCAAGCTTTGAACTTTCAAATATATTAACAGTAGGAGCTACCAACAATAAGGGTGAAGTGGCAGAACTTTCAAACTTTGGAATAAATGTTGATGTAGCTGCACCTGGAATATCAATACTCAGCACACAGCCTGAAAACGCATATGGATATCAGAGAGGAACCTCTTACTCAGCACCATACGTAGCGGCAATAGCCGCATTAATAAAAAGCATAATGCCTGACATGACAGCAGTGCAGATAGCTACACGAATAAGAAGTACAGCAATAAAAAATGCCCAAACAAGGAATAAAATTGCATATGGCTTGGCAAATGCAAACACTGCATTGAAAAATGACCAGACTACATCAGAGCCAATAGATAAAAACACACAAAATGGGGAAGACAAAGGAGTAAGCGGGGAAAGTGTGGTATCAGTTGCTGCAGCAACAGTATCCTCACAGCTTATGGAAGAAATTCACTATGGGGAAACAGGAGTAAACATAGCAACAGGAAACTACTCAAAAACCGATACAGACATGAGTATAGAAACACCAGGCTTTACAGTAAACTTTAGCAGAACCTATAACTCAAAGGATGACAGAAACACCAGTACAATGGGGAGGGGCTGGACCTTTGGTTTTGAAGGCAGTCTCACCAGAGATGCATATTACTCATCAAATGGTATGGTTATAGCAAAGTTGCCTAATGGTTCAACTCAAGTATTTAAGGAAACAAAGACAGTAGATAAGGATAAAGAAATTTATACTTATATGGCAAATGATTCAAGAAGTACACTAGTGATAGATTCTGAAAGCAAATATTATACCTTAACAACAAAAGACCAGTATACATATATATTTAACAAAACAGCAACAGCTACAACAGGTTATCTGATAGAGATGAGGGACAGAAATCAAAATTCAGTAAAAATTACAGTAGATAAAGCTGGAAAGGTAGAAGCTGTTACAGATACTGTAGGTAGAGTATTTGATATAACATATAAAAGCAAAATGCAGATAGACCAAATAATTGATATGCGAGGAAAAAGATATGTCCAATATTCCTATAACGATAAAAATTTGCTTGAAACAGTATCGGCAGTTACAGCAACAAATGCTACACCATTAATCATATACACCTATGAATATGATGCTTCGAACTATCTGACAAAAATAAAGGATAGTAAAGGAAATATAATAGAGCAGATTACCTATAATCATGCATCAGGAGTAAATCAGCACAAAGTAACACAAAACACAGATATATTCGGCAACACCTTCATCTATACTTATAACAATACAGACAGAGAAACAAAAATAAAGGATTCAAACACAACACCCCGTGAAATAACCAAAAAGTATGACAGTGCCTACTACATCACAGAATCAAAAGATCCCGAGGGAAAGATATCAAAAGTAGAATATTTATTAGATGCTAACAACTATAATAAATATGGTGAAGAGATAAAAATAACAGACAGGAACGGAGGCATTACAGAATACACAAGAGACGATAGTGGAAATATAATAAAAATAACAAATTCTGATCAGGGAATAGAAGAATACACCTTTGACTCAAAAAACAATACAACAATGGAAAAAGACGGTATGGGCAATTGCACCTATTATATATATGACCCGAATGGAATCCGTTTGATTAAAAAGGTGCAGCCATTAAATGGTACAGATATCTACGATGAAAGAGCTGATCAGTCAAAATATGCCATAACTAAGTTTACCTACTATACAGATGAAGAAGCTACAAAGCTTGGCTACAAGGCTAAAGGACTACTAAAAAGCCAGATAGATCCAACAGGAGCAGAGACAAAATATACCTATGACGCAAATGGAAATCAGGCAACAGTGACAGACCCAGAAGGAAATGTAACAAAAAATGAATACAATATTATAGGCTGGCTTACCAAAAAAACATCTCCATCAGGATATATGAGCACCTTTGAATATGACTTAAATGGCAGAGTAATAAAAACAGTACTGAACAACGGAGAAACCAGCAGAACCACTTATGACATAATGGGAAGAAAAAACCAGGAAATATCACCAAGCCAATACAAAGCAAGCGAGGACGGACTAAAGGATGCACCACCTGTACAAGCCTATAACAACAATATGGTGGGAACAAGGTATAACTATAATACAAACGGTACATTAGACACATTGATAGATGCAGAAGGAAACAAAATAAAATACACCTATGACAACTATGGAAATACCTTGACAGAAAGTCTGATAGATAAAAGTGGAGTAGAGCAATACCTAAAAAGCTATGCCTATGATGTAATGAATAGACTCATAGAAGTAGTGTTCAAAGGAAAAACAGATAGAGTTGCTGCAATATTAGAAAAATATGAATATTTCACACTTTCAGACGGAAAAACAAAAAAGAATTATTACAAATATTTAAACGAAAGTTTAAAAGTAGCAACAGTATACATATATGACTATGCAGGCAGGCTAATAGAACAGCAAAATCCCGATGGAGGGAAGATAACAACTGTATACAATCCGAATGGAACTGTATACTCTACAACTGATGCAATGGGCAATACCACCTATTATAAATATAACGGGCAAAACAATCTGTCAGAACAATGGTCTCCAATAGAAGAAGGTAAATACAGCTACCAGAAAATAACCTATGATAAAGCTTGCAGAAAAACAGCGTTAAGTACAGGCAAGGACAAGGTAGAACTGTATAGCATACCATCCTCAGACAGATTAATAACAAAAAGCTTTACCTACAACAAGGATGGAAGCCTAAAAACAGAAACAGACAGCAGCGGAGGAAAAACAATTTATGAATACGATGCTGACGGAAACCTAAAAAGAGAGAATATATTCACAAGCAAAAACAGCTACAACACCACAGAATACACAACAAACCATATAGGAAAGGTAACCTCCAAAACCATATACATAAACAAGGGTGACTTATACGGAAATGAGCTAGAAAGCACAGAAAAGCAAGCCATTACAACAACATATACCTATGACAGCAACGGAAACCTTACATTAGTAAAAACACCTGACAATAATACCACTACGTATACTTATGATGTATTAGACAGACAAACAAGTGTAGAAAAACAGCAGATAAATGAAAACGGACAGCCTGAAAAAGCAACGACAGAAATCACCTACGACTGTCAGGGCAATATATTAACCTCAAAAGATGCTAGAGAGAATACAACAACAAACATCTACAGCGGAAGAGGGCTATTACTGCAAAGCACAAAAACTTTAATGAATGCAGATGGAACGCAGGAAGAGCACGTATCGGCATATTACTATGATTTAGCAGGCAGAAAAATAGCAGAGGTATCACCTGAAAACTATAAAGCAACAGCTTCATCCTATACAGACATGAACAGAACAGAATACGAATATGACAGTATGGATAGGCTAATAGCTGAAAGAGAGGCATACAAGGCAAAAGCTGAGGATACAAGTTATACCTACATAATGACAAAGGGATACAAGTACGACTTAAACGGAAATCTAATAAAGGAAGTAAATGGAGAAGCATATAAAAGCGTCACTGGAACAACAATAGATGAGAAAATATCAAAGAGCTATGGAATAGAAAGTACCTACAATCAGTCAGGAATGTTGGAAACTGTAACAGATGCTCAAACAAAGGCAAACGGTCTTGCATATACAAAAAAATATACCTATGACGGAGCAAAAAGGAAAAACACGGAAACAAATGCAAAGGGAGAAATAATCTGCTATTACTATGACGATGCAGGAAATCTCACATCTACAGCTATAAAAAAATCACAAAGTGATGCTGAGCAGACAATAGGCACAAACACCTATGACCTTGTAGGAAATGTAATAGCACAGCTAGATGGGAACGGCAATAAGACAATATATGAATACAATGCAATAAACAAGCTCAGAAAAACAAAATATCCATCAGACACTACAATTTCAGAAATGGTAGTAACCTGCCAATACGACAAAATGGGGAATTTGATAAAACAGCAGGACGGTACAGGCTTGCAAAAGCTGTACACCTATGACAATGAAGGCAGAATACTAACCCAGACACAGCAGAATGCAGATGGAAAAGAAAAAATATCAAAATCGGCAGCCTATGACCTAAACGGAAACAAAAGATATGAGACAGATGCAAATGGAACAAAAATAGAAAACATCTATGATGAGCTGAATAGACTAATATACATAAAATTTAGAACAACAGACATTAACAACAAAAAAGTAGAGCACAAAACCCAATATTGGTATGATAAAAATGGAAACCAAACAAAAGAGATTAGCTATATCGACGGTATAGCAACTGGTAGCATAGAAAACATATATGATTCCTTAAACAGAATCATAGAAAAGAAGGATGCCTACAGTACTGTACAAAAACTAAAATACAATGCAAACCATATACAGACAGAAGCAATAGATGCAAAAGAAAATAGCATCTACTATGCCTATGATAAGAACAACAGGCTTATAAGTACAACAGACCCAGAAGGACATACAACAAAGCAGAATTATGATAGCACAGGCAACATAATTGAAAAAACTGACGGGAATGGCAGTAAAACAAAATACAGCTATGATCAATACAATAGGCTATTACAGGTAACAAACCCAAAGGGTGAAAAAACTACTTATACCTATGACAAAAATGGAAATATTCTCACCCAAACAGATGGAAAAGGCAACACCACAACCTACGAATACAATGTAGCAAACAAGCAGATAAGAAAAACAGACCATGGCGGTATAAAAGTATTAGAAGGCAAAATATCATATAATCAAGACAGAACAGAAACCTATAACTACAATGCTAATGGAACGCTGTCAACAAAAACAGACAGAAATGGAAAAACAACTATCTATGAATATGATATACACGGCAGACTAATAACACAGAAAATAGAAGGCAGTGAAATAGCTTACACCTACGATGGCAAAGGAAACCAGCTGATAATAGCTGATGAAACAGGAGAAACCACAAGAATATATGACGAAGCAGGAAGAGTAACGGCAAAAAGTGTACCAGAAATTGGTGCAATGACCTTTCAATATGATATAATAGTGAGTAGACAGACAGTACCAGAGTTGACTGCTGACTATACAATACCAGTTGGTAGCACAGCAGAAAAATCAAAAGACCCAAAGGGCAATGAAACAACAAAAGTAACAGATGCTACAGGCAGACTAATATATGTAATATCAGAAGGAAAGGTAACAGCCTACGGCTATGATGAAAATGGAAATAGAAGCAAGGTAGTATATCCTGATGGCAAAACGAAAGAAGAATATGAGTACTACAAAGACAATCTGCTAAAAAAGCTTACCAATACAAAAGCAGATGGGATTACCATGGATGAATACAGCTACAACTACGATGGAGCACACAACCAGACATCCAAAACAGAGACAATCAATGGAATAATAAAGGGTACGACATATTACATCTATGACAGACTAAACAGGCTTATAGAAATACAGGAACCTAAGAAAGAAACAGAAATAGTAGGTAAAAACACAAGCTATACCTATGATGCAACGGGCAATAGAGAAACAGAAAGAACCACCACAAGTAAAGAAGCTGAAACAAAAACAACGCTGACAACCTACAAATATAACGAGCAAAACAGGCTAATGTCAGCAACAGAGGAAACAGGGGATGGTACTAAAAAGACTACCACCTATACCTATGACGGCAACGGCAACATGACTCGCAAAAGCATGGAGCAGACTAAAAAGATAGACCCGTCAAATGCACCAAAAGCAAGATTCGGCATATACATAGAAGGACAGGCAGATGGGGCAACAAAAAATGCAAAGCCAATAGTAGCAGGGATAGCCAGCTATGAATACAACGTATGGAACCAGTTGTCAAAAGCAACTACAGGAGAGGGTACAAGCAACTACAAATACAATGGAGAAGGCTACAGGACAGAAAAAACAGAAAACGGAAAAACCACAAGAAGCCTTTACGAAGCTGACAAGGTAATACTAGAAACAGATGCAAACGGCAAAGAAATCGCCAGAAACATCTATGGCACAAACCTGATAACCAGAATAGTAACTGAGGGAAGTAGTACGCAGGACGACGGCTCAACACAAAAAACCAGCTACAACTACATGTACAACGGACATGGAGATGTAACAGCCCTGCTAACACAGGAAGGCACAATAGCAGCAAGCTACTATTATGATGCCTTTGGAACAGCAGTGGAAACCCACTATTACAATGCATCAGGAGAAGAGACCGACAAGGCTGTAAACAACCCCTACCGCTACGCAGGCTACGTATTTGACAGTACAACAGACCTATACTACTTGAATGCTAGGTATTACGACAGCAAAATATCCCGTTTTCTGACAGAAGACACCTATACAGGACAAATAAATGACCCATTAAGCTTAAACCTTTACACGTATTGTGCAAATAACCCTGTTACATATTTTGACCCAACAGGGCATCGATATAATTTTTTAACTGGAGGAGATGATGGGACAGGACCTTCTATCATTATAGGAGTTTCAGATAGTGGATTCATTTCTGTACCTAGAGAATCTAATAATAGCGGAAGTGTGTTTAGTACCCCTCAAACATCAGGTTCAATTACATATAATTACAGCAATTTATTTGGTAATACTACTTTAAATATAGAAAATAATGGCGATATTAGAACATTAAATACTGGTAATTTGTCAGTAAATTTAAATAATACTGGTACCATTGGAAAGGTAAGTACAGGTGATAAAAGTGTCACAAATATAAATAACAGCGGGTATATCGGTGTAATAAATTCGGGGGCAGAAAGTAGAACCAAGATTACTAATAGTGGGTATATTGGGGTATTTAATACAGGAACAAAGAGTACAAACAGTGTAACAAATAATGGAATTATTGGTGCGGTAAATACAGGTGCGGGCAATACCACAACACTATCTGGTGGAGGGTATTGTGCATATGCTGGTGGACAAGGAACAATATTATATAACATAAATGGTGTTATTGTACCACAGAATATCTATAATAAGGCAATTATTGAATCACAAAAGCTAATTGATACAATTTTATCACAATATTGTGTGGGATTTTGGCATGGTGGAGGTTACTTTCTTGTAGAAGACACATATGCTTATGGATTATACAATAATTTAAAAAATGAAGTTCATGGTTACAAGTTTAGAACAAGTGCTTTAGAAGCAAGTATAGTACCTGCTACAATTTATGAAGCATACGGAACAGTTAAAGAACAATGTGGACCAATGCCTCCTATGTATACACTTGCAGCAACAGCATATGTGTCTATATTTAGTTTTTTAGATATAGATGATGGAACTCCTTCTCTTAGTGCTTCAGACATTCTTAAAGAACTTAAGGAAAAGCAGAAAGAATCTAAAAGTGTTGCAACAGCATTAGCAAAGTTTAACTATGTTATGAATTCTGATTATAGATATTTGATGCTTGGCTTTGAGGGACGAGGTGAGTTTAAAGATAAATTAGCTATACTAAACGAAAATATGAATAAGAGTGATTATAATATATTTAAGAATAGCAAAGATAATGAAGCATATAAAACAGCCTTAATTAGTTATATAGATAATATATATAATATGAATGTAAATTTTAGTACCAATAATACAGTCCTGCAAAAGATACTAAATAATGTTGCTAATAATGTTTCAAAAGTAGATGCAAAAACAATAAACGAGATGCTTTATAAATAAATTATCACAAAAGGAAGATTTTTAGTATTATTCCTTAATAATATTATTAAATAACTATTAAAGTTAGAAAGGAAAATAATATGAACATACAAGCAAGAAGTTTTTTAACTATATTAACCTTGATTATTTTATTAATTATATCAGGATGTTCAAATGATACTACGGCATTACAATATCATAACTCAGCTAAAGAATTTAACAGCATTTATTTTGAAATTGTTGAGTGTATTGATTTGGGAAATACTATAAAGTCACTAGAAAATTTACACAATGAAGAAAATCTTAAAAAAATCGAGAAACTAGGTGCTATTTTAAAGAAAATTGATAAAAACATACCTAAAGATAGAGAACAATTGTATAATACATTTAAAAATAGGCATGAAAATTTAGTATTCCTATATGAAGCATATCCTAGTTTCGAAAGTTTAAGCGTAGATGATAGAATCAAAATTAATTCTATATTTATTTCAATCGGAATGGATAAAGACAACTGGAATGATAAAAATTCATCAATTATATGGGATTAATGTATGATAGAGAATAGAGTCATAGTTTAAAATTTGAAACTAAACTAGGTTTTAATGGTAATTGATTTTTTGAATATTTGTTTGGTGAATTCCTTTATTAGCAAGTGCAAAACCTTAATCATTCCCACTCAAATCTATACGTGAGATAACACATCAAATTGAATAATGCCAAAAAGTGGTGATAATTATACCACCCACCGCAAAACCAAGCTTCAACCCTGATATTCCAAAATCGAATATTAGGGTTGGAGCTTTTTATTTCTATCCACCTAACTACTAAAAAAAGTAAAATATTGAATTTACAGCAAAACCCACTAATCCCAAAGGACTAGCCCCCCCAAAATCGCACTAACAATTTTGAACAACTGAAACTACTCAAAATTCTATATTTGCAGCCCCTTCCGCTCTCTCAATCCAATATCAGCAAAAAAATTATATAACTACAATACTTTCCTGTACCATCAAAAACACTTCATTTCCATCAACTCCCACAGGGCTTGCCGTCTGAATCAAAGCTGAAATTCTGCTTTTTGT
>JAEWST010000165.1 GCA_023398105.1 Bacillota bacterium | reverse complement strand
CTGTTCCAACGATAGCCATAGGTTTGAGGATAAGAAGATTATCCTTGCTTGTCATTTTCAGATAATCAATTATTGCCTCCATATTGCTGACAACATTTCTCGTTGAAAGCATGATTCCTTTAGGCTTGCCCGTCTTGTCAGTCATGTAGAAAATAGCTGCCATCTCATCCTCTGCCCAATCCTGACACGTAACGTCAGAAGCCTTGCCTTGAACATAACACACGCTGCTGATGTCCAACTTAGCTTTTAACTTTTCGCTCTGGGTAAAGCCTTCAAGAAGGACTATCTTCTTTAATGTGGGTATTTCTTTTATATCTATGGATTCAATATTCTCCAGCATCTTTCCTGAGGTTATAATCACTTCAGCACCTGAATGCATGATTATCTCCTGTATCCTGATGTCTTTTGACTGAAGCGATACAGGTACAAAAACCATTCCTGCAATATTAATCCCATATAATGCCGCAACAAATTCAGCTGAATCATTCAAATAAATAATAGCTTTTGCTTTTTTCGGCAGTCCCAAATTAAGCAAATGACCTGCCAATTGCATAGAATATTCCAACATACCCTTATATGTATAGCACTGGTCAGCACTTCTGACTGCATTCTTGTCAGGATACTCAATAGCAGACTTTACAAGTGTATCGTATATATTCATTTTCAACCTCCGTTTATAATCTTTCAGCTACATAATTTGATATCAGCTCTACAGTTGCAAAGTTTTCAAAGTTGAGCACAGCACTGTCCACTTCTATATCAAATTCTTCCTCCAGATCAATGATCATTTCAACCAGCTTGATTGAGTCAATACCATGATCTATTTTGATGCTTGAATTTTCATTCACTTTGTCGGCATTGAATACCGCAGTTCTCTTAATTACTTCTATTACACGCTCTTTAACTTCGCCAATCTCCAAACTTGCCATGATTTGCTCCCCCTAAAATTTTAATTAAATACAAATTATTTATATCTTTCATTAAAAACTTTTTAATCAGCTATATCTCTCATTTAATACCTTAATTCTGCCTTCCACCTTTGGGTTTACAGTCTTATTCTTCTTAAAGTACTCAATCACGATATCCTTGAGCAAAGCACCACTGTCCAATTGTTTCTGCCCAACGAGCATCTTCATTGAATCTCCGCCCTTATAAAGGTTATCATTGGTTGCGACCTTATAGTTTTTTTCTTTATCTAGTGGTTTGCCATCCTTAGTTACCTTAACAAGCCTTTTTCCTGCTGGTTTTGACGCATCAAACTCATAATTAATGCCTGAAACCTGCTGAAAGCCTCCATTATAGGACATTGGATAAACATCCAGACCTTTTTCGAGTATTTCATAAATCGTTTCACCTTTCAGCTCGAGAGTTACCAGTCTATTATCAAAAGGCATAACCTTTCCGATATCATAGACCCTGACATCTCCTTCTTCCAGGCTCTGCCTGATTCCACCTCCGTTAAGAAGTGCTATATCAGCCTTTGCAGCTTCTCTCATGGCATCCGTCATCAAATTTCCAAGATTGATTTCCTGTGTTCTGGCTTTTGTTCTCATTCCTATTAATTTCGTATTTGTTTTACCTATTACTTCCTTTTGCTCTTCATAGGAAATCGCATGATATTTCTGTCCTATTGCATCCATCTTTGGGTCTGCTTTTTCTTTATCCTTACTGTTTTTCAATTCCCACTTGATTTTTGAGAGCTTTCCTCCCTTGAAATAGAAATTGGTTACACCTATGTGTGTTGTCCATCCGCCTGGCTCGGCTATATATGTTCCATTTACCACCTTTGGAGTTTTCATTATGTCATGGAGGTGTGAAGACAATATCATATCAATACCGCTTACCTTTGCTGCAAGTTCTTCATCCATATTGGGTCCCATGTGCGATAATAGTATTACAACATCAGCTTTCTTTCTTAATTCCGGTATAAGTTTTTCGGCAACTTTTACAGGATCTTCAATAGAGACATCCTCAAAGTCTCTGGCATCTGAATAGTCTAGCAATTCCTTAAAGACCAGTCCAAATACTGCCACTTTTTTCCCGCCGACATCATAAATCTTGTATTCATCAAAAGCAAGCTTTCCATCTTTGTAAATGTTAGATGCAATGATTGGGTAATTTATTTCATTAGAAATTTCAAAGAATCTCTTAATTCCATAGTTAAAATCATGATTTCCAGGTACCGCAGCATCAATACCCATAAGCTTTGCGCATTCTACACTTGCTTCACCCTTATTCATACATCCTTCATTCGGTCCATGGAATGTGTCTCCACAGTCAAAAACCAATGTCTTTTCCTTGTTCTTTGCCTTTTCTTCTTCAATCAAAGTCTTTATTAAAGGCATTCCCATAATGACATTAACATCTTCCAGTGAATAGTATCCTCCAACATCATCATCGTAAACCAAATGTCCGTGCATATCTGCGGTATTTACTACTGTGACTTTGTCGTCAAAGTAGCCAAAGGTCAAAAGTAAATCACTGAAATTCACAAACTTTACACAAAGGTACACGGCAACTGCTACTAAAACTACCCCCAAAATAATTACATTTCTATACTTTTTCATAAGTCACTTCCCTAAAATTATTTATATTGAAATTTATAAAAACAACATATCAATACATTGAATTACCAGTGCTGCTATAGCTTCTGAGGCCATACCTCCACAATGAATATACCAACGCAAACATTATCGCACCAACAACGGGTGTAAGATAAAGGTATCCATTCCAGAACATATTAATATCAGGCTTTCTGAGGAAGAACTGTGCCGGAAAATAACTAACAAATGCAAATGGAACTACAAAAATAAGCAGCTTCTGGATTATTCCTGGATAAAAACTTATTGGATAGCCTGCAAATCGCCTTGAATTAAAGAATATGAGGTTACGTAAATTTGTAGTTTTTACTGCCCAGAAGCTGAAGCATGATGAAATCATAAATATTGACGCCTGGATTATTGCACCTCCGATTAAGGCTGAAATATAATATGCAATACTTGTAGCATTCCAGTCTATTCCAACCGAACCAGCTGTTTTAAGAAAAAGAATAATTCCAACTGCGCCATGTCCAACTGTTGCACAGTAATCGACTCTAGAAGATACTATCTGAAACATTAGTCCCGTAGGTCTTAAAAGGTATCTGTCAAGTTCGCCGGTGTAAACCATGTCATCAAAATCCCTTATTCCTGTGAAAAGGAATATAAAAAGGCTATAGGACAAGAAAAGAAAGCTGTAAAGGAAGAACATTTCATTCATTTCCCAACCTTTGATTCTTATAAAGCGTGTAAGAATCAGGAACATGACTACTACACTGATTATTTCCCTGCAGAATACTGCAAATGCCAGTAAAAATCTATCAAACTTATATTCAAGCATCGACCTGAGGTTTAATTGTGAAAATTTTAAAAACAGTCTTATAAGTTCAGGTATGCTGAAGGTTCTACTATCTCTCATAAAAATCATCCCCCTTGAACAACAAGTTTCTTTGTTGCCCTTTTCCATAAAATCTGTCCAATAACAAATAATATCCCAAGCCATATAACCTGTCTGACTATAGTCATAAAGATGTCTTCACTCGGTACTTGCCCAAGATAAATGGATATCGGAGTAAAGTATATTGAATCAAAAGGAGTAAACTTAATAAAATCTTGAAGCCACTGAGGCATAAACCATAAAGGAAGCAGTGCACCTGAGAAAATCATTACGAAAGCATCCTTTATTGTTACCAAACTAAAGGTCCAGAAAAACCAGAAGGAGCTGACCCATACTATAAAATTCAAACAATACAGCACGAGAAAACCCAGTACTGCACTTATTACAAAGTATATGCCCATAGCCAAAGAAAAAGGAGCCAGTAGCTTAAATAAAAGTATCGAAACGATAAGTGTGGGCATAAGCTGCATAACCAATTTGAAAGCTGTATTTCCAAGGTTGTGTGAGAAAATATAGAGCCTAAAGCTAATAGGTTTCAAAAGATCAGACGATATAAGTCCAGATTTAACCTTATTCTCTATTATGTATTCATCCATTGTAAAAATACACTGCATGAGAAATCCAATAACTATGTAGGTCACCAGTATCCTGAATTGTACCCCGTCAAGTATTTCCTCCTCTTCATAGATAGCCTTCCAGATGGATATATTGACAAAAATCATAACGAGGGTATTAATTACGCCAACAAAACAGTCAAACCTGTATACAATATTATTTTGAAATGCCTTTTTAGCAAACTCCAGATAAGCTCTTATCAAAACTAATACCCCCCTGATAGATTTCTCTGACAATTGCCTCAATCTCTGGTTCCTGTATTGTCAAGTCGTTGATCACAAATTTTTGGGTTAAACTGAAAATAAGATTTGAGACCTGCACCTCATCCTTATTGAATTTAAACCACATTCTGTTTTCTTCCTGCTTGAGCAGTTCAACCCCAGGCAACGAAATCTCGTTGTATTTTTCTCCAAATTCCACAGCAAGGGTTCTCTCTTTTCCAAGAACATCCTTAATCTTTTCTACTGAACCATCATAAATGGTCATGCCATGATCGATTATTATCATTCTCTGGCATGTCTTTTCGATATCTAACATGTCATGAGTTGTAAACAACATTGTTGTGTCTTTTTCCTTATTAACAAACCTTATGAATTCTCTAATCCTTTCTTTAGCTACAACGTCCAAACCTATTGTAGGTTCATCAAAGAAAATGATTTCCGGATCATGAAGCAAAGCTGCTGCAATATCGGCCCTCATCCTCTGCCCAAGACTCAGCTGCCTTGTAGGGCTATTGATAAATTCATTCAAACCTAGGATTTCATTAAACACCTCCATATTCTTCTTGAAGATCTTTTCAGGGATTTTATATACGTATCTGAGTAGGTCAAAGGTGTCCACTGCTGGGAGATCCCACCAAAGCTGTGTCCTCTGTCCGAATACAGCTCCAATTCTAAATGCATTCTTTTTTCTGTCTTTATGCGGACAAAGACCGCCGATAGATATTGAGCCCGATGTCGGAACCAGTATCCCTGTAAGCATCTTGACCGTTGTTGATTTTCCGGCACCATTAGGTCCTATAAAACCAACCGTTTCACCCTTCTTGATTTCAAAGCTGATATTATCTACTGCCCGTTTTATCTTATACTCAGGCATAAGGAGACCTTGTACTGCACCTAAGATTCCTTTCTTTCTTACATTAATATTATAATCCTTAACTAAATTGTTAATCGTAATAAGTGCCATAACTACCTCCGCTTGTACTATTTTCTGCAAACTTCCGTCAGTAACTAATCCACCGCAAAACCTTCTATTACACCGCAAAAGCTAATTGTTATAACGCCTAGATTCAAAATAAAATTTTTCGATTTTTATACAAGCTCGAAAATGCACCTTATATTCTAACCGCATGAAAATCAAAGCAGTACCCGCCACTTATAGAAGTGGGGGACATTTTCTTGCCTCGTTATATTTCTAATGCCTGGTTTTTACATTATGTAAACAAACAACCACTCCAAAGTTTATAACATCAGACCTTTTAAGATTCAAACCTATAATACTTTTCTTTGAATATATTCAGTTCTAATAGGAGGCTACAAATGTCTTCAATTTCACTTGTGTCCACGATCATATCGTTTTAGTAAAATTAGTCATATAAATCACTTATAAAAATCTCGTTTTGAATGATTGCTTTTATAACAGCTTCCATCCTCGTACCCACATTGAAGATTTTAAAAATATTATGAGTATGAAATCTGACTGTAGATAGCGATATTTCTAATTCATGTGCTATTTGTTCGTCAGTCATACCTTGGGCTATCCTTTTCAAAATCAACTTATGCTGTTGTGTTAATTTTTTAGTCAAATCTTTTTTAGTACCGTAAATGCCTTGAGTGTATATATTACAGCACATATTATTTGCTAATAAGTCTGCAAATCCTTTTAAAGCACTTGATATGGGATGACCTACACGTATTAAAGATACATATGATTTCTTATAACCATCCCAAATCGGTACACAGTATTCATGACATTCTCTTAATACATTGCAATAATGAAATTGTGGTTCAAGATATACAGATGTGTTACTCTGTTTTGCAATAAATGCAGCATTAGTCCCAACACTTTTAATACAAAACGAAACACCTGATTTTAGAAATTTTTTGAATGTATAATGTCCGCTTATATTTATCCATCTTGGAAAAAAAACGTCTAAAATTGTTAATTCTTCATTTAAAACTAGAAAGCAATAATATCCCCTTTCCACTCTAATGGTATCAATATACTTATTCATAAAATCCTTAAAAATCGCCAAATACTCTTTTTTTTTCTGCCTGTTTACGCAACTCATCATCTGCAATTATTTTTTGGGGTTCTTTAATCTCCTTCGACATACCAAATTGCTCACAATTAGCCCAAGATTCCATAATACTTCGAAATATAAACTCATTCATCACTGTCGCCTCTTCCTTATTTTATATTTAATTACTACAATTATAAACTATAACATTAACTAGTCGAATTGTGTTGAATTTTACTGACAAGGCACATCGCAGCTCAAGTATTGATGAAACCTTCAAGTTAATCCATTGCTAATATTTTATCAATAAAAAGCCTCTTATTCCTGACATAATACCATTGGGTAACACAGTAGTGAGTAAAGTATAATGCTTGATATACTACCCCTAGAGTAGAATGAAAAAAACCATTGTTTATCTCTATAGGTGTTTTAATTCCATAAAAAACCAAAATACCAAGTGAAGAACGTATAGTAACTGAGTTATGCTTACTTTGACGGACACAACCTAGTGATTGTATAATAAAATCATGGAGTGCGATAAAAATGACAGGTAATAAACAAAAAAGATATGTGAAGAATTAAAGCAAGTGCTGTAAAAATGGTTATTGAAAAAGGTAGGGCAATAAGTGATGTTTGCAAGAGTTTAGATATATCAGAACCAGCCCTTAGACGCTGGGTTGCAGCCGCAAAACAACCTGTAGATATTGAGAACTCAAGAACTAGAGAACTTGAGGCAGAGCTTAAGAAAATCAAAAAAGAAAATGATAATTTGAAGAATACGGTAAATGTATTAAAAAAATCAATCGGCACTTTTATTTAGATACATAAAAAGTACCAGTCTTTGAGAAATATGAATGCATTAATGCTAATAATCCGAGAGTTCTGTTGAAAAAATGTGCGAGATATTATTAAAAGTATCTCGGAATGGATATTACTGTTATTTAAATAGATCATAATCAAATCGTGCTAACTTCATTTACGTTCTTTTAAGATATTCAGCCAATTCAATCAGGCTCATTATATTTTTTACTGTACAGTCTTGTGTCGTCATAAATAAAATCTCCTCCTTACAGTTTAATTATTGTCCGGAGGAGATTTTATCCAACATTATTCAAACACTGCTAAGTAAAGTTAATTCTCTATTACATTGAGCTTTACATAGTCTGGCATTGCATTTATATTTGAAAGGTCATTCTCAAAAACTACAAAGTTTCCATTTTCCTGAATCTCCTTAAATCCAGCAAATTTATATGTTACATACATCATTCTGTTACGTTCAGTGGAAACAAACTCTGCCCGCAAGGTTACCCCTTGTTTTTTAGCCATATTCATAATGTGGTTAAGCATAATTGTTCCAACACCTCTAGACATAACACGGCAAGACATAAGCAGAAGTTTTAGTATCCATATATCTTCATGACATTCAATAAGTGTCAGTCCTATATGCCCATAAGTCCCATATTTATCCTCCAAACTTGCAATCAATAGTTTGTGCTTATCCGATTTGTGCAATTCATCAAGTTCCTCATATGAATAGGTATATCCTGTTGAATTCAACTGGTGCGTGCGAACTGTCAGTTCTTCTGCACGTTGCAAATCATTCTCATGCACAGATCCGATTGTAAGCTTCATACCCAAAGAAGCTAGAAATTCCTCTTGCGGTCCCTCAAAGTCTTTCTCATCATCATTTCTGCGAATATCACTCATATATAATTGTCTTCTGATTTTTGAATCCGATGTAATAAACCTTGGATTCATCTCCTGCATATCACAAATTTTGTTTATATCTGCAGCATCAATACACATTACTTGAGGGAATATATTCTTTACTTCATCCCTTTCAAACTCTTGGTCATCAACAAATGCAATTGTATCTAAACCTATGTTTATTGACTTCGCAACATTCTGTACAAATGAAGATTTTGTATTCCAACCTATTTGGGGATAAATAAAATATTCTGCCAAATCAAATTCCTCAAGCTTTTTCATTGCGGCATTATATTCATTTTTACTTGCAATAGACTGAAGTATTCCTCTGCTGTCTAATACTTTTATTATTTGAAATAAGCCTTCTCGCAATGTTACATTTTCATCCTCTAGTAACACTCCGTTCCATAGCGTATTATCAAGATCCCATACAACACATTTTATTTTTTTTACTTCTGTTTCAGCCATAACCTATAATCCTCCCCTAAACCTTAGTATTTCTAAAGGCATTGGTGGCAATCAAAACTTCGTGCATCTGAGATGTTCCCTCGATAATCTCATTTATCTTAGCATCTCTGTAATATCTTTCAACAGGATATTGACGGGAACAGCCATTTGCACCATGAATTTGAACTGCATCGTATGCGACCTTATTTACCATTTTTGAAGCAAAATATTTTGCATTCCAGGTCTCCATGATTGTGTCAGGGTCTCCTATATCTTTTAAATAGCCAGCATTAAAACACAACAACCTTGCAGCCTTAATGTCAACAACCATTTCAGTTATCATTTTCTGTATTAGTTGATTCTGGCGTAAAGAAGTTCCAAACTGTTTTCTTTTTCTGGAGTATTCCAAGGATTCTTCAAGACATGCCTGTCCAAGTCCTACACAACCCCAAGCAACTGTATATCTTCCATAATCCAAACTATTCAAAGCAACATGAGATAGACCAGTTCCTATTCTTCCAACAATATTTGCTTCGGGTATACTGCAGTTTTCCAATAAAAGCTCAGCAATCATCGAAGCACGGCAACCTATTAAATCGGTTATAGGTTTTGTTGAAAAACCAGGACTTGTCCTCTCTACTAAAAAAGCAGTAGGCTTGTCATCACACTTGGCAAAAACGAGGAAAATATCGGCAATTTGCCCCATTGTTGTCCATTTCTTATGCCCATTTAATATGTATTTGCCATCTTCATAAACCGCAGTTGTCTCAACACTTTTAGCATCACTTCCTACATTTGGTTCAGTCAGTCCGAAAGCTCCAATAATCTTACCTGAAGCCATTTTTGGAAGCCAGTATTCCCTTTGTTCTTTTGTTCCCCATCTTAAGATAGCTAAAGCAACCATTCCATGAACTGTTAGTAGACCTCTAACGGAAGAGCACGCTTTACCAACTTCTTCGTTCAGAAGTCCTATAGTAATCATATCCATATCCAATCCACCATACTCCTTTGGTATCATTGAACCTAGATATCCGCTATCCGCCAGTTTCTTAATGAGTTCAGGTGGAGTTCTCTCCTCCAGATCATTCTTTGCTGCATAGGGAGCAATTTCTTTAGTTGCAAAAGAGTGAAACTCCTCCTGATTATCCAACTGTTCTTTTGTTAGTTCAATTTTCATACTTCTACCCCCATGAAATCATTTTACGCCTCTTCTTTACAAGTACTATCCTTTTTACTTGTTACAAAATCAGTTATAGCCTGAATGGACCCAAAATTACTCATATCAAGATCCTTATTTTCTACTCTCAACCCAAATTCCTTTTCCAAAAACATTACTAATTGCATTGCAAAAAGAGAGTTTACAAAGCCAAGAGAAAATATGTCATCATTATCCGCTAATTCACGTTTTCTAAAAAATCGACTAAGAAAAGTCCTTACTTTTACTTTTATTTCTTCCATTATTATTTTTCCTCCTTATTATTATAATTTATTATTTTTAATTAATAGGTATAAAATCCTTTACCAGATTTACAACCTAAAAGTCCAGCATCAACCATTTTTCTTAGTAATGGGCAACAACGGAATTTTGAATCTTGGAAGGCTTCATAGAGTACTTCCAAAGAGTTTACAACCGTGTCAAGGCCTATAAGATCTGCTGTTTCCAGAGGACCCATCTTGTGTCCATAGCATTTTTTGAATATGTCATCTACATCTTCAGGACTTGCTACCTGATCTTGAACTACAAACGCAGCTTCATTCATGAAAAGGTGGGATATTCTGTTAGAAACAAATCCTGGAAAATCGTTAACAATAATTCCTTCTTTACCCATTTTATTTAACAGTGCCATCGTCTCTTCTATAGTTTTCTCTGATGTGTAATACCCTTTTATCACTTCAACCGTCATTTTCATTGGTACAGGATTCATAAAATGTACCCCTATAACTTTTTCTGTGTTCTTTAGCAACGAAGCGATTTTAGTAATTGATATACACGATGTATTAACAAGAAAAATGCAATTTTCTTTACATATATCGTTAATTTTCTCGTAGACTTCTTTCTTTATCTGCCATTTTTCCGTGACATTCTCTATAACTACGTCAGCTTCCTTCAGCATCTCATATTCCGTAGTAAATCTGATACGGCTTAGTACTTTATCAGAATCTTCTATTACCCCCTTATTAAAAAGTGCTTGGAATCTCAGATTATCCTTAATTGTTTGCTTTGCAGTTTCTAGCTTTTCATCAATGACGTCTAAAAGGATTACCTCCATTTTCGACTGTGCCAGAGATTGAGCCACTCCCGCACCCATAACACCTGCGCCAATAACTCCTATTACATCCATTTTAATCTCTCCTTTTTTTTACATTTATCAAAACATCCTTGTGTATTCTATACTCTTGAATATTCAATGAGCTTATAGTTTGAACCTGTTTCATCCAAAATCTGATTAAACCATTCCATTTGTTCTTCAGCAGGTAGTTTCTTAGTATTAAAAACTGAATGCAACATTTTCATTGCTTCTATCATCTGGTCTATTGTTGGCTTTTCATTTAATTCTTCCAATCTATTCTGCATTTCCCATATTTTCTTATATGGTTCTATCACTCCTTTTCTATATTCATCATTGTCATAATTGAGATTCGGAGTTGAAATAGCTATTGCCAAACATTTGGTTACAACCGTTGGAATATGTTTTTTTAGCTGCTCATCTTTTAAGAAATTTTCTGACAATACTCTCCTGTCTTCTCTTGTTCCGAAACATAGTGCTTTTATGCCTGATGTGTTAGCCATAACTAATTTACTTAAAACATTTTTAGATCCCATTTCAATTATAGCAGTTACTCCAAATTTTTGAAAATACTGCATAGTCTTCTGCCATTGTACTGGGTATATCAGTTGATTAGCAAGTACCTCACTAATATTGTCTATCCCAACATAAGGCAAACCAGTCACATTAGAAATCACTGGATACCTAAAAGATGAATAAGAATTATTAAGTAGTTCTAGTTTAAGCTTTTTTGATGCTTCAATCATTAACGGACTATGAAATGGTGCTCCCCCTATTAAAGGTGTAACCTGCCCTCCATTATTTAACACCATATCCTCTACTAACTGAACAGCCTGGTTATAACCGCAAATAGCTGTTTGGCCTGGTGAGTTATAGCTAGAAAGCGCCCATGCTGGGCGCACAAAATAAAAACCCATACTTTGTATCAAAGTATGGGTTTTTATGTGTCTAACCACTCTGATTTTGATACAATTTAACGATAATTGAATTACGCTAAAAGGTTTGATTAACGTTAAATTATATGTGATTTCCGCTTAAAGGTATCATTACTGCTAAAAACCTTATGGTTATTAGAGATTTTAACTACTTACTTTATATAATTTTATCAATCACACCATACTTCATTGCTTCTTCTAATGAAGCCTTAATGCTATTCATTTCTGCTTTTTTCAGTAATATTTTAAAGTTAAGTAGCCAATAATCTTTTAACACATTGCATTGTATTCTGTATCAGCTTAGTCATTCCGAAAAAATCCGAAGCCAAACTATTCTTACACATAAATAATCCACTACCTTTTCATTATATATTAAATTCACCAATAACTTCTTTCGCAATTCTTTCATAATCTGTTTGTGATTTATCTAAGTAGCCAACTGGAGAACGATACAATTTTACATTAGCAATATCGAGGAAAAGCTTTTTGTGCCTATGCCCACAAATAACACTTACATTCCTGCCTTTTGAAACATTATTAATGAATTCACCTATTCTCATACTTCCCTCGTAAGCATCAAAGGGGCATGGGACATCCTTAGGTAATATACAATCTTTGAACGGTGCTGTATGCAGTACTATTAACAACTTCTCTACACTTTCAGGTATCTGCTGAACAACTGCTTTTAGTTCATTAAATAGAAGCTCAAATACATCATTATTTCCAAACTTTTTAAGTCGTTCCTTCCAATTCGTTGAGTTTGGTACCTTCAGCCATACCGCATTATTTAGAATCATTCCATTCACCTTCGTCAAATGTTCCTCTCGCATAATCCATATAGCTATATTTAAGTGCCAACCTTGAATCAGTCAAACTGAAATCGTACCAGCCAATGTTCCCAACTATTGCAGTATCATTTATAATGTAAGGCTCATCTATGGGGTACAAAAAACCATTACTTTTGCATATCTGCGGGATGGCTTGCCTATATTTATAAAAGCTGTCTTTACCCTTCCGTACTGAATTATTTGATTCTATCCATATATCATGGTTGCCTGGGATCATAACTTTAAGGCACTCTAATTCGTGGAATTGCTTTAAGGTACTATCCATGTTGTCAAGAGAGTTGGAAACATCACCTGCAATTACAAAAACATCAGGTCTTATCTCTTTAATCCGATTAACCAAATGCGGGATAAGTAGTCTATTATTCATAGTTATATCAGAATGTATATCAGAAGTATAAGCTATCTTCATAACAACCCCCCCTTTTTCTTTCTTCAGTTTAACAACACTTATGGACTAGCCATTATTAATCATATTGCATAAGCCCAAAAATGACTGATGGCAAATTACGTTATTTATACAGGAACTCAATACATTATGGTATTGAATAAATATTTCTAACATAAGTATCTATATAACCATTTCCTAGTAATAGTGCCACAATGATAACCCCACCTAGTTCTGGTTTCTCACTTCCCATTGTTCCTATGGTCAAGCCATTTTCACAGGAATACCACATACTTTCGTTGCCTTTCTTAATTTAAAGTTCATAACACATTAGCTTATATAGGCACTCTCATATTTATAACTATTCATTAATGTACTTAGTGATTAAATCTATTGGTAATCTATTCAGGATATGTTGGGGTATGCCAAAGAAGTTCTTTGCACTATTCATTCCTTCTTAATAAATACTACTAAATTACACTATCCCAGAGCAGGAGTTAATTTGGGATGATAAATCATTCGTATGAGTTGGTTGCAAAAAAGGTTCATCTGTTCAACGAAGCTTTGCTCTCTGGATGTACCATATTGACTGTTACCTAGCCTTAAAATTATCATGATTAATATATTGTATACCAGAATTAGCCAATTCATTAAAACCAGCATCCCTAAAGCTAGCGTCATCACTAATACAATAAACAAATGTGCCATTCTTCGCCATTATATAGTAATCATCTTCGATAAATTTCTTCTCATATAATTCAAAAACTTTATCTGCTTCCGTTTGATCGAGACGATATGTGATTACACAGAATGAATTTCCCTTTTTAGCAGAAATAGTCATAGCATTAATATTTGATTCAAATACTGTTTCTGTCTGTTCTATATCATAATCTTTACTTTCTAAATTAGTTATTAATGTATTTTCATCAGGTACAACATCCGTGGCATCAAATATATATTTAGAATCATTACGCTATATTTTTGCTTACTCATACAAATATACTCCTTATAATCACTTTCTATTATGCTTTATATCAATAATTAGCTAAGTTCCTTTGCTATGCACCTCACCTTTTATATTATAGTAATAATTGCTCCGATGAGAAATTTTGCCCCGAAGCAGACCATAGCGAAACCTAATAATGCAATAATGATACGATAAGCTTTACCTTGAATAAATTTTTTAGCACTGCCAACCATGAAGGATATCGATCCATATATCATAAAATCAGCAGAGATATGTCCAAGAAAATAAACTAAAACCCCGATATAACCTAATTTATCGTAGGATTGGATAAGAAAACTTAGGCCTACAACTGCCCACCAGAAGATGAAGTATGGGTTCGACGCCGACAATAAAAAGCCGGATAGGATTGTACTATTTGAAAACTTGCGATTTGAACTAGTTTGAATAGATAGTCTATTTTTAACAGCAGTATATATCATATTTGATCCCATATATACAAGCAATGTGCCTCCAACCAACCCAATAATGATTTGCGCAAGATGGGATTTTAATATGATATCAAAACCTAATAGGATCGATATTATTAATGCGATTTCCAGTACAGCATGTCCAATCATTATTATGAATCCTGCATACCGGCCTTTGATAAGTGCTTTTTCAATTGTATATGTCATAACTGGGCCTGGCATTATCGCACCCGAAAAAGCCACCACAAAGGCCGAAAAGAAAAGAGCCAGCATAGTTTTATAACCTGCTTTCAATATTAATAAAGTTCTGTTGCAAGAAATTTCTCTACATTTTTTTGCCAAATTATGTTACCATTGTATCAAACAAATTCAAAAGAGTAAACTTCCATATGAACACTATAAAGAACCGTTTATTTTAAGAGCATAAACACTACCGGAGAATACATGGGTATCAGCCAAATGCACCACACAACTATACTTAATCTATGAAAATTTGCTTTAGTCTTTTCATCATTTTTAATTATCACCAAGGTAGCCCAAGTTGCATGAAAAAGCATAAGTACAATTGCAACAAATCCGGTTATACCATGAAAGTCTCCGCTCAAAACTGCCTCTAGAATATCCCCCATTGCCATTGTTCCAATCGTATCGCATGTTAAACCTATCCAAAAAACGATAACATGCCAACCTTTAAGGTTATTTTGAAATTTCTCCGCCCATACACCGATTGTGTAAAAAATCAATGCCAAAAATATTACCCACTGCATACTCTCTTCCTCCTATTTATAAGCAACGTTCTTTCTCAACATTTCAATACCGGTTCTGTTGCTAATTGGAACAGAGAATGTTCCCCCCTCTACACTTGATATATTTAAAACATCCCTTAATTCATATCAATATTTGCCAGTCAACAATTTGAGACTCTTTAGATTTCAAGTTTCATCGGTTAGTTATTCATTCTACTCAATTTAATTGCTATCAGCCCTTTTTATATTAAACGTATATGTACTAGCAATACACTCAAAAGTCTCATCTCTAAAATAAAACAAGTAATGGTTTAAATCCTTATTCATTTCTAGACTTGAATTAGCAACTATCTCATCTTTAGGAAAGTCGTTTCTCCAATTTGTTCCAATCATCTTATAAAAGTCGCCCCACTTAATTCCAGACTTTGAAAATCTACATTGACCTCTATAGAAACCCTCGTCATTTGTAGCACCAAGTCTATATTTAAAACAATTATTGAATTTTATAATACCTATATCTTCTTCATTAACATCATCATGAATGAAGGCATTAAGATAGAATGAAAGTGTTAATTTAGAACTATTTCTATCTATTTCAGCTTCAGGCATGGGTGCATTTGGATCAGCATCCCATCCAATGTTTTGTTTAATAAACTCCATAAGTTAGCCCCTCTTCAAATCATATAAACTCTTTATCTTAATAGTAATTATTATCCTCTAAGCACATTATATACTACTCTTAGCCTGTAGTAGAAATCAGACTCTTCATTATCCTTGATAAAACATGTCCATATAGAACGATAATACCAACTATCTTTTAACCTTGTAGTATCCCACCCGCTAAACCTAGTTAAGTCTTGTGTAGAATAGTCAATACTTTGAAAATGTCCATTTTCATCTCGATACACAAAGTGAGTGTCATCTTCTATATTTTCAATATACTCAAAGTCAAGGGTGTTAAATATATATTCTATCTGCTGAAGAACTGTGGTATCATCAATATCTGCTTTAACCTTTTTCGTTTCTCCACTTTTAGTAAATACTGAATCACAC
>JAEWST010000144.1 GCA_023398105.1 Bacillota bacterium | reverse complement strand
TTGCAAACTTTATCGGAATGAATGCTCATACAGCAGATAAGATTATCATGACGGATATGTGTGACAGGCTGATTTGTGAATCTATATATGGTGGGTTTATAATGACCTGTCCAAATCAGAAACTATGCAGAGATATTATTCCTCACTTGTCGCCCATTCAGCAGGGAGAGAAAGAACCAAAAGACTTCCCAGTTGCAACCAGAGAAGAAATGGAGGCACTATGGCATTCCGAAGAAGAGGCAGTAATGCAGGCTGAGTTTCGGATGTTGTAATTTGTAAAAGCTGACTTGATTGAGGACATTGTTAATTCCATTTAATCAATTGAGCTACGAAAATAATGTGCTCATGACTTTAATGATTGGATAATGACTATTAAGTGTGTTCAAGAAAAACAAAAGTTTTACTTTCTGTGGAATAAAATAGAAATGTTTTATGATAATACTTAAAACCTGTTGCAATATGTAAATTAATAAAATATATGGTTACTTTTTCTTGTTAAAAATTTTCCGTAATAGTACAATTATAATAATGCTGTTGATATTGTTGTGACTATTGGGAGGTAGAAATATGCTTACTGTTGAGCAGTATATTTCGCAGATGAAGAAAAAGGACAAACTAGATGAATTCAATTTTCAGAATCATGCTGAAAACATGACAACAATAATAAAGTATGTCATGGATTATTTTAATACTTATCTTAATCCTGAAACTTATGACTACGAAAATATCAAGGTTGAACAAACTCTTTTGAAAATAGATCAAGAAATTGGGAGCTCATATTCCAAAAGTAAGGATTTTATACTCCGGTACTATAAGGAATACAAAAGCCGCATAGACAAAACACTAAAAAATTACATATCTGATTTAAAGTATTATAATTTATTTTACTGTAAAGAAGATTACGAAAGCGCAGTTGATGCGTTTTGTAGTAGCTCAAAAGTAAAAGGAACTGGTGTTGAAAATTATAAAGAGGACTTAGTAGTATTAGCACAAGAGATTAAAGATAATGAAAATGACAAGCCATCCTTCTCAAACTACAGGTATCTTGATGATTTGTTAATAGGCTGGATTAAGAGTACATACAGAGAATATAAAGTAAATATACTACAATTTACAGAAAATTATATATGGAAATATAATGAGCGATATATTGAAAGAAAGTATGCAAGGGAATCTGACACTCATTACCATATTAACCGATATAATCACAGATATAACAATAATCCATTTTCAATTGAGGAAGTGTACCGGGAGAATTGCCATCGTCCCTTTATAGAAGGGAAAAAGGGTGAGCTTGAAATGATTATGATGCATGATTGGATTTTTGATCATGTAGAAGATCCAGATTACTGGTCTGAGTATGTTAATCTTTGTATTTCTACTCAGAGAGTCAAAATTATAAAAAAAATTAATGTTCTGATTCCGGTAAAAGTTAAAGATATTGCATACCCTCCTGATGTTCAGTGCAGTAGATCCTTTATTGAAACCTACAATGGTTTTATTAGTAACGATCCAGGAAAATCATATATTCTTAGACTATCATATAACAAGGAAAATGATGTTATCTGGAAAGATGAGAAAGAACTAAAATGCGTTATCACTAATTTGCATGAAGCTTTTTCAAAATTTTGTCCTCCAGATGTAATAGAGATATTCCCACCAATACAATCAAATAATTATAGCCAAGAAGATTTTTTTCAAAAGTATAACGTATTAGAAAAAGCTATGAAAAAATATTCTGATTTAAAAATGGTTATGATTAACGGTCCTGAGAGGTACTATTCAAAACCTAAATATTTGATGCAGACAGTTGAGGACATACTAAATATAAGAAAAACCATAAAAGAGAGAAAATATCATATGAAACTTTCAATTGATATATCTTCCCTTTTCAAAAAGAAATGCTATGGAAATGAACTTGAAGAGAAATTGGACAAGTTAAGTGAAATAAGAAATAGTATATTAGGAATTCACTTGTCAAATATACATGACGTTTATAGTATTTTTAGAGAAATACGAAAAGAAGATGATGTCTATTTAAATACGCACGGCTACCATCAATTTTCGGATTTTCTTGGTGGTATTTCTGCACTTTTCAATGATAATTTGCAACGTTACTTTGTTCCTGAAAGCGTAGTAGATAGTGAAGACCTTGAGGAGCTTATAGATGTTCTATTAAGAGGAGGATTTTCATTCTGCGCAGAGGAGCAAAAATATGTATAATGAAGATGATTTTCTTAAGGAAAGAGAAAAGCTTTTTAATGAGGTATGGAATGAGCCAATGACAACAGTCGCAAAGCGTTATGACTTATCTGATAATGGATTGCGTAAAAGATGCATTAAGCTTGAGATACCCCTGCCGCCTGTGGGGCATTGGGCCAAACTTCAGGCAGGTAAGGAATCGGTTTCAAAGCCCAAGTTACCACCTATGAAAATAATAAAGCAAACAATTTATGATGAGGATAAAAAGCATGTTATCGAATTTGAAGATATCTCTGAAAAAACAGACTGCGAGCTTGAGAGTGCAGATGGGATGGGACTTCTAACTACTGAATCAAAAGAAAAGTTTATACAATGGTGCAAAAAGATACAGGTTCCGAAGAAAATAGATAACTATAGCCAATTAATAAATGAATATCAAAAAGAAATTGAATATAGAAAAGCAAGAGACGAAGAGCATATGTTTCATGAGAATTTTAGATATACTGATTTCTATTGGACGACCCATTATAAAACCCCATATCGTGAAAACGTAGCTATTCTGCCAATAACAGTCTCGGAGAAACAAAGCGGTCGAGCATTGAGAATAATGGACACATTAATTAGTTTGGTCAGTGAATTAGGCGGAAAGATAGTTGTTAATCGTAGTAATAAGGATAATGCTACATTCATGGTTTTTAATCATAACTTTTCTTTCGATATGAATGAAATCATGATAAAGCGTAGAGACAAACTGCTGAAATCTAATGAAGGCATTTCATATACAGAGTTCAAGCCAATGTATGAAAAGCTATACAGTGGGTCGTTGGAGATTGAGTTTACTGAGATCTCTGAGAATGGGACTAGAGAAAAATGCCTTCAAAGACTTCATTTAAAAGATTCTTTAAATGAGCCTCTTGAAAAGCAATTGGGTGAAGTTTTTATAGCTTTGTTTAAAATTGCAAATGAAGCTGCAATTGCTAGATATATAGCAGAGCGAGAATACAAAAAAAGAATAAAGGAAGAACAGCGACTGCGTGAGATTGAAGCAGAGAACTTAAGGGAAAAACAGAGAACAGAAGCAAGAAATCAACGAAGGATTAAGTTTCATCAGAATATAGACCGCCATATTGAAGAATGGTTTAAGTACCAGAACATTAAGAAATATATTAATGACCTAAATGAGCTTTTGCCAACAATTGCTGATTTAGAAGAAAAGGAAATACTAGCAGATTATCTTTTATTGCTGCGAGATAAAGCTGAGAAATCCAATCCGATTAATAATATTATTTCAGAAATAAAATCACTGAAAGATGACTGAGTGTTTATTGAATACTAAGGTAGTGATGTATAAATTATCCGAATTAAGATCTAAAGAGGTAACTATGCAATTAGATAAGTGGACTGTATTGGTTGCCATAGAAGTAAAAATTGCATCTGTAAATGATGAAAGTATTACTCAAGATGCTTTTACGGATGAGTAGTCTAGAAATTTTGGGAGATAGCACTACTATCGTTGATAAAACTGCAATGAGTATTTAAGGTAAATAGAAAATAAGTTGCATTATGACAAAGGAGAAAATATGGATAGAAAATTACGAGTTATTGATCTGACCTGCGGAATTGGAGGAAGGTCAAAAGCATTTATAGAAGCAGGATTTGAGGTTGTTTGTGCTATTGATAATGATCGAGAATGTGCAAATGTATATAACAATATGATAGAAAATATTAATTTTATATTTTCAGACCTAAAAGATATTTCTCCTAAAGAATTGCCTAATGCAGATATTATAACAGGAAAAATTAGTTCCCAAAGTTTTAATATTGCCGGAAATAAATATATTGAACGAAATGATATTAATAATAACATATATAATATTATTCATAAAAGATTACCCAAAATGTTTCTTTTGGAAGCACCACCACTAATTCTTACTAAAAACAAAGGTGATGAACTAAGACGCATTTTGGAAAGCTATGAAGAAATAGGATACAAGATTGTATACCATGTTTTTAAAGAGAGTGATTACTCAGGATACCCTGTAATAGGAAAGCAATTATATATTGTGGGTATTAGAAAAGATATTGAATTTGAAGAATTTTATTTTCCAGATCCTAAATATTCAGATTATAATTATGATTTGTATAAAGAACTGGATACTAATGTTGATGAATGGTATAGAAGAATTCATAAAAATGAGGATATTAGGTATGAAGTAGGTAAATATTATTTGCGTGATAGGGGAAATTTTTCTCAAACAAATATAATTCACATGGGCTTATATAGAGAAATGTTTTTAGTAGATTCTCTTGGACTTAGAAGATTTACACATAATGAACTAGCGGTGTTGAAAGGGCTAAATAATTATGACTTCAATAGCTGCAGCAATAAGCAAAGAATGTATATGAAGATTAGTTATGCATCTAACTTTTTTATAGTACAGTCAATTGCAGAATCTATTAATAAATATTTTGAATCTAAAGAATCACCTGATAATGAGTATGCAACAAAGGAAATATTAAAAAAGATAAAACCAAAAAAAGAAAAGTCATCGAAAGTAAATACTAAAGACATTTTGTTCCCTAAGCATAGGATTGTAAATATTCATATTGATAATTTAAAAGGGATTAAAAATCTGGATGTTCCTATTAATAAAAGTTTAACTGCTATTATGGGAGTTAATGGGTCTGGAAAATCTACAATATTACATGCTTTGGCATGCGTGTATTCTCCGTATAAGAATGGAGATAACTATAAATTTAGCTTTTTCTTTACTCCTAATCCCGATTCAACATGGAAAGATAGCAAGTTATCAATTACCTATTTTGATGAAAATGCTCAAAAAGAAGTTACCCGTGAATATAAAAAAGATATTGATAGATGGTCACCAAGATATGAGAATCGCCCCAAAAGAGATGTTCATTTTATTGGGATAGAGTCTTGTATTCCGGAAATAGAAATTGAAAAGCAAACGTCATTTATAGATTATTCAACGAATGCTGCAAGTGATGAATTATCACATAAGATAATCAAAACAGCTGCAAATATTCTTAACAAAAACTATGAAAGTTTGACATACCATAAAACTAAGAAGAAAGAATTAGTAGGGGTACGCACTAAGGATAATATTACATATTCTTCTCTGAGTATGGGAGCTGGTGAACAAAGGGTAATAAAAATATTAAAATTAGCGTATTCAGTAAATCAATATTCATTGATATTAATAGATGAAATTGATTTATTACTGCATGTGACAGCGTTGAAAAGATTAATAGTTACGCTTTCAGATATAGCAACAAAAAGAAACTTACAAATATTTTTTACAACGCATTCACTTGAAATGAATAAGTTGAAAGATTCTGTTGATATCAGATATTTGGAAAATCTTGATCAAAAAACTATGGTATATAATTCAATAAACATAGATATGATTTATGAATTAAGTGATTATGTTGCAAAGCCATTAGAAATTTATGTTGAGGATTTATTAGCTGAAATCATTGTAAAGCGTGTAGCTGCAGATTTAAATATTTTAAGTAGTATTAAGGTGACAAAATATGGGGCTGCAAATAATGCTTTTGTTGTGGCGTCAAGTTTAGTATTGAAAGGAGAAAAATATAATAATATATTAATAATTTTAGATGGGGATATATATGTAACCAAGGATGAAAAGGAAAAGGCAATTAAAAAAATATTATCAGGAACTGAGAGAGAGCATGATGATAGAATATTAGATGCGGTTTCTTTTATTAAAGAGTTTGCTTTACCAGATGGAATATCACCAGAAGAATTTATTTATGGTATGCTTTTGGAAATGGATGAGAATAGCGAAATTGTAAGAATTGCTAAGAAATTAAAAGCAGTTTCAAATACTCACCAATGGCTTGATAGATTAGTAGAACGAATGGGACATAGTGAAGAAATGGTTCTTAATGATATAATTAGTATAGTGGTTTGTCAACACTTTTTTGTACAACTATTATTCGGTCATTTTAGCCAAACGATATTCTACAGGAGACATATAATTAAGTGCTCCATGAATTCGTTTATTATTGTACCACTTTACATAATCTCTC
>JAEWST010000117.1 GCA_023398105.1 Bacillota bacterium | reverse complement strand
ACCACTTTCTCTCCATTTACAATTACAAAAAATTCTCTATCTGATTGTTCAATATTAGAATTATCAATAAAGTTAGATTCATCAACATTAATAATATCGTCATTCAAATTGTTATAATTAATCGTATTAGCAATTAATTCTTCAGCTTGTATAACAGAATAACCTTCTTTATCAGCCAATGTAGCATTAAATTCTATATCATCATTATTCTGCAGTATATAGTCAAGACTTTTATTTTTCCCGTTAACTAACAACTCTTTTTCGTCAATATCAAGTGCAAATTCTTGAACTAAATCCCTAAGTGTAATTGTTTCGTAAATACTAACAGTATCATTATCTTTAATGCTGTCAGCAATACTACAAGCCTTTCCATTTATTGTAATGCTAGGTGCAAGTGTTATGGTGTCACCATTCAAATTTATCATAATAGAATCTGGATTTTTGATATAGTCAGCAATAAACTTGCTAGCATTTTTTCCATTTTCAGCAGGAATTACATTTATGATATCTCCAATTTTTAATTCTGTGTCTATACTTGCTATACTATCATTAACATAAATTTCAGCAGCTATTCCATAATCACCCTTTACATACATGTCTTTACCATTAAGAGTAAACCTCAGAGATTTTCCTGTTCTAGCAATTAACATATCAGGATTATACCCCACTAATATCAAGGCATCAGCAACACTTAGCTTTTTCGAATTAAGCAGTCTCACTTTCTCTCCATTTAATGTAACGGACAAAAAGTCTTGCCCTTGCTGAACATAAGCCATCATAGCTATACCTAGAGGGGTAATGGCTTCGGGACCAGATAGCTTTTTAAGCTTGGTTTTTACATTATGTATTACATCTCTTCCTCTTACTGCGACTCTATCCTCATGGATACCTAGACGGTTTGCAATTTTGCTTGTCAGCCCAGGAACTTGACTTCCACCACCTATAAGAAATACTGCGTTAGGAGCCTTTTTATTAAATTCTAATATCTTTTCAGAAATACTGCCCGCAAGAATATCAATTGTAGCATCAAGCATTTCCAAAGCTTGTTTATTAGAAACCTCTATATTTTTTCCAAGAATATCTTTAAATTTTAAGGTTTCAACCCCAGATGAAATATCAATTTTTATCTTTTCAGCAGTATTAAAATCCACTAGATACTCATGTGCAATTTTTTCTGTAATCTCATCACCAGCAATTGGTACCATGCCATAAGCAACAACAGACCCTGATTGAGTGACAGCAATATCTGATGTACCTGCTCCAATATCAACCAAAACTAAATTCAGTAAACGTAAGTCTTTTGGAATAGTTACACTAATAGCCGCAATAGGTTCAAGTGTAAGACTGTGTACCTTAAGCCCTACCTTTTCCATAACAGTATATAAGCTGTCTACAACAACTCGTGGTAAAAATGTGGCTAATACCTCCACTCCAATTTTTTTACCCTTATGACCAACTAATGATGATATAACATAGCCGTTAAGGAAGTAATTTACTACACTATAGCCTACACAATAAAAGACTGTTTTTTCTTCGTCTACTTCTTTATCAAGCTTAACCTGAGCATTTTGTACGGCATCAACTTCCATTCCGCCAACTATCTCTTCGTTTATTTCGCTATCAGGATCAACATCATACTCCAATTTTACCTGACTAGTTTTCAATACTCTACCAGCCGCAGCAATAGCAACCCTTGTCAATGTAATACCCAGAGTCTTTTCTAGTTTGTTTTTTACTTCAGTAATCACCTCTGAAACCTTTGCTATATCGTGAATCTGACCATCAAGCATAGCACGGCTTTGATGTTCTACAACTTCTGCGGCAACAACTTTATAACAGTCCTTCTCATAATATCCAACTATGCCTACAACAGATCTAGTACCTATATCAAGAGCAAAAATTAAATCCTCAATATTACAATTGACTTTTATATCCTTTTTTTGTTTGTTTTCTTTAGTTTCTTTCACATTTGGTGTCGTTTGTTTTTTAGTCATACTAACCTCTCACGCCCCATTTAGCCACAAAATCATGGCAAAGACTTTGGTAAATCAATTAATCAAATTATTCTTGATATAATAGTTGCAATAATCTCTTATTTCACAGCTTTCACATTCAGGTTTTCTAGCTTTACATATTACTCTACCATGAGATACTAACCTATGACAAAAATCTGCCCATCTTTCCTTTGGTACTATTTTTTGAAGATCATATTCAATCTTTTCAGGATTTTCATTTTTAGTTAGACCAATTCGATTTGACAGCCTTTTTGCATGTGTATCTACAATAATTCCTTGAATACCATAAATCTCATATAGTACAAGATTAGCCGTCTTGCGACCAACCCCTGGAAGTGCTGTGAGTTCTTCCATATTTGCTGGTATTTCTCCATTGTATTTGTTAACAAGTATTCTGCAACACTCTTTAATATTTTTAGCCTTATTTCTATAAAAGCCAGTTGATTTTATATCCTGTTCTAATTCCATAATATCAGCATTTGCAAAATCTTTTGCACTTTTATATTTGTTATACAAATCTTTAGCAACAAGGTTTACCCTTGCATCTGTACACTGAGCAGCCAATTGCGTTGAAATCAACAATTGCAATGGGCTACTGTATTCAAGTGAACACTCAGCACTAGGATAAAGCTTGTCAAATATTAGTAATATTTGAATGGTTTTTTCTTTTTTATTCATTGGCAAATAATTCGCCTTTGATTTTTGTTTTAACAGCTAATTCATAAAGCTTAAGATAAGCTTTGCTAGGATTCTTCCAAGAGAAATCACTATCTAATGCTCTTAAAATAAGCTTTTCCCAAATCTCAGGTTTATTCTTGTAGACATCAATAGCTCTTTTAAGTGTCTTATTGAATTCACTAACTGAAAATTCATCAAATGAAAAACCATTCCCATCTATATTATTTCCATCGTAGTCAATTATAGTCTCTGCTAATCCACCAGTTGCCCTTACCACAGGTATTGTACCATATCTAAGACTGATTATCTGTCCCAATCCGCAAGGCTCAAACCTTGAAGGCATTAAAAACATATCAGAAGCTGCATATATTTTTTTTGCCAAGTCAGTATTGAACTCAAAAAATGCCGCTACATTAAGAGGATATTTCTTTTGCAGTTCTGAAAACGCATTATGATAGCATTCATCTCCAAGACCCAAAACAATCAATTGAACATTTTCTTTTATAATTAGATCATCTATGCACCCAATCAATAGCTCTAATCCTTTTTGTCCTGTAAGCCTTGTTACTATCCCCATTAATGGTGCTTGGCTTCTTGGTAAATTTAGTTCATCCTGAAGGGCTTGTTTATTTTTTTTCTTAAGCTTAATATTTTTTTTATCATATTTTGCATATAAGCACTCATCTTTGCTAGGATCAAACTCATCATAGGAAATGCCGTTAACTATTCCAAAGAGCTTATCTTTTCTTTTATTTAATATACCCTCCATTTTTTCACCATACGCTGTAGTCAATATTTCATCAGCATATTGCTTGCTTACAGTGTTAATAATGTCAGCATAAACTAATCCGCACTTCATAAAACTAAACATACCATAAAACTCTGCTTTATCAGAAACGAAATAACCCTCTTCCAAATTTAAATATCTAGTAATATCTGCACCAAAATTACCCTGATACTCTAAATTGTGAACAGTGTAAATTGTTGCAATATCTTTATAAAATTCATTTCTCTTGTACTTTTCGTTTAATAATAGGCAAATTGGTCCTGTATGCCAATCATTACAGTGAATTATATCAGGTTTATAACCAATAGCAGGTAACATATCAAGAGCTGTCTTACATAGTAATATGAACCTTTGTGCATCATCAAAATAGCAATAAATTCCTTTTCTGTTGAAATAATTATGATTCTCAATAAAATACACAGGAATTGCTTTGTTTTCAGCATTAAAAATGCTGCCTTCTTTAATTACACAGGTTTCCACTCGATGTCCAATTTCTACAGGAACATCAGCGACATACTTAGTATCTACATCAATAACTCCATATCTTGGCATTACTACTCTTACATCATGACCTAGTAAAGATAACTCTTTAGGTAAAGAGCCTGCAACATCAGCTAATCCTCCTGTTTTAGCAAACGGATCAACTTCTGCTGAAACAAAAAGCACTTTTAGTTGTTTTTTATTTAGTTTCACTATAATACCTCCAAAGTGTAATGACATCTATTATTATATATTTAGTTTATGTATTTACTAATTCTCTAATCATATCAATAAAAACATCTGATACATTAGGATCAAACTGTATCCCCTTGCATCTTTCAATTTCATTAACTGCAACTTCCATTGACATACTCTTGCGATAAGTTCTATTACTGGTCATTGCGTCAAAAGCATCCGCAATACATAATATTCTGCCTAAAAGGCTAATTTCTTCGCCTTTAAGATTATTAGGATAACCCGAGCCATTATACTTCTCATGATGCTCTAAAATGGCTTTTAGACCTCTGTTTAGAAACTCAACATTCTTTAATATATTGTAAGATATTTCTGGATGTTTCTTAATTTCTTCATATTCTTGATCTGTTAGCTTTCCTGATTTGTTTAAAATCCCAGCGGAAACTCCTATTTTTCCTATATCATGAAGTACTGCAGCATATTTTAAATCCTGTATTGAATCTTCATCAAGGTTTAAATTAGCCGCTATTTCGCAAGCAATCTCCATAACTCTTTGGCAATGTCCACTTGTATAAGCATCTTTTGCTTCAATTGCATTAACTAATGACATAACAGTCTGAATATAGCCTGTATTCAAGCTTTCAGAATATTTCAACAACTCCTCGTTCTTAAGCCTAAGCTCTTCCTTGGCTTTATTCAAATTATCAATATTAAAATTAAGGTCGTCATTGACAGCAGCAGTTTCTTCGTAAAGAGCCTCAATTTCCTGCTTTTGTGCCCATACATCATTAAATAATTCAGCCTTATTTATTGCAACTGCAGCATAATTTGCCAAACTCTTAATAAATGGCAAATTGATATTTTTAAAAGAATTTTTCTTGGATGTTTCTAAAAAAATTACACCTAGCTGTTCGGTAGAAACACTTAAAGGAATTGCAAGTTTGTCACCATATATTCCTCTTTTCTTTATCAAAATATCATAGGTAACAACTATTGAATTTGTATTAAAGCATTTTGTTATTACAGAGTCATCATCAAAAAATTTGCCAACTTCACCAAATAAGTCATTTCCAAATTCATACCTGCAAAAAATATCTTGAGAATTAATATCCTTAAAACAAATTAAGCACCTATCACAGTTAGTAAATTTTTTATAAACATCAAAAACATACTCTACAATATTATCCACATCCATCGTAGCATTAAATTTTTCAGATGTTATCCTCAATATCTCAAGTTCATCCTGTTTCTGTTTTAATAATTCATAGGCACTTAATGTATTCTTCTCATTATTAGAATAAAAAAAACGCTGTGGCTTAAGAAGCTTTGTTGTTGGTGTTTTGATAATTTTTTTAAGTTTAGGTTTATTTTTTGAATTATTCTTTAATACTGAAATAATTTCAAAAATATTAAAAGCTAAAAACAATAAAAGTACCAACAAACTAAAAAACAATAAAAATACATATTGTTTTGAATATCCATATACCAACAATGGAATTGTTATAATTAACGCAATACATTTTATAATATAAATGTAATACTTGCTACAGTTCATACCTTCCTCCATTAGTAAAATTTAAAATAGTATTACCAATAGACAATTACTATGTCTTTAAAATTTGAGTTTGTAGCTTACTTAACACTAAAAACTCATGATTGAATTTTGTCATTAAAAAACTTGACTATAATCCCATCTTTAATTTTAAAGTTTTTTTGTGACATTAGCAACATAAAATGTATATTTTTGCGAAATAATTTTATTTATATAGCAAAATAGGTACATACATTAATAAATGCTGTACCTATTATACCATATTCTTTATTTTGTTTCACCCAGTGTTACTTTTAATGTTCTTCTGTTGCCATCTCTATAGATTTCTACATCTACAACATCACCAGGTTTAAATTTGTTCTTTTCCTCTTCTAGTTGGTCGTAGGATTCTACTGTTACATTATTAAACTTAGTTATGATATCTAATGCTCTAATACCAGATTTTTGAGCTGCCCCTAGTATTTCAACATCAGCTACAAATACACCCATCGGTAATTTATTTGCTTCAGCTATGTCTTCTGTATAACTATTATCGACATATATTCCCAAATAAGGTTTTGATATATACGTGTTTTTTATTAGCTCATCAGCAATTTTTTTTGCATCATTTACTGGAATTGCAAATCCAAGACCTTCAAAACCAGTCGCAACCATTTTGATAGTATTGACACCAATTAGCTGCCCTTCAATGTTGACTAATGCACCACCGCTATTTCCAGGATTAATAGCTGCATCAGTTTGAATAAGCCTAATCTTTTTACCTCCATCAAGCTGAACTGTTCTATTTAATCCGCTAATAACACCAGTCGTTAATGAACCCATATATTCTAATCCACCAGGATTTCCAACAGCAATTGCAGGTTCTCCTACTTTTAGCTTATCTGAATTGCCAAGTTCAATTGCAGGAAGCCCTTCTTCGCTTATCTTTATAACCGCCAAATCAGTTTTTGAGTCATAACCTTTTATTTCAGCCTTATAAGGTTTTTCTATTCTGCTAGGAAGATATACCTGTATTTGTGAACCAGTTCTTATACCTCTAGTTTTATCATTCAAAGCATTTTCTATGACATGATGATTTGTAAGAATATAGCCGTCTGAGCTAATTATTATACCTGAACCCTCACCAAAATCAGCTTGTGAGCCGAATAATTCATTTGTATTTTGAAAAGAGGTTCTAATTCCAACAACAGAGGGACCAACCTTTTCGGCTACACTTGTAACTGCACTTTCACCTGTTTGAATAATTTCAACCTTTTTCACTTCACCTGTGCCTGTCTGTGCTCCAATTTTTATATCTTCCTTGGAACTAATACCAAGAAAACTTTTTAGTTTAGGTTGTGCTATAGGTGCAACAACAATAAGCATTACTGCTATAATTGCAGCTCCCACAAAAGCACTAACTAATGAAACTAAAATATATTTCCATGCATCAGACTTCTTATTATCTGTTTTTTTAATGTTTTCCTTGTAATAGCTGTTCATACTTAATTTATTATAGTTGTAGCCACTATAACTATTATTCTGATTCTGCAATGTTTTTTGAGTTTCATTATAATTATCTTTTTTATAAAAGTCCGAATCAGAAGAAATAGCTTCATTTTTCTGATTATCGCTTATAGGCTCATTAAAACTGTTAATAGAATCACTATTATTAACTGAGCTCATTCCCTGAGAAGAATAATTATTTTCTGAATTCATATTGTTTGTCTTACTTTCATCAGCCTCATTTGTAACAGTACTGTTATTATCTGTATCCTTTTCAATGTTTTGAACATCATTATCATTTATTTTTTCATAATTTTCATCGGTCATTATAGCTCTCCCTCCCAACCTTTTTAAATTTATTGTAATAAAACTTCTTTAAAAATCTGTGAACAAAATGTTAATCTTCTAAACCGTTTTTACAATAATCAAGAGTAAATGTAAATCTTGTACCTTGACCCATTGTGCTTTCTACCCAAATCTCTTGATTGTGTTCGTTTATAATGTTTTTCGCAATGGCAAGTCCTAAGCCAGTACCAGTTTTGTCCTTTCCGCGGGACTTATCTGTTTTGTAAAATCTATCCCAAATTCGTTTAATATCATCTTCACTTATTCCTATCCCTGTATCTTCTACTGAAATTAAGACCTTTTCTTTATTCTTTACAGTTTCTAAAATAATTCTCCCATTTTCATTAGAAAATTTTACTGCATTATGCAAAAGATTTATTATTACTCTCTCAATAGAGTCTTTATCAGCAGAAACCAGTAAACTTTCTATTGCAAAATTTGCTTCAATTTCTATATTTTTTGAGGTTATTAAAGTCTCAAGTTTTATAACGCATATACGAATCAATTCATTTATATCAAATTGTTTTATATTTAGTGCAACCTCTCCCGCCTCCATTTTTGCAAGATCCAAAAGGTCATTTACAAGTCTGCTCAGTCTGATGGTCTCATCCTTTACTATTAACAAATAATTACTTTGTTTTTCGGGCGGTATAGTACCATCAATTATACCTTCAACAAATCCTCTAATTGAAGTCATTGGAGTTCTCAGTTCATGGGAAACATTTGCAATAAACCCTCGTCTCATTTCCTCCAGCTCTTGTAAATCATCCAGCATATGATTAAAGCTGTCTGCAAGCTGACCTACTTCGTCTTTTGAACTAACTACAAGTCTGTTGTTAAATTCTCCTCCTGCAATTTTCTTTGCAACTTGATTAATTTGCTTTAAAGGTCTTGTAAATTTCACTGAAAAAAGATAAACAAGGAAAATAGCTATCAATATCGATAGTCCACCAGAAATCATGAATAATCTGAATACCGAAAATTGAAGTCTCTGAACTTCAGGAACAGGTGTGTGCAAATAGACAGCAGCTATTGTTACTTGCTTACCATTGCTTGGTATTACTTGAATGGGCATTTGCACTGTTATCCACGAACTGCCGTCATTTTTGAAGGCATCATCTGCAAAAAAACCAAAAAAGTCTCCTGTCTTTACCAGTGTTTCGTTCCCACTCTCCATAACATCTGAATATTGCCTTACATCTGGTAATTTGGCCAATCTGGTTTCATCCCTATATTTTGAAATAAAACTCTCAGGTATGCTTGGCTCACTATATACAATGTGTCCTGAATTGTCTACAATCCATATCATAGAATTGCTTAATACACTTGATTGGTTTAAAAAACTCTGAAACCATTTAAGAGATGTATTATCCATATTTCCATATAATATGATAAAAGCGTTCTTAATAACTTCAGCGTTCCTTTTAAGAGTGTCTTCTTTTTGCTTTGTACTATAATCATTTAAGAAATAGAATAAAAAGCCTCCAGTGACCAAATAGTTGAGTACTAATAATCCAATAAATACGCTAACAAGCTTTTTAAATATTGTGTTTTTGAATTTTAACTTCATTATAAATCCATATCTCTATTTGACACAAACTCCAATAAAGAGCATGGACTCGCTCCCCCTTTTGTGTAAAAATTTATCTATGCGTTTGTGTTTTTAACTTTTCACTTCAAACTTGTAGCCAACACCCCATACAGTTTTAAGCTGCCAAGACTGACCTTCTAAATCAATTTTTTCCCTAACTCGCTTTACATGTACATCCACTGTTCGTGAATCACCATAAAAATCAAAGCCCCAAACATGCTCTAAAAGCTGCTCTCTTGTAAATACCTTGTTAGGATTGGAAGCCAAAAAGAATAACAGTTCAAGCTCTTTAGGAGGCATTTCAATAAGATTTCCTTTGAGCCTTATAGTATAATTGCTCTTATTAATTATTAAGTTGGCAAAAGCCACCTCCTGAGTGTCTACTTCTTTGTGTTCATATCTTCTCAGAACTGCTTTTATCCTAGCTACAAGTTCTTTAGGTTCAAAGGGCTTGACCATATAATCATCAGCACCCAGCTCCAAGCCAAGCACCTTGTCAAAGGTTTCGCCCTTTGCAGTAAGCATTATAATGGGTATTGAGCTAATCTTTCTAATTTCTCTGCAAACCTGCCATCCGTCAATACCTGGAAGCATTATATCCAATACTACTAGACTAGGCGTCTGTATTTTAAAAATATCTACTGCATTTATACCATTGTAAGCATAAATCACATCATAACCTTCTTTTTGAAGATATAATCCTATTAGTTCACAAATATTTCTGTCATCATCTACAATCAGCACTTTACTTTTACTATTCATAATTATATCTACGTGCCACATTTACTACTAATGCAATTATAGAACAGGCACGTATCCGTCCCCCTTTTCATCTATTTTTCTAGCCTTATTGATTTCAAATTGATTTATTGGAATAATTTATAAATATTACTTAATTATGTTACTCAAACTTATCACATAAAAATTTTATTGGTGCGGTAGAATTATCAACTGCGAAAGTTTAATAATTAAGTTATTATCTATATATCATAGTAACAAAATTGATTTGTATTTTAAAGTCCAGGTGGACATTTATTTAATTATAACAATAGTAATTTAAAATGTATTGAAAAAATAAAAATATTAACAAAAATTTATTATAACAAAAAAACTCCTCTGCTTTATTGGCTTTTAAAAAATTCAATAAAGCAGAAGAGTCTTTTTGACAAACTAAATAAATGTTGCTAAACAACTTGTTTTTCAAAAGTTATTTTGTCAAATTTATTAATTAGCTAGCTAACCTTCATTTCCAATCTTAGCTTATCAGCTATCATAGCTATAAACTCTGAATTGGTTGGTTTGCCTTTTCCAATGTTTACTGTGTAGCCAAACAGAGCGTCAATAGCTTCTACCTGACCTCTGCTCCATGCTACCTCAATAGCATGACGAATAGCTCTTTCTACCCTGCTTGGAGTAGTATTATATTCTTTGGCAATACTTGGATATAATAATTTAGTAATTGAATTGATTACATCCAAATCTTTAACAACCATCATTATAGCATCCCTTAAATACTGATATCCCTTAATATGTGCAGGAACACCTATTTCATGCATAATGTTAGTAACCTCTACCTCTAAGCTTCTAGAAGCATTATTGATATGAGCTGGTCTCTTCTCAGTTGTAGTAAAGTACTCATTCTTGTGAGATGAGATGGAAGATGAAAAAGAATTCTGTGGAGCAGTTACATAAGTATTGTTTTTCAACTGTCTGATTCTATTAACTAGAACATCCATGTCAAAAGGCTTAACAATGTAATACTCAGCTCCTAATGCAAGTGCTCGTTGTGTGATTTTGTCTTGACCAACTGCTGATAACACAATAAACAGTGGCTTTTTCTCCATGTTGGACTCCGCGATTTTCTCTAATACCCCAAGACCATCTAGATGAGGCATTATAATGTCTAGTATTGCGATATCTGGAGCATTCTGGAATATTAAGTCTACAGCCTCCAAACCATCTCTTGCAAGACCTACAACATCGATATCATTTTGATTTGATAAATACTCACATAAGATATCTCCGAACTCACGATTGTCGTCCGCAATAAGTACCTGAATTTTATTATTACTCAAAGCAATAACCCCCTACGTTTTTATTTTACCAAAATATGTCATGTATCTATTATATTTTGAACTCGACATAATTACAAGTTTTTTCATTAATTGCCAAAGAAAAATATTTCAAAAAAACAAAATAACTTGTGTATGCTTCTATATTACCATATTTCTCTAATATTATAAAGAAAAAACATTATATTATTGCCCAAAGAGTAATAATATAATGTTATTTTATTAAAAATTCAACCAACTTTCAACTCTTCCATCTGATTATTATTAATTCCTTCTATATTTTTTATCATCCATTCAATAAAAATCCCATAGCCTCTGGTTGGATCATTAACCAAAACATGTGTTACCGCTCCAATTAGTTTACCGTTTTGAATTATTGGACTGCCCGACATTCCCTGTACAATGCCGCCAGTAGAGTCTAATAATTTTTTATCAGTAACCCTAATCACCATTCCTTTAGGACCACTAAAGGATTGTCGTGCTACCTTCTCAATAACGACATCAAATTCTTCAATTGAATCACCTTCAATATTTGATAAAATAGTTGCCCTTCCAACTTTTACTTGTCCTCTAATGCCTATTGGATATGATTTGTTTTTTAATATTTTTAAATCATCTCTAAAAAGTTTGCCATAAATTCCGCACTCATCATTTTTAAATATATTACCCATAGGTAATTTATTCTCCATAAATATACCTTTTAATTCTCCAGGAGTGCCCTGTACTCCTCTTTTTATTGCAACAATATTTGATTCAAGAACCTCTCCGCTATTTACCGGCATTAGAAGTCCTGTATCAATATCAGTTATACCATGACCTAAAGCTCCAAAGGTATGCGATTCTGGATCAAAAAAAGTCATTGTTCCTATTCCTGCCGTACTATCCCTTACCCATAATCCAATGTGATATTTTTTATCATTTATCCCAACAATTGGGTTTATTATGGTACTCATTAGGTTATTTCCACGTTTATACTTTAATTCCAGTTTATTTCCATTACTTGAATCAATATGTCTAATTAACTCATTTATATCTGATACTTTTTTACCATTAATATTATATATAATGTCTCCAACTCTAATTCCAGCATCCTTTGCTGGAGCACACCTTTCTCCTGAGCCTGTATCTACATCACTTACTCCAATAACTAATATTCCTTCGGTTTTTATTTTAACACCTACTGTATTTCCACAAGCTACAAGCTTTTTACTAGAAATTATATCTACCTGCATTGTCTTAAGAGGAATCAAACCAAATACTCTAAAATCTAAATTTACAGTTCCTTTCTTTTGTGTTTTAAAAGCTAAAGGCGACAGAAGTTCCAAGTAATTCCCATTTGCCTCTATATCTCTATTATTAAGTTTTAGAGCTCTGCTGTTATCTGATTTAATATTTACAAAATAAAAACTTTTAAAATTATAAACATACTCTTCTCCTTCCAAAAGTGTTATCTTTTTTGGTATTACAGAAAATGCCTGAAAATAGCTAAATGTAACTACACAAATAAATACAAATAGTAATACAAACAGCTTTTTTTTGTTGGTTTTTAAATAGTGCATGTATTCACGCTCCCTATGAGGGAAAAACAATATAATAATTAATAAATACCAATATTTTAACTTTATTATACTGTTGTTCCTAAATAAAAATTTTTTTTACATGCTGCTTGCTTTTACTCCTTGCAATAAACTTCATTACAAAACTAAACAAATAACTATATATCTAATTTGTTTCCAAAAAAGTCACGCTTTTTTAAAATTTAAGCGTGACCATTTTATAATACCTCGATTTAAAATGAAATTTTTCGATTGTAGAAAAATTTCATTACATCAGCGGTATTTCAACGAGGCAGGAGATATTCTGACCACCTGAAATCAAAGCTGTATCTGCTACTTATAGAAGTGGTGAACATTTTTTTTGCCTCGTTATAATCATAAGTTAACCTTTATAGTTTTTTATTATTCAAGTAAATTAAAACATGAAAGTAATTATTTTATTTTTTAGATTTGAAAATTTTGGCAGCTTTAATGAGTTCATCAGCATGTTTAATAGCGAGAGTTGTAATATCAGAGCCGCCAATTATTCTGGCTATCTCTTCAATTCTACCTTTTGAATCGAGACTTCTAACTGTTGTGAAGGTATTTTCACCATTGGTATTTTTTTCTATAAATAAATGATTATCTGCCATACAAGCTAGTTGTGATAAATGGGTAACACAAAGCACTTGATGATTCTTTGATATATATGACAGCTTTTCGCCTACTCTTTGAGCAGCTTTCCCACTTATACCTGTATCAATTTCATCAAATATTAATGTTGGTATTGAATCTACATTGGCAAGAATAGTCTTTATTGCAAGCATTATTCTAGACATTTCTCCGCCAGAAGCAATCTTACTTAGCGGTTTCAAAGGCTCACCAATATTGCTAGAAATAAGGAATTCAGCACAATCAAGTCCATTTTTAGTAAAGTTAGCTTCAGTATCATTATATAATAAATTAACCTTAAATTCAGAATTTTTCATTTCCAAATTTTCCAACTCATCTGTTATATTTTTTTCAAGAACCTGTGCTGCCTTTTCCCTCTCAATATGCAAGTGCTTACTGCATACAGAAAGCTTATTTGTAAGCTCATCTAATTGCTTATTCAACTCTTCTATTAGGCTCTCACTTTGTAAAAGCTCTTGATATTCATTTTTAGATTTTTCATAAAATTCTATAATCTCATCTATGGTATATCCATATTTTCTCTTGAGCCTTGCTATTATATCAATTCTTTCATCTATACAAGACAGTTCTTCAGGATCAAACTCTGCTCCATCCCTTTTTTCAAGAATATCTCCACAAATATCCTCCAACTGATAAATTACAGATTCCAATTTTTCTGATATAGGAATTACTTGCTCATCATATTTTAATATACTTGAAAGCTCTTGAAGAGTCTTGTTTAGAATATACATAGCAGATTTGCCGTTATTATCTTCATTTAGCAGTCCATAGGATGTAATAATTGAACTCATTATTTTTTCAGAATTAACTAAAACTTGTCTCTGTTTGTTAAGCTTCTCATCCTCACCTTTTTTAAGCTTTGCATTTTTAATTTCGTCAATCTGAAACTTTAGCATATCCATTCGTCGAGCAATTTCACCCTTGTCACCAACAAGAGCTTGAATTTTTGACTTAACTGTTTTATATTTTTCAAAAAGCTCAAAATACTCAGCTTTGCACTTTTCAAGTGCTGTTTCTCCAAAAGCGTCCAGCAACTCAATATGTGTCTCAGTTTTTAAAAGGGATTGATTGTCATGCTGACCATGTATATCTATAAGAAGTTCTCCCACTTGCTTTAGCGTCGATACATTGACAAGCCTGCCATTAATTCTGCAAGTATTTTTACCTGACAAAGAAATTTCTCTGGAAATAATAAGATTCCCGTCTTCAGCTTCAATTCCAAGCTGCTCTAAAATATCATTTACATATGTATTTTTGTTGTAATCAAATATAGCCTCAATAAATGCCTTTTCCTTACCATTTCTAATTATATCTTTATTTACTCTTTCACCTAAAACAGCATTTATAGAGTCAATTATAATTGATTTTCCTGCACCAGTCTCACCTGTCAATACATTTAGCCCTGGTGCTATTTCAAGACTGAGCTTATCAATAAGAGCTATATTTTGAATATCAAGCTGCAAAAGCATACATATTCACCTACCTTAAATTATAAAATAAATGGATTGAATTTTACTCTAAGACTGCTTTATCATTTTGTTAAATTTATTTACAATTTCTTCAGCAATTTTTTCAGCTCTGCAAACAATTATTAATGTATCATCACCTGCAATACTTCCTAATATTTCCCCCCATTTAAGAGAATCTATTGCAGAAGCAGCTGCCTGCGCCATACCTGAAAGTGTTTTTACAACTACTATATTATTTGCATAATCACTTGAAACATATGCTTCAGTTAGAATAGTTGTTAATCTATTAGATATTTGATTTTCCGTTTGGGTTAATGTTGCATATTTATATCTGCCATCAGATGACATAACTTTAATCAATCGAAGATCTTTGATATCTCTAGAAACCGTAGCCTGAGTCACGTCCATGCCTTGTTCTTTTAACTTCTCTGCAAGTTCCTCCTGTGTTTCTATTAAGTTACTATCAATTATTTCTAATATTTTTGCATGACGGTTATACTTCATATCATTAATCCTCTCTTCTATCGTAAAATTTGTTTCTAACTATTGTAAAGAAATTTTTAGAATCAATCTTTAAAATTTTAACTTTACTGCTTGTCTTTTCAATTACGAGATAATCTCCTCCTGATATTTCATAAAGCTTTTGTCCATCAACATTTACTAGTGCAGTATGTTCAAAGCCATCAGCTACACACACCTTAATTTTTTGCTCCTCCTTTGCAATAAAAGAACTGGAATACAGTATATGGGGACAAATAGGCGTTACAATAATAAGATTTGAAGTGGGATCAACAATAGGCCCACCTGCTGATAATGAATATGCAGTAGAGCCTGTAGGAGTAGCTAATACAATGCCATCGCACGGAAACATTTCAATAAAGTTGTCATCAATAAATGTGCTCAAATGCAGTATTCTCTGAATCCCTCCACGGGATATTACGACATCGTTTATTGCTTCATCTTCAGCAAACAGCTTTCCGCCCTTATAAATTTTAGAAGAAATCATCATTCTTTCTTCAATCTTATAATTACCACTAAATATATTTTCTACAGACTTATCAATTTCACCTTTTTCAATATCTGTTAAAAATCCTAGCGAACCAAGATTTATACCTAACATTGGTATATTATAAAAGTATGCGGCTCTGGCGGCTTTTAAAAAAGTACCATCTCCACCTAAACATATAATCAAATCGCAGCTATCACATATTTCATTTACCTCATTGTCAATTCCTTCCTTACCATTTGAATTGGGTGTTGGAAGAATAACTTGACCACCATGCCTCTTTATGCTTTCAATCAGTTGATTTGTATATTTTAATCCAATGTCTTTTTCTCTATTGGTTATAACACCTATGTTTTTCATCTTACCCTCCCAGGAGGCAGTATTTAGTGATTTCAGATGTAATATATCAACTTTCGCATATATAAAGTCTATCGGCACAAGAAAAGCCTAGCCCTATAATTTTCAACTGCGAAAGTTTAGGTAATTTTATTAAAATTAACATTAACTTAAGTTTTTGCAACAAGTGATAAATGTGCATTTGTAACCACACTATCTATAAGCTCCTTTACTTCATTACAAGAATTGCCCTTTTCCTGCTTTGATAAATAAAGCAAATACTCAATATTTCCTTCAGGACCTTTTATTGGTGAATAAGATAGCTCCCTTATAAATAAATTCTGGGTAAGTACAAAATTTACAATATTTGAAATTACCTCTTTATGTACTCCGCTATCTCTCACCACTCCATGTTTTCCAACTTTCTCTCTTCCAGCTTCAAATTGAGGTTTTATTAAACAAACAAGCTCCCCATCAGCTTTCAATAAAGCTAACACAGCAGGCATAACCTTTGTTAATGATATAAAGGATACATCAATTGAAGCAAAATCAGAAAGAAAGCCTATATCATCTGGCTTAACATATCTAATGTTTGTCCGTTCCTTGCAAATAACACGTGAATCATTTCTAAGCTCCCATGCAAGCTGACCATAACCAACATCAATAGCTACCACCTTAGTAGCACCGTTTTTTAGCATACAATCAGTAAAGCCACCTGTTGATGCTCCTATATCCATACAAACCTTATTTTCAAGAACTATACCAAATTCGCTTATTGCCTTTGCAAGCTTCAGTCCCCCTCTGCTTACAAAGGGATTGATATTTTCTCTTATCTCAATTTGGCAGTCTACTGAAACCTTTGTTCCTGGCTTATCTTCACGTACTCCATTAATCCAAACGACACCTGCCATAATAGCACTTTTGCACTTTTCTCTGCTATCAAACAAGCCTTTGTCAACAAGTAATACATCTAGTCTTTCCTTCTCCAACTTTTATCCTCCAAAATTCGCTTTAGTATTTGGGAAATATTCTAAAATACTCTTTGCAACCGAATCAGAATCCAATCCTAAATTCTCAAGCAATTCATTTCTAGAACCATGGGAAATAAATTCCTCTGGTAATGCTATAATATTTAAATTTGTTTCAAGTCCATTTTTATTAATTACTTCTAATACTCTGCTACCAAAGCCTCCAACCTTGCAATTGTCTTCGAGCGTAACTATCTGTTTAAACTTTTGAGCACAACGTATAACTATATTTTCATCTATTGGCTTTATAAATCTAATACTAATTACCTCAGCACTAACACCGCATTTTTCTAGAACTTCAGCCGCTTCCAAAGCCGTAGTCACCATAGTTCCAACTGCTAATATACAAACCTCCTTGCCTTCCTTTACAATCGCACCTTTCCCCATTTGAATAGGAATTTCCTTTGTCAACACAGTCTTTCCTCTTCCTCTAGGGTACCTGATAGCAACTGGTCCTGATTGTTTGTTAATAGCAAAATCAAGCATTTGTTTTAACTCATTGTAATCAGCAGGTGCCATAATTGTAAGATTTGGTATGTGATTCATGAAGGATATATCAAAAATCCCCTGATGAGTCTCACCATCTTCTCCAACAATCCCAGCTCTATCTATTGCAAATACTACATGAAGTCTTTGAGCCGCAACATCATGTACTATCTGATCGTATGCTCTTTGCAAAAATGAAGAATATATTGCAACAACAGGTATCATTCCACTAATTGCCATTCCAGCAGCTGATGTAACTGCATGTTGTTCTGCTATTCCAACATCAAAAAACTTATTCGGATACTCTGTGCTGAATCTGTGAAGTCCTGTTCCCTTTACCATAGCAGCCGAAATTGCAACTATCTTTTCATTGACAGCCGCAAATTCACATAAAGTATCTCCAAAAACCTTTGAGAAATCTGGCTCACTTGCTCCTAGAGTTTCTCCAGTTTCTATTTCAAAGGGTGCTATTCCATGAAATCTGTCAGGGCTTTCTTCAGCAAAAGAATAACCCTTTCCCTTTTGCGTGCTTACATGAAGCAATACGGGACCTTTAATCTTTTTTGCTACAATTAATGCTTTATTCAGTTCTTCAAAATTATGCCCGTCTACAGGACCATAATACTTATACCCTAATTGTTCAAAAAATACTCCTTGAGCAAACAAGTATTTTACAGTTCCTTTTATCTTTATAGCAGCCGCTCTTGCCTTTTTGCTAAAATTGGGCAACCTTTCAAGAAAATTGTCAACATCCTCTTTAGCTTTTGTATAGACTGGATCTGTCCGTAGCCTGCTAAGGTATTTAGACAAGCCTCCTACATTGTGGGAAATTGACATTTCATTATCATTTAGTATAACTATAAAATTGCTGTTTAGCCTTCCACCGTCATTAAGTGCTTCGTATGCCATACCCCCAGTCATAGCTCCATCACCAATAACAGCTATTACACTATGTTTTTCTTTATTTATATCCCTTGCTCTGGCAATGCCAAGAGCAGCTGAAATAGATGTACTGCTATGTCCTGTATTAAAGCAGTCATGCGTACTTTCGCTGGTTTTCGGAAAACCTGCAAGTCCTCCAAACTTCCTAAGAGTTTCAAATTTGTCCTTACGTCCAGTTAGTATCTTATGCACATATGATTGATGTCCTACGTCCCAAACAATTTTATCAAATTCTGTGTTAAAATTTTTATGAAGGGCAAGTGTCAACTCAACAACTCCAAGATTTGACGCCAAATGACCTCCTGTTTTTGAAACCTTTTGAATAAGAAATGTTCTTATTTCTTCAGCTAAGCATAATAGCTGCTCATTATTTAATTTTTGTATATCCTCAGGAGAGTTTATACTTTCCAAATACCCCACTTGTTTATACTCCTTTAATTACCTTTATCCCTTTTGGGCTTATTCTTTTTATTCGTTTTCTTTCTCTTTGACATAATATTAAGCTTTTTAATTATTTTGAATTTTTCAAATGGAAAATTAGTAAGTATAGCAACTTTATAAATAATGTAATTACTATTTGAAAGTGCTACAGACTTTCCTAAGGATTTTCCTCCAACTGTTAAAGAAGCCACCATAGCCGTAATTGATAGTGCAAATATTGAGTTCTCAGAAGATGATGAACTTCCTGAAAATCTGTATACAATCAGTGCAACTGCTGCTCCACTGACTACACCACAAATATCACCCACAACATCATTGCAAAAGTTAGATACTTTATCTGCGTTTCTTACTAATCGTATAGCCTGCCTTGCACCATATAGCTTTCTAGAAGCCATCGAATGAAAAGGGGCTTCATCTGCAGCGGTAGAAGCAGTACCCACCAAATCAAATAATATACTTATGATTATTATAGCGAAAACAATAAGAAAAGAAACGGCTGTAGATGCATTGCCAATTGTTTTATTAGAAAAGAAAGACATAAAAATTGAAATAAAAAATGTGACAACTGTAATTAATAGTGTCCACACTCTTGTCTCTTTTTTTGAACTAACAATATTTGCTTTAAACTTAACTTTTTTTTCATCGACCGGATGTTTATAATTATCTTCCAACACCAATCCTCCAAAATGTATAGAAAAACAGGTGGCAGTTTACTGAGTAAATTTTGCGGCTTAGGTCAGGCAGGATTTCCCAAATGCAGTGCTGGAATGTCGCCAAACCAGAGGTTTCCCTTTAAACGCATCTCCATATCGTTACCAAATATGGGGCCTGATTACCACTTAGTCCACACTTTAATCCCCAATAAACCACATATAGAACAGTCTAGGGGTTTTCCCCAGCAGTCAAAATGACTCCTAGCCTCTTTTGCAAAAAAGGTTTCAAGCAGCAATAATGCTCATATATCGGCCAATACATTAAGCATCCGATCCACTATCCACCAAATCTCACTCAAGGCAGGCTACTCTGTTCACAGCATCTTTCGATACCGCATAACAGGTTTAATCCCTTATCGTAGATGAGGTGGTAAGCACGAAGCTTAACTTTTCACCCACAAGTCAGGGTCTCCACGGAAAAGGGGTCAACGCCCGCATGCCATTGCAGATCGCCCCTAAGCCTTAACTCCCAGCACCAACCCACCACTGGG
>JAEWST010000089.1 GCA_023398105.1 Bacillota bacterium | reverse complement strand
CTGTTGGGATATTCCAGAAGTGACAAAACATATAATATAAATATACATCAGAGATCTATGTATAGTATTGCAAATAGATTTTATATGTCTTTGTTTAATTTTGAAGGAATTAAAAAAGAAGATATTAAAGAAGATGATGATGAATTTGCTTGGATAATTACTAAACAAAGAAATGATAGCACATTTCAGGAATTATTGGATGTGCAGTATTATAATTTCTTAAAAGAGAATAAAATTAAAGACTTTATTGGAAATTTCAAAGAAGAAATTTATGTTTATTTTGAAAATATTATTAGTCTAATAGAAGCAAAATTTCAAAAAGAATTTGATATAATCAAAGCAACTAAAAATAGATATGGTAAAAGTGCACTAAGACCAGATATAGTGTCTAATAAGTTAATTGTGGAGTATTATAATAAAAGAGAAGATTTTAAAATGAAATACATAAATTACTTTTCTGATATGGAGCAAGCACGCAGAAAGAATTGTACTGTTGTTTTGTATGTTAACTTGCTTTTTGAAGCATTTTTCTATGAAGATATTACTTTACCAGATATTGATTTTAAAAAAGATATATCTCAACAGCTGAAGAACGTATCTTTTTCGGATAAATACAATGAATATTTAACAGATATTGAAGAGATGGATAAGGTTTTATCTGTTTATAACATGAATGAAAATCTAATTGATAATCCAGATGATTGTAAGTGCTCATACTATAATATAATACGCAAAGATAAAACAGATTTTTATAAATATATAGGCAAAATATTTAAAGAAGGAAAATCTTATGCACTTAGATATATAAGGATTAAAAATCTTGAAATGAGTTCGGGTGAAAGAGCCATGCAAAACATGTTCTCTTGGCTTGTACTAATCCCGCAGTTAGATAAAATTATGGAAATGGAAAGAGATACATATGAAAGTAAATTATTACTTATTGATGAGATTGACCTTTATTCTCACCCCGAATGGCAAAGGAAGAGCCTAAAACAGCTTATTAAAACTATTAATAAAATAGAAAATGAGACTCCGGTTCAGATTATTGTTACATCTCACTCACCTCTAATTCTTTCAGATTTTCCACGAGAAAACATAATCTATATGAATAAATATAAAGGAAAAACAGTCGTTGATGATAACAAAAGACACAAACAATCTTTTGGAGCCAATATATACACTTTGCTAAATGATGCATTTTTTCTTGAAAATGGGGCTGTTGGTGAATTTGCAAAAGAAAAAATTTCAAGAGTTTACCAACAATTGCAGGATAATAAGAAACTAAATGAAGAACAAACAAATGAAAACCAACAAATTATTAATATGATTGGCGATGACACTATAAAAAGAGAAATGCAACGCTTATATAATAAGAAACACAGTAATACACATCAGACTAATATCAATGAAACGCCCCAAAATATAGATGAGTTACAAAAATTAAAGAAACAGCTTGAAGATTCTTTGAGAGCCGTAAATAAAATGCTTAAAGGGGATTAATATGATTAAAATAGATTTGACAAATGAACAAAGGAGTAAAATAGAAGAAATACTGTGTCAATACATAAGAAATAATAAGATGCATTCTAAAATAAAAGAACTCAAAGAATTGCTAGAGACAAATGGTTGCACAGAAACTGCTAATACATTAAGTAAACAAGCTGAGAACTGCAAGTTATTCTTATTAAATGGTAGATGTTCCTTATCTACAACTATTAAAGCATTTGATAATGCAATAAAACAGGATTCAAAGTCAACAAAAGAGTTAATCAAATTAATAAAATGCGGTCAACATGAGGAAAAGAAAGACGGAATTATTATTCAAAAGAAAGTTTGGGGATTTAAAGATATTTACAAAGACTTTAGTAATTCTGATCAAGCATATGATATTTTAATTACTCTAGGAATAAATGTGTGTCCATATTGTAATAGACAATATACTTTTACTGTTAGGAAAAAAGAAAATAAGTCAAGACCGCAGTTTGATCACTTTTATCCCATAAGTAAATACCCTTATTTAGCAATATCAATATATAATTTAGTTCCATCTTGTGGATTATGTAATCGTGGTAAATCAGATACATCTCCAGTTAACTTTTTATATCCGTATGAAGAGTCATTTGAAGATAAAGGAATATATTTTGAAGTACACAATATTATTGATAACTTATTAAAATTTGAACAAAATCAAAAAGAATTAACTGTAAGCCTAGAGTCCAAAGAGAAACATGATAAATTAATAGAACAATATAAAAATAGATTTAAAATAGAGCTACTATATAATGAGCATAAACAGTACATATCTGAATTACTACAAAAGAATTATGTTTTTAATGAAGATGCTATTGAAAGTATTTATAACTCATATAAAGGGATTTTTAACACTCCGTCAGAAGTAAAACAATTGATTTTCGGCAATTGTGAACCAGAAAACTTTAATCAAAAACCTTTATCTAAACTTACAAATGACATAATGAAACAGTTAAATTGCAAGTAGCTATTATTTGTGATATCAAGAACAATATTAGAGCCAAAAAAAACATACATCAGGAGGAAAACAAAATGGCAGAAAACAAGCAGTATATTGTTCCAAGTCCTATAATTGATATTAAAGAAGAAAACTCCTTAGATACATTAACAGAAATATACAATAAAATGATTGAACCTAGTAAATTGGCTAAACTAGGCTCAAAAGTCACAGAAATTGTACCTGATAAGGTGAAAAATTTTGGAAATGGTGTTAAAGAGGCAATTTCTGAGAAAGAATTGTATTTACAAGCAATGAAAGTAGTTGCTGATGGCTTTAAAATAGTTGAAGAACAGGCTTCTAAATTTTCAATTAGTGAAAAAGCAATTCTTAACAAGGTAAATGATATTGTGCCTGACAATGATGTATCTCAGTTAAGTGAGGTTTGCTTTGCAAGAAGTTATGATTTGGCTAAATTAGTTAATTCCTATAAGAATAGAGATTTAAGTTTTGCGTTTGTTGAAGGTGGTGTTACAGGTGCATTTGGTTTTGCGGGGATACCATTTAATTTAGTTCTAAGTACATTTTTGTATTATCGTGCTGTACAGTCAGTTGCTATGTTTTATGGATATGATGTTAAAAATGATGCTACTGAGCTAGTTATTGCAGGCGAAGTATTTATGAATGCATTAAATCCAGGGAATAGTGATTCTAATGCAGTGACTGGTTTAATAGGAAAGATAATGCTAATGAGTAAGGCAACAGCTGTAAAACAAACAGCGAAAAAGACATGGTCAGATATGGCTTCTCGTGGAGGGGTAGAACTTTTAATTGTTCAAATGAGAGCGATGGCAAATAAATCAGCTAAAAAAGCACTTGAAAAAGTTGGGGAAAAGGGATTGGAAAAAACCATATTTAGGGATATCTTTGAACAAATCGGTAAGATACTAACTCAAAAAACAATACAAAGAGCTGTTCCTATTATTTCTGCTGCTATTGGTGCTTTTTTTGACACAGCTCAAATGAAAAAAGTATTAGATTATGCAGATGTTTTTTACAATAAGCGATATATATTAGAAAAGGAAATTAGGGTTAACACCCTAGCTGAAGATACTGAGGAAATAATAATTGACATATAAAAATAGGTTTATGGGCGCACCCGCATAGCGGGTGGTTTATTGTTTCGCATGGCTCATTTCTCTGCCGAGAAACTCGCCTTATTCTCAACAGGCTAAAGCCCATAATATAATATCAAAGGCAAAATACTCTATTTGCCTTTGATATTAAAAAAGCTTTTTGGTTTATTTAACGGAAAAACTCCTTGATTTGTAGCTTTTGCATCTTCAATTGAGTAGAATGCATTTGAGTTACATTGGTTTATGATTGACAAGACATTATCTATATCTTTTCGCCGAACGATTGTATATACGATCTTAACTTGACCAGTTGCTCCTTTGGCATCCACAACAGTTACACCGTATCCTGAAGAGGATAATCGTTCTTTTAATTTGCATTCATCCTTGACAAGAATAATTCTTACAATAAGAATTCCTAATGCAAGTTTATCCTCTATCTTGATACCGACAAAAGTTCCCATTGCAAAACCTCCCGCATATGCGAGGTAACAGAATACACTGTTAAGATTCTGCATAATTTGGCTTATGGCGATTAACCAAACTAATACTTCAAAAAATCCAAGAATAGGAGCAATAATTTTATGTCCCCTTGAAACAAATATAATTCTCATTGTTCCAAGGGATACATCAAATATTCTTGATATAAAAATTAGCAAGGGCAAAACTATAAATGAGAATAAGGTGTTGTCCAAAGACAAGATATCCATCTTCAATGCCTCCGTTCTTTATTTATAGGAAAACGTATCTATGAGAATAGTAATATTGTAATATAGTAATGTCAACAAGTATTTTCATATTGATTTTTAAGTATACTTCAATATATGGCTGTGTGAAGTTGAAGATTTGATTTAATGGCAAATTAACCTTGAATATATAATAAAAAAATAATTAAATAAAGAAATGCGGGAGATATTCTCACCGCCTGATAATCAAAGCGGTACCCTCCACTTATAGAAGTGGGGGACATTTTCTTGCCTCGTTGTATAAGAAAGTTGAATTTATTAATTCATCAGTATAATATATATTTATATAATATTTACATACAAAAGTAATCTATAACATAAACCAAAAGGAGGTTTTCATATGAAATTTATTCAGAAATTATGTTTTTCCGGAGAGACAGAGGAAGCATTAGAGGTATACAAGCGAGCTTTTGGCTGTACGGTAAGGAGTTTAATCTATTATTCTGATGCTGTGAAAAACGGCTGGGAACAACCAGATACAGCAAAAGATTCACTCGTTTACCATTCCGAGATTATGTTTGGTGAACAAGAGGTAAGGATAGATGATTTGTCCGACGAAGAGGAAGTAAATCTTACAAAAAAAGTGATTCATGTTGTCGGGTTTGATACAGCAGAAGAGGTTGAAAAGGCATTTTCTGTTCTTAGCGATGGAGGAGAAGTAATAAGGCCTCTCGAAAGACCACCTTTCATGGTAATAATCGGCACTGTAAAGGATCGTTTCGGAGTTAAATGGGAGTTGATGTGTGACTTTTAGGAGAAGTTGATTTTTCATGTTTTATGTTTTAATGGGTACATTCAGTAAGCGAATTGAAGCTTTGACGATAATATCGCTAGGGTTCTTAATATTGTTCAATAGGTCTTGTTATGTTTAATATCACAATGTCAATACTCGTTATAAGGTGTTTTTTAAACAAAACTATTATAGACAGGGAAGTGCGGAATGATTATTATAAAGTCAATTACGGTTAAAATCAGCTTATGCATCTAACCGTAATTGACTTATGAAATGTTAAAAAAGGTGTCTTTTGCTAATTCATTTATATAATTATTTGCCTAGAATACTTGCTATTTCTGCAACGTCTTTATCGCCCCTGCCAGAGAGGTTTATAACAATGATCTTATCCTTATCAAGTTGCCCTGCAAGCTTCATACCATAAGATATAGCGTGTGAACTTTCAATAGCAGGAATAATAGCTTCTACCTTTGAAAGTGTAAGAAATGCATCTATTGCATCCTTGTCTGTAGCTGAGACATACTCTGCTCTTCCGCTATCCTTATAGAAAGAATGCTCTGGTCCAACACCTGGGTAATCAAGTCCTGCTGCAATTGAGTATACAGGAAGTGGTTCGCCTTGTTCATCTTGGAGCAGATAGCATTTAAAGCCGTGTAAAACTCCGGGACTTCCGAGGGTTATCGTAGCTGCATGGTCAGGTGTATCAAGTCCTTTACCAGCTGGTTCTACTCCAACCATTTTAACGTCCTTATCATTATAAAAAGGAGCAAATAAACCAATTGAATTACTACCTCCACCTACACAGGCAACAAGGTAATCAGGAAAACGACCTTCAAGCTCCATAATTTGTTCCTTTACCTCTGTACCGATGATCGATTGGAAATATTTAACCATTTCTGGGTATGGATCAGGTCCAACAGCTGAGCCTAACATGTAATATGTATTCTCATAATTTTTTATTAGATCATTTAATGCTTCATCAACCGCATCTTTTAGTGTTCTTGTTCCAGTTTTAACAGGAACAACCTTTGCACCTAGAAGCTCCATTCTAAACACATTTAAAGCCTGCCTCCGTGTGTCCTCTTCACCCATATAGACAATACATTCCATTTCAAACAACGTACAAGCTGCAGCAGTAGCAACACCGTGCTGTCCAGCTCCTGTCTCTGCAATAATTCTCTTCTTTCCAAGACGCTTTGCAAGAAGGACTTGCCCAATTGTATTGTTAATTTTATGTGCACCCATATGATTTAAATCTTCTCTTTTTAAATAAATCTTAGCTCCGCCAATCTGTTTAGTCAGCCTTTCTGCAAAGTATAAAGGGCTTGGTCTTCCTACATAATACTTGAAATAATAATCAAGCTCCTTCTGGAAATCTGCATCATCTTTAAATTTGTAAAATGCTTGCTTTACCTCATCTAATACCTTAACAAGATCGTCAGGAACAAAACGTCCTCCGTATTCACCAAAAAATCCTGTGTTGTCTGGTAATCTCATCTTTATAATCTCCTCTCGTCTCAAAAACATTTTTAATTTAAATAATTCTCAATAAAAACAACCAATTTACTAACTATTATACTTCAAAAGTGATTTTTGTAAAAGTGCTTTTTTTAGGGATTAATATAAAACCATATACGTATATCTGAATGGAAATATAGAAAATTATTTTTAGTTATAGAAGTGGGGGACATTTTTTTGCCTCGTTATAAGTGCTGTGAATATTCTATAATATTAATGTTATAGAATATTTTAAAAAAGTTTGTGAAGAAAAATGCATATATGATAATAGTTGCGATTTATGATTAATTATATTCATAGTTTGCAATTTTTATATTGACTATTTGTTGTGATAATTATTCCCAATTTATTTAAATTTATGCTAAAATAATGGTATAAAGAAACATCCTTTTTTGGATATTCATGAAAAAAATATATAAAAATGTTACTTCAAAATAACCTTATATTACTGTATTACAGGCTTGTTTATTTCTCTTAGTGCATATTTTTGCAAGTGCAATTTTAAAAAGCACTCTACGAAGAAGACGTGAGTTTATTTTTGGACATTTAGTTACGTGACTGTGATCTTACCAAATTGCATAACTGAAAGGTATACGCCAAAGGATGCAACAAGTTTCTCTGATTTTGTAAAGACAGAAATATCCCCGATTTTAGAAATTCGAGTAACTGCAGTTGCCCTTCATAATGCCTGTTGTTGAATCGTGATTAATTCTCATACAGCTGGAAACATGGTTTGTTGAAGAAAGAATAACCATTTAGGCTGTTTCCTTTAAGGGTTGAACAGTGGCTTACGTCACTGATTTAATACTAATTTAATTATGAAAGGTGATAAGTATTATGCTAAAAATTCATTTAAAAGCTCACAATGGCCAGTATCTTTGTGCAGAAGGCGGTGGTGGACGAGAACTTGTAGCAAATAGAAATAACGCAGATATATGGGAAAGTTTTACTCTGTCTGATGAGAACGGAGGCGGTCTTTTAAGTGGTGATGCAATCTACATGACAGCCTACAACGGCAAATACTTATGTGCTGAAGGAGGCGGAGGACGGGAGGTTATAGCTACAAAGGACACTCCATTAAGCTGGGAGAGATTTGTGATCGAAAAAACAAACGGCAGCGGAATAATTAAAACAGGAGATTTGGTTTCCCTTAAATGTAGCAATGGGCAATACATGTGTGCTGAAGAAGGCGGAGGACGGGAAGTCTTGGCTAATCGTAGTAAAGTAGATGTATGGGAAACATTTACTATTGAGCTTGAAGAAGTAGCAACTCCTCAGTATACAAATGGAAATACAATAAACATTCAACCGCCTGCCAACTCTGTATATACAACCTTTACAGACGTTACAGTTACGTCTGGTGAAGGAAATCTTGCAAACTCTGTTTCGGGTAAATCATTGGAAGGTTCTGATAAAAGAGCCCATTTGGACAGGCTAAAATACCACCTTTCTCTTTTAAAGGCAATTAATGCAGAAAAACTCTCTGATTTGGGTTCAATGACAATCGGTGGTAACGTAGTTCCACAAAATGGCATAACATCACCAAGGGTGAAACAGCTTTATAGTGGAGATACTAGTTTTAGCAAAGTGCGTATTGCATTGCGAAAGGGAAAAAATCTAGAGCTGCATAAATTATCTGGAACCGCAAGGACTCTCGGAAAGCATGACATAAGCCAAGCAGATGCACTGATGTTTTCTTCTGAAACATTTTTAGATAAAAGCTATATATATGCTAAAGAAATTCACATAGCTAATAATTCCAATATTATTCTTAAATCTTCAATTAAAAACCTTGTTATTATCGCCAATAAAATTGTTGTAGGTACGAACGTAAAGTTTGCATGGGAAGGAAAAGACCCTTCTGTTCCAGACTATCCGGGGAATATAAGAAGACTTCCGAATATGCCTCCTTTAGAACCGCTAGGCTGGATTAATGAAAAACAGACTGATGGCAGGGGTGCAAACGGTGCAAACGGTTTGAACGGTATTAATGGCTATATTCCAGACCCCGCACCTTCTATAGAGATATGGACCCTTGAACTTATTGGCAATCCAAAATTTGAGTTATGTGGCATAGAAGGTGGCAAAGGCGGTCCTGCTCAGGATGGACAAAATGGTCAAGATGGTGCTCCTGGTAAGCCTGAGCAATACGATTCTTTTGGCTTTACAAGAAGCGGACCTGGTTGCGGAGGCCATGGTGGAAACGGTGGAAATGGCGGTAAAGGTGGGGATGGCGGTACTGGTGGACGGGGAGGACAAGTTCTTCTATATGCACCAGATAGTGTTGTTCAGGAATTTTTGAAATCATTTTCTGTCAGTACAACAGGAGGAATAGGCGGTGAACCCGGCCAATCTGGTAAAAAAGGGATAAGAGGCTTTGGAGGTCCTTTGGGCAAACACACAGGGAAGGAAACAAGAGTAGGTGGTACCGATGGGCGTGATGGAACTAACGGTAAACCAGGTGCTAACGGGCAAAGGGGTGATCAGTTAGACAGTGTATGCTTTGCAATAACCAAAGAAGACATTGAAGCCATATTACTGGAGCCAGCAATAGCAACACTTAGCAAGTATGATGCCAAGGCTAGCGAGATTATTACTGTGTCTGGTTGCAGATTTTCTAAAACCGATAAAATTATGCTTGGCGGAATAATATATACATCTTCGTATATAAATAGCAACACCCTTCAGTTCACAGTTCCTAAACATGAAGGAGGTCTCATGGATTTATATGTCCAGCGTGAGGATGGCACATTATCCAATAAAGTTTTTCTAAAGATATTACCAACAATAGAATCTGTTTCCTCCCCAGAATTCCTAGCTAATGGAAGATTTATGCCAGGAAAAGAAGTAAATATTATCGGAAGCGGCTTTAACAAAAAATCTAAAGTAATGGTTAATAATATACCTATGAGTGATATTATTTTTACTAGTTCTAATAACATAATCTTTAATCTGATTCGTCCAGAAATTGTTACTCCAAACCCCAGCGGTGAAACTATAGGTATAAAAATTGTCCATGAAGACGGAACTTCCTCCAACGAATTTGAAGTCACCCTCGATACCTTTAGGATGATGGTTTTAGGAGACTCCATTCAATGGGGACAAGGATTAAGCGAGAGTAATAAAATTCATTCACTGGTAGAAAATGCAATTAAGCAAAAGCATGGTAATATTGGAGTATACAAGGCTTCAGAAGATGTTCGTGCTCACTCGGGAGCAATAATCGGAGCGGGAACACATGATAGCGGTAAATCCTACTATGGAGAAATCCCCTGCAGTTTTCCAACCATAATTACGCAATGCTCTATGGACACAGAGAAACCTGAAACTGTAGACTTCATATTGATGGATGGCGGAATCAACGATGTGAATGTAATGACCATATTAGACCCGACTACATCAATAAGCGATTTGAAATCTGTTACAAGAAAATATTGTTATGAAGATATGTATAAGCTTTTAAAAGATATCACCTCAAAGTATATAAATGCTAAAATTGTTGTTACAGGATATTATCAGATTGTAAGCAACAAGTCCGATACGGTTGTTCTTGACGGACTGCTACTTGCATTAGGAGTGTGCTGTGCTGGCATAAATGGCGGTATCGCTGCATTGGCTTTAGATAAATTTGCAATAGATTCTATAATCAAAAACTGCAAAACATTTGCAGATTATTCAAAAGAGTGTTTGAGTAAAGCTGTAGACGAGGTCAATAAAATACCCGGACATGGTCCAGTATATCTTGCAATACCACAATTTACAGAAAATAATGCAGTATTTGCTTCAGACCCTTGGATCTATGGAATTAACATAGATCTAACTCCACAAGACGACCCAACAGTTGCAGCTGCTAGAAAAAAAGCTGTTGAAGCTGCAAACCTTGACAGTATAGATGAATTCAAGGGTATCAGGGCTTCAGCTGGACATCCTAATCCCAAGGGGGCACAAAAATATGCTGAGGAGGTTATAAAGCTCTTACTTGGGTCAGGTCAGGAAAACTCCAGCATAAAGTCAACATTAGAAGCTATTTCAGATAAGAATTCTATAACGAATAAAGTTATACGGGATATCGGCAAGAAAAAGAGGGAACAGAGAAAAATCCGATAGAATGTTTGCACATCATCAAAATACATAAATACTCTTTTTCCTGAGCATTAGAGGGGGTTGCGAAAATGATATGTAATTTTTACGTCCTTTCGTAACTCCCTCTGTCCCTTTTTAATACATTGAGCCTTGCGGATTAGGGGTAATGGGAGCATCCGTGTCATGTACTGAAAATCAAATATAATCCTGATATTTTTTCTTATCTTAATCTTTCATAGAAATTCTTAATTTAGTTTTCTCTGTTGAGGTAACATATCTCTAAAAATCACATAATTATAATATAACAAATATACTTAATAATAGACGATGTTTGTAATATTCTTTAATTATAGTAAATAGATTTATAGGAGAAGTCTTTATGTTTGAATATGAATATACTATCTGCCAAAGATTAAAACAAATAATTTCTGATGCTGAAAATTATATTAGTTTATTATATGATGAAACAAGTATTCTTTCAAAAAAACTGCTTATACATCAGTTTAAAGATAAAATGATACAAATAAATAACTTAAGTAGTATGTTGTGTGAGCAAGATATGATAAAACAGTTGCTACCTTTAAAACTACAAACTCAGAATAATATTAGCTATAGGGATTTAACATTGCAGGAACTAGCCAAATTTAATGGAAGGGATGGAAATCCAGCTTACGTGGCTGTTAACGGAGTTGTTTATGATGTTACTAACAACGCAGCATGGGCTGCTGCTTCACACTTTGGACTTGAAGCAGGCAAAGATTTGACTGCTGAGTTCACTTCATGTCATGCAGGTCAACAAATATTAAATAAATTGAAGGTTGTGGGGAATCTGATATCATGAATAATATAAAAATCTGTCCAGAGTATTCAGTTCGGCTTGGAATTGCATCAGAATTGGTAAGTAAAGTCAGGGCTGAAGCAAAAAGGAATAATTTGTCCAAAAAGAATCTTGTTTGGCTTGAGTTAACTGGATGTTCAGGTAATATAATTTCTCTTCTAAACGGGGTTAACCCTGATTTCCAATATATGATTTCAGAAATGGTCAATTTTATCTACAACAACAGCTTAATGGCTTCGGAAGGTGAAGCTGCAATGGAGAAATTACTGGGTGCTAGTGGCAAAGAGTTTATTCTAGCTGTAGAAGGGGCTGTAGCCACAAAAAACTATGGTCTATACAATGTTATAGGCAGATACAAGGGTGAACCAATAACTGCACTTAAAGCAGTAAAAATGTTGGGAGAGAAAGCTAGCCATGTAATAGCTATCGGAGCATGTGCAGTTCATGGAGGCGTATCTGCTGCAAAACCAAATCCAGCAGAATGTGTAAGTGTTCAAAATGTTTTAAAAAGAAAAGTAATAAAGTTACCTGGTTGCCCTTGCCATCCTGATTGGTTCTTAGGAACTCTTGCTCATATCCTTTTATATGGTGAACCTGAGCTTGATAATAGTGATAGACCAGTATTATTTTATAGTACCTTGATTCACGACAGATGTCCAAGAAGGGAGTATTTTGATAAGGGGATATTTGCAAAAAAACTTGGTGAAAAGACCTGTATGTTTAAATTGGGCTGCAGAGGTCCAGTTACTCGTGTTGATTGCCCTGTTCGAGAGTGGAATGGTTATGTAAATTGGCCAATTGAAGCCGATACACCCTGCATAGGTTGTGCTTCGTCAGGATTTCCAGACAAAATGGCACCGTTCATAACTTACAATACAACAAGAGAGGTAAAGAATGAGTAAACGAATAGTAATAAACCCAATCACTCGTATTAGCGGTTTCTTGGAGATAGATGCTACCGTTGATAACTGTAAAATTTCTGACGTTAAAACATCAGGACTACTTTTCCGTGGGTTTGAAAAAATGCTAGAAGGAAGAAATCCTTTTGATGCAGTATATTTTACACAAAGGATTTGCGGTATATGTTCAACAGCACATTCTATGGCTTCAACTATAGCACTGGAAAATGCATTGGGTATTATTCCTTCCGAACAAGGAAAATATCTCAGGGATATTCTTCACGGGTGTGAATTTTTGCAGAATCACATCAGACATTTTTATCAATATACTCTACCTGATTTTGTAAGGCTTCCGGATAAATTTCCTTTATATTTGACAGAACACAATGATTTTAGGATACCTAAAGAAAAGAGTGACTCTATCGTTAATCATTATTTTGATTCACTTGAAGTAAGTCGCAGTTGTCATGAAATGCTTGCTGTTTTGGGTGGCAAAGCTCCACATAATCATGGAATATTTATTGGTGGAGTAACCAGTCAGGCTACTTCTGATAAAATTATTAAAATGAAGGCTATTTTAAAGACTGTATACAAGTTCATAGTTGAAAAGATGATGCCAGATGTTTACATAATATCTCGGTATTACAGAGACTATTTCAATATTGGACGTGGTTCTGGGAATCTACTCAGCTTTGGTTGCTTTAACGCATACAAACAGCTTGGCACACTCTATGTCAATCCGTTGGTGTATAGTAGAGGAAAAACAAGTGTGTTTAACCCTAATAATATTACTGAGGAAATTGATTATTCATGGTATGTTGATAAAACCAATCTATATAAACCGTTGGATACAATACCTGACCCAGATATGAGCAAAGCAAAAGCATATTCCTGGGTAAAAGCACCTAAATATATATGCATGTCTTACGAAGTGGGTCCCCTTGCCAGACAGTGGTTGTCAGGTGAGTATAAAAATGGTATATCTGTAATGGATAGAACAATTGCCAGAGTATTAGAAGCAAGGAAAATTGCAGAAATTGTTGCACTGCTTCTTGAACAATTAACGCCAGGTATTACTGTGCAGAAGGAATATTCTATTCCTAATACAGCAGTAGGATCTGGACTAATTGATACAACAAGAGGGGCACTAGGTCATTGGCTAAAGATAGAAGGGAAGGTTCTTTCGTTTTATCAGATTATTACACCCTCTGCCTGGAATTTGTCAACACGAAGCAAGGATGGCATGAGGGGGATTTGTGAGCAGGCTCTAATGGGCACCATCTTACATAACGAAGAAAATCCAGTTGAAATTGGTAGGATTGTTCGTTCCTTCGATCCATGTGTGTCTTGTGCAACTCATTTGTACAGAGGCGGGGAATATATAAAATCCCTACAGGTGATGCCATGAATGAATTACTTGTATTTGGTATAGGCAATAGACTTATGATGGATGATGGTATTGGCGTGCTGGTGGTTGAAGCTTTAAGAGATAGAAACAAAAATTCTTTTATACAGTATATTGTTGGAGAAACAGATATAAATTATTGTATTGGTAAATTAGAAAATAAATCAAATATCGTAATAATAGATGCAGCAAAATTAGACAAGAAACCTGGTGTTGTTACTGTGATTCCATTAGAAAAGTTATCAGTAATTAATGGAATATCGCTTTCAATACATGAAGCACACCTACTAACTGAAATAACTCTCTTGAACAAAAACATACAAGGGAGTTTAATAGCGATAGAACCTTTTGAAATTAACTACGGTATTGGATTATCATCAAATTTAAATACATATTTTCGGTGTATTGTTGATGAAATAGGATGCATAATAGATATCCATTTCAATTCTATAAAAAACAGACAATTAGAATATCCTGTATCAGAATAATGTTAGCATTTAGCTTACCGACAGTTTATGTACTTGTTTCTCATTAACTTTTAATCTTTTTGTAAAATTCACTTTAATATATAAAACTGTAATGCATATAGAATTTTTTTATTTTTACGTCCCTCCAACTACACGAAATTATTATTTCGTGTAGTTGGATAATGAATAACAAACCCAACATCGCTTGTTCAAGTTGGATTTCAGAGATTTAATTATTGTTTTATTATCCAATAAAGTATGACATTTTTCGATTGTAGAAAAATTCTATCTTTTCGTAGCCTTATAAAACTTGTGTCCTCCTGAGAGGTTGTATGCCTTGTTAAAGCCATGGTTAATCAATATATTCTGTGCTGCGTTTCCAGTAACGCCCTTGTTGCAATAGGTTATTGTCACAACATCCTTATCCAAGTTTTCCAGTTCCTTTCTTAAGGAATCCTGCGGCATATTAACGGCATTATCAACATGTGCCTCGTTATATTGCTTGCTGGTTCTAGTATCAATTATTTGTACTTTTTCGCCACTTTTTGTTAATTGGCGAACTTCATTTGAGGTAATTACCTTCCTACTTTTATTTATAGCGTTATCTAGTATCATTCCTGTATAATGAATTGGATCTTTTGTAGTTGAAAACGGTGGCGCATATGCTAGATCTAGGTGGAATAATTCATCTACCTTTGCTCCGTAGGTTATTAATGTTACAAAAACATCTATTCTTTTGTCTACACCGTCATACCCGATAATTTGTACACCCAGTAGCTTCTGAGTATTCTTATCTGCAATAGCCTTAATAACCATCTCTTTTCCGTGAAAGTATTCTGGTTTATCAGGTTTTATATTATGACATACTACAATATCAAAGCCCTCAACAATTGCTTCTCTTTCAGATAAACCAGTAGTTGCAATTGTGAGGTCAAATAATTTAAATATACCTGTGCTTAGATTGCCTTTATACTCTAATGAACCACCTGAAATAACATCCCCTGCTATTCTTCCTGTTTTATTGGCTGTTGATCCCAAAGGTCTGTATACTGGTTTTTCAGTTATAACTGAGAATGTCTCTATGCAATCACCGCAGGCATAAATATTGTCAATATTGGTTTGCAGCTTTGTATTGACTTTAATTGCTCCAGTGACACCAATTTCTATTCCTGCTTCCTTCGCAAGTTCAACATTGGGCTTTACCCCTGTTGCCATTATGACCATATCACAGTCTATTTCTTTACTATCCTCCAATACAACTTTGTTATCGTATATTTCGGAAATGCCTGTATTCTTAAATATTTTAATGCTTTTCTTTAACAAAGTACTTTCCAAAAAAGCAGCCATATCTTCATCAAGATTTGGAGTTATTTTGCTCATCTTTTCAACTATAGTTACATCAATCCCTGTAGCTAAGAGATTTTCAAGCATTTCAAACCCAATAAAGCCAGTGCCTGCAATTACTGCATTCCGAGGTTTATTTTCATCAATAAACTTCTTTATATTTCTGGCACTTTGAACATTTCTGAGAAAGAAAACATTTTTATTTTCAACACCCTTAACTGGTGGAACAAATGGCGAAGCACCTGTTGCTATAACCAATTTATCATATTTGTCCTTAAATTCTTCATTTGTTGTAAGCTTCTTAACAGTTAGTTCCTGTGATTTAGGATCTATCTTTAGCACTTCAAAGCCTGTAAAGATGTCTATGTTGTATTTTTTCTTAAAGAAATCAGGATTTCTAGGTGTAAGTTCATCAATATTGTCAATTTCTCCACCAATAAAATATGGGAGTCCACATCCAGAATATGATATGTCTATATCCTTTTCATATATCACAATTTCTGCAGTATCATCATTTCTCCGAGCCTTTGCAGCTGCCGATGTACCTGCCGCTACTGCACCTATAACAAGTATTCTTATGAACCTACACCTCCTGTGTTTTTTTATTAACAATTCACCTCTTTAAAAAGTCAGATACCCCTCAAAACAACTTTGCATCAATATTTCTATTAATTAATATAAACTCTCAAATTACTATTCAATATTGCAAGTATTTCTCATTAACTCATCTATATCGTCCTTGTCGGAATCCAACAAATCGAGAAATTCAATTTCAAACCCATTTTCTAGTTTTCCTATTACTACCCCATTTACATCCATATATGCATCAATGGGACTACCCTTGAGTCTTATTTTTAATTTGATGTTCATTTCATTATTTAATTCTGCTGAGGTTTCAATTCTTATACCTTCAGCTGACATGTCAATAATATTAAACTTTTCTGCATTTTTGTTGCTTTCTTTATAAAGTTTTCCATCTCCAGCAACATTACAGCTAGCATGTTTTTTTGAATCCATATAAATCACTTCCCTTCAATAAATATTTACCACCTATACTTATCGGATAAACAGGCTTATGTCAATTTGTAGGGTATTTTATTGAATTTATTTTTGTTTAAACTTTTACTAAAGTCAATTACGGTTCAAGCCTTTGCCCGATATGCTATCGATTTTTAGGCGAAGAATGTATTGAATGTAGTTTGGGCTTGGGTTTGAATTTGTTTTATGACTTCTAGGAGGCTTTGCCGATAGTAATTGACTTTTTTCAGCTTCTAGTAATTTCTATACTAAAGACCTTCATGAATGTAGCTACCATCTGCATGTATAATTTCATTTTGCATTTTGATAGGTCACATAAATATGACTTATTCCGAAAACAATAGCACTTGCTACTAATAAATAGTGTCTTAAGGTAATACCGCTTAATAGAAAAATTGCCGTTGGAATAATTGCAAGAGCTATGCTTTTCCATAAAACTATCTTCTTAAAATATAAACACCAAATAATCCAGTAGCTTATAATCAAGATAGTGTTTCCAACAAAATAAGCAATAAATGCCCCCACTGATGAAAATCCGAATTCAGCCAAACCAATATTGAAGACACATAAAAACATTGATAAATATCTACCAATTTGCTCTATGATATTCATTGGTTTATTCTTACATTTATTCTCTAAGCCACGAAATTTTATAGCATATATTATGTTTGGTAGCAGTATTAATATTACAATAACTAAACCAAATATATTTAACCAGCTTGAGCCAATTTTTTCTGAAATAAATATAGATGTTGGACCATCTGCACCGCCAATCACGCTAACATTCATATTATTTTTGTTCCTCCTCTTTCAATTTTTATTTTTTTCACTGCCTCTTACATAATAAGTAATTCTATACATACCAACTAGTATTCCTTACTATAGTCAATTACGATTCAAGCCTTCGTCCGATAAACTATCGTCCGATACCATCGGATATTTAACCATTAGTAATTAACATTTGTCAAACACATCTAGTTCACATAACGCATATGATATATTATCAAAATTTTGAAAGGAATGAGAGCAAATTGTATAAAAAACCGAATATGCCTCCCCACCCTTATTATAATAACACACCAATGAATTATTCTGACAATAATAATGAATACCAGTGCCCATATCCATCAAATAATCCTTTCCCACAACAGACAAACCCTCAAAACATGCCACCTTCGGGGTCATTAAATAAGGGTGCTAATACTAAATTTAAGGATTATGGACCACAACCCTTTGTAGTAAATATTGAAAAAGTTACTGAACAAAACAATACTTTCCGTACCGCATTATGGACAGGAGACTATTTACAGCTTACTTTAATGAGCATAAATGTTGGCGAAGACATTGGTTTGGAAATGCATCCTGATCTAGATCAGTTTATACGTATTGAAGAAGGTTATGGCCAAGTTATTATGGGTAATAATCAAAACAAACCCAATTTTCAAGCAAATGTTAAAGCTGACTTTGCCATTATAATACCTGCAGGCAAATGGCACAATCTAATAAATACAGGTAGAACACCACTTAAACTGTACTCAATCTATGCTCCTCCACAGCATCCATTTGGTACAGTTCATGAAACTAAGGCAATTGCTCAGGCTGCAGAAGAAAATCAGCGTTACTAATTAATAGTCTGAGTTATACTATAGAAGTACTTAGCGATATTGTATCTGCAAGTTAATGTTAGTTTATTTTTTGAAAGAATAAAACTTTTAATTTTTGCAAACTATAAACATTAGTTATTATTCTGATAATACTTGTTTTCACAGCCATAACACTAGTTGAAAAACTTATAATTAGCTACAAAGGAAGTGAACATATGAGTAAAGTTTTCCCACCAACCGCACTCAAAGTTAAAATGAGCACAAGTAATAAAACAAATAATAAGATTCATGAAAAGATGCTTGATACAATTTTAAAGAAATCAGCAAATAATCAAAATAGCATATCAGAACGTATAGAAGAACTGGACAGAGAATGGGATACCGAAAGGATTTTGGAGACAAACGCATCAATAATTATACTTATTAGTATTGCCCTTGGCATTTTATTTGGCAAATGGTGGTTTTTGTTATCAGCACTGGTTGCCTTTTATCTACTTCAACATGCTATTCAAGGCTGGTGTCCACCGTTACCTATTTTAAGAAAACTTGGTATTCGTACTATGTCGGAAATTAACACTGAAAAGACAGTCTTAAAAGTTTTAAGAGGAGATTTTGACAATTGCAAAACTGACACAGTAGAACTTATAAAAGCTGCAGAATAAATATATCATACGGGAGAATTCCTTTAGATTTGGGAATTCTCCCTCTATTTTTTTAATATCATTCTTTACATTCCAATTCTATCAACATTTTTTAAGTTTATAGTTTTTTGCAAATTATAATTTTAACATAGTTTTGAGTTGAGTTTATTTTGTGACATCTAAGACAAGCCCCTCCAAAATTTCTATCGAATATGGCTTTTTCATTTTATTCTTGTTCAAATATGTCAAATATATTTATCCATTAATTTATTTTAATGTTAAAAACACGTAAATTTTTTATTTTTAAACTATTTTATCTATTTTTGTAGTATACTTGTTTCTGTTATGTCAAATTATTATACATGGAGGTTTTTAAATGAAAAAAAGCAAAGTATTTTCAATGATTTTGGCGTTAGCAGTTGTATTTCAGTTAGCTGCTACCATGCCAGCCAGTGCAGTAACAATTATAGGTGCAAATTCAGATTGGACCTTTGAGATTCTCGGTGGTGGAGGAAGCTATGCTCCATATGCAGTAAATGTAAATCCAGATGGAGAATATTGCATGAGTGATAATTCTGCAACATTAAGACTCTATACAGGATCAAATAATTTAGGTATTCAAAATGTATATTTTACAGTTAAAGGTTCAACTTATTACGGCGGTGGTAATCCGATTGATGGGCCTTTAGTGACTGTTCAAGGTGTATATGGTCAGGGAAACTGGTCAGGTGTTGTATCTTTTAATGCTACTGGTGACTATAATACATATACAGTTTATGCTTATGGCGTTGATAATTCAGGCAATATTTATTTTTGGACAGAAGTAATAAGACACGAAAGAGTAAGACCTACTGTTTCAAATATAAACGTTACCTCTGATGATTTAACAATAACAGGCTCAAACGGAGAAAGAATAGTTAATAGCAATATATCTGTTTATGCTAATGTTCAAGATTCAAATGCATTTTTAACATCATCAATCAAACAAGTTACTATGAAACTTTATAATGTTGGTGAGAGCCAGCCTATTCAGCAAGTTACTCTTCCTCAAACTGGAGATGCCCATTATTGGGGTGATTATACAGCAAACTTTAATCTTCTAAACTATGGCAATGTAGAAAAAAAGTTATGTGTAAAGGTTACAGCCGTAGATTATGCAGGCAATTCTACAACTACAAGCCAGAACTTTACATATGATAGATTAAGTGCAGGTGGAACTATTACTTATACAAATGTAACCTCTAATAGTGTTGATTTCTATTTTACTGCCAATAGTGATGCATCAGGAATAACTTTTCCACTCTTCTATTTCTGGACAGAAGCAAATGGGCAAGATGATTTACAGGCAGTTTATGGACAGCAAGTATCTCAAAATGTTTGGAAGGGTACACTTTATAAATCTGAACATGGAAATCAGTCTGGTTTGTATCATGCACATGTATGGACAAATGATTACATCAGCAATACAAATTATGCAACAGCTACTACATATTATATGAATTAATAAGAATAACTTAAATTTAAAGCCAATAAAGGTCTAGAACCAAAATGACTTTAGTTATCCAAAAACAAAGCTAACTGCTACAAAAGGTTAGCTTTGTTTTTCTATTTATTATCTCAACTATCCCAGTTAAATTGTTCATAAAGCACTAAGGGTTTTTGCTGAAAAAACTACACGATGTCAGTTTTAGCAGACTATGACCATGAATGGTGAATGTGGAAAGGCGGCTAAAATGCTGAGAATAAACAATTGATAGTTTCTAGAAATCTTACTAATTCAAGCAATTATTTAGACAACAAACCATTGATGACTTTTGAATACTAATAGCTTTTTGGGGTGAGAAAGTTGAGTCATTAATAAATATAACGTCAAGGCAGTTAATCTGTAATATTACATATTGATTTGTAATATTAATATGTAGCATAATAATTTAAACATAACATTACATTTAAATTGATATTTAGTTATGAATATGATATAATTTGACTAAATATGAGGAATTATATCGCTACTGGAGTCAAAGTTTTTAACCCTGTCACATTATTGACTCAGCAAATTACAATCAACTATGTACTGTAATTTCTTTGGTCAAATTACTGTTAGCTAAAGTAATGATACTATGCGGAATCTGTCTACAATCCACTTTTGGTTTTTTGCTAGTGGATAACACATCAAGCTACACAACAATTGTTTCCGAGTTGGTATCAGACAGGCTTTGAACATTAATTGATTTAGTCAACTTATCATCAGCTGAAGTACTGTATTGGTACTATGCGCCAACTGTTAGAAATCCATTTTGGGGATTTTGTAGCCGAAAAAACATCATGTTGCACATCACGCATTCCCTTCGGTAATATAAAATTACTATCAGTTGAAGTACTGATACACTATTGCTATTTCTAAAGGCTTTACTCGATAAGCTATTGATATTTAGGTGAATTGTTTTTTCATCTGGCTTTGAACATAGCTTTGGGGTAAACTCAAATTTAACTGTCCGATAGCACTAGTTTTCAGCCGATGATAATTGACTTTGTCAACAAAGCAAACCTAATGACGTTATTACATGTTGACTTAAGTCATTTAAGGTTCAAGCCTTTACTCCATAAGCTATTGGGTTTTAGGTGAACTGGGTTTTAGCTGGCTTTGAACACAGCTTCGGAGTAAACTCAAACTTAACTGTCCGATAGCATTAGTTTTTAGCCGATGATAATTGACTTTGTTAATAAAACAAACTTGATGACGTTATTACGTGTTGACTTATTTACGGTATAGTTTCTTATTATTCTATTTGGGGGAAAATTTTAAAAAGGGGTGTATTTTTATGAAGAAAATTTATAGCAGAGCACTTTCTCTGCTAACGGCCATCTCAATGGCCTGTACTGTTTTTGTGACCATGCCCGTTTCTGTAGAAGCTGCTGGTTCTGAGCCCTTAAAAAAAGTTGAAGCAGAGGCTTGTACCTTAGGTAATGGTACTACTGTCGCAACAGATGTTTATGGAACTACATATCCTGGATATACTGGCGATGGGTTTGCTTGGGTTACAAATGCAGGACCAATTACATTAAAGGTGGATGTTCCTGAAAACGCAATGTATGAGCTTAAAACAAGATGTTGGATGTATTTAGGTGTACAAGATGAAACAAGACTTCAGTCAGTTAGTGTAAATGGAAAAAAAATTGGAGATTTCTATATCCCAAACAAAGGTCAATGGATTGATTACAGCTTTGGATTTTTCTTTCTAGAAAAAGGTACTTCAACAATTGAGATTGGTTCTTCTGGCAGCTGGGGCTACATACTTTACGATTCAATAACATTTGACTATGCGGATATGCCTGATCTTGACATTGATGCTACACCATGTGATCCAAAGGCAACTGCTGAAACAAAATCACTAATGAAGTATCTTACCGAAGTTTACGGAAAAAATGTCATTTCAGGACAGCAGGAAATTTATGGCGGTGGAAATGACGGCAATTATGAAGTTGAATTTGACTACATATACAATAAAACAGGCAAATATCCAGCAATAAGAGGCTTTGATTTTATGAACTACAATCCTCTGTATGGCTGGGATGATGGCACTACAGAACGTGCTATTGATTGGGTAAATAATAAAGGTGGTATTGCAACAGCTTGCTGGCATATAAATGTTCCGCAAGACTTTACAAGCTATAAGCTTGGAGAAGCAGTTGATTGGCAGAAATGTACATATAAGCCTACATCAAGCTTTATTACAGCAAATTGTCTTGATAAATCAACAAAAGAATATGCTTACTTTATGAGTGCAGTTGATGATCTTGCTGAGCAATTGTTAAGACTTCAGGCTGCAAATGTTCCAGTATTATTCCGTCCTTTCCATGAAGCTGAAGGTTATAACAATACTGACGGAAAAGGTGCATGGTTCTGGTGGGGTTCGTCAGGTGCAGAAGTTTACAAAGAACTTTGGAAACTTCTTTATACTACACTAACTGAAAAATATGGACTACATAATCTTATTTGGGAAGTAAATCTTTATACATATGCTAATTCACTTCAATGGTATCCAGGTGATAAATATGTAGATGTAGTTGCATACGATAAATATGAGGGTTCACCTTCCACTTGGAAAACAAGTGCTACAACAACAGTATTCCTTGCACTTGTGAATTACACTAACGATAGTAAGATGGTTGCAATGACAGAAAATGACGTTATACCTGACATTCAGAATATAGTTAATGAAGGTGCATGGTGGTTATATTTCTGCCCATGGTACGGAGATTTCCTTACTAATCCAAACACCAATAACCCTACCCTTCTAAAAACCATCTACAACAGTGATAAAGTAACCACTTTGGATGAACTACCCAAAGATCTTTATAATTCATCAACACCATCACAAAGATTAATAGGTGATGTTAACTTAGATGGAACCTTTGATGCTATAGATTTTGGAGTTTTAAAATCATGCATATTAGATCCATTTAGCTTTACTATTGATGTAGATAATGCGGATGTTAATGGTGACGGAGAAATTAATGCTCTTGATTTTGCTTTAATGAAGCAAAAGCTTCTTGGCATAATAGAAAAGTTCCCAATAGAAAAATAAATTAATGAGCTGCTGCATCAGCTGTAAATTGGCTAGTGCGTCATATTTTTATTTTTTTATTAATACATAATAGGTAAAAACATTTTTTGAATTTAAATAATATTTTTAGTAAGTGGCAGTATCAATACGACTAGAGCTATTACAATCTCCCCTTCGATTTAAGCTCCAATCGGGCTAAGCCTTCTATGCCATAATATACTGCCACTACTTCTCTTTTTACTTTTTATAATTCACATTATATTTTTAATAAATGTCAATACCATTCCGACAAGGGTGACTAAAGCCAAATTGTCATATTCAGCTCCAGTCAGGCTAAGTCTTCTATTAAACAACATCATACCCTTGGTCTTCAATAGTTTCCTTTATGATATCTAAACTTACTGTTTCAGAATCAAATTCTATTGATACCTTTTTAGCTTGCAAATCTACTGTTACATCAGACACTCCATTTAATGCACCTACAGCTTTTTTAACACTGTTTTCGCAGTGACTGCACGACATACCCTCAACATATAAATCTTTTACTTCTTTCGCCATAATAATTTCCTCCTTAAAACTTCTATTTTTTGTTATAATGCCATTCCTGTTTTGCAACTTCTTCTATGTTGTTAAATTTGTTAGGTACTTTTGCTGGGTCATACCCTTTTAAGCTCAACGAGTTTGTTACTACTGAGACTGAACTAAACGCCATTGCTCCTCCTGCAATCATTGGATTCAATAGACCAAAGGCAGCAAAAGGTATACCAATTATATTATAAAAGAATGCCCAAAATAAGTTTTGTTTAATCTTTCTCATAGTCTTCCTTGACAATCGGATTGCTGCTGGAATTGTTTTTAAATCTCCCCTCATCAGCGTGATATCTGCTGCCTCTATCGCAACATCAGTTCCTGTACCCATTGCCATTCCAATATTTGCAGTGGCAAGTGCAGGCGCATCATTTATCCCATCGCCAACCATTGCAACAACCTTACCTCTAGCCATTAATTTTTCAACCTCTTCAGCCTTATTCTCAGGCAGTACCTCTGCAAGAATATTAGTTATACCCACTTGCTTTGCGATAGCACTAGCTGTTCTTTTATTATCTCCAGTAATCATGTAAACCTCAATACCCATTTTCTTTAGTTCCTCGATAGCTTCCTTAGAGCTATCCTTCAACGTATCAGCAACCGCAATTATTGCTTCCAAAGTATTATCTATAGCCATCAGCATAGCAGTTTTACCTTCATCCTCAAGCTTTGCTATGGAGGCTTCAACATTATCAATAGCAATATTTTGCTCCTTCATAAGCTTACGTGTACCCATGTAGATAATCCTATTATCCACAACTGCTTTGACACCTCTGCCAGGTATTGCTTCAAATTTATCTGGATTAGCTATAATGTTAAATTCTTTTTTTCCTTGCTCATAGATAGCAACACCTAATGGATGTTCTGAGCTTTTTTCAGTAATTGCTGCAAGCTCTAGTATTGCACTCTTATCAAATTTTCCTAAAACAACTATATCTGTTACTTCTGGCTGTCCTTTCGTAATTGTTCCTGTTTTGTCAAGCACAACTGCATTTAATTTGTAAGCTGTTTCCAGATGTTCTCCGCCTTTAATAAGTATACCATTTTCCGCTCCCTTACCTGTACCTACCATTATTGCTGTTGGTGTTGCCAGTCCTAATGCACATGGACACGCAATAACCAGAACTGCAACGCTGCTTACAAGGGCTTTTGTTATATCTCCTGTAGTAAGATACCAGATTATAAAAGTAATAAGAGCCATTCCAACAACCACAGGAACAAATATTCCTGAGACCTTGTCAGCTATTTTTTGTATAGGTGCCTTTGAGCCTTGGGCATCCTCTACCATTTTAATAATTTGAGACAATGCTGTATCCTTGCCAATCTTCGTAGCCTCAAAACGGAAGGTACCCACCTTATTTATTGTTGCCCCGATAACATAATCCCCTGCCTTTTTCTCAACTGGAAGACTTTCACCTGTCAGCATAGATTCATCTATGGAGGAGCTACCAAAAGTTATTTTACCATCTACAGGCAATTTCTCTCCTGGTCTTACTACAACTATATCTCCCAGCATAACCTCTTCAATTGGTATATCCTCTTCAGTACCATTTCTTATTACTCTGGCTGTCTTTGCCTGCAAACCCATAAGCTTTTTTATTGCATCAGAGGTTTTGCCCTTTGCTACAGCCTCCAAATATTTACCCAAAAGGATTAATGTAATAATAACTGCAGCAGCTTCAAAGTAAAGGTTTTTCATCATACCTTGCTGTACTTCTTCAAAAAATACATTATATAAGCTGAAAAAATAAGCAGCTGAAGTACCCATTGATATTAATACATCCATGTTTGCACTTTTTGAACGCAGTGCATAATATGCATGCTTATAAAATCTGAAGCCTATAATAAATTGAACAGGAGTAGCAACTGCCAATTGAAAATACTGATTGTGAAGGAAAGAAAGAACGTGAAGGTTCAAAACAGAAAGCAGCATAGCTAATACTAAAGGCGTGCTCAAAACTGCAGAAATAATTAGCGTACGCTTTAAGGCTTTTATTTCCTTTTCACTTTTTTCCCTCTCCTTGTCTTCATTTAATTCCTCTGCTCTTTGCACACCATATCCTAAGTCCAAAATTATTTTTAAGATATCAGAGATTTTAATACTTGAAACATCATACTCCACACTTGCCCGCCCAGTTGCCAAATTTACTGAAGCTTTTTGTACACCTTCTGTCTTATTCAGTTTTTTCTCAATCCTTGCAGAGCATGCAGCACAAGACATTCCAGTAATATTCAGTTCCGCCTTGTTGCCTTTTGCTATATCTTCCTTTATCACACCAAAACCAAGCTTTTCAATAGTTTCGTTAAATTTCTCAGAATCTATTTTTTTATCATCAAATTCAATAGTTGCTCTTTCCATTGCAAAATTAACATTTGCAAGCTTGACACCTTCTAGTTTATTAAGACCCTTTTCTATTCTTGCTGCACATGCTGCACAGCTCATACCAGAAATCCTAATTGACTGTTTTTTATCCATTTGTATCACTTCCTATTTATTTTAAAATTATTTTGTCTTAACCGCAGCAGCCACAATTTCCCTGTACTCCTTGAATATCTGAATTATCAGGCATTTCATCGAGGCGGGAGATATTCTCACCGACTAATAACCAAAGTGGTACCCTCCACTTATAGAAAAGGGGGACATTTTCTTGCCTCGTTATATTGGAAACATCCTTTACAACTTTAATATTACTGCTAATCATTTACATTCTACATGTATATATAATTCCCTGCTTTATCAGGTGTAAACTCAATAACAGCATTTCCTTCTACTAATTTTTTATTTTCTATGTTGTACTCTGGTATATTAATGTTGTTAATACAACTAATTATTTCTTCTTTGGTTGCACTAATGGTTTACCTGCGGGAATGCACTTGAACTATTTATAATGTTGAGTAAGCCAACATAAAAAGGTTCCCTATCTGTGAATCCTCATACAGCTTCTTGGTAAATATTTTTAACATTCTAGGATTACTATATGGGAAAGTTTGTATAGAAATGAAAAAAGCTGAATTAAATCAGCTCAGTTACTTTTTGAATAAGCTATATTTTGAAAATTTCTACAAATTTACTGAGATTTTTTGAAAGAGTATTGAAAACACTTGAATTATTATGAACTTTTATTACAGCTGCCATTTGCTCCTCCGTATATTGTTGTACATTGTTTGAGCTAGACGCAATTTCTGATGCTGAAGTATTTATTTCTTGAACTAAATGGACTAAATTGTCTTTTTGAAAATCCATTTCCTGAAGATAATCAGTGATATCCTGCAGCTTAGAATTAATATTTTCTATATACTCTGCAATTTCACAAAAGCTGGCTTTTGTTTCAGTTACCGATTTATTTTGTGAATCAGCACTTTCACTTACTTCTTTAAAGGAATCTGTAATTCTAGTTGTATTTATAACTATACTTTGAATCATATTTCTTATTGTAACGGTCTGAATATTTGTTTGTTCTGACAAATCTTTAATTTCTTTTGCAACTATTGTGAATCCCTTTCCAGACTCTCCTGCCCTAGATGCTTCAATAGTGGCATTTAACGATAATAAGTGGGTCTGCTTTGCTATGTTTTGAATAGTTTCAGTAATAGTGTTTATTTGTTTCATTTCCTTCTGTAGCTCAAATACTACATCCTTCATAAGGTTAGTATTATTTAAATTGTACATGGATTTATTTTCTAATTTTTCTATCTGTTCTTTTCCATTTTTAGTGGATTTATTTAGTAATCCTAAATAGCTATAAACATTTTGAGAAAGCTCTCTTGATGTAGCAATTTGTTTTGCTAGACTTTCAATACCCATTGAAGCATAATGTGTATTATCTGCTTGCTTTATAATATTATCACTTATGTTTGATATTGACTTCTTGGCATATTCAGATTTTTCTATAGAACAACATGCTGCTTGATACATAACGCTTGTCATATTATCTATTTCTTTAGAAGCAGTATTAATATTTGATATTAAATTATTCAAAGTCAACACCATTTTATAAAAGTTCTTTCTTAAACTGTTTATCTCATAAATATTACTGTTGCCACTCTTAAACTCTATTTCAAGGTAACCATCTTCAACTGCCTTCATTTGTTTAGTTAATTCAACTACAGGCTTTGATATATAACTTGAATATAGAATAGATATTATTAAAGCAAGAACTAATGAAATAAAAATTACAATCACAAACATATAAATATATTTCTTTACTGGTAACATTACATTATTATAGTTCATTTGATAACACACTATCCAACTTGATAAATTGGATTTATTCATTTCTAAAACCCTTTTTATATTCGAATCATTATATGTAATGTGCTCAATACCATCATGTTGACTTATCTGCTCAATAAGGCTTTTGTTTGATATTTTCTGATTTATCATTTCCTTATCTTGATGGTAAATTATATTATTATTTTTGTCTAATATAATTATTTCACTATCTAAATCTTGGTTATCAATAGTACTAAAAAAATCATCGTAGTTTACTAATGCCGTAATAGTACCAGAAAAGCCTGCTAAACTTTTTACAAGTTTTGTAATTGGTATAACATATTTTTTTAATTCTTTAGAATAGAAAGGATTTCCTACTATTACTTCATTATCTTTCAGTATTTTTATCTTTTCAAATAATTGAATATCATAAAAAAACTTGTCTTTAAATAATCTATAATTTTTTGCACCAATTACAGCAATCTTTCCATTTTTATCACATAAATACAATGTTTCTATTAGCCCTTCAGAGCTGATAACAATGTTTTTCATTGAAAGCTGAATTGCACTGTATATAGTGGTATCCATATCGTTTTTGCTGTTTAATATTTCTAGCCCAACTAAAAAGTCTGATTGTGAAGATACACCTTTAATCAAGCTGTCAATGCTGTTTATTTTTTCATCAAGATTATTCATTGTGTTATAAGAGCTGGTTTTTAATGTATTTAATGATAGATCTGTTATCTTTCCTATCGTTGTTATATAAGTAGAAGTTCCGATTGCCAATACTGGTATTAGTGCCACAAAAACAAGTACTAAAAGCAGCTGCTTACGTAGTGTATTCTTTCTATGCTTTTCTTTTTTATATAAACGATTAGATATATTCATATTTTTCTCCAATTAGAAGTTGTTTTCATTTTTTATTGTAATAAATGCTTTATTATTTGTTTGTTTTTCCGTTTAGAATACACAGACCGCAGTACTCTTTTTACTAAAGCACTACGGTCTATGTTATTATAAGAGGGGGTTGTAATTGCTATTATTATTTTAGTTTTGCTTTCTCATTTTCGTAACTCTCTAGAGGAATGTATCCAACTTGTTCTGTAAGAACAGTAGCATTATCAAGATAGAAGTCTACAAAAGCTTTTACTTGAGGTTCATTTAGCTTAGCTTTATTAACATAAATGTACATTGGTCTTGACAATGGAGCATATGAGTTATCCTTTATTGTTTCAAAGGTAGGCTCAATTGGACCCTTTCCTGCATCAATTTTAAGTACATTAAGCTTATCAGCATTTTCTTCATAATATGAGAAGCCAAAGTAGCCTAATGCGTTTTTGTCACCTGTAATACCCTGCACTAAAACATTGTCATCCTCACTTGGAGTATAATCTGTTCTGGATTCTTTAGCTTTCCCATTAATTTCTTCCGTAAAATATTCAAAGGTTCCAGAATCTGTTCCTGGCCCATAAAGTTTAATAGGTTCATTTGGCCAGCTTGAATTTACATCCTTCCAGGTCTTAACGGTACTATCTTTACCCCACATCTTGTTTAACTCTTCTACAGTAATAGTTTTTGCCCAAGTGTTGTCTTTGTTTACCACTACAGAAATTCCATCATAGGCTACTTCTAACTCAATAATTTCAATTCCATTAGCTTTTGCTTTATCAATTTCCTCTTGCTTTATCTTTCTTGATGCATCACATATATCAATTTCATTTGCAGTAAACTTCTTCATTCCTCCGCCTGTTCCTGAGGCTGCTACTGAAACTTCGACATCCGGCTGTTCATTTCTAAACTCTTCTGCAACTGCCATACTAATAGGATATACTGTACTTGAACCATCAATAACTACTTTTCCGCTAAGTTTTGTATCTGCACCTCCTGCATTGTTGTCGGCATTCTCTGTTGTGCCATTTCCACAAGCTACCATTGAAGTGGTTAGAGCAACACCAAGTATCATTGCTGCTATACGTTTTGCGTTTAAATATTTACTCATAAAAAATTTCCTCCTTAAATTAAATAAATGATTTAAAATAGAAAATAATTATTCTCTATTTAACTAATCAACTTTCCCAGTCCACTAATGCTAGTCTTTCCTATGATATCAATAGTTAAGCTTATATACCTATAATATAACCTTACCTATTGATTTTCAAAGATTAAAGTATAAAACTGATTAAGTTGATGTAGCTATTGCTAATTTTGTATTTCCAGCTATAAGCCGTTGCTTATTACATTTTTATTATAGTATGCATTTTTAAAGATAATATTTTGTTTGTGTTAATCATTGTTAATTATTAATTAATAATTTTTTACAATAGCCTATCCATTATTTTAATTAACAACAACTTAACGCAGAATTAAACTTGCATTAAAGATACCTTGATATTATTAAAATGATATTAAAATACTACCAAGCTGAAAAAGATAATATATTATCTCAAGCCAGCTTCCAATTTAAAAATGGATTGGGTCATATCTAAAACATCTATATTTATTGTTAAGGAGAGGATTATATGGTTAGAACTTCCTTTGATACTGAACTTGAAAATTTGCAGGGTCTTATGGTTAGAATGGCAAGCCTTGTTGAGGAATCTATTGAAAACTCAATACTTGCATTAAAGAAGCAGGATAAAGAATTAGCCAGACAAGTATATGAAAATGATAATGCTATAGATAACTTAGAAATGAAGATTGAGAAAATATGTATTAATCTTATTGCTAAGCAGCAGCCAATGGCTAAAGATTTACGAACCATCAGTTCTGCTCTTAAAATAATTACAGATATGGAACGAATAGCTGACCAAGCTGCCGATATTTCAGAATTAATCATTAGAATGGGTACTGAAAAATACATTAAACCTATAATAGATATACCTATTATGGCAGATTACACGAAAAAAATGGTAGTTCATGCTGTTGATGCCTTTGTAAAACAGGATATTTTTCTCGCAAAAGCGGTTTGTGCTTCAGATGATGAGGTTGACAATTATTTTTCCAAAATTGTCTTGGAACTTATAAATATAATGAAAAGCAACCCTGAAACAGTTATGCAAGCAACTGATTTAATGTTTATTGTTAAGTACTTAGAGCGTATAGGTGATCATGCCACTAACATTGCTGAATGGGTTGTGTTTAATGTAACAGGATCACATGAAAATATAAGCTGATTTTACAAAAGCAGTTTGAGGTGAAATGACAAAATGTCCAAAAAGAATATTTATGTTGTAGACGACGAATTTCATATTCAAGAATTAATTAAATACAGCCTTGAATTAAACGGTTTTAATGTAACTTGCTTTAGCAACGGTGAAGACCTATTAGCTCATATATTAAAAAATATTCCGGACTTATTCATTTTAGATATAATGCTTCCTGGTATTGATGGTTTTGAGGTATGCAGACAATTAAAACAGAATTCTCTAACTCAGAGCATTCCCATTATTATGCTTACAGCAAAAAGTGAAGAGTTTGATAGAGTTCTTGGACTTGAATTAGGTGCTGATGATTATATAACCAAGCCATTTAGTGTCCGTGAATTGTTTTCAAGAATAAAGGCTTTATTCAGAAGAATTAATACTAGTTCCCCTCAAAAGACCCATGAAGTTATAACCCATAAAAATATAACAGTTGACTCTAGCCGAAGAGAAGTTTACAAGGATAACGAATTAATTGATATGCCTCTAAAGGAATTTGAGCTTCTTAAAATGTTGATTAGTAATAAAGGCCAAGTCTTGTCAAGAGAGATTATTCTAGATAAAATATGGGGAATTGATTACTGTGCTGAAACCAGAACTGTTGATGTACATATTCGCTATTTGCGCCAAAAAATAGAGGATGATGATGAAAAACCTGTGTTAATTGAAACAATACGAGGAATAGGGTATAGATTTGTAGATAATAGCTTTTAAGACAATAATATACATAAAATTAAATGCATCTATTTGTTTTTCTAAGTCATAAATTTAAAGCTTAAAAATCAATTTTTTCCAACTGTCAAAATCCACTCGTTGTTTTTTGACAGTTGGATTATATAACATTACCTTTTTGTACAAAATATAAACTTCATTTTAGTGAAAAATTTTATATAGAGATTAGAAGAGGGTATTAATTGTCCTTTATTAGTATCCAGCATTTTTAGATACAAATAAGAATTAATTTGCTGTTCCCTTATTTCTAAGTTCAAAATTAGCATAAATTAACCTTCAATTGACTCAAGATTTGAATCGCAACTATTTTTCCTTCTTAGTACCTCTATTCCCCATTTTGCTATTTCGTCAAAAATAGTAAATAACTCTTTTCCGTCCTCAGATAAAGAATATTCTACTCGTGGCGGCATCTCATTATACTGGAATCTAATAACTAGACCATCTCTTTCAAGCTCTTTTAGTGAACTTGTCAGCATCATATTTGTTATACCTATAATACATCTTTTTAAATCCTGAAACCTTAGTATTCCGCCATTAACAGTAAGTACCCAGAGGATTGCCAGCTTCCACTTTCCTTCTAATAGCTTAAAAGCAGCAGCAACAGGACAATGTCCTTCTTCAATAGATAGAACTATTAAATCTTTCATAATTACATACCATCTCCTTAACATATTCTAGAGTCACAAAACTAATATAGCCACATACATGTTGCAAAGTACCAGTCAGCATTAGTATATCATATAAGTAATATATGGACAATCAAAATAACTTTAACATTATTCCTATCCCATTTGTTTATACTAGATACAAAACTTGACTAAATTATGTTATACGTCCTAATATTAGCATTAATTTTCTTTAGTATGAAAAACATACTTAGTAATAATATTCTGCGTACTTGTTTCAGTATATTAATAGATATATAATATATTACGAAAGCAATATTTGGAAATAAACGTAAATATTTGTTGATATTTGTATTGTTTTCGTTACGAAATAAAAAAGGAGTTGTTGTTGCACATTAAATATTCAAATAGTTAAAAACTCTGTACCGGTACAATTAAGTCAAAAGCGACGCTTATTTCATATTGTTTCTTATGTACTTTTTTATTGTTATATAAAAGTAAACTTCAGTCCGTAAAAATACTTTTAATACGCAAATTATTTATTGTCATGTACATATATAAACAAAATACTACTTTGTTTTATACATATTATGTAAATAATATGTCATAAGTTTATTATATTTCAGTAACATATTATGTAAAGGAGTGACTCATATGAACAAAAAAATTATGTTAACCCTATTAGTAGTTGTTTCTCTTATGGTAACTTTCATTAATCCTTGTATCAATACTTTACCAGTATCTGCCGCTCAAGTATACGGAGATGTAAATGTTGATGGAAGTGTAGACGCATTAGATCTTGCACTAGTAAAAAGCCATCTTCTAGGTAATTCTTCTATAGGTAATACTTCACTTGCTGATGTAAATGCAGATAAAACAATTGATGCAATTGATTTTTCACTTTACAAACAGTACTTATTAAAGCTAATAACTAAATTCCCTGGCGACCAAGGCAGCACCACACCCGCAGAACTACCAAAGCCTATTAAAGTAGGAATTTCAGGTTTAGGTATAGATACATCCCAAGTAAAAACTAAGTATCTAAATGTATCATATGGTAATGTTTCTAAAAATCAAACATTGGATATTTATATTCCAAATGATATTAACGGTCCATATCCTGTTATTTTAGGAATTTTCGGTGGGGCTTGGCTTGGAGGAAGTTCAAAAGGCTCTGATATGGCTCCTATAATTGAAGGTGGACATAATCACGGTTATGCAGTAGTATGTGTAAACTACAGACTTTCAGGCGAAGCAAAATTCCCTGCAGCTGTTAGTGATTGCAAGGCAGCAGTTCGTTTTATTAAAGCAAATGCTGCAAAATATGGTTTCAATCCTGACAAAATAGCAGCATGGGGTGCTAGTTCAGGAGGACACTTAACAGCTATGCTAGGAACTACAGGAAATGTAACTACACTCGATGGTGATACTACAACTAACAGTAGCTATCCATCTAATATACAAGCAGCTGTTGACTGGTTTGGTCCAACAGATTTTACAAAAATGGATGAACAGTTTAAAGCCTCTGGTGTATCAAGTATGTTAGGAAGCCATAGTGCAGCAGGCTCCCCTGAAAGCCAGTTTATAGGCACTGCAGTTTCGTCAAATCCTACATTAGCACAAAAGGCAAACCCTATTTCATACATATCTACCATGAATACCGCTACAGCTCCAGCATTCTTTATTCAACATGGTTCAAAGGATAACCTTGTGCCTTACCAGCAATCAGTTATTTTAGCTGATGCATTAAAACCGGTTATTGGTAATAGTAAAGTAACATTTGAAATAATCAATGGTGCAGGACACGGAACTTCAGAATTTTCTGCGGCATCAAACATAAAAAAAATATTTGCTTTCCTTGACCCAATAATGAAATAGGTTAAATCAGTTATAAAATATTAAAAATAAAATGTCGGTGCTTATTTAAGTGCCGACATTTTATTACCTTTAAAAATTTATATATCTATTAAACTATAACCCTAAAATAAATTTTTTATTAAAAACGGACAAAAAACAGTGGTACTCAATTTAAAACAGTACCTCTTATAGTATGATTTTAAAATGTTGAGTCCGTATATTCGGAGTTAGGAAAAAACCCAAAATAGGTTATATATCTTCAACAGACTTTTTCAATACTGGATGAAAGGCTTTTGGAGCAATTTCTTTTAAAGGCTTTAGAACAAATTCTCTCTCATGCATTCTTGGATGTGGAATAATTAAATCAGCATCGTTTAAAACTAAATCCTCATACAGCAAAATATCCAAATCAATAGTTCGTGGTCCCCAATGGATAATTCTCTCTCTTTTCAGTTTTTTTTCAATATCAGAACATATCTCAAGTAGCTTGTGGGGACATAAGGAAGTCTTGACTTCCACAACTGCATTTAAAAAATCAGGCTGCTCTGTAAGTCCAACGGGAGCTGTATTTATAAATGACGAGACCAGTCTTACCTCAACGCCCTCCTGCTGTCTTAACATTTCTATGGCATTGTTTAGATTTCCCTCACGATTACCAATATTTGACCCCAGAGCTATATAGGCGTTAGCAATTTTACCAGTCATTCCTATCACCCCGTTTGCGTTCAAGCTCTACAGCAGCATATTTCAGATGTTGCCCCATTGGAGCCCAAGGCTTTTTTAACAAAACCTTTACTGATTGAGCATTTTTAAATTTGCCAAATATTCCTTCTATTATTTTGTATGCTGCTGTTTCAATTAAATCATAAATTTCTGACTGTAAAATAGCGGTAGCTGTTTTGCATACTGTAGAGTAATTTATTGTGTCATTGAGGTTGCCGCTTCTAGCTGCTGTTTCTAAGTCTACACCAATCTCAATAGAAATAACAAACATTTGTCCCAAGGTTTTTTCTTCCTTTGCGACACCATGATACGCATATATTTCAAGCTCTTCAACAATTATCTTATCCATTATTACTGCATTTCCTTTCTAAACAATCTATAATTTTGGCTACACGAACATTTTCCATGATATCATGTACTCTCACTATATCACAGCCTTTAATGATACCAGCAGCAGTTATTGCCAGCGTACCTTCCAGCCTGTCACAAACCTCCAAATCAAGAACCTTACCAATAAAGGATTTTCTAGAGGCTCCCAATAAAATTGGATAACCCAGTCTTTTAAATGCATCTAGCTGTCTCATAACCTCTAAATTCTGTTCAAAGGTTTTTGCAAACCCTATACCTGGATCTATAATAATATTTTCATCCTTTATTCCTGCGTTACGTGCCAGCTCTATGCTTTGAGTCAACTCAAAGAGTATATCCTCAATAAGATTATGATATTGTGTTCCAGTAGTTCTATTATGCATAATGCAGACAGGAACATTATATTCAGCAGCTACTAATGCCATTTCGGCATCATATTTTAAGCCCCATACATCATTAATCAAATGGGCACCAGCCTTTATTGCCGCTTCTGCTGTTTTTGCTCTGTAGGTGTCAACTGATATTGGAATATTCAGTTCCTTGCTTAATAATTGAATAATGGGAATAACACGTTCAATTTCTTCCTTCTCAGAAACCTCAGTGCTGCCAGGTCTTGTTGATTCACCGCCCACATCAATAATATCAGCCCCTTGTTCAACCATATTAATTGCTTGGGTTAATGCAGCCTTTTCATTGTTGAATTTGCCCCCATCGGAAAATGAGTCGGGTGTAACATTTAAAATACCCATTGTATAAGTACGTTTACCCCACTGCCAAACACTTTTTCCTATATGTAGATAACCATTATGCTTTATAGTCATTTATATTTCTCCTATAATAGATATCATATTCTAAATTACTCAAACTTCACAGGTGAATGCACTGCTTAAAGCCTAGTAATATCAGGCGTGGTAGCATTATCAAACGAAAAGTTAAATAATTTCATAAAACAACTTAGTTTACTGAACAACAAACTATTGATAATACTACCTCACCAATAAATTTTTTATGTGAGAAGCTTGAGTAAATAAATAACAATTCCTATTAAACTATTTAAGCATTATAAACAATTTATTTGTTATACTGTCATCTAATTCAAACTTTCCACGTAAAGTAGTGGTTGCAGTAACTGCTTCAGTGTTTTTAATTCCTCTGGCAGTCATACACGCATGTTGTCCCTCTATTATAACTGCAACATCTTCTGTACCTGTAACCTTTTGCATTATTTCAGCTATATCAGAGCCTATTCTTTCTTGAAGCTGGAGGCGTTTTGATACCATATCAGCAATTCTTGCAATTTTGCTTAATCCAATAATTTTCTTATTGGGGATATATGCAATTGTCACCTTCATATTATACATTAATGCCATATGGTGCTCGCAATAGCTGAATATTTCGATATCCTTCATAATAACCATTTCCTTGTTATCCTCAGGTATTGCAAAATCCTCTTCAAAGGTTTTGTTAAACATCTCTGCAATTTCATTATTGGTATATCCTATACCCTCGAATATTTCTTCGTACATTCTAGCTACACGAGCAGGTGTATCTACAAGCCCTTCTCTATTTGGGTTTTCGCCAATTGCCAACAATATACCTCTAATATGTTCTTCGATTTTTGCTTTATCCATCATTAGTATATTATACCCCTCTCATAGTTGGATGCCAGATGAATTTGTGTAACTGTGGCTGTAATCTGACTCCGTTCATTTTATTTTGCTTCATAAACTCTACTATAGTCTGCATATTTATTTTATCAAAAACAGGACTAAAATGTACTGAACATTTATCTATTAATCGAAATTTTTCAATTAGCTTCTTGGCTACTTCAAGGTCGCTGACATCACTAACAACAAACTTTACAGCATCCTGTGTGCTCAACAATTCAAAATTGCTAATTATCATGGCAGCTTCCATTCCACTTGAGCTCAGCTTATAATCCATTGTAAATATGGGTCTATTAGGTGCAATACTAATAAAACTGCTCAAGTCTATACTCCCATTTGTCTCAAGCTCTACTCTAAGGTTATTATCAGTAGCAAGTAGTGATAATAACTGAATAATTCCCTCTTGCAATAAAGGCTCGCCACCAGTCAAAGTAACATTTTTTATTCCAGTTTCTTTTATATAATTAAAAATATCTTCCGCTGACATTTCCTCATAGCTTACATTATTAACATCATTTGCCCACTTTGTGTCGCAATAGCTGCAATTAAGATTACAACCGACAAACCTTACAAAAACAGCTAATTGTCCAGCTGTATTTCCCTCTCCATTTATACTTACAAACTTCTCCACTACTTTGAATTTATATTTCATAGGCTTACACCACTGCCTTCATAGGAAGCACTATTTGTTGGCGTTTCATAAACTGTAACACGACGAACCTGATAGCCCTTCCTTTGCATTATATTATAGAAAAAGCATGAAAAATTCTCTGCAGTAGGTCTAAATTCAACCTCAAGAATTCTAAAGCCCTCATCAAGTAAACACTCCAATGTGCTTTTTTTTAAGCTTCCTGCTTCAATTATAAATGAATGATCATAGTAATCTAAAGTTTCCTTTAAGTCATTCTTTAAGTATGCAAAATCTATAACCATTCCTTTATTTTGACCATCCTTAACAAGCTCCTGATTAAAAACCTCAACTTCTACTTTCCATCGATGACCATGTATATTTGAGCACTTTCCGCTATAGCCTGAAAGGAAATGTGCACTATCGAAACTATGTTCAACTTTAATTACATACATTCTAAACCTCTCCTTTTAACCTAATTTACCCATCAATTCATAAAATATGTCTATATAAAAATCAATGCAAAATAACTTCCTTTTTGGTTTTACGACGTACACTGGCTAATATGCTCTTGTATCATTAATATAGGACACACAAATAAAAAAAGAACCCATCGGCTCTAATATAAACAACATTTTAATAATCGGATAATTATAATGCCTGATAATTCAGCCAATTATTATAGATAGTTTTGTTTATAGACAGGATAGTCGCGAACTGTCTTATTCTATTTTTATGCTTATATAAATAATAAACTATGTCTACAAATACTTGTTTACTATAGCACTTTTTAATAGAGTTTACAATACTATAAGCTTAATCAGCTCCGACGAGTAAATAATTTTTAGCTATCTTATAAGTCTCGCCATTTGATTTGTTTGTGTAAAAATTTTCCAGTTAGTATTTTCTGTTTTTATGCTAAAATACTAACTCTTTAATTTGAATTTTTATTATTAATTTTTATTAAAACACTTTTATTTTTATCACCACCCTGTTAAAATTATGTTATTAAAGAAACCTTATTTTCATCGGTTTCTCTATGTGCAGAGTATCCTCATTTGTTAGAAGGTGCATACGAAACGATTCTAACAGGCTTGAGGATATTTGTTTTATGCTCTTTTTTAAATCCCTGATTTTATCCAGACCTTTTTCATACAGTTGCCTCAATATATCTGCCAACTGAGTTATTAGGTAATGATTCTTCATAGCATTATAATTCAAGCTGTTAGCATGTTCGATTTTATATTTCTTTGTTTTTTGGTTATTAAAACCTTGGTTTTCTATCTTCCAGCTACTTCTACCAAAGCTAACTACTTTATCTGCATTTCTCAGTGTTATTTTTATATCTGTTATGAAAACATAGCTCTTTTAATACCTGATTCATCCTCTATTTCAGCCTCAATGAGATTCACTTTACTATGATTGTAGTCAATTTCATTTATCCAAGTACAGCTTTCGTTTTTCTTTCCTTCAATTACTTTTAGTGTACTAAATTCCTTTGCGATACTTTTTATTCTACCTTCATTAAATCTGATTAGGTATTTCCATTTATTGTTTTTACATATATCGAATACTGGTTCACAGGCATAATCAATGGAAAGTTGGGGTAAAAATAATTGCATGAATTAGTTGGGTGAGTAAAGCTTGCTGAATAAGATTTTAGTATTCATGTATGTTTAAATTGTTCAGCAAGCTCTAAGCGTTTTTGCCGGAAAACCGACACGATGTCTGTTTTAGCACACTATGAGCCATGGACGGTGAATGTGGAAAGGTAGCAAAGCATTGATAAACTCAAAATCACATCGTTTAAGTAAATACCACCCACTACCTATAAAAAACGCTTGCGTTTTTTGAGACTCGAAAATTCACCATGTAAGCACAAACTATACTTTCGAGTTATTTTGGCAACAAACCATTGATAATTCTACCACACCAATAAATTTTTATGTGCGAAGTTTGAGTTCTTAATTTAAAAAACTGGATTATAACCCAAGTGGTACCCATCACTTATAGAAGTGGGGGACATTTTCCTGCCTCGTTAAATTGAGTCTTGTACTATACCATCCTTTAAATAAATAATTCTATTACCAAATGCAGCAGATTCATTTGAGTGGGTAACCTGAATTATAGTTTTTAACTTTTTTTCATTGATCTCTTTGAAAAGTTCCATTATTGCCAATCCTGTCTTACTGTCCAAATTACCAATGGGTTCATCTGCCAGTATGATTTCAGGTTCATTTATAAGTGCTCTCGCAATGGCAACCCTTTGCTGTTGACCGCCAGAAAGCTCTCTAGGTGTATGCTTCCTTCTATCCGAAAGTCCTACTATATCTATAATCTCATCCAAATTTCTGGTATAGTTTTTTGTTTTCTTTTTATCCAGCAGTACTGGCAACATAATATTATCTTCTACAGTTAAATTAGGTATCAGGTTATAGAATTGAAAAACAAACCCAATGTCCCTTCTTCTAAGCATACTTTCTTCTTTATCTTTCATAACAGAGAGCTCATTATCCTTTATCATAATTTTTCCCGAGCTAGGCTTATCCAAAGACCCAAGCAAATATAACAAAGTGCTTTTTCCTGACCCAGAAGGACCCATAATGGATACAAACTCACCAGAGTTAATTTCAATATTAATGTTTTTCAAAACCTCAACATCAATATTTCCCAATCTATATGTTTTACATAGATTTTCAGTTTTGACAAGTGCACTCATTATTTAATCTCCTTTTTGATAGATTTTGCTTTTTAACAATTAGCTGTAATATACGTTATCACAAGGCCTTTAAAAATCATTCCCGACACAACAATCTTAAAAACAAACAGTAGTTATTAGAAATTCTGGAGACTGCATAACTTGTTATACACACCACCATTCTCAAGCAATGTATTGTGTGTTCCGCTTTCTACAACTCTTCCACTGTCCATGCAATAGATAATATCTGCATTTTTAATTGTATACAACCTGTGAGTAGCAATAATAATTGTACATTTTTTTTGCAATTTATTTAGTACAAAGTTAATTGATTGTTCAGATTCTGTATCCAATGAAGATGTAGGTTCATCCAAAAGAATAACAGACGCATTCTTAAGCAATGCTCTGGCAATTATTATACGTTGTCTTTGTCCAACAGATAAATTATTCCCCTTCTCACCAACTAATGAATTAAATCCATCCGGTAAAGAAATGATAAAGTCAAGAATACTGGCATGTTTTGCCGCTGCTTCTACTTCACTGTATGTTGCATCAAACAAACCATATTTGATATTATCAAATATGGTACCATTAAATAAAACAGGGTCCTGAGGAACATAAGATATTATTTCTCTTAGGTGCGTTAAAGAATAGTTTTCTATCAGATTACCATCAAGGAGTATGCTTCCTTTGTCACTTTTATAAAACCCTAATAACAACTTCATTATAGTACTCTTTCCGCAACCGCTCGAACCTACAAAAGCTGCAATCTGACCCTTTAAAACACTAAAATTAAGCCCGTTCAAACACTTCTTTTCAGCGTTGTAACTAAATTCAACCTCTTTCATTTCTATCATTATTTCACTTGAAGTATCACTAATATTATCATCTGTTATTTCAATTTCGGTAGGTTCTTCCATAAAATCCAATACCCTCCTACATCCTGAGAGCGTTCCTTGTATCTGTACTGCATAATTACCTATATTTTTAAACATAAAAAACAGATTTTCCTGAAGATAAAAAATCGCTGCAGCTGTACCAACATTGATATATCCTTTCATTATCAGAAAAACACTAAGCAAAATAGTTCCAATACTTCTTAATAAGATTAAAAAGTCACTTGTGCCTGCTACAAGCGTATTAACATAATTATACTTAATCCATCTTGCACGTAATTCATTATTTTCTTTAACAAAGAGATTAAAGATTATATTTTCAATCTGTAACATTCTAGATATCTTTGTGTTTGATAATATATCTATTATATTACCAGTCAGTTTCCCCATCTGTTCACGAATACGATCATTTTTTGACCTTATTAATTTAGACATTTTTATATTGAAGAAAGTATAAATTATGCCGATGCTAACTAGTATTAAGGATATGCGCCATTCTAATGCCAACATAAATACCAGGGAACCAAAGCCCATACAAAATGTAAAAATCAAATTACTAATCTGATCAGAAAATAGTCCTTCAATTACATCTGTATCATTGGTTAGCCGCGATATTACATCTCCTCGGTGCTTTATTTCAAAGTATTCTATTGGCAGTTTTGTTAGATGTTTATACGTCTCAAGACGTAAATCTGCCATATACTCTTTTACACACTTTTTTGAAACATACCTAAATATAGGCTGTAAAATGCAACCAAATACAAATAGTATACATATAACAACCAAAGTTTTATAAAGACGATTAAGCTCTTTTTCAGAAATTAAATTCAAAAAATCTTTCATAAACAATGCAGGTATAATATTACTACAGAAAACCATTATAAGATTATCTATTACCACTGCAGGCAAGTAGATCCATAATTTTTTTTTCATGTTTAATATTAATTTAATTAAATCGCTATTTCTAATTATTTTCATTTATGTAATCGCCTTATCTTTTTCATTTTTGGCGCCGTTTCTCAGCTTTATAGTACTTTAGTTACATCTAAAGTTTATGTACAACTAATTCTATATTAAGAACAAACTGTTTTTTTATATAGTCCATTGTAGACACCTTTTATCTCCATTAATTCATCATGAGTACCGGTTTCAACAATAGCTCCTTCCTGTAATACAAAAATCTTATCTACTTTTTTAATAGATGAAAGCTTATGAGCAATAATTAATATTGTCATTCCTTTTCCAATTGCCCGAAGTGTATCGTTTATAAGGGTTTCTGATTCCACATCCAAAGCTGATGAAGGTTCATCAAGTATAAGTAGCGGAGCCTTTTTCAGCAAAGCCCTTGCAATTGTTATCCTCTGTTTTTGACCACCTGATAGCTTTATACCACTTTCACCTACTATAGTTTTATAGCCGTCTTTAAATTGGATGATAAATTCGTGGGCATTAGCATCCTTAGCTGCTTTTATTACTTCTTCCATAGTAGCATTTGGAGATCCATATAAAATGTTTTCGTAGATACTTGCTGGAAATATATATGTATCCTGTAATACCATCGAAATGTTACTACGTATATCATCAATTTTCAGCTCTCGTATATTATTACCATATAATTCAATTTGTCCTTCAGTTATTTCGTAAAATCGGCACAGGAGATTAACTATTGTGCTTTTACCACTTCCACTTGTACCAACAAATGCAACTTTACTACCTTGATGTATTGAAAAAGACAAATTCTTAAGAACAATATTCTCATTGTTATACGAAAAGAAGACATCCTTAAACATAATTGCTGGTGCATTTTCTTTTATTTCAATGCTTTTATCACCTTTTCTTTCTACCGGGTGATTCAATATATCCAAAACACGGATAAGTGCCCCCTGTGCCTGGCGAATTCCAAGTATAGCACCATTAATAGAACTTATTGGACCTGTAATATAATTAATCAAAGTTAAGTAAATTATAAACTCGCCCATAGTTAATTCTTTATTTAGTATAAGATATCCTCCAAAATAACTAATTAAAACTATAGGAAGAACAGTAAGCAGTATTTTGAATATATTTATAAAAATATATCGCTTTTCCGTTTTCATTTCCCAAAAAACAATCTGGTCTAAGATAAACTTATACTTTCTTGAAAATACATCCTTTATATTAAATGCTTTTATTATGTAAATACTTTCAATTGTATCTTGAATAATAGAATTTGCAGATGCATGTTCCTTTTGTATATTATTTGAATACTTACAAAAAGGCTTTCCAATTACATTATTCATTTTAATAAACAAAGGCAAGAATATAACTACAGATAAAAGTAACTTCCAACTGATAATAGAAGCAACAACAATAGTACTGACAAAAACCAATGGCTGATATATAAGATAGGATAAACAATTAAGTATCCCCGTAATAAGAGATACGTCACTATCAAAACGTGAAACCATATCACCTATTTCCTTGTTATAAACAAAGGAAATAGGTACTCGTTGTATCCTCTGTACTATGTCATTCCTGATATCACGCGTAATATTAGTACTGAAAATTCCTGATAATAATGTATTTAAGCATGAGGCAACAATATTGATGGCAGTTGAAATAATCAGAATATAGAAGTATATGCCTGGAAACATATCATATTGCTGGCTAAAAACAATATCTAAAATATTCTTCATTGCAATTGGAGTTACAATTCCTGTAGCAGCATTTAAAAGGATGCATAAAACCATAGTTATAAGCATCGCCATATATGGCTTAATATAAATAAAAAGTCTTTTATAAGTTATCCAAATATCATTTGATTTAAAAAACATTTGTGTGTTCCTCATTTTCTGCTTAGACAACATCAATTATTACCTGAACATTATAGTTAAGCATTAGCGAATCATCTGGCTTGTCAATTTTTATGGTAATAGGAATTAAAGTTTCACCATTTGTTTGGACTGCACTTGCTGAAATAAAGCTAACTTTTCCTGTAAGTTTATTGCGTTGATTGTATTCAGGTATAATTGAAACTTTTGCACCTACCTTGACATCTTTTATAAATTGCTCATCTACATTTGCCTCTACAACTAAATTGTCTAAATTTACAATACTTAAAAGCTTTTCAGATGGAGTTATAAGACTTCCAGTCCTCTTGCTTAATGAGCATACAAGTCCATTGTTCATATTGGATACAACGCTCTTTCCATTCAAAAATCCTCTCTTTAGTTTACTCTTCATTTCACTTAGCTCACTCTCTAATAATTTAATATTATTAGTGTAATCCTTTAAAGTAGCATTCAACTGTAATAATTGAATTTGCTCATCTTTTTCATTCGTGGTATTACTAATTTTCGCACTATCTAATAAATACTTGACATCTTCATAGCTTTTCTTTTTCTGTTCAAGTTGATTTATGTATTTATCGAATTCTTCCTGCGAAATAGCACCTATTTTCAACAGTTCTTCATTCCCAGCTTTTTTATCCAAAATACTGTTATAATCCCGCTCTGCAAACTTTAAGTCATTCAGTAGTTTTTGGTTATCAAGGTCACTAT
>JAEWST010000073.1 GCA_023398105.1 Bacillota bacterium | reverse complement strand
ATGGATGTGTTTTACTACGAATTGATGGTGTTCCTGGAGTTCCATTTCCAATTTTAATTGTAAGCAGTTTTACTTCACTTTCGTTCCCTGCAGCATCAACTGCCTTTATTGAAATATAGTTTGGTCCCTTCGTAAGTCCCTCAAGTCTGAAGGAGGTTTTGTCGCCTTCTACATGATAGCTTCTTCCAGCTTTTGAGGGATTCTGTCTTACAGTATATATATATTCCTTTGGTTTTGTTATCTCACCTCTACGCATATCACTGCTAGCAACCCACGCATATATTTCTGTAATATCGGTATACTCGGCATCTAAAAACCGCATAGCCTCATCAGTATTGCTTGCACAAAGAAACGCCTCCGATATGATTGGTGCAACACAATCAAGGTATACCTTTTCGTCTTTTTCAACACTATTACCAGCATTGTCCCTTGCCCTAAACGAAACCTTTGTTTCTCCGTCCTTTTGTACTTTAACACTATTGCCCTTAAGCCATTCCCCTTCATCCAAGCTATACTCAACTGTGCTAGCATCAATCCCCGAAATTGTGTCCTTTGGTGTACAGCTTACTGTAACTTCATTGAAATCAGAAGTCTCAACAGCAGGATTTGATATTTCAATTTCTGGTGGCGTTCGGTCATGTCTGACGGTTGTTTTTTTTACTGCTGAATTTCCCAGACTATCAGTTGCTCTATGCCATACCTCTGTTTCTCCCTCATCACTTACAATAACCTCATTGCCATCAAACCATAAATGTCCATCATAGCTATATTCAAAAGGCTTTACGTCATTATACCTATCATTCGCACCAACAGAAACAACAGTCTTTTCAGCCGATTGCCAATTTTCATTAATTGTACTTTCAAGAAAAACAGGTGCTGTTCTGTCTATTCTCACAATTGTGCTTTTTGAGGTAACATTGCCAGCATCGTCAGTCGCCCTAAACTGTACTTTAGTTTCCCCCTCTTTTGTTACAATTGCTTTTTTACCAGTTTGCCACGCCCCATTATCAAATTTGTATTGTATACTTTTTATGCCAGAAAGGCTGTCAGAGGCTTGTCCCTCAATAGTTACGCTGTCAACGGACTGCCATTGTTCATTTATACTGGTTATATTTAGCACAGGAGCAGTTAGATCAATTTTTACTATCGTGCTTTTTGATGCTGGAAAATCACTCCAAAAATGAAGTATTGCCGCAAATGAAACTGTAGATATGCCCTCTCTGCTTACAGTCACTGAGTTTCCTAAACCCGAAAATCTTGTATACCCTTCTGTATCAACAGCATAGCAGAAATCATCCAATTCCCAATCAGAATCAACACAAAAAGCTCTCACTATTACTGGCTTATTTTCCCATGTATTACTACCCCCAGTTATCCCCATTAGAAAAGATGCATCACCAGCATTTGCTTTATCTACTAAAACAAAGCCAGAAAAACATTGAAGCACTAAAACAAAAAATAAAACCGATAAAAAAGCTCTTGTCCGTTTCATGACTAATACCTCCAAATATACATCTCACACCATTTATTCACCTAATCTATGACATCCCCTATTATTCGATGAGATTTTATCATATTATTACATTGATGTATACTACATAAATAGCATATTTTTGTATTTTTATTGACTTTATTATAAATGTGTAATAAATTTTTATTGAGAGAATTTATTACATAACATCTTGCTTTTCATATATTACCATGGTGAGGAAATTCTACAATTTTATAATAAGGAGACTTTTTTATGCTTTCAAGTAATCTTCTTAAAAAGCTAACATTAGCTATACTGTGCCTAATTATTGCCAGTACCTTTTTCTCACAGTATCCTGTTGCTGTAGATGCTAAGGAGGAAACAATCAAACCTCTTTCAATGGAAAGAATTCACCCTCTTCACAAGGAATGTCTTGAAGCTTTGTATTCTATAGTAAATGACAGCTCCGAAATAGAACTCAACAAAATAAATGCCGCTATAATAGCATACAATGAAGAGTTGCAAAAAAGAGAGCCTACAACTAAGGAGCTGTTAAATAAATTAACTCAGATTAGCAGCAGCATAAATTCATTTATTAAAAAAAATAAAATAACTGATGAAAATACAACTATTTCTTCATTAGATGATAAATACAAGTCACTTCTTAATATAATTAATCAACTTGAAGGAAATGACGTACGCAATCCATTTCAAAACAACCAATTTATTAGAAAAGACAAAAACTATACTGACTTTAGAGGCATGGCTTTAACGCTTTCGGGAAATAAAAGCTTTCTTGACAATACCAAGCTACTGCTTACCAATTCAAGAAATTTGTACACCAGCTTAAAACCAATTTGGGAGTCAGTCGATTCAAAAATAGGCTCTATAAAAAGTATAATTACAAATAGCAAAGCTACTAAAATAGCTACCGATTCAGATAAAGAGTCTTTGAAAATCAACAGCAATTTCTCAGATAATGACTATCTCAAGCCTGCTGATTTTCAAGAGCTTGTAAGCAGCTTTAATAGCTTTTTCTGGACATACTATGCAAATACTCTGGACTATAACAATGTAAGATTTCCTTACTATAGCAATGATTTTTGCAATATTGTTAATGACTCTGGCACAACTCAGACAACCGAAAATATTCAGATACAATGTGTAGTTTCACCTCCTTCAGACACTGAAAAAGACGCTCTATATGACAAGCTCATGGTAAATGATGCGTTCGTTACCTCCAAAGGAGGAGGACATTTTCCTGGTGAGTATATACGCCTTGGCTCAGGTGATGCACTTTCATCAATATATTCCATAACCTTCTATACTAAGAAAGATGGAAGCTATAAAAATGTGCTTTTCAGCTGTTCAACAAATTATCCAGCAAATAAATATTCATATACCATAAAGAATGATAAAAATGGACAAGGCTTTACTTTTGACGGTTCAGTCTTTATAAACGATATGTATAAATATAACACTTCAAAGTATTCTTCCAAACAGCCAAATTATATGCTATTGAGCAGAAAAGCCATTCTTAGCATTTATCCAAATCCACCAGATCCTTTAAGAGTAATGGTAGAAATGCGTGCTTTAAGCGGCACTGAGATTATTAAATATCAGAAGGAAATCACTCTTTTACCAGCCTATAATCAAGGATTGGAGGTCTCAGGTGAAAGTTCTATGTTTATTCATTCAAAAAGACTAAGTGAAAACAAAAGACCTCTTTCAGAGGAGGACTTTCTCTCTCTCGGAACAACTGCTGGCACTCCAAGAAAAGGCGGATTTATTGCTCAAATATCAAAGGATAAAACTATTGAATATGCCGCTTATATACTTGATGATTCAGATAAGCAGCTAACCATTCTTCATCCTGATGGTATTACTGTATCAAAAATCTCTAAGAACAAGCCCGTACTGAATAACTCTCAAAGAGTTAAGAATAAGGATGGTACTATAACAAACTATCCATTTACAATTAAATTCAATTACTCTGCATATGAAGCAAAGACAGATTTATGCAGCATGCTTCTAAAGGATGTCAAAACTTACCCTCTTTCAGCTTTGCCATACGAAGCTACTGGAAATGATGATGACGATGTTTACGAGGATATTTTTGAAAGAGGCATCAAATTAGCTGACGGCAGTACAATTAGCTTTGATACTCTTCCAAACCATTCTGATATCATTAACTGTGAAAATATACCAGGCTTAACTAATTACAATATTTACAATAATAATATAAGTGTTTATGCACAAGCGTATAATAACATACTAGATAAATTTAAAAATGATTATTGCTCTAAAGACTATGCTTATCCCAATATGGAAAAAAGTACAGCTTCATCCTTTTTCGAGCTTCATGATGATATAAAATATAACTATTTGCTTTTTAATATATATGATCAATATGCTCTTTTGCCAACTACAGAAGGTGACGCCCACTATATTACAGCATATAATAATCTTAAAGAGTCAAAGTTTGGTAAATTTATTTCATCGTGTATACAAAATGAAGCTAGCGGTGAAAAGCCTATACGCTCCATATTATCCGCAGGTTTTCCAACAGAAGTAAAAAAGCTAAAAATGCAGGGTTCAGACAGCAATATGAACGAAGCTAATTACAGACTCCCAAATATCGGTGATCTTGTAGCATTTGATATTCCTAAAGAAATTATCTTTGATGACTCAGGTATTGATTCCTCTTACACACCATATATCATGTCTTTTGACAAAAAGCCTGATAAAAGTGTTGCTCTTTATAAAGGCTTCAAGGTTGAAAACGAGAACACCTGGCATTATTTCCTTTCCTCAGGCTATTTGTTCGAAGAATTAGATGAATTAGTTTCTGCTAAAGAGCATAAAGATGTTATTAAACAGGAATTTGAACTTATTCGAACAGGTGAGGATAGTCTTAGAGAATATCGAATATCAGACAAGCTTTTCTGGCTATTAATTTCCAGTTCAGTTAAAACCGAGCTTTCGCAAGCTCTTTATAAAAAAATAGCTGTTAGCCCTATGAATGAATTTGGCTATTTACGGTATAATGACTTCCCTTACTATTATTACACAGAAAACAGTACAGGTGAGGTTTTACCAGATCCCTCATGGAAGGCTACAAAGTCAGATACTCCTATCAAAATAGGTGCTACTACTGTAGAAGTAAATAAGGAGGCTGAAGACTTGTTCAATACTGCCTTCTCCACCTTGATATCTAATGATAAGTATATTTCAAATGTATCCAAGCCAAATACATATAGCTTCAAGCATATTAACGGAAAGCCCGAAAATCCTCTTGAAAATCATGCTTTCGGTATTGCTCTCGATATTAACACAAAGCTAAAGCCAACAGATGATACTAAGAATAACTTCTTTTATAATATATTCGGAAAATATTCACGTACTGCAATGTGGAAATATTACACTGACAGCTTCGAGCCTTCTGGCTTTGCTTTTGGGGGCTATTTAGGCACTTATGGCTCAAAGCAAATAGAAAATGGTCACTTTGAAATAAATAACTTCAAGAAATATTCTCCAAAATATATTCAAGAAGGGTTAAACATACTGAATTCTGATATATCTACATATAAATTGAACATCCCTAGTCAGCCTAGTAAGCTTGATGATTCTGAAAAAAAATGTGCTGTAATAATAAACCTTTTTAATGCACCTGGAGATTATGATCTTTTGCTTTTCGATAACAAGAATAGATTGATAAGCTATTCGATGAATGGTACTCCTAACCTAACAGAAGCATCAAAAAGCTCTACTGAAAATCACCCCGAGACTATTATAAAAGGGCTTTTGCCTGATACCTATACGCTAAAAATATACGGCTATGCCCAAAAATTCAAGCCTGATAAATATGCACTAGAGATTAAATTTGTAGACAAGGCGAATTATCATAAGACTTTTACTAAACCTGCAATAGAAGATTCAAATAAAGGAATATTTAAACTCATAGATATAATAGATGAAGATAAGGCAATTATGGATATAACTAAAGACTATAAAAATAATGCTGCTAGACACATAGATGGATATGCTGCTTCTGTCATATCAGGAAACAATGAATTGTGGCTATGGCCTCTGCCGTTCCACGATATTGATTTTAATAAAGATTATAAAACACTAATCAAAGAGGGTACCGTGACCTCTGGATGGCCAAAAAGAAATAACGGTATAGATCTGCATGGTGGCATTGACCTCCCTGGCTCTGATAGAGGTTCGGGGGTTCTAGTTAGGGCTGTAGAGTCTGGAAGGGTTTATACAAACGATAGTATGGTTACTTGCGGTGATAAAGATTGTAAACAATTAAATAATCAATATTCAGTATCCATCAAACATTACCTTGATGAAAAGGGTAATATCATAGAAAATGTTGATAAATACATGACTACCTATATTCATTTTATCAGAAATGGCTTGCTAGTTAAAAGCGGTGAATATGTTAAAAAAGGTGATGTCATTGGATTTATGGGTACTACAGGCGATTCCACAGGCGTACATCTTCATTATGCTGTATACAATGAAGAATGGGGAAAACCTACAGCACGTGGCATAGACCCCTTAAATAAAATAAATGTAAACGAATGGAGGAATACTGTTTTAGAGAATCTATTTAAAAGATATTCAACAGAACATCCAGAAAAGTATAGAAAAAATATAATGTATATGTCCCCTGAAGAGCAGCTTTGGTATGATTATTACACTAAAGAAGCTAGTAAACCTTACTTTAACGGCACTCTCAAAGATATCCATTGGAAGCATCCAAATTATTACCCTATTTCACAAAGCGTCCCTACTGCATCATATACATTGACAGATGAAGGCATAGATCTTAATATAGGAACATCTGGAAATAAAATTGCAGTTACTGCCCTTATTATTGCTGAAGACCCAGAAATATATAAAAGTTACAAACACGATCACGGCTCCTATATTGCAAGTGTTCTTGAATTTAGAAAGAAAATAGATATGCCTAATGATATAGTAGCAAATAATAAGCTTATAAAAATTAAATGGCCTGAGACTAAGCTTCCTAATCCATCTATTCAAAACAGAAGGTACTATCTAAGAATTGAAGTGGAAGACTTAAGTAGCGGAAGATCATGGGTTAATAGGACGACATCCACCGATAATAGAGAAGTTACTGACTATGTAAAATAATGTAATTCGTTTATAGAGTAATAGAGTAGGCGGCTACCCATAATTTGGGTAGCCGCCTCCCTTTCGCAATACCGTACAACCATTAGTTTTTGATAACTAATAAATTTATGTCAATTGTTTTTTTAATTTTATCACCTACAGAATTATCATAATAACTATATTCAATATTTCCTTCATTATTTATTTTTAACTCTGTCGAATAGCTTTCATTACTAATATTAAATTCACCTATTTTGTCATAATACCCAATTTTAAAATCTTTAGTTATATAGTACATTCTATAAATATTTAAATTACTTGAACCATATTGTCCAAGCAAAAATTCATAATTTCCATCCTTATTATAGTCTTTTAGAGTTATATTCACCTTATCTTTAATTGTAAATTCATCCCATTCATGTATCTCATAAGAATCTATAACCCGACCGTCTAAGGAATCAATAATACATAACTTAAATTTTCCTGTCCAATTCCCTCCAAAATTACTTCCAGGGGTATATTCTTCATAATATTCACCCTTATACAATCTTAGTGATAATATGTAATTATCTTTATTCATATTATCTAATGAACAACTTCCTAATGTAACCTCTGTTTTAACTATAATATTTTCATTATTTTTTTTATCGTTTTCGCTTTTACTAACTAATTCATTTCCATTACAACTACATAAAAGCGTAGAAATAAGTAGCATTACACAAATTGAATATTTCATTTTCATAATTATGGTCTACCCCCATCATTCAGCCAATCAACAAATTGTTGCTCAGTTATAATACTTATTCCCAATTCCTTTGCCTTTTTGTTTTTAGATGAACCCGACAAATTGTCGTTATTTATTAAGTAATTAGTTTTTGAAGTGACAGAACCAGTTACCTTACCGCCTCGTTCTTCTATTATATCCTTTACTTCATCTCTGTTTTTAAATTGCTCAACTGAGCCTGTAATAACGAAATTAATATTTCCAAAAATCAACTCTGCCTCAGATGACTTTACAATTTCCAGCTCTATTTCATTAAGTAAGTCTGCTATTATGACCTGCTTTTTTTCATCGTTAAAAAACTTAACATAGGATTGAGCCATTATATCACCAATACCACCAATTTCAATCAACTGCTCATACTTAGCACTGGCAATTTGCTCCCAATCATACTTAAAATTCTTACAAATAAGCTTTGCATTTGACAGTCCAACATTTGGAATTCCCAAGCTGTAAAGCAGTCTGATTGTACTTGTATTTCTCGCTTTATTGATGGATGCAATTAGTTTGTTAAAAGACTTATCTCCAAACCCTTCCATATTTACAATTTCTTCTTTATATCTATCTAAATGAAAAATGTCTGCAAGCTCCTTAACTAAGCCCTTTGCAATTAGTTTTTCTATTGTTGCCTCTGACAAGCCTTCTATATTCATTGCATCTCTGCTGACAAAATGAGTAAAAGCCTTAATTTGTTTTGCAAGACATTCTTCGTTTGGGCAATATAGAAATTTAACACCGCTTTCCTGCTTTAGTTCAGTATTTCCTTCACAGACAGGACAGGTTTTTGGTGTATCTACCATACCGCTTCTGGTTAAATTCTCAGATATCTGAGGAATAATCATATTTGCCTTGTATACCTGAAGAATATCGCCAATTCCAAGCTCTAGTCCCTCCATAATGCTGATATTGTGAAGACTGGCTCTGCTTACTGTTGTTCCCTCTAACTCAACAGGCTCGAATATTGCTATTGGGTTAATTAAGCCTGTTCTTGATGCACTCCACTCTATATCAAGGAGTTTTGTCTCTTTTATTTCATCACGCCATTTAAAAGCAATAGAGTCTCTTGGAAACTTTGCAGTTGTACCTAGCCCCTCTCCATATTCAATGTCATCAAACATAAGCACTAATCCGTCAGAGGGAAAGTCATTCTCAGAAATCCTATTCTCAAACCATGAAACTGCATCTTCAATATTGCTTGAATTAACCTCTTTAAACTCAACAACATCAAACCCTTGACTTTTGAGCCAATTCATTTGAGCCATTCTAGAATTTTCTAATTCCAAATCATCTGCCTTAACTAACGAAAACGCAAAGAAATGCACATTTCTCTCAGACGTAACCTTATTATTCAATTGTCTAACTGAGCCACTGCATAGATTTCTAGGGTTTTTGTATTTAGCATTTACATCTTCTATCTGGCTGTTTATTTTTTCAAAATCAGAATAGCGGATTATAGCCTCACCTCTTAATATCAAGTTTCCTTTGTATTCAATGTTAAGAGGGATATTTGTAAATACTTTTACATTATTTGTTATTACTTCACCTTCATCACCTTTCCCCCTTGTTACAGCCTTTACAAGCTTACCTTCCTCATAAGTCAATACAATAGTAAGTCCATCCAGCTTCCATGAAAGTACTCCATTCTGCTGACCAAGCCACTCCTTTAATGTACTTACTTCCTTTGTTTTGTCCAAAGAAAGCATTGGCTTTTCGTGACGTTCCTTTGGTAAATTGCTCAGTAATTCATATCCTACATGAATTGATGGACTATTTGAAAGCACAATGCCTGTCTCTTTTTCAAGCTCTAATAATTCATCATAAAGCCTGTCGTATTCAATATTCGGCATGATTTCAGTATTTTCCTGATAATAAGCCTTAGCAGCCCTGTTTAATATTTCAATCTTATCTTTCATCAATTGTAGTTTACTATTTTTGTCGTTCATGCTTATTGCCCTCCGATTTTATTCCTTCGTTATAAAATGTAAAATTTTATTTATTCAACTTTCACATTTAAAATTGTAGGTGTGGGAGAACTTATCAATGGAAAGTTGGGTTAGAAATAATTGCATGAATTAGTTGATGAATAAAGCTTGCTGAATTAATACAAAGATTTTAGTATTCATGTATAATTCAATTGTTCAGCAAGCTCTAAGTGATTTTGCCGAATAAACGACACGATGTCGGTTTTAGCACACTATGAACCATGGATGGTGAATGTGTGCGACGGCTAAAACGCTGAGAATGAACAATGCTAGTTCCTAGCAATCACTAATTCAGGCAATTATTTTGGCAACAAACCATTGATAAGTCTCCCGCACCGATAGAATTTTTATGTGCGAAAGTTTGTTTTATATTAAAAGACTATTTTCTAGATGCTCTCGTATTTCTTGTATTTCTCGTTTTAAACAATGTTCTATAAACGGCAAATATAGCTATTGTCAGCCAAACAACTCCCCATACTATAGCTGGAATATGTGTCAACTCTGCCAATTGCACAGCATCTGTTTTAGGCATTGCACCTAATCTGAACAAGCCAAACTGATAATTTATCTGCAATAAAATTGTATCTACAAAGGTGTCATAAATTGCATATGTAACACTGCCAATACCAATAATCTCAATTACCCAATCGTTTAATTTTTCATTTTGAATCATGTACACAACAATTGCAAATCCAGCAAACACTACTGAATAAAGCATTGTAAATGAAATAATTCCTGAAAATTTAAAAGTCACTGCAAGGAAAATAATTGCTATAACACCAATTATGTACTTTTTAAATCTAGTGTTTCTAAGAAGCAGTATGCATATTGCAAAAACAACGCTTCCTAAATATCCTCCATTAGCTATAAGAAAAGCAGATAGCCAATCATTTGGAAGTGATGTTACATATCCGCTCTCGTTGAAATAAATTCTTAAGCCTGTTACATTACTTCCTGTAACTAAAGCCATAAACGCATGTCCGAGTTCGTGTAAAAAAACTGTAAAAAGCTTTACTGGCTTAAAAACAAAAGTGTTCCATAAAACCATAAGTGCTATAAATATTATAAAAAATCTTCCTGTTTGCTTCATATATTCCCCCTAATGCTGTTTATAGTTCCGCTAATCGGTGCAAAAGTTATCTTTCATCAAGCATAAAGTGAAGAAAAATTTCATAATTTCACTTATGCTTCATTGGTGAACAATTTCTACTTTCCTCGTTATAAATTATAACCTGTGATTAGAGAAAAAGAAAGCTATTCAAAACTTCAATTACATTTCCCAATAACCATGATATGATAATCAGAAGACCTTCGGAACAGCGAAATAAAAAACACCGCCAATATAATTACTAATTGGCGGCAATATTCTATTCCTAAACTATTTTGATGAGTACGTTGATTTTTAATTTATATAATTATTAACATCCTTAAGTGTTATGCCTTGATGTAATGCCATATTAAGCCCATTTGCCACTACCTTTGATACTCTGCTTATGATATCATCTATTTCTTTTGGTGTAACTATTAAGTGTCCCACAAAAGGGTGTAAGGATTCCTTTAGCAGTGAATATTTTTGGTCTCTGTCTAAATTTTTAAGCATATTGTAAAATTCAGTTCCTTCAGGGGCTTCCTTTATCATACTGTCAATAACCAAATCTATAGCGTCATTTGTCAACGTGGCAGCATCAACTACCGTTGGAACTCCAATGGCAATGACAGGCATACCTACAGTGCTTTTACTTATTTCCATCCTTTTGTTGCCCACACCGCCACCTGGTGCAATGCCTGTATCAGCAATTTGTATTGTAGTGCTGACACGCTCCATGCTTCTAGCAGCCAATGCATCTATTGCTATTAAAACATCAGGCTTTACTCTTTCTACTATTCCCTTTACTATTTCTCCAGTTTCAATCCCTGTTATCCCAAGAACTCCTGGTGATACAGCACATACAGGTCTTACTCCCTTATCTACATGCTCAGGCACATACTCTAAGAGATGCTTTGTTACCATAAGATTTGACACTACTTTTGGTCCAAGTGCATCAGGAGTAACATTCCAATTGCCCAAGCCAATAACTAGAATTGTAGAATTCTCTTTTAACTGCAATAATGAAATCAGCTCTTTTGACATCATGTTAATTGTTTTTTCGTTTAGCTCAGTATCATCATCCCTCAAATGTGGAACTTCCAATGTAATATAGTTCCCCATCGGCTTTCCAATGGAAGCTTCACCTGTTGGCGAGGTTATACGCACTCTAGTAATTTTAACCTCTTCATCCCCTGCATCTTCGAGAACTACACCTGGTGGCATCTTATTCTCCTGTGCCTGCTGCTTTGCTTCACTACTATTCATAAAAATTTCGTGTGCTTCAATTACCAAATCTGTAATCCTATTTGAATTGTTTATCATAACATGTCCATGTCCCACATTCTGCACAAGAACTACATGACAGAAATGACATGTACTCGGCACCTCCTATAAATGTATTAGCTATTTCTTCCAGCCTTTGTTTATTACTTTCATATTTACTAAAAAAGCATTCTTCTATTATTATTTCAAAATAAAATTTTTTTAGTATAGATTTTATTAGCCACTTTTAAGTAATATAAACAACTCGTATTTATCCAATAGTACAAATTCCAAAACTGGATAATTTCGTAGACATTTAACTTGCTAAAGTTGATTTATTTATAAAATCCTATATTTTGTATTTGAATCTTTTCAATAAACTATATTAAGTAGCTTAACTGTAACGATAATTTTATAAAAATTAGAAATTTCTAGGTTAATACTTGCTTTTTGAAATTTTTCATGGTAAAATATCATCTGTTACGGGCAAGAAGCGGTTATTTAACCGATTAAATATTATTAGTAATTTTTGCTCATGAAATAAGCGAATTTAGGCTCGCAGGAGGTGAATACTTTGCCAAACATAAAATCAGCAATAAAAAGAGTTAAGGTAACTCAGGCTAAGACTTTAAAGAACACTATTAAAAAGTCAACTCTTAAGACTTCTATCAAGAAATGTAAAGAAGCTATTGCAACTAAATCAGATGCAGCTTCTGATTTATACAAATTAACTACAAAGGATATAGATAAAGCCGTAGCTAAGAATTTACTTCATAAAAACACTGCTGCGAGAAAGAAATCTAGATTAGCAAAAGCTTTAAATGCAGCAAAATAATTTAAAATTACAAAAACAAAAACTCAGGTATTTTTCCTGAGTTTTTATTTTTATAGAAAACTCTATAAATTGTAAACAAGCTTGCTTAAAGCCATTTGTTGATATCGTTTTATTTACGCCTATTGTTTTTCAATTTAAAACTCAACTTCCGCAGTTGGAAATAGTAGGTGTAGAGACTTATCAAATGATAAGTTAAATAATTGCATGAATTAGTTTGTGAATTTGTTTTTATTTATTTTGTCCTGATAGCAATAACTAGGCTTATACAAATTTTATAAACACTTGATTGGCTAAATCTAAGCCTAACCGTGTCAGACTCACATTTTCTCCACATATCTCAATTAGCTTTTTTTGCTCAAGTTCTTTAAAGCTTTCCTCATACATGTTAAACATATCTTGACCAAACAATTTATTAAATTCTGAGTTATTTACGCCTTGGTTAAGTCGAAGCCCTAAAAACATGTACTCTGATACCTTGTCGGTGAACTCAATAAGATTCCGCTCTTCTACAGGTTTTAAACCTTTTTCTATTGCATTAATATACTTCTCTATAGTGTATTTATTTGAAAACCTTTCGCCTTCTAAAAGAGAATGAGCTCCTGCACCCAATCCCAAATAATCTACACATTTCCAGTATGTCAAATTATGCTTGCATTCATAGCCTTCCTTAGAAAAATTGGACAGCTCATATTGCATAAACCCATTTTCCTTCAAGAAATCAATGGCATAATGATACATATTCCTGTCAAGCTCATCTTCTACCTGTATTAACTGTCCATTTTCAAGCATATCACCAAATCTTGTTCCTTCTTCAATTTTCAAGCTATATGCAGAAATATGCGTAATACCTAAATTCACTAATACTTTTAAGGTTTCTGCCCAATCCTCCATTGTCTGACCTGGAATCCCAAAAATAACATCGGCATTTATATTAGTAAAACCTGCGTTCTTTGCCATCTCTATACTTGCAATAAAGTCCTCTGTTGAATGACGTCTGCCTAAATACTTTAACAGCTTGCTCTGATAAGCCTGAAGCCCGATACTTATTCTATTGATTCCACTTTTTCGGTATGCAGTGAGCTTATCAATATCAAGGGTACCTGGATTGCTTTCTATACTTATTTCACAAACCTCAGAAATATTGAATTTAATTTTGCATAAATTGAGTACTTCGTTAATATACTTCTGATTGACACAAGATGGAGTGCCTCCCCCTATAAAAATTGTATCAATTAAATTGTACCTCATTGTATTATAATAAAACTCAATTTCCTTTTTTAAGGCATCAAAATAGCTCTCTGTTACATCAAACCTTCCTGCATATGAATTAAAATCGCAATAGTTACATTTAGAACTGCAAAAAGGTACATGTATATATAAACCTGTCTTAGTCATTGGTGACATAACTTAATCTCCTTATAGCCCCTACATATGTCTTACTCTACATTAACAGAGTTTATAACTTTTTACAAAGCTAACTTCATTAAAAGCTTAGAATATTTATGCAAATTGGTGACATCCATATCCCGCTAGTTATGCATTGTCAGCAATCCGTCATTTTTAGACATTATTTATTGTTTTCTGTACTTATATTAATATATTATGTTATGATATACTAGATTTATAGTTATGCTAATTTTGAGTATAATATATAAATTATAACGCCTAGTTTCTAAATGAAATTTTTCGATTGTAGAAAAATTTCATTACATTAGCGGCGTTTCAATGAGGCGACAAATATTCTCACCGTCTGAAAACCAAAGCGGTGCTCGCCACTTATAAAAGTGGAGGACATTTTCTTACCTCATTATAATATTCTTAAAGGTGGTGCTTAGTCCATGTCAATAATTAAATAAAGACATGGATATTATAATGGAAAACAAAATATTAGACAATAAATCCTTTTACAAAATGGCTTTTTCACTTATAATGCCAATGGCAATACAAAACTTAATATCGGTGGGAATAAACTCTATAGATGTACTTATGCTTGGAAGTGTCAGCGAAACAGTACTTTCTGCCGCATCTCTAGCTGGACAGGTTCAGTTTATTATGGTACTAATTTTCTTTGGCTTAACCTCTGGTGCTGCCGTTTTAACTGCTCAATACTGGGGAAAAGGTGACAAATCAACAATTGAAAAAGTCATGGGTATATGTATGAGATTCTCACTGATAATTGCTCTATTTTTTACAGCGGCTGTATTGCTGTTTCCAGCACAAATCATGCGAATATTTACTAATGAAGCCCCTGTTATTGCAGAAGGTGTTAAGTATTTGCGAATTATTGCCTTGTCCTATATTTTTATGTCTATTACAATGATTTATTTAAATGTAATGAGAAGTGTTGAACGAGTGATGGTTGCAACAGTTGTATACCTCATTTCACTTATTGTAAATGTAACACTAGCATCACTATTTATTTTTGGTGCGTTTGGGTTTCCAAAACTAGGTATCAAAGGTGCAGCAATTGCTACTATAGCATCTAGGGTTGTTGAACTGCTTTGTGTTTTAATATATGCGAAAAAGTTTAATAAGGTTATACAATTCAAATTTAAAAGCTTATTCGTACGAGATAAAATTTTATTCAAAGATTTTCTTCAATACTCTATTCCCGTTACAATCAATGAGCTAATGTGGGGTACAGGAGTAGCTATGAATGCAGTTGTGATTGGACATTTAGGAAGCTCTGTGGTTTCTGCCAACTCAGTTGCTCAGATTACAAGACAATTAGCTACAGTTATTGCTTTTGGCATTGCTAATGCTACTGCAATAACAATTGGTAAAACTATTGGTGAAAATAATATAGAAGCTGCAAAAGTTTATGCTAAACGCTTTAATAAATTAAGCATATTAGCAGGCTTATTTGGTGGACTAATTATCCTCATCGTACGGCCAATATTAATGTCATCTCTCAATCTCAGTACGCAAACTCAAGGTTATCTTTCAATAATGATGTTAATTATGTCCTATTTTGTTGTTGCTCAGGCCTTTAATACAACTCTAGTTGTTGGAACCTTCCGAGGCGGCGGAGATACTAAATTTGGTCTATATCTTGATGTTACCACAATGTGGGGCGGCTCAATTCTGATAGGAACATTAGCGGCTTTTGTTTTCCATTGGAGCGTACCTGTGGTTTATATGATATTGATGAGTGATGAAATTATTAAAGTACCTCTTATTATTTGGAGATACAAAAGCAAAAAATGGCTGAATAATGTGACAAGGGATGCATTCTGATTCTTAATATGATGCAACAAGCTAATACTCCAAATGCTTCAGAAAGTTCTTATACAGCTTTAAAAAATCTGCCAAGGGTGTATGAACCAGAAATTGCTGAAAAAAATGGTGATGTTGTATGTGTTCACGGTGACAATTACAATATAGAAAAACCGGAACAATTTATTGAAAAATACAAAGATGGCAAAGCAAATATATCAGATATGATACGAGTAATTACTTATACAATCGAAGGTGATGCAATTATTCAAGATTTAACCGTTATTGATGAGAAAAACATGAAACTTATAATGGATTATACAAGAGATAAATTCGGTCCAAAGTATATCAAGAAATATAGTAGACATTTTTACTAAGGAAGAAAACAATTATTTGCTTTATATGGTAAAAACAGACGAAAACATAGATATAACCATATGCTATTCAAGAATATCTGATAACGAAACAAAATAAGTTTCTTGAAATAAGTATATAACTACATTATAATATACATATAATATAACAAATCGCAACAAGCTGCGAGGTTTTTCTTTCAGCGAGGTGCTTTTAAAATTTCATATTGATATTTACAAATTAATTGTACTGATTCGAGAGGGTTCGTCCCAATTGTTAAGGCAAGAATATTTATAAGTATACCAAATTATTCTCTAATAGATAAAGGGTTATTCTTTATTAGTTAAAATTCTCCTTTATTAGTTAAAGAGTTATTCTTTATTGAGAGTTTAATTTTCTAGACTATATTATCCTTGTGCCTTACGGTATAAGGATTTTTTATTTGTAAAAGGCTTTACTAAGCCACTTAAAACTGTAGGTGTTGGAGGTAACTATGCAAACAAGAATTGCTGCTGTAAGTATTATTATTGAAAATGCTGAGTCTGTTGAGAAATTAAACACTGTTCTTCACGACTATAGCCAATATATTATCGGTCGAATGGGAATCCCCTATCAGAAGCGCAATATATCCATTATTTGCATTGTAATGGATGCACCTAATGATGTGATAAGTGCATTATCAGGCAAACTGGGCATGATTCCTAATATAACTGCAAAAACCGCTTATTCAAAGCTTTATGATGCAGAATAATTGCAACACATATGCTTTAACCCTTGAAAGGAGCAAATTATGAGCTTAAATGAAACACCACGAGCTAACCGCCTGCATATAGGTATTTTTGGAAAAAGAAATAGTGGAAAGTCCTCTCTTATAAATGCTATTACAGGGCACAATACTGCTTTGGTATCTGATTTTGCTGGCACAACCACAGATCCTGTATATAAAAGCATGGAAATACATCCTATTGGCCCCTGCGTTTTAATTGATACAGCAGGCTTTGACGATGATGGAAGTATTGGCAAATTAAGAGTTGAAAAGACAAAAGAAGCCGCAGAAAAGACAGACATTGCACTAATTGTATTTAATCAAGATGAAGCAATTGATATTGAAAAGGAATGGATTGCTACCTTTAAAAAGAGAAATATACCATTTATTCCTGTGCTGAATAAATCAGATTTAATTAAGGACATTGCTACAGCTAGTAAATATATTGAAAGCAATATAGGAATAAAGCCTATTGTTGTGAGCAGCTTAAACAACACAAGTTGGCAAGCCAAAAATGCTTATGTTAACAAAAATGGAATTAACCAAATTATAACAGCCATAATGCGTAGTCTTCCAGAGGATTATGATACTCAAAGAATCACAGGTGATATTGTTAAGGATGGAGATGTTGTATTACTTGTAATGCCGCAGGATATTCAAGCACCAAAAGGAAGGTTAATTCTTCCTCAGGTACAGACCATTAGAGAGCTGCTTGACAGAAAATGCATAGTTTTAAGCGTTACAACTGATAAGCTAGATGAGGCACTAAAAGCCTTAAGCTCTCCCCCAGCTGTCATAATTACTGATTCACAGGTTTTTAAAACTGTGTATGAGAAGAAACCAAAGGAAAGCAAGCTAACTTCATTTTCAGTGCTTTTTGCTGGCTACAAGGGCGATTTAGAGTATTTTACCAAAAGCGTTGTGGCAATAGACAATTTAACGGAAGAGTCCAAAGTTCTCATTGCCGAAGCCTGTACCCATGCCCCACTTACTGAAGATATCGGAAGAGAAAAAATACCTTCACTTTTGCGAAAAAAGGTTGGTCAAAACCTTACTATCAATATGGTAAGCGGAACTGATTTTCCTGATGACTTGACTGAATATGACCTAGTTATTCATTGTGGAGCTTGTATGTTCAATAGGAAATATGTTATTTCAAGAGTTAACAAAGCCGATGAACAAGAAGTTCCTATGACTAATTATGGGATAGTAATTGCCTATTTATCAGGAATACTTGACAAGATTAGTTTAAAATAAAATTATTTTTAACAAAGGAGTTAAAAACATGTATAACGTAAAATCTATGGACTCAAACGAATTTATTGATAATGGAGAAATTTTAGAAGCTATTAATGAGGCAAAAAAACTTGTAAAAAACAAGGACGAAATTGATAGAATATTAGCTAAAGCTAGAGAATACAAAGGGCTTACTCATAGAGAAGCAGCCGTTTTACTTGAAATAGACGATGATGAAACTCTCGAAAAAATGTTTAAAACTGCACGAGAAGTCAAAGAAGAAATTTACGGAAAGAGAATTGTAATATTTGCACCTCTTTACTTATCAAATTATTGTGTTAATAATTGTAAATACTGCGGCTTTAAATGTACAAACAAAATAGGCAGACATAAGTTAACACAAGAAGAAATAAGAGCAGAAGTAAGGGCTTTAGAAGCTATGGGACACAAAAGACTACTGCTTGAAGCAGGTGAAGACGATGAAAATTGTCCTATAGAATATATTCTGGAATGTATTAAAACTATCTATGATGAGAAGTTTGAAAATGGTGCAATCCGCAGAGTCAATATTGATATAGCTGCAACAACAGTAGAAAATTATAAAAAGCTGAAGGATTCCAAAATTGGAACCTACTTACTATTTCAAGAAGCATATCATAAGCAAACCTATCTGGATATGCACAAGGGACCAAAGCACAATTACGAGTGGCACACAGAGGCTATGGACAGAGCAATGCTTGGTGGCGGAATTGATGATGTTGGTATAGGTGCTTTGTTTGGTTTGTATGACTATCATTATGAAACAATAGCACTGTTAATGCATGCTGAGCATTTAGAAGCAGTTGCAGGGGTGGGGCCACATACAATTTCCATTCCAAGACTTCTCCCTGCTGAAGGTGTTGACTATGAGTCTTTCCCATATTTAGTAAATAACAGGGACTTCAAAAAGCTGGTTGCAATTATCCGTCTTGCAGTTCCTTATACAGGAATGATTCTGACAACACGTGAAAGTGTAGATTTTCGTAATGAACTTCTTGATGTGGGTATCTCTCAGATGAGTGCTGGCTCAAGTGTTGATGTGGGCGGCTATGCCAATAGAAACACCATAGATGAAGAAGGTATGGAAGAAAAGCCTCAGTTTAATCTTGCTGACCATAGAAAGCCTATTGACGTTATAAAAGCACTTGTTAAAGATGGTTATATTCCAAGCTATTGCACAGCCTGTTACAGAGAAGGCAGAACAGGCGACCGTTTTATGCCTTTAGCAAAATCAGGTCAAATTAAAAATTGCTGTCACCCTAATGCTTTATTTACATTTGAGGAGTATATAACTGACTATGCAGATGATGAATTAAAAGAAATGGGACAGAAAATGATTGATGCCGAAATCCAAAATGTGCCTAATGAAAGGCAACGAGAAAGAGCTGCTGATTACCTACGTAAAATTCGTAATGGTGAAAGAGATTTGAGGTTTTAAAACTAAATACATTCTCGCTAAAAAACCGAGGAACTCCCAATTAAAATGGAGTTCCTCGATTTTTATTTATTATTTTTTAGATTTATACTGCTTTTTAAGAAAACTCATTATGTCCTGCCATACTTCCTCTTCTTTTTCAAAAACACTATGACCTGTATCATATGAAATATGATCGTAAAATCTTCTGTATTTCTTATCATCAAGTCTTTGGATGACCTTCCTGCTCATTCCTTCGGAATCCCATAAGGTATCATTTTTCCCTGAAAGAAGTAGTATATTTGCTTTGGAATTTTCTATTTTGATTGCTGACATTTCATCTATTTCAGGATCTGCTATTGCATCGTTGTAAACCTGTACAAATTCAAGAACTCCCTCCTCATTCATCTTCCTCAAACTTTCAAATAATGCTTCATTATTTACAAATGGTGCAAAAGGAACATCTTCACCCTTATAGGTCCATGAACTTTTAATGTTCTCGCTTATTCCCTGATAAACATTTGCTGCAGGTACAATTCCAACTACAGCCTTAACCTTCGGATTAATACTTGCAAGAAGTAGTGCTGCTTCTCCACCTTTAGACCAACCCATAACAGCAACGCCTTTGTGGTCAATTCCTGGCTGCTTTAAAACCCAATCAATTGCAGTGTTGAAGTATTCCATAGGTATTCCTTCCAAGACAGCTGGAAGCCCCTCTGCAGCAAAATACCCCAATGATAAAACAGCATACCCTTCATTTAGTAATCTCATTCTGTAACTTTCACATGAATCCTCGCTCCATGACTTCCCACCTTCAGAGCCTCCAAAAACAACTATTGCTTTTTGATTTTTACCATACTTGTTATAATAAAAATCCGCATTCAAACCTTTGTCTCTAACTTCAATGCTGATAAATTCTTTTTTAATCTCACAAGCTTGTGTATTAGGAGTTACAACTAGAAATAAAGAAAGAACAATTAATAGGGATGCAATTTTTCTTGCAATTCCAAGTGTTTTTTTCATGTGTTACCTCCTTAAAAATTTAAGTTTATAATGATTTTTGTGATTATATGTAAAAAATGATTTAGTCTTTATAAACAAAGCAAAGAACTCAAATCATTTTTTTACATATTTGTATTATATTATACAATTCTGAAATTATCAATATTCAATCTTGGTTAGTATTTATGCTACAAAATAAAAACTGGGAACAAAATAGTTTTACTTTTCAATAAATCTATTTTGTTCCCTATTTATAATTCATTTCTATTTTATATATTTCTTAGCTTTTAGGAATCGGTATATTTTTTTAAAGACCCTGTTACTATAAATCATACATATATAAAATCATATTCTATCAGATTAATTTGCTACTGTACATTCATTTCAAAAGCTACACAGAAGTTAGGCTGTGCAACTCCTGAATTGCCTTTAAATGGATCTGAATCACGCAACAAACCCCAACGATATGTACCGTTTGATCTTGTTGATGCACCTGTATAAGCATAGCCTACTTTTACACCTGCTGCAGGAAGATCATTTGCACATGTTATCTTTACAGAGTTCCCTGAAATTTCAACTGAACTAATAGTAGCTTTTGAACCATTAGCAGTAACCTCAAAGCCTTTACCGTTCCTCCATTCATTACTGCCTTGGTTTGGTGCCCCAAGTGTAGAATCCCAAACAAGTGGACCTACTGGTACATTGAGGTTTACTGTGATAACTTTACCGCTCTTTGTTATACTAGTAGGCTCAAGTGGTCTCCAATTATTTCCTTTAACAACTCTTTCATAATATACCTGACCAAATTTTTCGCCTAATTGTTGATATGAACTTGCTGTCAAATGTATATGGTCGCCTCCATAAGTACGCTGGTAAGTTGGTCCTATGCAAATTATATCATTTGGATAGTCAACTCCTGCCTTCCATTGTGCCAATGTTGAAACCGCAGTTCCAGTACTCGTATAAGAGTGCTGTTGTACTACAAACAGAGGTATGCTCTGTGTCTGTCCAGTTATCGCCTTTATATCCTTATTATAATCAGTCCATAATTGACGAATACAGCTTTCATAGGACTGATTATTGAAATCATTTTCGCCATGTACAAGAGTAATTCCTCCAACACCGTATGTCTTACCAGCCGCTTTTGCAAGACGGTTAATTGCTTGAACTTCAAATAATCCCGCAGCAAAACTATGACCAGTGGTAGCTGAAACCGTTGCACCCTTTTTAATCATGTCATAACCCTGACCTGTTTCACCTACTACAGAATGTGCTGTAATATAATCTTTACCACCTGCTGCTTTAACCAACGCAGTTATTTGATTAGCCATTGCAGTATGTGGAGTCTCTCCCCATATATTTATTGGATAACCAGTATGCCAATCTGAACCAATGCTTCTAATAGGCTCAACAAGTGGAACCATTTTAAGTTGACTGTTATTTGAGTCATAAGGTGGAACTGTTAAGTTCAAGTTGCCTAAAGAAAGCTTTAGATTGTTGTATGGCTGTGATGTAGATACAACTGGAGTACCAAAATGTCCAACTGAAAGGCTTTGACCTGTACCTATTACTCCAGCCCAATCCCAAGGCATGTTAAATTCTGGTTCTGTAGTTTGTCCAGGGAAAGTAATTATAATTCCCAGCAAATACTGCTTCATCAGTGCAAAATCAATTGCATCAACTGTTTTACTTGCATCTAAATCGGCTAATTTCTCATTATTAAGAGCTTCTATTCCTAAAAGATGTTTCTTAATTAGAGAAAAATCAATTGAATCTATTGAGCTATCAGAATTTATATCACCTAGAGTTTCCGCAGTTGCAGCATAGACTGTAAGAGGAGCACTGTAGCTAATATTGCCCAAAAGCATAAAAGCTGCAATCAAAATACTAATCAATCTTAAATTCTGATTTTTCTTATTTTTCATAATATACCTCCGTTTATTTAATTAGGGCTTTTACTGCTTTTTTTACTTATAATTTTACAAAAAACAGTTCTGTTTTTATTTTAAATTCATCAAAAAACAGCATTACTAATACATATATTCGTAATTACTTGTAATTTTTAGTGGGCATACTGAAATTCATAGATTATGGAGGATTTTTAAGTTTACTTTTCAGAACAAAATTCAACCTTTTCGCCAGCTAAAATTTTATTAGTGGTTCTAACTGCACACATTTTTCCACACATAGTGCAGGTATGCTTTTCAGAAGGCGAAGTGCTTTCAAAATATTCTCTTGCCTTATCTCCATCAATAGCATATGAGAACATTTCCTCCCAATCAACACGGCGTCTGGCATCACTCATTTTGTTGTCAAGCTCACGAGCACCTGGAATACCTTTTGCAATATCGGCTGCATGTGCTGCAATTTTTGATGCAACTATTCCCTCTCTAACATCTGATAAATCAGGAAGACGCAAGTGCTCGGCTGGAGTTACATAGCATAGGAAATCAGCACCGTTGCTAGCAGCAATTGCACCGCCTATTGCTGAAGTAATATGGTCATACCCAGGAGCTATATCTGTTACTAGAGGACCTAAAACGTAGAAAGGTGCACCATGACACAACCTTTTCTGAATTGTCATATTTGCTGCAATTTCATTTAGTGCCATGTGTCCCGGACCTTCTACCATTACCTGAACATCCTTATCCCATGCTCTTTTCGTCAAGTTTCCTAGTTCAATTAATTCACTTAATTGTCCTGCATCTGAGCTGTCATTTATACTTCCTGGACGTAATGCATCACCAAGGCTTATTGTTACATCATATTCCCTAAGTATTTCTAAAAACTGGTCATAATGCTCATAAAATGGGTTTTCATTCCCCGTCATTTCCATCCATGCAAATAGTAAGGAGCCTCCTCGTGAAACAATATTCATAAGTCTTTTAGAGCGTTTAAAACATTCAATTGCACGTTTATTTATTCCAGCATGAATGGTCATAAAATCAACGCCTTCTTTTGCGTGAGCTTCTACAACTTCAAAAAAATCTGTTGCTTTTATATCCAATAAATCTTTTTCTAGATATCCAATTGCATCGTACATGGGTACAGTACCAATCATTGCAGGAGACCGTTCAATTAGCTGAGTTCTAAAAGTATTAGTCTTACCATAATTGCTTAAATCCATAATTGCTTCTGCCCCAAATTTAAGAGCCATATCAACCTTTTCCATCTCTTTTGTATAATCAATACAATCCCCTGAAATACCCAAGTTGACATTAATTTTAGTTCTCAGCCCTTCGCCTATTCCTTCAGGACTAAGGGACTTGTGATTAATATTAGCAGGTATTGCTACCTTGCCGCAAGAAACCAAATGTCTTAGTTTCTCCTCATCAATCTTCTCTTTACGTGCTACTAACAACATTTCTTTTGTGATAATTCCCTTTTTTGCTGCTTCCATCTGTGTTTTATAACTCATTTTGACCCCTCTCTTATTTCAGTGTTTATTAATAATACTATTTCGTATTTAAAAATAGCGTAATTATTTATTATTTATTGTTTATTAACCATACTTTCCTACAAAATCTATCGGTGTAGGAGAAGCACCAATTGTTAAAAACTTAGGAATTTAGGTTATTATTACAATTTTGTTTAACAAAAAAGTGCCTACCCGATATTGGTAAGCACTCTATTTTTTATAAACTAAATCTTTGCTTCCCTACAACGGTGTTAACCGACAGGTTCAAAGGGTCAGGTTTTAGCCTTCTCAACCGTAAATTCTATCCAATAAAATACCCCATCTGCAAAATGAATCGTATTTATTGGCTTTCCTTATTGGTCCCCCCACAAATAAATATTAAATTGTATAGTAATTTATAGCATGTAAAAACAACATCTTGAATTTTAACATATAGTATAAATTTAGTAAAGCTATAAAATAAAATCTATTATGCATTAAAATTGAACCATAAACATTGATGAATACTAAAAGTCGAGCCATGCTTAACAAAAGATGTAGGCATTTACTAACGCCTACATCTATATTTTTTATAAACTTAAATTGCATTGTGAACGAAAGATGCTATACTGTTTATTGGAATATCTGTTACTGATCCAACATTATAAACAGGAGTTCCTTTATTTTGTCCATATTGATCAAACTGACAGTTATATCCATAACCATGCATACTATCACAATTATTCATGTTATTATCATTCATATTTGCATAATTACCACCACAAGCATTGCCTAATGCACAACCAGGTGCAGGACCGATACTGGTTATTAATCTGCAATAGCACTCATTAACTCCTAATATTACGCCTGTAAAGCCACAGCCTGACTGTCCTCCGCTTTTAGTAAATATAGTGACTGTTTGACCGATATACTTTGACAATAGATGACAAATATTATCATTACAGCCACATGTATTACAACCATCCATATATAAATCTCCTTTCATTAGATTTAATCCTCTTAATTGTAGTTTATGTTAACTCTAATGAAAGTGTTACTAATAGATATTTATTTATTGGACTGAGAGCTTTGATTTTTTTCTTCATAGCCCTGACAGGCTTGTCCTGATGATTGATAAACTACAACAGATGGAATCTGCCTGGTTTTGAAGCCAAATGCTTTACATCCATATGGCATACTAGCATCCCATGTAATATAGTAGTATTTGCAATTGCGGCAGTTAATCCTTTCTGTTGGCATTTTCTTAACTCCTCGTTGATTTATTAAGCTCTTTTCATTACTTCCTTCGTTGTTATAATGTTTACACCTATTCCAAGCAAATCAGAAAGTACTACTTGATGATAAGCAACAGGAGCCTTAAGCTCTATTTTTCTAAGTTCGGAAATAACACACTGTATTTTTTCTTTTGGGATTGGTTTATCACTTCTAACACTCACAAGGGGTAGTTCCCCACCAATAACCCTTATCGTTGATGTAAGGCTTCTTTTAGGGCATTGTATTTCATCTATCGCATAGGTTTTTCCCTTTTCGCATAATGCATTTTCAACAAGAGTCACTTTATTATCTGCATCAATGTTAACATTCATTCTGCACCCATTAGGACATACTATACAAACTATCTCTCTATTGTTAAGCATCAATAAACACCTCCACCTTCAGGACATCCATTAATTCCTGAGCTTTTAAGTCTATCCTTACCATTTCTGCAGGATTTAAAGCTTTGAAGGTCTTTTTCTTTATTTGCCTATTGCCGTCCTTGAATATTATGGTCTTATTTTTATAGGGGCTTGTTACCCTCATTGAAAAGGTTATATCCTTATTGGGTGAAATGCTCTGTGGTAATACATATCTAATCCCATTACCTGCCTTGACGGAAATATCAGATTTATTACTGGTATTGCCGCTAATATATCCCACAGCTGATTTAGCCGCTAATTCACCCTCCGCAGATACATAATCCACTAAATCATGTACCTGCAAAACATTTCCACAAGCAAATATTCCTGGTACACTGGTCTGTAAATTATCATCAACCCTTGCACCGCTGGTAATATCATCAATATGTACACCTGCATTTAATGACAATTCATTCTCAGGTATTAAGCCAATAGATAATATCAAAGTGTCACATTCAAATTTTTTAGAAGTTCCATAAATTGGGTTTCCTTGCTCATCAACCTTTGCTATAGTAACACCCTTAACTCTTTCATTCCCATCTATTTTTATTACAGTATGGCTTAATAATAATGGTATTCCAAAATCATCAAGACATTGTGTTATGTTTCTTTGAAGGCCGCTGGAATAGGGCAGCTTCTCTACAACTGCCAAAACTTTTGCTCCTTCAAAGGTTAAACGTCTTGCCATAATTAGTCCAATATCTCCCGAGCCTAAAATTACTATTCTTTTGCCGACCATAATATTTTTGAGATTAACAAGGTTTTGTGCAACTCCTGCTGTAAAAACACCTGCAGGCCGTGTTCCTGGAATACATATAGCACCTCTTGTTCTCTCTCTGCAGCCCATTGCAAGAATTATTGCGGAAGCGTTATAGGTTTTAATTCCGCTAGGGCTTATAGTTGTAACTATCTTGTCAGTGCTTATATCTTGAACCATGACATTTGTAATTATCTCTATATTTAGCGACTTTGCCTCATCAATATATCGTTTTGCATACTCAGGACCTGTCAAAGCCTCATTAAACCTAATAAGTCCAAAACCATCGTGAATACATTGGTTTAGTATACCTCCTGCATTTAACTCCCTTTCCAGCACTAATATATCATTTACGCCTCTTTTTTTAGCCTCTATTGCAGCAGCAAGTCCAGCAGGTCCAGCTCCTACTATAATTAAGTCTTTGTTTATTAACATATATTTGCACATGCCCACCATTTCGAATAACAACATCAATGAAATGTAAATTCCCTTTTCAGAAATAAAATGGGCTAGATAACTCCTTTACTATTTACTTAACTCTACCTGTGAAAAGCTTTGATTCCTTGCCGCGCATTGTTATTTGCTCAGGCGACAAGCCCTTCTCATTATTCAATATATCAACTATTCTAGTAAGGCAATATCCACCTTGACACCGACCCATCATAGGTCTGGCACGATATTTTATTCCTGCTAAGGTAGTAACTCCAAGAGGATTATTAATTGCATCGAGTATTTCCTTTTTTGTAATCCCTTCGCATCTGCAAACTATTTCACCATACGCAGGATATTGACTAATCAACTCTTCCTTTTGATCAATTGTTAGTTCTCTAAACTGAACTATTCCTTTTCTTTCGGAAATAAAATCACTTTTTAATGTAATAGCTTCATTGTTTGCAATGATATCCCTTACCATTTTGCTAATAGGAACAGAAGACGTCAGCCCTGGTGATTCTATTCCAATAAGATTAATTAATCCTGAAACTACTTTTGATTCTTCAATAATAAAGTCTCCAAATCCACCTGTATTTGGTCCCACAATTTTTGATCTGATTCCCGTATAGCTTCTGATAATATGTCTCATGCTCAAAGGCGGAAGTAGTTCCTTTGCTTCTTTAAACAGCTGATCCATTACTTTCTTAGTTGAACCATAGTCATTCTTTGTTTTAATGTATTCTGCACTAGGTCCAATAAGTATATTGCCCTCAACAGTCGGTGTCAGATGTACTCCAAGTCCTCCAATGCCTGGTCTTGGAACAGGGTACACAGGCATATTGAGATATTGGCTGGTTCGCTTGTCAAGTATAAAATACTCTCCTCTGCAAGGATAAATCTTGTGCCCCTTTTCACCTGCCATAGATGAAATTTTGTCAGAATAGAGTCCTGCACTGTTAACTATGTATCTGCTATAAAAATATGTGCTGCCTGCTTTAACTCGAAAAAGCTTGTCCTGCCTTGATATACCTTTAACTTCTTTATTAAAATAAAACTTGGCACCATTTACAGCAGCATTTTCTGCAAGAGCAACTGTGTATATAAAGGGGTTTGTTATTGCAGTGTTTGGAGATAGCATTGCTCCTATTCCTCCAACATGGGGCTCCATCTTTTTAACAACCTCAGCATCAACAAATTCCAGTCCTTTAACTCCATTTTTTATGCCGTTTTCAATTAATTTATCTATACCAGCAAAATCGCTTTTATCAAAAGCTACTATTAACTTCCCTGTCTTTTTATAAGGTACGTCTAATTCTCTGCAAACCCCTTCAAAGCCTTCATTGCCTTCAACACATAGCTTTGCCATAAGGCTTCCTGGCTTGTTATTAAAACCAGCATGTACAACTGCACTATTTCTGCCACTGGTTGCACTAGCCACATCACTTTCTTTTTCCAATACAGCAATTTTTAAATTGTATTTTGATAGCTCCCTTGCAACAGCACACCCCACTGCTCCTGCACCAACTATTATTATGTCAAATGAATTTTCAATATTAGTTGCCATAAATATGCTCATGCCCACATTTCACACAAATAAAATCAAAAGAATGTCCATTCCTTGACAGAAAAAACATGGGCTAGGTATCTCCTTTTTTTATTTTTTTCAACCTTTCCTCAGTATAAAAAAACTTGCTTTGATTATAACACAATAGAATTCTATATAAAATAATCTACTCACCTAAAATTTAAAATCCTAATTGCTCTGCAAAATGATTGTTAACAGCCTCCTGTATCATATCTTCCCATGAATTAAAGCTAAAATTTTCTTTTACAAACAAATCCAATTCAATATCAGGAATTTTTTCGAAATCTTCTATTGTTTCAAGTTTATAGCCACTTTTATTTACCATATCCTTATAGGAATTGAAGTTTGTATATTTTCTCATAAATTTATCGCTAAACAACATATTAAACGAAATATTATAATTATTATTCATTTCGTTATCAATAGGAATTTCATAAGCGTTATCAGCCTTTTCAGTTAAGCTGCTGACTTTTGTATCAATTTCTTCAATATCACAATCCATATTTCCTCCCACAACAACTATAAAATTTTAATTAAGTATAACACTAAATATGCAAAAAATCAAACATATGTTCTGTATTTATCTTAATTATTTAACCCCAATTTATTATAACATTTATAATTAAAAAATTTCAAAACAACCAAAATATGGGTATGCCTATTTATACTATTTACTACTTACTGATGTCAATACTGATTCTGCCATCGGTAATTTCAATAATTCTGTCGGCTTTTTCAGCAATTTTTCTATCATGAGTTATTATAATAAAAGTAGTACCTAGCTTCTCATTTATGCCCCTTAATAGATTGTATACTGTTTCTGTTGAGTCTGAGTCGAGATTTCCTGTAGGTTCATCAGCAAGAATAATATCGGGATCATTCAGAATTGCCCTAGCTATTGCCGTTCTTTGCTGTTGACCGCCAGACATTTTTGTGGCATTATTATTTATTACTTTTTCTAGACCTACTAGAAATAGGTACTCTTTTGCCTTCTCAATTATTTCTTTTGTAACCTTACCACCGCCAATTCTGTATGGCATAAGTACATTTTCAAGAGCCGTAAACTCAGGCAGCAAATAGTGGAACTGAAATACAAAACCTATACTTTTATTTCTTATCTCGGCAAGCTTATCTTTTGTTGCTCTTGTGGTATCCGTTCCAGCAAGCATAACCTGTCCGCTGGTAGGTGTGTCAAGTGTTCCCATTATATTCATAAGAGTACTTTTTCCGCTTCCAGACTGTCCAATTATTGAGTTAAATGTACCCTTTTCAAAGCTTACATTAATATCTGTTAATACCTGATTTTTTACAGTGGTTCCATATATCTTATTTACATTTTTTAATTCAAGTATGTTGTTCATACTAACCTCCTACGCCGACTTTCGGCACAAATTTGTGTGGCTTTTCCAACTTGGAAATGTATAATATTTTCTACAGAGGATTGACCAAATTCACAAAAAGCTACTCACAGCTTTTTGATATGCGAAGATACTGATGAATGCACGAAATATAACTTCGCATTTTGCTCCTAATTATTTCGAATAATATCAATAGGATTTAGTTTTGATGATTTTATTGCAGGTATTAATGAGGCAAAAATGCAGGCAATAACAGCAATGGCTCCTGAAAGTGCAATAAAATTATTATTTAAATATAAATCCACAACGGGCGTCCCGTCAGAGTTTAACGCAAAGGTTGTAAATGCTACCGATAGCCCAACTCCTAAAACAATTCCTGCAATTGCTCCAAAAATACCTAGTATAAGCCCCTCAAATATAAAAATCATACTTGAATCTCTGTTCTTTATACCCATTGCCTTCAGAATTCCAATTTGCTTTGATTTTTGCATAACAGTTATTGCAAGCACACTTGAAATTCCTAAAATTACAGATAACATTACAAATATCTGAATCATAAGGCTTGAAATACTTTGACCCTGAAGACCGCTCAAAAGCTGTTCATTTTGCCCTTTCCAATCAGTGATTTTATAATCAACATTTCCTATTTTTGATGAAATGTTTTGAGCTATTAAGTCTGCTGAAAAAACTTCGTCATCAACAACCTGCATATCAATTGAAGTAACAACATCCTCTACATTGAATAATTCCTGTGCTGAGGAAAGGGTGGTTATGCACCAACTGTTGTTTATCTGTGCAACCTTTAAATCAAAAAAGCCTGTTATTTTACCGTCCTTTGTTGTTTTGTCAGGCAAAATTATATTAATTTTATCTCCAACCTTAAAGCCATATTCTTCTATGAGATTTTTACCAAGTATCACTTCACCTGAATTGGTTGGCATAGTCCCCTCAACTACTGAGTCAGAAATTTTATAAATATTATCAGCCTTTGAGAAATCAAAGCCCCTTACTAGCAGCGACTGAGTTTTTCCATCGTACTCCATCAAGCTAGCATTATCATAAACAGGTGATATATATTCAACCCGTGAGTCTGCCTGTTGTGCTGTTTCCATTAAGTCTGAATAATCATAAATATGCTTGTCCTCAGTCGTTGATGTTATCGTTATCTGAGATGAGCTACCAATAGTCTTTTCAACAAGCCCCTTCTGAAGCCCTTGAATAAGAGAACCTATAAAGATTTGAACAGAAATACCTATTCCTATACCTAATATAATAATTAAAGTCTGTGATATATTTGATTTTAAAAATCTTGTTGCAATGTTAAAATTCAGCTTCATCTGTTCATCTCCTTTTCGGCTACAATTTTTATATCCTCAAAAGTGTCTGTGTAATAATCTGCTCCCACTATTGATATGTTTTTGCTGTCTCTTGTAAAAGCATAACCGCCCACAACTATTTTAGTTTTTTTGTTTATTTTTTTTCGTAAATCCTCTATTATTTTCTTTGTAACAACTAGGTTATAATAATTGCTAACACTTATTGCAATTATATCAGGATTAATTTTATCGGCAGCATTATAAAAATCATCATATGGGGTATTGTTGCCTACAAAAATTGCATTATAGCCGTATATTGTGAAATAATCCGCTACCATTCTAGCCCCAAGATCATGGTATTCCTCAGGAGGACATACAATAATAACCGTTCCCTTTTTAATATTACTTTGATTATTTCTTTTGGCAATAACATATGGGTAGCAACATTCAACAATGGTTCTGACAATCGCTGTCCGAACATGCTCTTTCCATACGCATATATCCTTGTCGGCAAGTGAACACTGCATGTTATTTAGGGCAGGCTTTAAAATATTGGAGTACAACTCAATAATATCAACTTTTTCACTTTTTAAAAGCTCTAATGCAAACTCAACTGCCTCTTCTTTATTTTCACTTTCTAATATTTGCATAAACTTTTCTGCATAATTATTCATATCGCACCTCTTTTTCATTTTAGAATGTTGATTGTTAAAATGCTTATAGCTTTATAATAATATATATTATCCTCTATAAATGTGACTCTCCTTTCACAATTTAATTTCAATAAATATTAAATTAACTTTTGCACACATAAAATCTATTAGTGTACAAACACAATAGCCTTTTAAACCTTAAAACACGTTGTCTAGCTCAAAAAACAATACCTGTATTAATATTTTGCCTTTTTGAGAAGAGAATAACTGTAAATGTTTTTCCAGTCTTGCTTTTCACTATCTCTACTATACCACTGTGAGTTAGTTTTAAACATATATTAGCTTACCAGCTAATATATTCATCACTTTTTGATTACAATTTATTTAATAAATCAAGTTTTGAACACGAAACAATTGGTGATTAAAATCAATAATTGTAAAATGGTGAAATGACATACATAGGAGAAGGTCCAATTGATTTCTTATCACTTTGACAACAGGATTTACCGTTTAGATTAGTATTGAATGTCCCAACCGCTTAGAAATCCAAATCTATAAGGCTTTCTGACATCATGGACACTAAACTTCTGCAGAATTATCAGACAATGTAACCTTTATAGTCGAGGCACATATAATAATGAAACCGATTGCTGTAACAATTGTTCCAAGAAATAACAGATCCCCAACTCCAATGGTATCGAGTATTTTGCCCCCGCTAATGTTGGCGATAGTGCCTGCAACGCACATTGCAACACCAACCATAGTCTGACCCTTTACTTTGTCTTGTTCCTCGATAATGGAATTAACATAGAAGACAGATGCTGGAGTATATAAAGCATAAGCAAACATTTGTAAGGCTTGAGATATGTGGACAACGTAAACATTTGGAGCAAGCCACAGAATTCCTACTTTTACCACAAAGAAAAATGCTGATATTTTTATCAAGGTATTACATTTAAATTTACGAACCAGAAAGATAAAAGCCGCCATTATAGGCAATTCCACAGCAGCAGCAATTGCCAGTGAGATACCCATATCAGTGCTATTGCCACCAACATTTTCTATAATATTAATTAAATATGTGTTAATTATATTATGTGAATAAAAAAGCATGGCTATTCCTATTAAATGGAGCGAAAAAATCTTATATTTCAGAAAAAATCCAACTATTCCTGTAGCTGAAGCCGTTTGTTGCTCCTTAGAATTTAGTCCGTTCTCCCCCATTTCATTGCTTGTGTGTTTATCATTTATTTTAGCTGCTGGCAACGTCGATTTTGGTATTTTAACCTTGTAGACAAAAGTAGATAAAATCAAAAAGCAGTAGCAAAAAAGAAATATTGATATTAAATTGCTAGGACCAAAATTAGCCACATAAATTCCTAATATATAAGAAGCTATTGCAAAAGATATAGAACCCATTCCTCTTGCTAATCCGTAATTCATGGAAATTCCTTTGTTAATGTACTCTACAGCTAATGCATTTAATAAAGGAATTAATGTAGACTGTATAGCAAGGATTAAAATAAAAATTATGGCTATCAGCATAAATGAAGATGGTGCTATCCATAATACAAACGCCAAGGCAAAGACAAAAAACATAAGAACCATAACAATATTTCTTAAAGATATTTTTTTTACTTTATCTGCAAATGCAGAAACTAAAAGTTGCAATATAATTGATAATACTAAAGATAAAGATAGTACAATTCCAATCTGAGTATTACTAAAATTCTTTGATCGTAAAAACACAGCCGCAAAGCCGCCAATTACGCATTGGCTTATCCAATAAGTGCCTTGTAAAAAAGAATATTTTAGTGTCAATTGTTTGACTAAATTAATCATGTTATATTAAATCCTTCCCTTTTGTCTAAGCTACTAAACTATTATTATCTGAGTTACTAACTTTCAAACAAACCATTGCTAAGTCTTCCACACCAATAGACTTTCCATGTAGGAAATTCGAGTTAATATTAGGATAATAACAGTTTTCTCATCAAAAAGCTATCATTAGCTTAGCAATTTTATCCTAAAAAATATTATCTGTATGTATGGATCTGTTTTTGAACAAGAAACAATTGTACCTAAATTTTTCTTTATGATATAATTTAGCATATAAATTTTTAGGGGCGTTTTTATGTTGAGAATAGCTATTTGCGATGATAATATAGCAGATCTTTCAAATATGGTTTCTATCATAAACAGTTATAAAGCTTTGAAAAGTGATGCACATATAATTGAATATACAGCATTTAATAGTGCTCTTGATTTGATTTCTGCACTGGAGAGCGGACAACAATATGATTTACTTCTATTAGATATACTCATGCCTTTTCTGACTGGTATGGAGGCAGCTAAGGAAATACGGCAGTTCAATCAAGATATTAAAATCATCTTTTCAACCTCATCTTCAGAATTTGCTGTTGATTCTTACTCAGTGGGAGCTTATTATTATGTGCTAAAGCCTATTGTGAAGGATAATTTGTTTATTATTTTAGATAAGGTGCTTGCGGAAATAGAAAGCAAAGTAGATATTAGTTTTTTAATAAAAGGTAAGACAGGGCTGACTAGAGTATATATAAATAAACTTGAGTTTGCAGAGGTTATTGGCAGAACCATAATCTATCATTTAACGGATGGTTCTGTTTTAGAGGCTATTGGCTCAATGTCAGGACTTGAAAAAAAGCTTCTCCCAAACCCTTGCTTTATAAAACCACATCGTTCTTATATAGTTAATATGGAGCATATAGACACGCTAAGTCAAAAGGAAATAAAAATGCGTTCTCTATCCTCCGTGCTAATTGCAAAAGCTAATTATTCTACTGTAAAATCAAAATATATTGCCTTTGCATTTAAAAATCTGAGAATCAATCAATGATAATATAAACAACTGTAAAAAAACTCCTTATGTGATACTATTCTCGGCATCACATAAGGAATTTTTATTCTACTTGCTCTCTACACCATGTTCTTTTTTCAAGGCTTCTATGTCTGCTAAATATTCATTGGATAGCTTTTCAGCCTCTGTAAGTTTTTCATTTGCAGTTTTTGCTAATTCTTCGTCATTCTTTCCAGCCGCATCAAGCAGTATAGCAAAAGCTTCAGATTGTATTGTCACTGATGCAGTATATTTATCGTGTGCTTTTTTCACTTCTTCTGTTGCTGGAACGGTTGCTTTTGCTTTTGCAATTAGGTCATTAGATGCAGGAATTATCACATCTTTTAATTTAGCCGCAAACGCTGCGTCATCTGCATTACTGTCTTCTTTAACCGCTTGATATTCATTGGTTACTTTCTCTTCTAATGTTGCAATAGCTGGTAATTGATTGTTAATGTAATTAATTAGGTCATCTTGTACTGGATCTCCACAACCTGCTAATACTGTAACGCAAATAATTAGTGCTGAAAGTGTTGCCATAATGTTCTTCATGTTTTTCATGTTCTGTTTCCTCCGAATGTAATTTTTTGGACATACCTAATTGTACTTATTTTATAAGTATGCCTATAATTATATCTTAAAATGTAAAATTAAATTCATTTTCTACATGAAATGATATTATTATGTTATGAAATGTAATTTAAGATTCTTTCTTGCTATTTCATGGTATACTATACCTAAATTACTAATTGCTAAAGGCTTGAACTTAATAGGAGGTAACAATTTTTATGTTGGATTGTTTAAGAACTATTCTTAGTATTATTTTTGCTGTTTCCATGATGTACTTTCTATTGGATTGCAAACTCAAATACAATAGGAACTTCTATCTTTTTTGGCTGTATATCTCCGTTGTAGTAATTGGTGATAGTCTTATTCTTCTGACTTTAGGGTACACAGTATTTATGGAGCTATTCCCTATAATTGTGCAACTTCCATCATATTTAGCCTTTGTGTATTTATCAAGGTTCAATTTTATAAAGGTGTTTTTTGTTCATTTGACATTTGTGGCTATAACCATTTCAATCACTATGTTTTCAGTTATTATTTCTTCTATTTTCAACTTTAGTATGGAAACTATGGATGTTATGTGCTATATAATGTATCTGCCCATTTGGTTGCTGATTTATAGATATTTACGCCCCTCCTTTCTTTATATGCTACGAAATGCTGATAAAGGCTGGATTGGTTTTTGTGCTATCCCGCTTTCATACACTTTGCTTGTTTATTTGATTATCAAGACTAGTATCAACAAGTCGCCAATTTCAACGAGATCGGTTATTATCTTAGCCCTGTTACTTATACTAACTTTTTCAGCTTATGTTCTGATTTTTCGTTTTTTTAGGCAAACAAGAGAACAGCTCTCCTTACAAAATGAACAGAACTTATTAAAAATACAGGTAGAAGCTTCAAAGCTTCATTTCGAAGAATTGAGAGCCTCACAGGAAAAAACCTTGATTTACAGACACGATATGAGACATCATTTGAACCTTATTGGTTCCTATCTTGCTGACAACAACAGTGCAGCAGCTCTAGAATATATTTCAGAGGTTGAGAAAACCATTAGAAGTGCCGTTGTTGAACAGTATTGCAACAATTATACTGTCAATTTGATTCTATATTCCTATATTGCCAGAGCAAAGGATGCTGGCATTAAGGTTGAAACTCAAATTGATCTTCGAGAGAAAAATACTGTGGCAGATATGGATCTTTGCGTTATTTTTGCAAATGCTATTGAAAATGCTGTGAATGCCTGCAAACTTGTTTCCAATTCAAAAAGCAGGACTATAAAGATTTTCTGTGCTCCTAAAAACGATAAGCTTTTCATACAAATTACAAACCACTTCGAAGGAACTGTATTATTTCAAGGCGACATGCCGGTAAGCATAAAAGAAAATCATGGTCTTGGCACAAAAAGCATTGTTGCAGTTGCTCAAGCGTATGGCGGGATTTATTCCTTCTCTGCCGAAGCAGGAGTATTTACAACAAGTGTAATCCTATAGCTGTCGGCATTTAGAATGTGTGAATAAAGGTCTGTAACATCTAGATAATCTTCACTCATAAATCAGTATGATTTATTTTTCATGCCATAATAAATAATATTAAAAACTACTTAGGTATCATAAATGTATTACACTTGAAACATTTTACGATAGGTGTTTCTGAATTAACTACATCTTTACAATTTAGACAGATATACTTTCTAGTAGTGGAATTCTCTACAAGGTTCTTTGCATCGTAAGCTTTTTCGTAAAATTCTTTCTGTTGTTCTTGATACCCCTGTCTTGATAAATCAACCGATTCAATTTTTGAAGAATCTGATACTGTTAACCTAATTTCATATTTCGCTGACATAAGACCAGTCATTATCTCATTTGTGGCATCTTCAAATTTGTTCTTAAACCATTCTTCTATTTCTTTTATGGGTTTGTTCATTAATTGAATTCCATCTAAAAAAACTTTCGTTGGTTTAAAAAATTCAATTTCTGCACATACTAATACACCATTTTTGTTTAGTTCGTAAAACACTTTACATATGCTAGGATATAATTCTGCATCATAGATATCAACATCCGACCTTACTAAATCAGGTGTAACCTTTAGTATTGATTGTATTTCTTCTCTCGCCATCCCAAATTTTATACTATCAGTTCCTTCAAAAAGAATTAATTTAAATTCCATGTTTGCTCATTCCTTTGCGTAATTTTATCACGATTTATTATAACAAATTTTTACATCATATACTAAACTTATTGATACCAATTTAGACCAATCATATACACCCAAGCAACAGAAATGGCAATATCATATTTATGTCCTACATTTGCATGTATATCATCTGTTTCCATCTGCATAGCGGCAACATATTTTCCTTGCTTTACAAGTTCTAATTGTCTAGTGCGATATGCTATAGCGGACGCTGAATTCTTATAACTTGAAGTTTTTTGGTGGTCTTCGGGAGTCATTAATATACATGGTGCTGTACCAGATGTAACAGTTCCTATTATATTTCTGTAAGAATCATATTTATAAATAGTAGCTGAGTTAATGACTTGCTTCGCAATTAAGTGATGCCTTTCTCCACCCATAGCTGATATAATTGAATTGTAAGAACCACCTATTTGATTTGTGCGTATAGACGTTATATCAGGAACAGCATAGTCTTCTAAAGCCTGTGTAAACGAACAAGTTTGCAAAGTTATATTTTCCTCTACTGTTGCAGTTATAGGTTTTGTAATTGTAAACGTATTATTGTAAAATAAAGACCCAGAAATCTTTGTAGAACTAGTACAAACACCGTTATAATTCCTAATATTTATGTACCCAGAAAAATAAGTAATAGGAGTTATAATACCAGTAGTATTAACTGTTACTGTTATTGTTCTTAAATCATCATTACTTGCAGATATTTTTACCGTGGCAAATGAGGGTAGGCTTGCTAATGTTCTTTGAGTGGAATTTGTTGTTTTCTCCGCAGTAGTATTATTAATTGGTATTGTTGTACTAGAAGGATTTGTTTTAGCTGTTGTTGTTGGTGCTTTAAATATATCTACATTGTTATTACTTGCTTCAGTTGCAATTTGCAAATCTTGATTCTCTTTAGATGATGCAGCAAATACACTACTTATAGAAGTAGTTAAAATAATTGTGATTAATACCAAACTAATCAGTTTTTTTACTTTCATAATACTTTCTCCGTTTCAAATTTTTATTTAACATGTATCTTGTTTTTCAAATTATACTATTATTGGTATACAATGTCAATTTGGATATAGTTTTGATACTTCTGCAATTTACGTGTAAAGCTATTGAACATTTAAAGTGTGATTTTTGATTATATACAAAGAAAAAAACCCTGCTGATACAATCGGCAGAGCAGATAAATCATTGTATGTTTTTTAAGCTATAATAAATAATATTACAAACTACTTAGGTATCATAAAAGTATTCCATTTGGAACATACCTAATTTCATTTTTCGCTGATATCACCGCTGGGTTATCAATTTTAATAAAGACGCTGGTAAATAAAAGAATCCTTCCGTATTATGAAGTCAGAGTTCAAAAAAACCTGTATATTTACAATGAGCTTATAGGGTTAAAGCACATTTCACAACATGCTACATTTCCCTACTGTCAATCACCACCATGTTTATATTTTGGGGACTTTTTTAGCTAAAGTTGCTACTTTAATCTTTTGCTTCTTATAACTTACTAAGTCATACTCTTTTATTATAAAATTTTGATTAATATAATTACTCAACTTTTTAGAATTCTTAATATGTAAATAAAGCTTTTGATACGTAGAATTTTCCATGTAACCATGCACAATATTACAAAAAGACAACTGGTATAATACTAAGTTAGCTATATATCTAATTTTAGAAATGCTACCTCCATCAATTATAATAATTCCGTTCTCTTTAAGAACTTTCGAGTAATTATCAAGTACTTCCATTCTGTTTCTTTTGTACCACAAACATCCTTTAATATCTATTATTATATCTACTTTATAATATACGGAATGTCCAGTTTTATTGAAAATATATTCAGTTATTATCTTTTTCACATTCAAATTTTGAGTTGAATTCATATATTACTCCTAGTGGTTAATAAAAATGTCCACGATACTCCTCTTTTATTATACTAATGCCCTCTAATATCAAAATCAGCCGAATAACCGCCATCATAAATCATTACAACATAATAGCCAGAGTAATCTCTAATGTTTTTCAACTTGCTAAAACGTACATCTTCATGTAATACATAATCAGTACTTAACTGTTCCCCATTTACTGATGTAGCTTCTATATCAACCACATGTTCTTTATCTTTTTTAGCGGGTTTAAATTTCTTATCTTTATAGTATTGCTTTATCTGTTCTATTGACATATTAGACTTAATAAGAATACATGCAAAAAAATCCATACCATTTCCATTACCATTTAACTTACCGCAAACAGCTTCCGCTTCTATTAACAAGGTATTCTTAGGTAAAGGACACTCATAAATTTGCTTAGAAAAGCTGCTTAATGTAATATTGTTAAGGATTGGCGAAACTATAAATAGTGTGACAACTAAAAGCACTAAAAGTGCTGGTACAAGAGCTATAGTAAATAATAACCTTTTTATTATCCTTTTCATTCATTTATACATCCTTAAGTAGAATCCATAAAATACATACAGTATGTTTTAAACACAGCAATACTCTTTCTTTAGAATCAGTAGACATCCCTACTAAAATATAAACCTATTTTTTAATTCTTGCAACTTTATTCTTATTTTTAATTAACATATTTAAAGAACTTGCTGTTTTATGGATATTTTAAAAGTCATTTCCATATAAATTTTCATATTTTTTGTCATTGACATATCCGTATGTCCTAGTTCCTTTTGTAATCCAAATTCATTTCCACCATTCCTTAGAAATAATAATGCAAATGAATGTCTAATGTCATATGGTCTAATTCTTACTCCAAGTTGATTGCCGTAAAGTTCTAGCCTGTCTCCCCAAGTTTGAGTATTCATTTTTCTACCCTCCTCGATTTTAAAAATCTTGAAGGGTTATACACTCTATTTATGAATCCAGTGTGTTTTATTTTAATCATTTATACCCACTGGACTAAGTAAAATAAAAAAAGATCTCACAAATTATATAATCTGTGAAACCTTTTTTATCTCATTTGGTGCCGAAGACCGGACTTGAACCGGTACGGGTTTAACCCCGCTGGATTTTGAGTCCAGTGCGTCTGCCAATTTCACCACTTCGGCGTGTTAATTTCCTGTTGCTTGAATATAATAACACACAAACAATCACAAATCAATACCAAATTTTAAAAAATTAAAAATACACTAACAATATTTTTAATACTTCAAAACCCCTTCTAGCAACTCAAACTGCTCTTTCGGTAAATTCAGCGAAGATATATTTGCTACTCGCAGTGGTGCAACAAACCCAAGCCTAATAGATACAATACCCTTTCTTCTCTTGAATATACTTCCTGAAGCTGTAATGCTCTCTATACTCTTTGTCTTTACAATAGCTATCCTCTTGCTGAACGCTCCTGCACAGAGAACAACATTGCTCTCTCCAACGCTTATTCCAGCATTGATATACTTTTGCATTGCATGAGCAACTGAAAAAGCTAAAAGCACTGGAGCCAACGCCATTACAATATAATTATTTATAAGTATTGCTGTAATAACTGCACCTATAACACAAAATACTGAGAACAAAAATATAGGACTGAAGAAAAAGTACCTTATTGCTTTTTTCTCTGGTTTACAAAGACTATAATCCAATGAATATTCGGGCAACACAATGCTGACAATTTCTCTTATTTTTTCTTTTGTAGCAATAGGAAAAATAATTGCCTGCTCACTTCCACCCTCTTCTGACTTGTCACCATAACCTATTACTATAACCTCTGCTGAATAAAGCTTGAAAACTCTCATTAGAAAACTTTGTTTCAGAATAATACCGTTTATTTTTCTTTTCTGCAGAGAAAAGCTTTTTTTATTAAAAAGTCCATACTGCACTTTTAATGTGTCCTCATCTGCCCAAACGCTGAAAGCATAATATTTTAATACTACTTTTATTATTGACATAGCTACAGCAATCAGATAAATAATTATTATTAGTGGAATTATCATAGCTACAATAAACCCACCCCCAAATTTACCTTTTATAAATGGAACAATAAAATTTGTTAGTGAGCCAATAATAGCAATTATACTCATAATATAGGCAATCTTGGACTGCAATAACCCTAGCTTGACAAAATCTCTTATTTCCGCTTTGATTGCCCCTGTCTCATGTTGCTCGTTCAAAGTTTCATTACTGTTACCAATAATTATTTTCTTAAATTGAATTGCTTCATCTGCCTTTAAAGTCAAATTGATATTTGATTGATTTGCAGTCTCATTTGTTTGGCTTGCGTTATCTACTTTAATTTTATATACACCAAATATCTGATATAAAATGTTTTGAGAAAGGTCTACAGTAGTAATAGTAGAAAACGGTAGCTCGGTTCTCTTCTTATTGAACACACCAGCTTCTACTATTAGTAGCTCCTCCGTCAAAGTATAGTATGTAAAGAAATAATTCACCAATTTCTTGACAGGACTAAGTAAAATAAAAATTACTGGCACTAAAGCTTGTTTGTCAAATTGATTTAAAAGGAATGCACTAAAAAGAATACTCAATAATAGTAATGGTATTTCTGATATTTTTTCAAATATAATTAAAATATTTCCTCTTCTACGCTTAAACTCCATCTGTCCTCCTTTGATTAAAAAAATGGTTTGATTCCAAATGTCAATAAAAAATAGAGAAATAAAGAATAATAAGCTATTTCTCGAAATTATCAAGTCTATTATACAACTTTGCTTTTAGCATTTCTGCCATAGTGCTAGCATCCTCACTGGAAATACCCTCAATGCCAAAGACTCCGCTTGCAGTATGTACATTTATTGTGGAAATACCAAGCTTGCGGTTAATAGGCCCCTGAGATATTGTTATATGCTGTACTCTTACAATTGGGATAACAGTAATTTTTATTAAAAATATACCATGTCTAATTTCTATTCTATCATCTGAAATAATGTACCCCCATTGCCTGTATTCAATTGCTGGAAATAGAAAAAGAGCCAATAGCATATAGCTTAATATTATTCCAACAGCAATATATCCATAAACCATATATGTCTCAAAAAAAGACAGTCTAGACACTATAACCAGTGCACCAATTAAAATAGCACCAACTATTAAAATACCAATTACTCTAGCGATTCTCCAAGAAACTAAAACTCTCTTATCCAGCTTTTGATACTCCATTATTGCCTCCAATATATATAATGTAATTTAGTCAGCTTTATTACAAATAACGTCTATCGGTGATTATGATTTAATCTACATTATATATATCATATAATTCAAAAAAAATATACTATTCATTTACATTTATTCTAAATCAATTACTAACCACTAAAAATCCAACGCTATCGTAAATCTAGTTTGGGAGAGGTTGAATAGTAACCTCGGCTATATTTTAGCATAAAATACAAAATTTTAAATTTGACATTTATATTCTAAATTTGATAAAATATTTATTTGTATGTAATGAGTAATTAAATTTATATGAAATACCAATATGTTTTAATTATGAGCTGGAGGTTCTATGAAAAAAGATAGTTTAAGCTTCGAAAAAATGGGTGTAATGCCAATTGGAAAATTATTAGCATGTATGTCAGCACCAGCAATGCTGTCAATGTTTGTGCAATCACTATATAATATTGTTGATAGCTATTTTGTATCAAAGCTAAGTCCGGATGCATTTCAAGCTGTCTCAATTGCCTTTCCTATGCAGCTTTTAGTTTTTGCGTTTGCAATTGGTGTGGGATTAGGAACAAACTCCCTAGTAGCAAGAAAGCTAGGTGAAGGAAAAATTGACGAAGCATCTGTCACAGCTTCAACAGGTTTATTTTTAGCTTTGATAAATGCTGGCATATTTGCTGTAATAGGTTTATTGTTTTCAGGGTCTTTTATAGCAATGTTTTCAGACAATCCAAATGTTATATCCTTAGGAACGACCTTCCTAACAATTGTAACAGCCTGTTCTGCTGGAATGTTTATTGAGATTCTTTGTACAAAGACATTACAAGCAACTGGAAATATGACCATACCTATGGTTTCACAGCTAATTGGAGCTATTCTAAACATTATATTAAATCCACTGCTTATTTTTGGATATTTCTTTTTTCCCAAGCTAGGCATAGCTGGTTCAGCTATCGCAACAGTAATTAGCCAGTTTACAGCAATGACCTTCGTTATTATTATGCTTAATGTGAAAAATCACGCTATAAGGCCAAATTTACGTGGCTTCAAGGTGAAAAAGCAAAATGTAATTGACATATACAAAGTAGGTGTCCCTACAATTGTTATGAATGCTGTTGCATCTCTTACAACAACAAGCTTAAACTTCATACTCATGTCATTATCAGAAGCTGCTATTTCCGTATTGGGTATTTATTTCAAACTACAATCCTTCGTATTTATGCCTGTATTTGGATTAACACAAGGTGCTATGCCAATAATGGGATATAATTTTGGTGCAAATAAAAAGAAGCGCTTTGATCGCACTCTGGTTTTATCTTTATCAGTTGCTTCTGGTATTTTAGTTATAGGACTGGTTATTTTTCAAGTGTTCCCAAGTCAGCTACTGTCTTTTTTTGGTCAAGACTCTGATATAGGTGTTTACGCCCTTAGAGTTATTAGTATATGCTTTATTCCAGCAGCATTTGGTATAATTATTTCATCAATGTTCCAATCAATAGGACACGGCTTCAAATCACTTGTAATGTCATTGCTTAGACAAATAGTAGTACTACTGCCTTCTGCATTTATTTTGGGCAAGCTATTTGGATTAAAGGGAGTTTGGTTCTGCTATCCAGCTGCTGAAATAGTGTGTGCTTTGATATTTACTCCAATAGCCTTTAAGGTAATAAAAGATGAGTTTGGCAGAAAGAAATATTCTATATAATACTAATTCGTATTAAAAAATAGAAGAACTATTCTTAAATCACCGCTAAAGCAGTGTGCTACATAAGCAACGACTCATAGCTTGAAAAATACGAAGTTTACATTTCGTATATTCATCAATCTCTTCGCATGTCAAAAAGCTACAAGTAGCTTTTTGTAGATTGAGCAATCATGTAGAAAAAAATACTGCCTACCTCTGCGAAGTAGAGGTTATCCACTGATAGTTTCACTTTATTTTGTGCCGAAATGAGACGTGGGAGGTTAATATTGAAGCTTATTTGAATTTGCAAATAGTTTTAACAATATAGTGCAAATCTTCATTTTTTTTGAATAAGTAAGTTCCTGTACGAATTTTTTGAGTGGCATTATAAGAATCTAAAACAGTGTTAAATTCAGCTACACTTGTTATAACACCTTTTTCAAGTAATAACTTTTCCACCTCTTTAGAACCAAATCCACTTTGTACTGCAATACTTATATTCCTCTCAGCCTCTGTATTTTCTTTTTCTGTGTTTTCTGCTTCTTGTTGCTTTTCAGAGGTTGTAGCAGCATCCTTTTTTTTATCTACTACCGTAGTATTTGATGCCGTATTATTTGCAGTTTCAGTATTACTAGGGGTGGCGTTTTTAGGAACTGTTGCTGTGCTTTCAGATACATCCTTTTTATTAATTAAACCAGTAGGATCTATTAGTCCAAAAGTCTTAGCCCTACTAATAATTTCTTGCTTGCTTAGTTCTTTTTGAGTTCCAGCAGAATAAATCATTCCTGCAATAGAAGTAATTATCATCCCTATTCCAATTCCTAATACAATACTTTTCTCATGTAGTTTTTTCATTTTACTCTCCATGTTTCATCGTTCAATAAAATATAATATTGCATTTAAGCGAATCTCAACAAACCCATAAAGGTTGTGAAAAGTTTCTTCCTGTCGGTTTTAACACACTATGAATCAAAGATGGTGAATGTGGAAAGGCAACAAAGCATTGATAATTCAATTATTTACTTAGCCCTCTAATTAGCCTAACTTCACCTTTACCAATTCTCAATTTTTCAGAGATCTCTTCATCAGTCAAACCATGTTCAATCATCTGCAAAACTACTCCTCTCCTACCGCTAAGAGTAAGTTTGGGGGTTCTTAGGTTTTCAGGCTCACTATTTTCTATCTCTTTTCCAAAATCTATAGGGAAATCAGGTGCTTTTTGAGCTTTTACCATATTGTCCGAAGTTGAATATCCATCCTCAATAACAACACTATTCATTGAATTATCTTCTATTAAGTCTGATAATTTATGAATCTCATTTTGAGTAATCAAACCTTTATTCTGCGGATCCAAATTCTTATATTTATGTGCTACATCCTTTGCATTATAAAAAACTGCACCCTTTTGTAGCTCTGCAGCCTCCATTTGTTTTACGTCATTTTTATTATGAATCAAATCTTCACTTTTAACTACTGTATCTTCAGACAGCATTTTCTGATTTGAATTTTCCTGCGTATTTAGTAATCTCTGCTCTTGCTGTTCTTGAGCTGGCAATTCCTTTATATCCTCTTTAACATTTTCTAGCTCAATTAATGGTTCCTGCTCTTTATGTTTAGTAGTTTTATTAAAGAATTCCTGATTCTTTTCAGCTATAACTGTAACAACATAGTCAGACATCTTATTTAGCTCCTGTACCATGTCTTCAGAATCTTGAATCAGGTTAAACATTTCATCTTTTTTTCTATCAAACTCTTTAAAAAAGTCTTTTCCATTTACTTTATCCATTATAATGAAGAACAAAGCTGCAACTACTAATATAATTCCCAAAAAAATAATACTTACATAGAATGCTTCCATACTCACCTCAAGTTGTAATATCTAAATTAGCCTTTATAAAACTCAAATCACGTTTTAAAATCGCTTCATCAGTAGTAATGGGGTCAAGACTGAAAATATTGTTCAATTCTATAACCCCATCTATGTAATAAACTGAATTTTCTTCTTTGGCAAGCTGTCCACCTAACACCTTTATGGATAATTAGTTACCCCTCCGACGAAAAATTGTGTTTTGGCAAACACTTATGCTTGTACCCGAATATAAGAATCAAAACTATATCTTGATATCAATAGTTGGCATATCCCCTGGTTTTTTTTGTTTCTTATTTTTATCCTTCTGTTGCTTTGATTTATCTTTTTCTTCCTTTTCTTCCACTCTACCGCCATTAACATTTTCTCTAGCAACCACTTGCTTTAAGTTATTATCTATCCTATCTCTATTTTGCTCAGCTAATTGCTGATTTATAGCTTGATTTTTATTTGTCTCGTCACTATATGTTTTTGCTAGTTCAGATGATTTGGGATACATTACTTGAAAATCCACAGGTCTTATAGACATCTGACCGCCTCCTATACAATAGACTAATAAATTATTTGTCAATTGCTCCAACTCGTATATCTGCACCATCTCTATACAAAGTACAATATTGAAGATTTTCTTTAACATACATAATACTTGTTCCAATAGTAACTCTTACTCCAGGATATAAAAAGCTTGTTGCACGAATCTTTCCATCGCCATCCTGTTTAAGCTTTTCATCAAAAACTTCAATATCTCTCTTTACCTCTTCTAAACGAGATGATAAAAATATTTTAGTTCTTACACTTTTGGTTAATATTTCTTGCTTATCAGGTGTAAGTGCACCTACAGCTTCAAGCTTTTTCAATAAAACTATTGCTTGGTCAGCTTTTTTTATATCAATTTCAATTGCTGCCAATTCATCTTTTGCTTTTTTATAATCCTCTCTTACCGTCGGATCAATACCAACTTCAAGCTCTGTAGGTGTTGCCATATGTGAGCCAATTACTTTGGCAATAATAATTTTACCAACTTTACATGTACCACCAACTAGCAAGCCTTTTCTTCCAGTCAGTTCCAGCTTATTTCCACACTTCACATTACTATGCAAGACAGCTTCAGATTGTATATTATTTTTTGCCTCGACATTGCAATACTCTATATACCTGGCAATAATATCACCACCAGCTGTAAGTGTGCCCTTTCCCATTCCTTGCATACCTCTTCTGAGGATTATATTTCCACCAGCTTTAATTGAAGCTCCTTCAACAACCCCATAGACTTCAACATTACCTCCTGCTTCAACTTTAAAGCCTGATAAAACATTTCCCTTTATAATAACGCTACCTACAAAATTGATATTCCCTGTAGAATTATCTACATCTGCTGGAACTTCATGGTTAGTGTATACACTGACCTTTGTTGCATCCAAATATTCAACCTCACCATCAGTCGTAGCATATAAAGACTTTCCATCTTCAGAAATGGCTACATTCTTGCCTCTTGGCAATACAGCAGGTTTTCCATTAACTCCAATCAAAACTCTTCCTTTTACAGTCATACCATTGCTTCCCATTATTGCAGGCTCAAGAGTACAAAGAATTTGCCCTTTTTGTACTGTTTGGATTAAATTTAATTCTCTATAGTTAATACTTCCATCCTCTAACAATGTTGGCGTGTTACTAACTGTGGTATTAAAGTGAAACTTTACTTCGCCATTTTTACCATTTTGAGACGCAGTACCTTCAGCCACACAAAATGGTTCATTATACATAGGATTCCCAGCATATTGCTCTAAAACTTTTTCATTAATACCAAATGTGACTTTTTGAATTGCAAGTGCTCTGAGCATATCGTCCTTGGTAACTTTATTGTCCCCGTCACCCTTATATAGAGTTATAAATGCTTTCAACTCATCAGGTGAAATACTTACTAGTATTTTCAAGTCTTCCTGTTCCGCCATATTAACCTCCCACGCCCCATTTAGGTATAAATAATAGTAATAATTCCAGTGCTGTGTAACCCTAAGATTCCAGCATTATTCTATGTCTAAATAATTTACCACGCATTCTCAGCAAAGCCTTGGTGTGTAACTGTGAAATTCTAGATTCTGTTACACTCATTATTGCACTTATTTCCTTTAGAGTTAATTCTTCGAAATAATAAAATGTTATTACTGATTTTTCTTTTTCTGGCAATTTATCGATAGCATCTATAAGCATTTCCTTTATTTCAACACTTTCCAAAGCCGCTTCTGGCTTGTCATCAGTACTGTCACTTGTTATCTCTAAGCCTCTTTCATAGTTTTGTTCCATAAATTCTTCTAGAGACATCATTGATGATACATTGACATCATTTAAAAGCTTATAAAATTCTTCTATGCTTATACCCATCTTATCAGCAACTTCTTTGTCTGTAGCCGAATGACCAACTTCATTCTCTATTTCAGCATAAACTTTTTCCAGTTCCTTATTTTTTTGTCTTAATGACCTTGGAACCCAATCTAAATCACGAATACTATCTATAATAGAGCCTCTTATTCTAAAAGAAGCATAAGTTTCAAATTTAACACCTTTTGAAATGTCGAATTTTTCTATAGCATCAATAAGCCCAAATGCTCCATAACCAACTAAATCATCAAATTCAACATTTGATCCGAAGTATATGCTTAGTCTTCCAGCTACATATTTGATTAGATATGCATACTGAACTATAAGCTCATCCTTTAAAGCTGGATCCTTTGTTTGTGTATATTGTTTCCAAAGCTGATTATTATTTACACCTGGCATGTAAATCCCCCAATGATATATACTATATATCGCTTATTGTATTATTGTTTCATTCTTGTTTTAACTGCTTGTGATAAGTCAAATGGAGTAAAACCATCATCAATTTCTTCCTCTGTAGATAAATCAAGCATATTTCCCAAATGTTCGGCTTTTTTCACCTTCGCAGAAACCTTTGCCTTTTCTAGCATTTCTTCTTCTAGAAGCTTTTTTTCAACTTCAAGTTTCTGTTTGTTTTGCTCTTCAACAATATTTGATATTGTATTACTAACCAGTATTCCTATGATATAAAAAACTATCATAGCTATTATCATTCTGACACATGTTGTGTTAGTTTCAGCATTATTAACTATGCTGATAGCACCTGTTACAATAGATGCCAAAATAGCAAGTAGAAAAGGGATTTTCATTATTGTCTCCATTCTTACCTCTTTCGTCGTTAAACTATAAAGTTAAAAATAATTACATCTTTTCTTTAGTTAATAACAAGCAATTCTAGTTGGCTTTCTAACATTACTTATAAAATTATAGTTGCTTAATTCCAAAACCAATAGTCTTAATCATTAGTCTACCATCTTCAGAATAAAGCTCTATAGTTCTCCCATAATTCCCTCCAGTATCTTCAGAAATTATTGGAATATTAAGCTCAGCTAATTTATCTTTTGAGGCAACAACATTTCTATAGCCAATCCTCATTAAATCAGATCCTCCATTAAATACAAACATCTGTGCCCCACCAGCAAGCTTTGCTACAATTCTTTCCCTTTTTGCTCCCAATTTTACCATATCATCTATAAGTTTTACAATAGCTGTATCCGCAAATTTTGCAATATTACTATTATTTTTAGCCTGCTCACTGTTAGGCAACATTACATGGGCTAAACCACTTATTTTTGATTTGGGATCATACAATGCAACTCCAACACAAGAACCAAGTCCAAGTGTTGTAATCATACATGGATGAAGTGCAGAATTTAAGTCAGCCATACCTACCTTAACTATATCAATATCCATTATTCTATAACTCCCAATGCTTTTAATAATACCTCATATGAATCAACATCTGGTATTAATAGAAAGTCCCCAAATACTTTCGTAATTCCCTCACTAAATTCTGTTTCTATATATAAAACTGAATCCCCAACCTTACCAAACTCTATTGCAGGCACACTTAAAATTGCTCCTGCCATGTCAATAGCCAGTTCTGGTACAGATGGCAGTATTTTGAGATTTGTCAATCCCGCCAATGCTGATAAATATGATGCTGTTAATATATTGCCAATTTCTTTAAGAGCTGATAATTCAAGCTCATCAAACACTAAGCTTGATGAAACCTTGTTTCCAAATAGTATATTTACAAGTTGCCTAGCAGCATGAATATCCATAGTAAACATCATACTACCTTTTATATCACCAGTTACATTAAGTAATATACCAACAACCAGCATTTCTTCCCCACCCAAAATCTGAGAAACTTTATCAAAGCCTAATATATTAGCCTTTGGAACTGCCATATCAACTCTTTTATCTAACATTTTTGCTAAAGATGTAACGGCATTACCTGCACCGATATTTCCTATTTCTTTAAGCACATCTAATTGCAAATGGTTTAATTCATCAAAACTTATTGTCATTACATATACCTCAATAATAATATTTTAATTAAATCTTTACTAACTTCTCGAAATTTAATAAAGTTACTATTTCTCCATCAACCTTGCCTATACCTAGTATATAGTCAGAATCTGAATTGTTTATCAAACTTGAAGCACTTTCAATTGAGTCACTTGTCAACTGAATTGTTTGAAGAACTTGATCTACAACAACACCAATTGAAATCTCTTCAAGTTTAAGAATAATAATTCTAGTTTCTTCTGTTTCTTCTATTGGCGGAAGATTGAACTTAGCTCTCAAATCCATTACTGGAATAATATCTCCTCTTAAATTTATTACACCCTTAAAAAAACTAGGAGTTTTAGGAACTCTTGTTATTACTTTCATTCTATCAATTGTTGTTATTTTAAGAGAATCAATTCCAAATTGTTCATCGCCTAAACTAAATACGATAAATTGCTTTGTTTCTAATTCATGAACCTGTTCATCTGACATAATAACCTCCTACGCCCACTATGGGCACAAAAAATTTTGTAATAACCTTAGTAGAAAACCTATACTCACAACTCAACATCATACATAAAAATCAATCGGTTTTCAAACTTATCCATGGTTTGTTTCCAAAATAATTTACTAAGTTATTGAATTTACATCAATTATCAGTGCAACACTTCCGTCACCAAGAATGGTTGCTCCAGCAAAATATTTTATTCCAGATAAAATCTTACCAAGTGATTTAATAACTATCTCCTGCTGTCCAATAACACTGTCTACAACAAGACCTGAAAGTTTCTCACCTTTTCTGACAATTACTATCTTTAGCTGCTTTTTATCCTTATTATCCGAATCAACAATGTCCAAGGTATCTGCAAGCCTTGTAATTGGAACAACCATATTTCTGAGAAGAATTATTTCCTGTCCTTGAACTGTCTTAACCTCATCTGCTGACCAGTTATATATCTGATAAATTGAACCTAAAGGAATAAAATATTTCTCTTTTCCTACATTTACAAGTAATGCCTGATAAATAGCAAGTGTTAGAGGCAATTTAATTATGAAACTACTTCCTTTATTCTTTTGACTCTCAACCTCAACCGTTCCTCCGACCTGTTCAATCTTAGTCTTAACTACGTCAAGTCCAACTCCTCTTCCTGAAAGACCTGTAACCTTATCAGCAGTACTGAAGCTTGGTCTGAATAACAACTCTATTGCTTCTTGCTGAGTCATATTCAAAGCTTCTTCTTTTGTGATTATTCCTTTTTCAATAGCCTTAGCTTTTGTTTTTTCAGTATTTATACCTGAACCATCATCTGAAACCTGTATAATTACGTTGTTGCCTGATTGATATGCAGTAAGGTTAATTGTTCCAACTTCTGGTTTTCCAAGCTCTCTTCTTCTCTCTGTAGATTCAAGTCCATGGTCACATGAATTTCTTAGCATGTGAATAAGTGGATCTCCAATCTCATCTATAACTGTTCTATCAAGTTCTGTTTCCTCACCTGACATTATTAATTGGATGTCTTTCCCCAAATCCTTTGCAATATCTCTGACCATTCTTGGGAATCTATTGAATACTGTCTCAACAGGAACCATTCTAACTTTCATAACAGCGTCATTTAAATTTGTAGTAATTCTCTCAAGATACTCAATTGTCTCACGATACTCTTGTTCATTAGATGTAATATCTGACTCTTCTAATCTAGTTTTAGTTATTATTAATTCTCCAACTAGATTCATCAATACATCTAATCTGTCAATATCAACTCTTACTGTTCTTTGAGTCTTTTTGTGAGCAACATTTTGCTTAGCTGCTTCATGGGTATTATCATCCTTTGAAGCTGTTTTTTCTATATGCTCTACCTTTTCAGTCTCTTCAGCTTCTCCTTTTTTGTCGGCTTCAGCATTTGAAGCATCCATACTAAATTTGCTCAACGTACTAACTAATACTTCCTCAACTTCAGCAATAGAGTTGATTTCATTAGAAAATAGCTGTTCATTCTCTTTAGATATAACAACAACCGTAAATTCAGAATCAAATTTTTCATCTTCTATATCCTGAACCATTGGTTGTGCTTTAACAATCTCACCATATTTTTCTAATGTTTGGAATATAACAAATGCTCTAGCTGCCTTCAACAAACAGCCTTTATTAAGAACAACTGTTATTTTGATAGCATGCATTCCCATATCAATTGCTTTATTTACTGCATTTCTCTCAAATTCATCAAATTCAAGCTTCTCAGTTATGTATCTAGCTTTGTCCTTTGATGATTTGTTGTCATTACCCTTTGTACTCACAGGAGCCGCACTTGTAGTCCCTTTATTTTCTAAAATTGACTTTAGTGCAATCATAATGTCTGTGTATTCCTTGTCACCTTCTGTACTAGTTGCAACAATAGTACTTACATAGTTTTCTAGAGCATCAAGACACTTAAATAAAACATCAACCAAGTCAGAAGTTACATTAATTTCATTATTTCTAATAGCTTGTAATACATTCTCCATATCATGGGTTAGTTTTGTCATTTTTGTAAAACCCATTGTGCCTGCCATTCCTTTAATAGTGTGTGCAACTCTAAATATCTCATTTAGAACACTATTGTCCCCAGGATCCTTTTCAAGCTGCAAAAGAGATTGATTTAAACTCTGTACATGTTCATTAGATTCTTCAATAAATATTTGTAAATACTGAGTCATATCCATACTAACGCACCTCCAAGAATTGAATAATTTCGTCTGTAATCTTACTTAGTGATACCACCTTATCTACTGCTCCTGTTTGAAATGCCATCTTAGGCATGCCATAAACTACACTTGAATCCTCATCCTGAGCTATAATAAAACCCTTGTTTATGTCTTTCAGTTTCTTAACTCCAATACTACCATCAGCTCCCATACCTGTTAGTATTACACCAATTATATTTTTAAACCCTGTATCTGAAAGTGAGTTCATCATTACATCAACTGAGGGTCTATGTCCACCTACAGGAGAAGATTTATCAAGGTTAATTAATATATCGCCATTAGTACTAGTTTCCAAAAGCATATGATAATCACCAGGTGCGATATATACATGTCCAGCTAACAGCTTTTCTTTGTTTGTAGCTTCCTTTACCACTACTTTGCTTTTTGCATCAAGCCTTTCAGCTAAAGTATTAGTAAAACCAGGAGGCATATGCTGTACTATTAAAACAGCAGCTGGTAAATTTTCCGGCAAATTTGGTACTACACTCTGTAACGCTTTCGGTCCTCCAGTAGAACATCCGATAGCAATTATATATTTTAATACATTATTTTTATTAACAGATTTAACAATATCAGAATTGTTGTAACTCTTATAACTCTTTTTCCCAATATTGTGTGCAACTGTAATTTTTTCTATAATTTCACTTCGTGCTTTTTCATTTTTTATATCAAATATATTTTTGGGCTTTGCAATAAAATCAACAGCCCCTTCATCTAATGCCTTAATGGTCAATTCTGCCCCATAACTAGTCCCGCTACTTATCATAATCACAGGCTTTGGAGATTTCATCATAATCTCTCTTAGACAGTTGATGCCATCCATAACTGGCATTTCAACATCTAAAGTTATGACATCTGGATTTAGCAAACTAATTTTGCTTAGTGCATCTTTTCCATCTGTTGCAGTTCCAATAACAGTAAGCGATATATCAGCTTCTATTATATCTGACAGAACTTTTCTCATAAATGCAGAGTCATCCACAACTAATACTTTTATTGCATTACTTTTCTTTGTTATATAATTCATAGTTACCTCAGCTTTAATAAAAGTAATGTTTTCGATATCTTTCGACACTTTTTATTGATTTTCGCATTTTTTATTTAATTATAGTATAACACTATGTCAATTAGTAAACAAGCTAACAAATCTATTAATAAATCCCTTGATTCCAGGTTGTGTAATATTTGTATTTTCTAAATTATTTTTTATAAATATATCTGCAATATCATTAATTAACTTACTGGTATTACTTTTTGGATAATTTAGTATATAAGGTTTTTGCATTTTTACAGATTTTGTAAACGAATGGTCATATGGCAAATAACCTATTGTGTTTAGTTTCATTGACAAAAATCTCTCTGCTACTGTTGAAAAATTATTATATACATTTTTAGCCTCAATTTCACTATCTGCTCTATTTATAAGCACATTTATATTACAGTCCTTCTTCATCCTTGCTACTGTTTTAACAACAGCATACGCATCGGTAATTGATGTTGGCTCTGGTGTAACAACTAAAATTACTTCTTCAGCAGATATTACGAAATCCATAACTGTATCTGAAAGCCCAGCTCCTGTATCAACCAAAATATAATCTGCTATATGATCTAGTAATGACATATTTGCAATAAAGTTTTCTAATGAATTCTTATCAAGGTTTATCAATTCCTGAACACCTGACCCTCCAGAAATAAACTTGATATTATTAGGTCCCTCACATAATATATCTAATATACCCTTATTGGAGTTAACTAAATCAAGTAATGAATATTTAGGTACTATTCCAAAAACAACATCTATATTAGATAATCCTAAATCAGCGTCTATAATAACAACTCTATGACCTCTCTGACTTAATGCAATAGCTAGGTTTACAGTAACACTAGTCTTACCAACCCCACCTTTACCACTAGTAATAGTAATTACCTTTGCACGACCTACAGCATTTGCCTCAGGAAACAAATGATTGACTTTCTGAGAAGAGCTGTCGTTAGATTCTCTTTTTTTATTATTAACAATATCTCTTAACTTCTCAGCTTGATCTATCATAATAACCTCCAACGCCCCATATAGGCATAAAATATATTAATTATTATGTCCTAATAAATTTTTTGAAAGCTTATCAACATTTACAATTTCAATATCATCTGGAACATTTTGTCCATTTGTAATATACGAAAGGTTTTTCTTTGAAAAACACTTCGTATTTAGTATACTTCCGTAAGCCGAAGTCTCGTCAACCTTTGTAAAAATAAGCTTATAATTTGGTATAAAACTATAGTTTTTAATAATATCCTTTAAATTTCTTGAACTAGCAGTTGTACTTAATACCAAGAAAACATCGTCGGCATTGCAGGTCTCAATCAACTTTTTTAGTTCATCAAATTTCTGCTTATCTTTGTAGCTACACCCTGCTGTATCTATTAATATAACATCCTTATCACTGTATTTGTTTATCTCGTCTTGAATCTCAGACACTGAATAAGCAACTGATATTGGAATTCCTAGTATTTCAGCATATGTCTTTAGTTGTTCAACTGCAGAGATTCTGTAAGTATCTGCTGTTATTAATCCTATTTCCTTATTGTCCGCCAACATAAATGAAGCTGCCAGCTTTGCCAAGGTTGTTGTCTTTCCTACCCCTGTTGGTCCGACAAAAAGTATAACGGTTGGTTTTCCGTCTGTTCTAAAATTAATTGGTTCTGACTTTCCTAATAATGAGGAGATAACGGAATGCATTACAAGCGTAGCATCATTGATATCTCTTGGATTGCTTCTTTTTTCAACCTGAGCAATAATATCTTTTGCTATATCTTGTTCAACCTCATTTTTTATAAGATTATTATATAATAATTGAAAAATCTGAGGTAATTTTTCTTCTTCATCTTTATGGCTTCTGCTATTTTTGTTTTCAGGATTAACAGCATCCATTATCTTGTCCAGTACTTTTTCAATATTATTTACTTTATTCTCTAACTCTGTAAAATTTCCCTCTTTTTGCGACAAAATATTTTTGGGTAAATTTGCAGTATCAGCAACAGTTGTAATTTTTGTCAACTCATGTTCCTTTATTTTACTAGTATCGTCAATAGCTGCCATTACCTCAATCATAGGGCTAGTAAAGTATTTTTTGATACCCTTCTGCCTCACTTTTTTTGTATTTAATATAATTGCATTATTCCCAAGATCCATTTTAACCTTTAGTAATGCCTCTTGAGTATCCTTACCCATATAACGCTTAATTTTCATAGATTAGCCTCCATAAGTAATTCTCAAATATATGTCCTTTATATTAACCTCCTACGCCAACTTCTGGCACAATAATTTAATTGCAACTAACTGTGTAAACTACCGTATATTACAGAGAACCTTTGAGCTTAATTAGATAATCTGAAATATTAAACACTCACAGTGCCTACAGATTTAATTTCTACTGACGAATCAATTTCATTGTAGGATAAAACTACCAATCCAGGTATCACATTCTCTGTAAGCTTTTTAACATATAATCTAACTATTGGTGATGCAAGTACAATTGGTTGGCTACCAAGCTTTAACAATTTTTGAACATTTTTTGATAAATTATTTATAATTGTATTTGAAACAGAAGGATCTAGTGCTAAATATGAACCAAATTCTGTTTTTTGTATTGAATCCAATATCATTTGTTCTACCTTTGGATCTATTGTAATTACATTTGAATCCTGATTAAAGAACTTCTGAGAAATAGATCTTCCAAGGGCTTGTCTTACATATTCTGTTAGCATATCTACATCATGAGTCATTGGTGAATAATCAGCCAAAGTTTCCATTATTGTTACCATATCTCTAATAGATACACCCTCTTTTAATAAGTTAGCAAGAACTTTCTGAATCTCACCTACACTCATTAGTTTAGGAACTAACTCATCAACAATAGCAGGATAGCTTTGCTTTAAATTGTCAACAAGAGTCTGAACTTCTTGTCTTCCCAACAATTCATGAGAATACTTCTTAATAACTTCTGTCAAATGAGTAGCAATTATAGATGGAGGATCAACAACCGTATACCCAAGCATTTCCGCCTTGTCTCTTTGTCCCTCTTGAATCCAAATTGCTGGTAAGCCAAATGCAGGTTCAGTGGTTTTTATGCCTTCTAGTTCTTCTTCTGCACCACCAGAATTCATTGCCATAAAGTAATCAAATAATAGCTCACCACTAGCCACTTCTGTTCCCTTAATCTTAATAATATACTCATTTGGTCCAATCTGAATATTATCTCTAAGCCTGATTACAGGAACGAGCATGCCTAATTCAAGTGCTAATTGTCTTCTAATTAATACAACCCTATCTAATAAATCTCCACCCTGATTTGCATCCGCTAGGGGTATTATTCCATATCCAAACTCTAATTCTATAGGATCTACCTGTAAAAGGCTTACCACATTCTCAGGCTTTCTTATTTCATCAACTTCACTCTCTTGTATCTGAACCTCTTCTTCCTTAACAGCTTCCTTTTGTAACTGCTTTTGCTTTGTAGCTATAAAAAACAAGGATATTGACAGGATAATAAAAGGTATTGGTGTAAAAAATGGTGACATAGCTAAACTAATCCCTGCAGAAATATATAAAACCTTAGGATTGTAAAATAGCTGCTTTACAAAATCAATACTGAGCTCAGAATCAGCACCTGCCCTAGTTACAATAAAGCTGGTTGCAACTGACAGCATAAGTGCTGGTATTTGACTTACTAAACCATCACCAATTGTCAAAATGGTATAGTTAGCAAGAGCCTCTCCTATAGGTTCATCTCTCATTACTACACCAATTATCAAACCACCAGCAATATTAATAATAGTAATAATAATTCCAGCAATTGCATCATTCTTTACAAATTTACTGGCACCATCCATAGAACCGTAAAAATCCGCTTCTCTTTGAACTCTTTTTCTACGTTCCTTTGCTTCGCCCTCACTTATTAATCCAGTATTTAAATCCGCATCAATTGCCATCTGCTTACCAGGCATAGCATCCAAAGTAAATCTTGCAGCAACCTCTGCAACTCTTTCAGAACCTTTTGTAATTACAAGAAAATTAACAAGCATGATAATGATATATACAACAAAACCAACTACCAAATTATTTCTGCCGACCATATACCCAAAACCCCTGATTACGTCGCCAGCATGTCCTTCTGCCAAAATAAGCTTTGTTGCCGTTACATTTAATGAAAGTCTGTAAATTGTTGTAATAACAAGCAGTGTTGGGAAAATTGATAAATCAAGTGCTGTTTTTAAATATATAGTATTTAGTAGTATGACAGCAGCAAGAACTATATTAAATGCTAGCAAAAAGTCTAGCAGAAATGCCGGAATTGGCAAAATAAGGTTTAAAATCGAAAGAATAACAACCAGCGGTATGAATAAGCTATTTATTTTCGCCATTTTTCGGCCCCCCCTTTTCAAATTAATAATTAAATTATTATCAGGCATTATCAACCGTTTTTAAGTTTATAAACAAATGCTAATATTTCTGCAACAGCCTGATATAACTCAGGTGGTATATTCTCACCAATATCAACAGTACTATATAGCGTTCTAGCCAAAGGCTTGTTTTCAACAAGCTGTACTTTATTATCTGTAGCAATCTGCTTGATTCTAAGTGCTATATAATCCTGACCTTTTGCTATAACAAACGGAGCACTTGCTTTTTCTAAATCATATTTAATAGCTACAGCAAAATGTGTAGGATTTGTTATAACTACATCAGCCTTAGGTACATCCTGCATCATTCGTTTCATCGACATTTGTCGCTGCTTCTGCTTAATTTTACCTTTGATTTCAGGATTACCTTCAGTCTGCTTATATTCATCTTTAACTTCCTGTTTTGTCATTCTTAAATTCTTTTCATAATCAAATTTCTGATAAAGGAAATCAGCAAATCCAAGAATGACCATTGCAAATGATATTTTTATTCCTACATTGAAAGTTGCATCTCCAATAAAGGATAATATACCAAATAAATCTGCATCCATTAGTGCTATAACTTCATTTGTCTTTGACTTTAAATATGAATAAGCAACCCACACAACTATAACTATTTTAATTATAGATTTCAGTAACTCAACTAGTGAACGCACCGAAAATATTCTTTTAAAACCGCTCAATGGATTTATTCTGTTACCTTTTACCTTTAATGTTTCAAAAGTAAACAGATAGCCAACCTGAGCATAACCAACTATTACAGCTGCTAAAGCAGCCACTATAAGCAAAGGCAACACTGTTTTAGCTAATAATATTAATGCTTCAATAAAAAGCTTCATTACCAAGTTAAGATCAAATTGACCTGTTACTTTTATATATTCAGAAAAAGCATTTTTCATATATAAAGTAATCTGACTATATAAATTTGAGCCTAGAGCTTTTAATGTAACAATCATAATAATTAATATTAGTGCGGCAGACATTTCTCTGCTTTGAAATACCTGTCCTTTTTTTCTAGCATCACTCTTTTTTTTAGGAGTTGCTTTTTCTGTCTTGTCATCTCCTCCTGCTGCAAAGAGTTGGTAATTTAAATTTAGTCCACTATAATCCCTTTTCAACAGACTTTCATCAATGGTTTTTTTCATTCCAACCTCCAAAACTAGTGTAGCATTTGTCCATTGAGCGTCCTTTAAGGATTACTCCCCATGTCCTTCAAAAATTTGAATATATCAATATTCATTTTATCTGTTAACATAGTTACAATGTATATAAAAGCTGGTATTGTAATTAAAATTAATACTATTCCAACTAATATTTTCAAGGGCATACCCAAAACAAAAACGTTCATCTGTGGTATAGTTTTCGATATTATACCTAATACTACATCTGCAATCAAAATAGCAGCTACAATTGGTGCAGCAATTTTAAATCCTATTGAAAACATCTGTTGAAAAATTTCAATTATATTATCCTTCATATTAGATCCCATCCCTGCACTTCCAATTGGTACAATTTTGAAGCTCTGATAAAGTGCTTTTATTAATAGATGATGACCATTAGTTGCAAGAAATATCAGCATAGCTACCATATAATAAAGATTAGCAGTTATTGGTACTTGAATATTAGTTATAGGATCAAAAACATTAACCATACCAAAACCAATCTGCATGTCAATTATCTGACCTGCAATATAAATGCTTGTAAAAAGTGCGTATGAAACAAAACCAATCACAAGTCCAACGATAAATTCTTTAATTATATAAAATGCATAAAGCAGATATCCATTAATCTCAATAATATTATCCACCTTTACAACACTTGCCATCAAAATAGCCGTAGTTAACGCAATTCCAATCTTAATATAAGCAGGCATGTTACGACCAAAAATTGGAGCGATAACGAATAAGCCAGTCATTCTAACAAATATAAGGAGAAAAAGCTCCACACTATTCAGCAACATACCTAATGGTATCTGCACATTCTCAACTCCTAAATTTATAATTAAGTCAAAATTAAATAACTAATACAAAATAATTTTGAAATATTCTAAATAAAAATAATTAATTATTAATAGCATAAGGCATTTATGACTTTATAACCTCGCCTTATATATACAAATTTGTTTTCAAGCTATTATTATTTAATAAATTGATTGATATTAATCAATATATTTTGCATATATTCCATCAGCGTCCTCAGCATCCAGGAACCAAAAATTGCAATAGCAGCAACTACAGAAAGAATCTTTGGTACAAAAGATAATGTTTGTTCCTGAATTTGAGTAGTAGCTTGGAAAATACTTACTATCAAGCCAACAGCCATACTAATAATCAATATTGGGGCAGCTACATATATTAATACTTTTAATGCGTCCTGTGCGATATAAATAATACCACTTTCATCCACTAAATACTCACCCCCCCAAATGCAAAAATCTATTATTTGACCTACTATTATTGTATATACTTTTACGCTTACACTTCAATTAAAAATAATGGTAATAATCCCGATAATAACTGGTAAAGTCAAAAATATTTTGCATCGTCAGCGTGCAAAACTAATTATAATTGACTGTGTTATCATACCCCACCCATCAATTAATATAAACAATAATACCTTAAACGGCAGTGAAATCATTGACGGTGGTAGCATCATCATACCCATTGACATCAAAGTACTAGATACAATCATATCTATAATCAAAAATGGTAAAAATATTAAGAAACCAAATTTAAACGCAACTGTAAGCTCGCTAATTAAAAAAGCAGGAACCACAATTGTAAGTGAAAGGCTTGCTGCATCCTCTACTTTAATTGGTTCTGTTTGCCCAGCGAGCGTCATAAATAAAGATAAGTCTTTCTCACGACCATTACTAAATATTTGCTTAACCATCCATGTCTTGATAGTCTTAGAACTACTGTCAATTGCTTGTTTTTGGGTTATTGTTCCATTAGTATAAGGCTGAAAAGCATTATCATTTATATCAGATAAAACAGGACTCATAACAAAGAATGTTATGAAGAGTGCTAAACCAATTAAGACTTGATTTGGCGGCATTTGTTGAGTTCCAAGTGCATTTCTTAAAAAGGACAAAATTATAATTACTCTTGTAAAGCCTGTCATCATTATCAATATTGAAGGTGCAATTGATAAAATCGTTAATAATATCAAAATCTGTATGCTAGAGGATACATCCTGAGGGTCATCTGAAGTACCTATATTTATTCCATCAGTAGTTACAGATATATTTGGATTAACTGCCAATACGCTTTTAGCTCCCAAAAAACAAAAAACAAGAACTAAAATGCTTACTATTAATATTATTCTTTTATTATTCCTTTTTCTGTTCATCTTCGCTCCGTTGTCCATTAATAGTATTTGTTAAGTTTTTTAATTTCTGCAAATTACTTTTGAATATCAAGTCACTATTTTGTGCATTTTCAGAGTTTTCTATATTTTGCATCAAAATATCCTCTGACTTATTTTTGCCCATGTTTTTCTTTTGAGAACTATGGTTAAAATTAGTATATTTTTTTAGTACAGCTTTAAAGTCTATGACCTCAGTAATAGGATTTTTAATTTCCTCTTCCTTATAGTCACCTATATTAACCTTAGTTAAGAATTCAACATTTTTATTTGTAGCTGAAACAAGAAAAAACTCATTATCTATTTTTATCAAATGAAGTCTATTTGTTACACCAAGGCTTAATGATTCTACAATTTTCATATGATTTCCATTAAGTACTTTTTTTGACCTATACGATAAAAATCTTGTTGAAAAAATAAGCAGTCCAAAAACAATTATAAATGCAAAAATAGCATAAATATAATCTCCAATATCCATCTTCTAACCTCAATATCATAAATATAATGTCTTAGCCTAAATAAATAGTTATAAATAGCACATAAAAAAACTTATTACAAAATATCCTGCTGTTATCTAACAAAATTAATATGATGCTCTTAAAAAAGAACCATATAAATTTATAGCAACCAGCAGGATATCATAGTGAGTAGATAATTCCCAAGATTATCCTATAACTTTCTTTACTGCTTCCACTACACGATCTGCCTGAAATGGCTTTACAATAAAATCCCTTGCTCCTGCTTGAATTGATTCAATAACCATAGCCTGCTGACCCATAGCCGAGCACATAATTATCTTTGCATCACTATGAATTTTCTTAATCTCTCTAACAGCTGTCACTCCATCCATTTCTGGCATTGTAATATCCATTATAACCAAGTCAGGAGTAAGTTCCTTATATTTTTCTATTGCCTTTAAACCGTTGTCAACATCAGCTGCAATTTCATAACCATTTTTTGATAATATATCCTTTATCATCATTCTCATAAATGCTGCATCATCAACAATTAAAATACTTTTACCCATAACTTTCTCTCTCCTTAATTATTCGTTGATTTTTATTATTATAGTCGTTTTGATGGATGAATTATGTCAGTTATTCTAACACCAAAACTCTCATCAATAACAACAACTTCACCTTTAGCAATAGCTTTTCCGTTAACCAATATATCAACTGGTTCACCTGCCAGCTTATCTAATTCTATTACTGAGCCTGAACCAAATTCTAATATATCTTTAATTAGTTTTTGAGTTCTTCCCAATTCAACTGTAACTTGCAGAGGTAAGTCCATTATAAGACCAATATTCTTCTTCTCTGAAGCAGATAGTCCATCATCAAATGCTTGGAACTGAGCAGGTTGAACACTAACAGAATTTCTTGGTCTTTGAGGTTCTTGATATCCTCCACCAAATCCAGCCCCTTGCATTGGTTGTTGCATCATTGGTTGCTGCATCATTGGCTGTTGCATCATTGGTTGCTGCATCATTGGTTGCTGCATCATTGGCTGTTGCATCATTGGCTGCTGCATCATTGGCTGTTGCATCATTGGCTGTTGCATCATTGGTTGTTGCATTATTGGTTGTTGTTCTGGTGATTGCTGCTGAGCTATCGGTTGTTGCACTTGTGGTTCTGGTTCCTTTTTAGGGCTTGGATTTGATGAATTAAACAATTGACCTACCAATTCTTTAGCAAATTTCATCGGTAGCAATTGCATTATCTCACTGTCAATTATATCACCGACAACCATTTTAAATGCTACCTTAACTAATTGCTGTCCAATTTCAAATTCTCCATAGGGATCACCATCTTCAAAACTAACCATATATGCTTTCGGTGGTGATATGTCTATTCTCTTAGAAAACATTGATGACATAGAAGTAGCTGAAGAACCAATCATTTGATTCATGGCCTCGCTTATTGCACTCAAGTGAAGATCACTTAATTCACCATCAACTACTGTACCTTCTCCACCCATCATCAAATCAGTAATTATTTTTACGTCATCTTGTTTAAGAATTAATAAGTTACTACCAACTAATCCATCAGTATATTCTACTTTAACAGCTACATATTGTGAAGAATAATTCTTTGACAGTTCCTCCCATGTAGTTACAGTAACATTTGGTGTTGTAATGGTTACCTTCTGTGATAAAAGGGTAAACAGTGTTGTTGCAGAAGTACCCATGCTTATATTGCCAATTTCACCTAATGCATCAATTTCCTGAGTTGATAGACTTTCACTAGAACTATTATTTCCCATTCCATCTGTAGTTATATCGCTAGCATCATTATCATCATCTGAAGAGGAAGAGCCATTTAGTAATGCATCAATCTCTGCCTGTGTAAGCATATCTCCCATCTCTATTCTTCCTCCCTTCCAATCACATCAATTATTTTAACTGCTATTTTATTTTTCTTAACTCCTGGCTTAGCATGGAATTTAGGTATATTACCTACCATAATCTCTAAGCAACCATTTATACTTGTTTCAAGTGGTAAAACATCTCCCACTTGTAAATCGAGAAATTCACTAATACTAATTGAATTATTTCCTAATATAGCTCTAACAGGCACTAAAGTATTCTCTATTCTCAACTCTATATCTTGTTGATAATTCTCAACTTTTTCAGATTCATTGCTTGTAAACCAAAGTTTAGTGCTCAATTTAGGCATTATAGGTTCTACAACCATATGAGGTATACATATATTAATCATACCCTTCACTTCACCAACTACAACATTCAAAGTAATTAGTGCAACCATTTCATTTGGGTGAATAAGCTGTGCAAATTGAGCGTTGGTTTCTATTTTTTCCAATCTTGGCTTTATAGACATAATACTCTCCCATGGCTCACGCATAAGGTTAAGTATTTGTACTATAATTCTTTCTAATATCGCCAACTCAATTTCAGTAAATGATCTGACTCTATCCATTGCAGATCCTCTTCCTCCAAGAATTCTATCAATAAGAGAATATGCAATGCTTGGATCCATTTCAAATATTATTGATCCGTTTAATGGGCTAAAGTCGACTACTGCAAGTACTACAGGATTTGCTAATGAATTACTGAATTCACTGTATTGCAGTGCATCTACTGATAAAACATCAACTTGTACCAAGGTTCGCAAATATCCAGATAAAAATGATTGAATCAATCTAGCATAGTTTTCATAAATGAATTGAAGCGTACGCTTATGGTCATTTGCAAATTTAGGTGGTTTCTTAAAATCATGAAGTTTTATTTTCTTTTCTGTTTTAGTGGTTTGAATCTGCTGTACATCAATATCCCCAGTAGTAAGAGCCTTTAGCAGTTCATCAATCTCATTTTGAGATAATATATCCCCCACAAGCCCACCTCCTATTGATAAAACCAGTAGTCAAAAGTAATAGAATACACTAGAGGACTTGCTTTTTTATCATTTTTAATTAATATCTCATTTATTATTTGTTTTAAATCTTCTTCTGCTTTAGTTCTAGTACTTTTCTGGGCAACATCTTCCAATGTTAAATCCTGAAAATATGTACCTATAGCAGAATTTATTTCTGTACTGTAAAAATCAATTTTCGCTATAACATCAGCTTCTTCTTTAATCTCATCAACAGTCTTAAAATGCTTCATACTTGCACTAAGTGAAATAACTGCAACCTGTTTAGTATCAGTCTTCTTCAGATTAAAATTCTTGGATTCAAATATAACTTTGTTTGAAAGTTCATTGTCTCCTGGGATTACTTCACTAATTACAACGACTTCTTTTTCCGGGCTTGATCCACTCGCAAAAAAGAAATAGCCAATTGCAAGGAAAGCAAGTGTAATTGATAAACATGCTACTATAACAAGTAAGACAAAATAGCTGCTTTTTCCCTCCAAAGCCTTTTCCTCCTTAAAGTTAAATATCTAGCTAATAAAACTCAAGCAAAAGCATTAACATCTAATACAACATACTTATTCTTCTATTGTAAAATTATTATATTTGTTAGCGAATATTCGCTTTTTGTATTGTATAACTCTATCTATAACTTCATCAATACTATCAGCAACAACATATTTCTTGCCGTTGTTTAATGTTATTACCGTATCAGGGGTACTCTCTAAAGTCTCAATCATCTCACAATTTATTATAAAAGATGATTTATTTAATTTAGTTAATCTTATCATAATATTATTACTCCAAAAAAACAATAGATAATTTTAAAACAATTTACAAAATTAGGTTAATTTCGAGCTATACTACCAAAGACATGGAATATAATGTCTTTGGTAGTAATTAATTGCTAATTATATTATCTTTTTAGATTAACTAGCTCTTGAAGCATTTCATCTGATGTAGTAATAATTCTACTATTAGCTTGGAAGCCTCTCTGAGTAATTATCATATTTGTAAATTCACTGGAAAGGTCAACATTCGACATCTCTAGTGTACCTGGAGTCAAAGTGCCTGTTCCCCCAGTTCCTGCAGCCAAACCCTTAGTGAAATTTCCTGAATTGGTTGTAGGAATAAATAAATTATCTCCAACCTTCTCAAGTCCAGCAGGATTTGAGAAGCTAGCCAACGCTACGCAACCCAATGACTGCTGCTCACCATTACTGTATACACCTGTTATAATTCCGTTTGAACCTATGCTGAAGGTTGTAAGAGTACCTGTGGAATATCCGTTAATATCTGAAGGAATAACAGAGCTGTCTGCAGCAAACATTGTCAGATTACTAAAATTCAAGTTTACATCAAAATCAGCAGCACCAGTAGCTTCATCTACATCAACAGTACATGTATTAGCAGCACCATCTATGATTCTTCCTTCTGTATTAAATTTAACTATTGCAGGTGTTACATCAGTTGTATAGCTATCAGGTGTAGCTGTACCATTGTCATGGGTAATAGTATATTCCCAAGTTGTTCCCGACGCATCTGCCGACAACTTTCTGTAATTAACAGAAAGTTCATAACTGTTTCCTAAAGCATCATATACAGAAAATGGAACTGCAAACTGAGTTTCAGTAGATAAGCCCTTAGCAGCATCTAAATTCCCAGAGAATGCCGCTCTGGTAGTTGCACTAGCTGGAATTATTTTCTTATTTCCTTTATGATTATCATTATACAAATTTATAGGTTCAACTGGGCTTTCTGTATCAAATGTGCCATCGTCATTTATCTTCTGCCAGCCATATACACAATAGCCACTACCCGAAACAAGATTTCCTAACTTGTCCAAGCCAAAGTTACCAGCTCTGGTAAATTTGTAGGTATCAGCACTTGAACCTCTTACTATAAAGAAACCGTCACCTGAAATTGACAAGTCTGTTGCATTATCAGTTCTCTCAGAGCTTCCTGTACTCATCATAGTATCTATAGATCCAACGCTTGTACCAAGACCAACCTGTACAGGGTTAGTACCTCCTCTGCTTGTTGCAGAATCAGGTGCTGAAGCACCACTAAGTGTCTGGTTAAACACCTCTTGGAAGGTTACTCTACTTGACTTAAAACCAACTGTATTTACGTTTGCTACGTTATTACCTATAACATCCATTCTTTGCTGGTGTGCTCTTAATCCAGAAACACCAGAAAACATTGATCTCATCATATCTTTATTGACCCCCTCAATTATTTAAGGTTATTCGTCGTTCCATCCGTCATTCAGGAACGTTATTCAGCCTCCCAATAGGGTCCAGCTGATTTTTACTGCTATGCAAATATTGCACCGTCAATGTTTGTAAAAACATTATCCTTTAACTCATTGTTGTTTACTGCAGTAATTACTGTTTTACTATTTACATTTACAACAAACGCCATATCATCCAGAATAACCAAAGATTCCTTTACGCCCTTTTTCTGAGCCATAGAAACTGCATTGTCAATCTTATCCTTCTGAGTCTGGGTTAAATCAATATTTCGTGCCTGCATTCTCAACTCGGCATGTTTTGAAAATTTGACTCCAGTGCTCTTGTCAATTGCTTGTTGAAGAAAATTTTCAAATCCAACTCCTGCAGTAGCATTATTAGTACTTCTGACATTATTGGTTCTGACTTTCCCAGTATTTAAAGGCGAATTTATTATTCTGTTTGAATAATTATTATTTATAACCATAACTCACCTTCTCTCATTGCTCAGTTGTTGTTTGTGTTGTCGCTTTTTTGAATATTTGCTACACTGTCAACAGATACATATACATCATCAAGTACTCCAGTTATATTGCCTTTATCATCAATATTATAGCTCTGTAATGTAGCAGTAATTGGAACCTTCTTTCCTGCATTATCCTTAATTGTTACTGAAACCTGTTTACCAACCTTCTCCTCTAAATACTTTTTAGTATAGTCTGCATCTGTAGTTTTGGCTCCTGTAATCTCTGCAATATTAACATTTACGTTATTCATTAATGCATAGTCCTCAGTAGCTCCTTTTTGAATCTGCATAACATCACCGTTTAAATAAATCAAGTTTCCATTAGACGAATCATAAACAGCACCCTTAACCTTAAGCCCTATTAAGCTGGTATAGTTGGATATATTTGAATTAGCATAACCCATATCAACAACTTCAGATACACTATCAATACTAATATCCTGATCATCTACAACTAAGAAAACCTTACCATTGTTCATTTTGACTGTTGATACTTGTCCTTGAATGGTTTTTACCTCTAAAGTATCCTCATCAGTAGTATTTGCTGTAACGTATTTGCCAATTAAACCAAAGGCTTGTGAATTAGTCAGAACGCTATTCATATTCTGCATTTGCTCTAGAGAACTAAACTGTGCCATCTGAGCAATAAATTCTTTGTCATTAGTAGGTTCTAATGGATCCTGATATCTTAGCTGTGTTACTAAAAGATTCAGAAAATCATCCTTGCCTAAGTCACCGCCAGTTTTTCTTGAATTAGCATTTTTTTCTGTCCTTGCTATGATTTCATCAACTGAACCGCTTATTCCGCTTGTTGCCATATTATTTCACCTCCCGTTCTTAAGCTATAAAATTAACAGTATTTGTTTCATTGCCATATTGTGCAAGTGTTTCAGGCAATGTATCAAAAGCGTCATATCCCACCTTGTCAGTATTTATTTCACTACCGCCAAATTTGATACTGTTATTCTTATTATTGCTTTGGTATGAGTTTTGTTGGTTGTTATCACTTTGCTTCTCTTGTCCAACTTGAACACTTACATTGTCAATTGACAGTCCCTGTTTTTCTAGAGAATCCTTTAATAATTGCATATTTGTTTCAATTATTTCTTTAACCTGCTGGCTCTCAGCAATAAACTTTGCAGCAACAATACCTTGCTCAGTAACAACTTTAAGCTCTAGCTTACCTAAGTGATCTGGCTTTAATTGAATAATCATCTCTGACTTATCCTGCCCAACAATAACCTTTGCCTGCTCTACAACCTGATTTATTACCTCAGATGTTCTAACTGGCTGTGGCATTGAAGATTCTGCTTTATAAACCTGTGTTTGGTTATTGACAGCACTAATCTTAATATCACCAAACGCCTGCGTACTCTGCTCATTTTGTTGCTGATTCTGAGTATTGTTTGCAGTTACTTGATTGTTTATAATCTTGGTATCTGCCTCTGCGTTAGTATTACTAGACTCTGAATTCTCAGATTTTTCTTTTGATTTTGAATTATCTGCTCTAGCTGATTCTTCCTTTGCTTTATTTCCAGCAATCTCTTCAGAACCCTCTTCTGTAACAGACTCAATATCTGTAGAAATATCTGTCTTCAAATCTGCTTGTGTTACACTAACAACACCTTTAGTAGCCCTCATAACTTCAACAGCTTTTGAAATCTCAGAAGGAACTGATTCTGAACTTATTTCAGCATTCTGAATCAATTTATCAAGCTTTGTCTTAATATCTTCAGCAATCTCGGAAAGGTCAACAGTCTTAATATTGTTAGCAACAGTATTTACTTTATCACTATTACCATCAGATACAGTCTTCTCAAGGTTTGATATAGCTTCTTTACTATTTTCTGTGCCAACTTGCTTTGGTATTTCCACAGCTAAAGTAGTCATCATTGCTTTTTGTGTAGCACTAAGCTCAAGAACATTTGCAAGCTTATCCATAAATAGAGATAGCTTATCTGATTTTTGTAAATCTTCTGCACTAAAGCCAAGTTCCTTTGCAAGCTTTTCTAACTCATTTGGCTGTATTCCAAGCATTTGTGCCAATACATTAATTGTTTCATCATTTGTCTTTGAATTGTTTTGTAATTCTTCAGCTTTTGAATCAACATTTTGTATTGCAGCATCATTATTAGTATTTTCTACTGAATTTGGTTTAGAATTAATGGAGGTATCTCTTTCCACTTCTCTAAAAGAGTTATACTTTATTTTTGATTCAGAGTTTTGGGATGCATTACTGTCTCTTTTAGATACACTTCTATCATTTGTAACTTTTGAATTACTGCTGACAGTGTTCTCAAAAACTGACTTAAATGCTGTATCAGTAGCTCTTTGAGAAGACTTAGCCTTTAAATTCATTACACTATTCTGACCTTGAGAAAATAGTAATTTAGATGTATTACTATAAGATATCATTTTTTCGCCTCCTTTCGTATATTATAATAAATTATATTGTAATGCAGCACTCGTTTTTGTAATGCCGCTAATTACCTATTGAAATTGAAAACCTATCATTTTTTTGTAGTCTTTGCAACTCCTACATTATAAACCTTTGCAAGCTGCTCTGAAACATTGGCAGCAAATGCTGGAGTCATTTCAGCTAAAATTTCTGCAGATGTTTTTTTATTAAGGTTTTTAAGCACTTCAACAATTAATGTCATTTTACCTGTACCCATCTCTTCCATAATTGTAGCCACAGCACCTGCATCCATTTCTTCATATAGTGAACAGTACTTTTTCACATCAGCACTAATTTTCTCATCCTGCAAAATTTCTGCATATAATTTAGCTGCAGTCTCAGGATCTATTTTTTCATAATAAGCTTTAAAAGCAGCAGTATCTCCTTTTGCAATAGCATCCGATACTCCTTGGAAATCTTTTTCTAAGCTATCATTTTCTGATGTAAGCTTTAGCTTTTCTTTTTCAAGTTCATCCATTTGCTGCTGAAGCAGAGATGAATTTGTATCCTTTGCATTTATTTGTTTATTTATCTGCTCTAATTGATTTGTTAAATCTGCAACCTGTTTATCTAATTCTGATTTATCAGTTCTGAGCTGTGAATATTTCGCCCTAACTTCTTCTTCAGTCAAATTCTTTTCATCTTCAATATCTGGCTTTTCTGGCAGTGCTAGCCTTAGTACTGGAATGTTTTCAATAGTATCACCCATACTATCGGCTATGCCATTTACATTGTTCTTAATAGCAAAGAAAAATACTCCACCAATAATTAGAACTACTAATAAAAGTGCCGCAAAAATTGAAACAATATAAAACAAAACTCCATTTTGTGTTTCACTTTTGTCTAATGCTTTACCTTTATTACCATTACTACCATTTTGGCTTTTGCTAAGATTTTTAAATGCTTCAGTAATATCTATATTAGAATTTTCAGTATTATCATTTTTTGTCTCAGCCATTTTGTTCTCCTAATCACTAGATGTCTTTGAACTTAAAACTGTTTAGTTCATCTATTCCAATTTGTTCAGCTTTGTTTTGGTCTTTTACGTATTCTTCAAATTTTTTGTCTTTTAATTTTTCTAACACTTTACGTTCTTGCATTGCTTTAACCAAGACTTCTCTATTTGTATCGACATTGTGTTCTGCAATATTTACATTTTCTTTTTGATTTACAATTTTTTCTTTCATTAATGAGAAATAATTATTATATAACCTTACCCTATATACAGGTATTCCTTCATCAACCTCTTCAGTTAAGCTATTAATTGATGCATCATTCACATTTTTCAGCTCTTCAAGATAGACCTTTTGATTTTCAAGCTCTTTTGTTGCACGAGCAAGATTATTCTTGGCATTATCCTCCATCTGTGTTTTTAGTTTTAAAACAGATCCTAGTCTGAATGCAAATCTTTGCATTTCTACTTAGCCTCCTAAAACTTATTTGAGTAAGCTTAAAACATTATCTTTTACTTCATCAAAGGATACCTTTTGTCCTGTCTCTTGCTGTAAAAAATCAGTTATTGCATCATTGTATTTAATAGCATAATCAATTTTTTCACTGCTTCCCTTTGAATATGCACCAATATTTATCATATCCTCAGATTCCTTGTATATTGCCATGGTTTTCTTAATATCAGATGCACACTTTTTTTGTTCTTTATCTATAATATCCCCCATTACCCTACTTACACTTGCTAAAACATCTATTGCAGGATAATGATTCTTATTGGCTAATGCTCTAGATAAAACAATATGCCCATCTAATATACCTCTTGCTGTATCTGTAACAGGCTCAGTCAAGTCATCACCATCTACCAAAACAGTATATAATCCTGTAATTGAACCCTTTTCATCTGTGCCTGCTCTTTCCAATAGTTTTGGAAAAACTGAAAACACTGAAGGAGTATATCCACGAGATACAGGCGGTTCACCAATAGAAAGTCCAACTTCCCTCTGTGCCATAGCATATCTTGTAAGTGAATCCATTAAAAGCAATACATCCTTGCCGTTATCTCTGAAATATTCGGCAATAGCTGTTGCAACTAAAGCACCTTTTAGTCTCACTAGAGCAGGCTGGTCTGATGTTGCAACAATTACTACTGATCTAGCTAAACCTTCTTCAGATAAATCCTTCTCAATAAACTCACGAACCTCTCTGCCACGCTCTCCTATAAGTGCAATTACATTTATATCAGCCTTTGTGTTTCTGGCAATCATACCCATTAAAGTACTCTTACCAACACCACTACCTGCAAATATACCAACTCTCTGACCTTTACCAACTGTTAGTAATCCATCAATTGCTTTTACTCCAAGAGGAAGAGGCTCTAAAATTCTTTTCCTTGTCATAGGATTTGGTGGTTTGTTCATTGTTGGATAATTTACTTTTGTGTTTATTGGACCTTTTCCATCCATTGGTCTTCCTAAACCATCAAGCACTCTACCAACCAATTCTGGACCAACAGCTACAGATAGAATTTCTCCATTAGCTGAAACTATACTACCAGGAGAAATACCTGTCATTTCACCTAGTGGCATAAGCAAAACCTTATCATCCTTAAAACCTACAACCTCCGCTTTAATTGGATTACCTTTTAAAACCTGAATATTGCATAAATCTCCAATACTGGCTTGTGGACCATCAGACTCTATTGTTAGTCCTACAACCTTTGATACCTTGCCAATATACTCTATATAATCTTTTGATTGTAATTTATATTGATACTTATTAAGGTCTATCATTTAAAATCCGACCTCCTGCACTACTGATGCAATGATTTTTTATAAAACATAAGGTACACATGTAAGCGTACCTTAATCAATTTTTTCACCTAAAATGTTTCTAATATCACTCTCAATCTTTTCAAATTTGGTATCAGCACTAGCATCAATACTTCCAAGCGAAGTATCTATTATGCAGCCACCCTCTTTTAAAGACAAGTCCTTTTTTATTTCAGTTTCTTCAGACCTTTCTAACATTGAAAAAAGCTCATCTTTATTTTCATTTATATAATTAAAATCATTATCACTAAGTCTTAAAACTGCCTTACGATCTTTTGAACACTTTTCAAAAGCATCTTTAACTAATAGCAAGATGTTTTCCTTGCATTCTAACTCTTTGCTGATAACTTTCTTCGCAATTTCTATAATAGTATTTACAGCATCTGACTCCAAAGAATCAAGAACCTTTTTATACTCTAGTCCTGCTTGTTCTTTAATGCTTTGGGCTTCTTCAATTAGCTGTTCATACTCCTGCTTTGCCTGAGCAGTTCCTTCATTATATCCTTCTTCTCTTGATTCATAGATTACTTTATTTCTTAGTTCTTCTATCTCAAGGTTTGCCTTAGAAAGAATGTCTCTCGACTCAAGCAGTGCTTCTTTAACAATAAGCTCTGCTTCTGTCTTTGCCTTGTTAACTATTTCCTCTCCAATTGCCTTATAGTCAATATCCTCAACCTCTTCCAGCTGTTCTTCCTCTAAATTCTTTATTCTAACAACTGGTGGTTGATAGGTTATTGGATTTAATATTTGAAAAGGCATACCAACACTAACTTGATGATTTTTGAATATTCTATTATTAGACAATTATTTCATCTCCTCCGCCTCTGGAAATAACTATCTCACCAGCATCTTCCAGTTTACGTATTATGTTAACAATCTTCTGCTGGGCTTCTTCAACATCTTTAAGTCTAACAGGTCCCATAAATTCGAGATCCTCTTTAATCATTTCACTTAGACGTTTAGACATATTTGAGAAAATAAGTCTCTGAACATCGTCCGTTGCACCCTTAAGAGCAACTGCAAGTTGATTATTATCAACCTCTCTAAGAAATCTTTGTATAGATCTTCCGTCAAGAGTAAGAATATCTTCAAATACAAACATACGCCTCTTAATTTCTTCAGCTAAATCAGTGTCTTCAATTTCTAATGTTTCCATAATAAACTTTTCAGTACCTCTGTCAACCGAGTTAAGAATATCAACAATTGACTGAACTCCTCCAGCAGCAGTATAATCCTCAGTTACTAATGAAGACAGCTTCTTTTCTAGAATACGCTCTACTTCTTTAATTACATCTGGTGATGTTCTATCCATAGTTGCTACTCTTCTAGCAACATCAGCTTGCTTATCTTGTGGTAATGCTGAAAGCACTACAGACGCCTGATGTGGTTTTAAATAAGCCAAAATTAACGCAATTGTTTGCGGATGTTCACCTTGAATAAAGTTTAACAGCTGTGTGGGGTCTGTTTTACGAACAAAGTCAAAAGGTCTAACTTGTAACGAAACAGTCAGCTTATTAATAATATCAACTGCTTTTTGTGAGCCTAGTGCTTTCTCTAGAATATCCTTAGCATAGCCAATACCACCTTCAGCAATGTATTCCTGAGCAAGACAAATTTGATAAAACTCATCAAGAATTCTTTCTTTCTCATCTGGACTAACTGATCTAATATTAGCTATCTCAAGAGTTAACTGTTCTATTTCCTCTTCTTTTAAATGTTTAAAAATCTCAGCAGACTTATCAGGACCTAACGAAATAAGCAACATAGCTGCTTTTTCTCTTCCGCTGTATTCAGTCTTTGAACTAGCTCTAGTCAAGCTCTTCACCCCACAAAAATATTATGTCTACTTATTAATAATATCTAACTCCACAAACTAAACTTTATTCATAGTCATCTGTTAACCAATTTCTAAGCAACTGTGCAACAGCATCTGGTTTTTGCTTTACAAACTTCTCTAACTGCTTTTTAACTTCTGATCTTTCTTCTGTATCTATTTCAGGAACTGGCTCTTGTCTTAAATCATTAATATTATATTTTGGCGAAACCATATCATCAACACCAGCGAAAACTGGCTCTGGGTTTAGTTGTTTGCTCTTCTTTGGGATTGCTATAATAACTAATGCAATAAGCATTAATAGTAACAGAGCTAATAAACCATACTCTGATAGTATACTTTTTATTGTTTCAGATGTTGTTGGGATTTCTACGACTTTTGGCTGTATCTTTAATTTTGTAACAGCGATATTTTCAAGAGGTATACCTGTGGCTTTACTTGCAAGATCCTGTACCTGTGCTATTAACTCATCTGTTAATTTTGCATCATCAGCAACTCTATTTCCATATAACAAGGTTACAGCAGCAGTGGTTTTTTCTGGAACAACTTCTCCCAAAGACTTTTCACTCTGCTTTTCTAATTGATTATAGCCATAAGTCTCTTTAATACTTGACTTTTTATAGGATTCAGCATCAGTGGATCCATTAGGATAGGTCGGCGTTGTTCCTGGATTTGCATCCATTCCAACTTGTCCACCCGAAGTTCCATTTGTAAGTTGCTCTTTGAGCTCGTCTTTTGTCAAGACTGCTCCAGAATCCATATCATCTGGATTTGAAATTTCTTTTGATGATTGAGTCAATGTGTCAAAATCCAGTATTGGATTTACAACAACTTTAGCTGTATCAAAGCTATCAAATTCTTGACCATTGAGCACATTTCTAAGATTTTTTTCAAGATCTGTTTTTACTTTTAATTTGAGTTCATATTTTGTAGAAGTTTTATCCATAGTATCATCTGCTTCTGTATTCAAAGGATTACCTTCCTCATCAATAACAGTTACATTTAAAGGATCTAGTCCCTCGACACTACTAGCAACTACTTTGACAATACTTTCAGCCTGTTTAGGAGTAATCTCTCCACTACGAGTAATGACTACAGATGCCTTAGCATCTTTATTATTTGTAGAATCTATAAATAAAGTGTCCTCTGGAACAGATATTGTTACACTAGCATCCTTAACGTTTTGAATAAGCTTAAGCTGTCTGGCAATATCTGATTCATCAAGTTCTTGCCATATGTGCTTCTTATCACTCTCAGTAGTATTTATTTTAATATTGCCGAGAGCATCAGCAAATGTTAACCCATTCTTGGGAAAACCAGCAGTAGCTAATTCTAAATGGGCATTATCACTGTCTTTTACATCGACAATTATACCCGATTTGTTGTCAGTCAGCTTGTATTCAATTCCTTTTTCATTTAATACATTCTGCATTTCAGCAATGTCTGCTGAATTAGCATTATCAATTACTGTAGTATACGTTGGCTTTGTTAGTAAATATAAGCCTAAACCAACAGCAACTGTAACAATACCTGCTGTTATATATATTCTAACTTTCTGGGATTTCTCTAAACCCTTCCAAAAGTCAATTATCGGTTTAAGTATATTAGATAAAAATTCTGGCAAAACTACCACCCCAATATTGTATTAATTTATCTTTAGTACAGTATTTAACCCCTTAGTCATTCATAATACTGTATTAAAATAGTCTATAGCCAAGCTTTGCTTATTGCTATATCTGCATTCTCATAATTTCTGTATATGCGTCCACTATTTTATTTCGTATTGACATAGTGAATTGCAAAGCTATACTTGCTTTCTCACCAGCAATTAATACCTCTGGAATATTATCTGTTTTTCCTAATGCAAAATCTTCTTTTAATTGGGCTGACTGATTTTCCATTTCAGTAACCTTCATAAGAGCCGAGTTTAGATATTCACCAAAGCTAACTTCGGTTGAATTAGTCTTATCAACAACACCACTTATTCCCAAGTTGTCTGGTATTAACTGTTTTACCTGTGAAATGCTATCAATTGCCATAATACCCTCCCCCTGCCAAATTTATTTGGGCACAAAAATGATAATTATCAGTGTAAAGCCTCTGTTTCTAAATGCACGGCATTTCACCGCTATATCCAATCTCTTTCAAGCTACCCTCATATCCTCAGAGTAAAATATAATTTCTATCTAAGAGGGTTATTTATAACAAATTCTTATATTTATTTACCTATTTCTAATGCTTTCATTGCCATTGATTTAGTAGCATTGATTGAAGTAACATTAGCTTCATATGATCTTGTCGCTGAAATCATATTTACCATTTCTGTAACGACATCCACATTTGGCATATTTACGTAACCCTCTTCATCAGCGTCAGGATGCCCAGGTTCATATACCTTTTTAAACTCCGAAGAATCTTCAACAATCTTCGTCACTCGGACACCTTGTCCATTTGACAATTTGTCACTGGCAGCTGATAGAGCATCCGAAAAAGAACCTGCACGTTCTTCAAATAATACATCTTTTCTTCTATAAGGAGTTCCATCCTCTGTTCTAGTTGTATTTACATTTGCTATGTTCTGAGAAATAATATCCATTCTAACTCTTTGGGCAGTTAATCCTGAAGCCCCAATATCAAGTGAACCAAAGAAACCCATTATTTATCATTTCCCTTCTCTAATAACATTTTTTATTTTACTGAAGTTACTATTTATTAACTGAACTAAAGCATTATATTTTATTGTGTTTTTCGCTAAATAAGACATTTCACTATCAATATCAACATTATTTCCATCAATTCGCATTTTGTTATCTGAATTGTCCTCTATGATAGTAGGCTGAATATCATCCTCACTAGCCATATTTGCTTTATTTAACGAATCAGCAAAATATTGTTCAAATGCAACATCTTTTCTCTTATAGTTCGGAGTGTCTACATTTGCTATGTTCTGTGAAATAGTATCATTTCTAACTAGAGATGCATTAAGAGCCTTCTCCATTATATTACTCTTTCCATATAACCCCTGAATCAAATAAATCACGCTCCTACAAGATGTAAATATGCCACCACATATTATTAGATAAATTTTAGCATACTAAATTTAAAAAAACAACAAATTAAGTTGATAATAGGCGATAATAGGACTAATTACTCACTATTTTTCGAAATAAATGTTAATTCCTTCCACTAGTTCTAGAGATTTTTGTGCTATTTGAGAGTTTCTTTTCCTTTTATCTCTAATACTGGTATCTACGCCAATGAATAATCCAAAATTAACATTCATAGGTTGGAAATTTTTCACGCTGGAATCAGAAATGTAATGGCTTAATGCACCAATAGCTGTATTAGCTGGGAAAACTATATTTTCCTTATTAAGACATTTGGAGTAAGCATTTATTCCTGCAACAAAACCCGAAGACGTTGATTCAATATAACCTTCAACTCCTGTAATTTGACCTGCAAAATAAATAGAATTACTGTTTTTTAATTTATATGTGTTATCTAATAGTTTGGGTGAATTTATATAGGTATTTCTATGCATTACGCCATATCTTACAAACTCAGCATTTTCCAAACCTGGAATTAGACTAAAAACTCTTTTTTGCTCAGGCCATTTCAAATGAGTTTGAAATCCTACTATATTATATAGTGTTGCATTTTTATTATCCTGCCTTAGTTGAACTACTGCATAAGGCTTCACATCCGACCTTGGGTCCATTAACCCTACAGGCTTTAGCGGACCATATCTCATAGTATCCTTTCCTCTGCTTGCCATGCTTTCAATAGGCATACAGCCCTCAAAAACCATATTCTTTTCAAACTCCTTTACCTCTGCTAACTCAGCACTAATTAAGGCATTATAGAATATTTCATACTCTTCTCTGTTCATAGGACAATTAATATAGTCCTCTGTTCCCTTCCCATATCTAGCAGCCTTGAAAGCCTTGTCCATATTGATAGATTCAAACGCAACAATAGGAGCTGCCGCATCAAAAAAGTGAAGATAATCCTCTCCAATAAGCTGTCTAATTTGATTAAACATGGCCTCAGAGGTTAATGGTCCAGTTGCAATGATGGTAATATTATCATCAGGTATTTTCTCTTGTTCTCCATATACAATTTCTATATTTTTGATACTTCTTATAGCATTAGTAATATATTCTGAGAAACCTTCTCTGTCGACAGCTAATGCTCCCCCTGCGGGAACCCTTGTTGCATCTGCTGCTTTTAATATTAAGGAATCCATTAATCTTAGTTCCTCTTTCAATAGTCCTACGGCATTTTCCAATTGGTCTGATCTAAGAGAATTACTGCAAACCAACTCAGCAAAATTTTCAGAATGATGTGCAGGGGAATATTTATGAGGCTTCATTTCAAATAATCTTACATTTATTCCTCTTTTGGCAATTTGGTACGCTGCCTCACATCCTGCTAGTCCTGCTCCAATTACATTTATTGTTTTACTCATATAAACCTCCAACGCCTCATTTGGGCACAAAAATTTGGTAAAGACTGAAGTATTATCGTTTTAACAAAAGCAAACCGAAAGGCTATTGTGCTCTTTCGGTTTTATCTTATCTATATCAATTACGTCACTTATTTTGCTTCAATTTCATATTGTTTTGACCGTTACTGCAAATTCTTAATTGTTTTTTATATAGCTTATGCTTTTTTACTGCTTCTAGTTTTCCTTTAGACTTTTGTTTTCTTCTTTACAGTAGCTTCCTTTTTAACTGCAGTTTTTTCTTTTGTAGCAGAGTCCTTCTCAGTTGTTTTCTTTTTTGCTTCTGCTTCTGTCTTGTCTGTTGTTTTCTTTTTGGTAGCTGAGTCCTTTTTTGCCACTGTTTTCTTCTTTGCTGTAGCTTCCTTTTTAACTGCATTTTTTTCCTTTGTTGCAGATTCCTTCTTTTCAGTTGTTTTCTTCTTAGTAGCAGAGTCCTTTTTTGCTGCTGTTTTCTTCTTTGCTACAGCTTCTTTATTAACTGCTGTTTTCTTCTTTGCTGCTGCTTTTTCTGATGCTGATTCCTTCTTCATTGCAGAATCGGCATTACTACTGCATTTCTCATTACTGCAATATAATGCCATTTTTTTACCCGAAGATTTTTGAAGCATAAAAGCTCCACAAATTGGGCAAATTTCATTGCTTGGCATATCCCAACTCATAAATGTACATTCAGGGTTTTTCTCACACCCTATATACTTCCTGCCTTTTCTTGTCTTTTTAACAAGAACCCTTCCTTGGCAAATTGGGCACAATACGCCTGCGTCTTCAACAATAGCTTTAGTGTTTCTGCACTCTGGAAATCCTGGACAAGCCAAAAATTTTCCAAATCTCCCCTGTTTGACAACCATAAACCTTCCACATTTTTCACACTGTATGTCAGAAACCTCTACAGGCAGTTCTACATTTCCAATACTTTCTTCAGCTTCATTCAAAACAGTTTTAAAAGGGTCATAAAACTCTTCTAATACATTTTTCCAAGCCTTTTCTCCCTCTGCGACAGCATCAAGTTTATTCTCCATCTGTGCAGTAAATTCAGCATTAACAATATCTTTAAAGTGTTTTACCATTATTTCATTTACAATATTACCTAATTCTGTAGGCATTAGGATTTTTTTGTCTTTAATTACATACCCTCTTGATAAAATAGTAGATATTGTAGGTGCATAAGTACTTGGTCTGCCAATACCTCTTTCCTCAAGTGCTTTAACTAATGTTGCCTCTGTATACCGTGGAGGCGGCTGAGTAAAGTGCTGTTTGGGCAAGTTTCCTTTGAGTATAAGTTCATCACCTTCAAAGAGCTGCGGAAGGTTATTAGTTTCATCATCTGACTCTTCATCCTTACCCTCTATATATAAAACCATAAACCCAGGAAATTTAATCTTTGAACCACTGGCTTTGAATAAATATTCTCCAACAGAAATATCTGCATTAACGGTATCATAAACTGCTGATGACATTTGACTGGCAATAAACCTGCTCCAAATAAGCTTGTAAACTTTATATTGTTCAGGTGTTAATGAATCCTTTATATCATCTGGAGTCAAATCTGCATAGGATGGACGTATAGCTTCGTGTGCATCTTGAGAAGCAGATTTGTTTTTGTATACTTTAGGAACCTCTGGGATGTATTCTTCTCCGTACTTTTTGATAATATAGGTTCTAGCTTCAGTTTGAGCTTCCTGTGATATTCTAGTTGAGTCAGTTCTCATATATGTTATGAGACCCACTGAGCCACGACCTTTTATATCAACACCTTCATACAGCTTTTGTGCAACCATCATGGTTTTTTTTGTAGTAAACCCCAATTTTCTTGACGCTTCTTGCTGTAGGGTACTAGTGATAAAGGGTGCTGCAGCAGCTCTTTTCTTTTCCTGCTCCTTGACCTTTTGAACTATATATTTGCTTTTGGCTACTTCTTCTAAAATAGCATTAACCTGTTCACCATTTGTCAGCTCAATTTTTTCTTTTTTAGTTCCATAAAACTTAGCCTCAAAAGTCGGACTTGTATTTGGCTTTTCTAAGTTTGAAACTATTGACCAATATTCCTCTGGTGTAAATGCCTCTATTTCCTTCTCTCTATCACAAATCATTTTTGTTGCAACAGATTGAACCCTACCAGCACTCAGCCCCTTTTTAACTTTTTTCCAAAGCAAAGGACTTATTTTATAACCTACTATTCTATCCAAAACCCTTCTTGCCTGCTGTGCATCAACAAGATTCATATCTATCTCTCTTGGCTGCTTTAATGCATTTTTTACAGCATTCTGAGTTATTTCATTAAACGAAACCCTACATTTCTGTCCATCATCTATATTTAATATATGGGCTAAATGCCAAGATATTGCCTCTCCCTCTCGGTCAGGGTCAGTTGCAAGATATATTTTCTTTGCAGACTTTGCTTCCTTCTTAAGTTTTGAAATAACATCACCTTTTCCACGAATAGTGATGTATTTAGGCTCAAAATTATTCTCAATATCCACACCTATTTGACTTTTAGGTAAATCCCTAATATGTCCAATAGATGCTTCAACCTTATAACCTTTGCCTAAAAACTTTCCAATTGATTTTACTTTTCCAGGAGACTCCACAATAACCAGGTTTTCAGCCATTTTTTTCCTCCGTGTATAAATTCTTTATTAATTTTTAAAAAATATTAGTCAAAATATTTATTAATTACTTATTTATTAATTTTGCTAAACAACTACTAATTTAAACTGGATTTTAAAATCTGTCAACCTTACATTAATAATTTTATATTAAAAATAGTAAATTGTTCTGTATATTTACTTTTATGGTTATTTAATCAACTCACTAATATGATATCAGTAAGCGTATACTTATCTGCTTATATTTATGCTTCATTTCATTTGTTTTTATAAATTATAGCCTAAAAGTCAATTACTATCCGACGTTAGTTTAGCTTTTAAGCTAAACCACACCAACACTGTCAAAAACGCACTTGTGGGTTTTTATTGCTGGCTGCGTTAAATCATAATTTGCTTGACTTTTATAATAGTATTTTTCTAAACAAGTTTATAGCACAATCTTTCTAAATTACCATTTTTTTGCCAATCTTCTATTAATCTTTGTCCTAACAACTTCAATTCATGGATATTATTATCACTAGCGTCATCAATTTCTTCCTTACCTAATAATGTGAGGCTGGCTTGTATACGGTAATAATCATTCCTTTTCAATAGATGCCTCAATTGATAATCAACAGTATCACTCTCTCCGTCAAATATTGTATCTAAAATTGGTTTAGCCCATTTCGCTAATCCCCAGTCTTTTGCTTTATCATAGGGTATACTTTTTGTCAGCTCTCCAGTGCCTAAAGACACCATCATAATATCTTCTATATCTTTATATAATACTTTAGCATCTGCAAATGCACACATAGCAGGGTTATTTGCAAATACTCCACCGTCAATTAAGCTGTAATACTCAGCATTATCACCACCTGTTTCCAGTTTAAAAGGCTCAAAGTATGTTGGTGCTGCTGAAGTTGCTCTTGCCACCTGCCACATATAAAAATCATTTTTTTTCTCATTTTTGTTTTGTGTATACCAACTCTTAAAAAAGAAGGGTCTTCTAAGTCCCAATTCATATGAAGGTATCAAAACATGAGTTAAGCAATCTGATAGTCTTGATGTGCCTAAATACTTCTTTAAGACCGACTCAATACCTAAAGAGCAGTACTTTTCATCAAATAAGCCATTAAAGGAAGTTATCCTATGCAATATATCCGACGAAAAAATCTTCTTGCCATTTTCTACATATAAGTTTACAATATCATGTGCTCTATATGCAGGTATTCCAATATTATCATTTGATGGCTTTGTTAGACAAAGTGCTATTATACCACCAGTTGATGTACCAGAAATAAAGTCGAATAATTTGCATATAGGTTTTGATGTCATTTCCTCTATTTTAGCTAGTACCATTGCTGGAATTATTCCCCTGATACCACCGCCATCTATTGATAAAATTTTTACTTTGTTCACATCGTACCTCTTTATAAGATAATATTGTCATTAATTTTACCATTAATGACAATATTATGGAAGATATTTTTTAAAATTATGATGATTTTTTTACAAAAATCTGCATTTAATAAACTATAAGCTTAGAATAATAGCCATCATCCATATAATATTTCCCATTTTATACTTATATTTCGCTTTCTAATTCCAATATATGATGTTTCATTTGTAAAGTTGAATACTTCGATATCTGAAGTTTATAACCAAAGTGGTACCAGCCACTTATAGAAGTGGGGGACATTTTCTTGCCTCGTTATAATTAGTGTTTTTATAAGCACATTTCAAACATCTTACCTGGCTGTTGTGTAATAATACCTTTCATCTCCAGCATAAAAAGTATATTATTAACTTCCTTAGCTGATATATTGCTTCTCTCAATTATTTCATCAATGTTATGAATTCCATTGGATATAATTTTTACCAAACGAATTTCCTCGGTACTAAGACCTTTGAAAATGCTGAAATTTCTATTTCCACATGCTTTAGCAGGATTGTTTTTAATTACATTATTATCAATTATTTTCCCATATTGAAATTCTTCTATAATATCATTTACATTTATAACCATTTTTGCTCCGTCTTTAATAAGTTGATTTGTCCCATCACTATATGCAGAATCTATATTTCCAGGAACTGCAAAAACCTCTCTTCCTTGCTCCAAAGCATAGGTAACTGTTATTAACGATCCACTTCTTCTAGCCGCTTCTACAACCAATACTCCAGAAGAAATACCGCTGATTATTCTGTTTCTTGCAGGAAAATTATGTTGAAGTGGTGGCATACCAGGTGGGTATTCAGATATGATCAAGCCTTCAGACTTAATTATATTTTCAAAGAGACCTTTATTTTCTGGTGGATATATGCTGTCAAGCCCGCAACCTAAAACAGCTATAGTTTTGCCTCCAGCATCTAGACAGCCTTCATGGGCAATGCTATCAATTCCCCTTGCTAGACCACTGACAATTTGAATGCCTCGTAGTGCTAGTTGATAGGATAAAGTTTTGGCAGAATAAGCACCATAATTTGTTGTTCTTCTTGAGCCTACAATTGCTATAGTAAAATCATTGATTTGGAAACTTCCCATATAATACAAAACAATTGGCGGATCATATATTTGCTTAAGATTGTTTGGATATCTCTCATCAAATATATTTAACAATTTTATATTATGCTTAACCATTATGCAATAAATCTCGGCTACTCTTTCTCTTTTCTGAGCATCTAATATCTCCTTAATATTTTTAGCAGTTAAGAATTTTATTTCTTTTAGCTCCTGTTCTGTCATAAAATATATAGTTCTTGGTTCTTTAAACATTTGAAGAAGTGCCATTGCCTTAACAGCACCTAGCCCTTGTAATGAGGATATCCAAATCCAATATTCTATTTCTTTCATGTTGACCTCCCACGCCCCATCTTGGGGATAAAATTTAAGTGAAACTATGTTGTATACCCATTTTTTACTGCAATATCTTATATGTAAACCCACACTAGAAAAAGCACAATGTTCGCACAGATTTTGTTTTCGAAGCTCGAAAAAGCACAATGTTTGTACAAACTTTGTTTTCGAGTTATTCTCACAACTTTATTCTGTCAAAACTTCTATACTGTATTGCCTCGGCAATGTGTTCAGATTTTATTGTTTCAGCTTCATCCATATCTGCAATTGTTCTTGCAACCTTCAGTATCCTGTTATGAGCTCGTGCACTTAGTCCAAGCTTGTCAAATGCTTTTTTTAGCAAATTGGAGGTGTACCTATCTAGTTCACAGTATTTTTTTATTAATGCAGGAGATAGTTCTGAATTTGAATAAATTCCCAAGCCTCTATATCTATCAAGTTGTATATTTCTTGCTCTATTAACTCTTTCACGTATAACTGCAGAAGATTCTTCGGTTTCCTTTTTTGCCAGATCATCATATTTTACAGGATGCACCTCTGCATGAATATCAATTCTGTCCAAAAGGGGCTGACTGAGCTTACCAAAATATTGTTGCACCATCTTAGGTGTACAATTACATTTTTTAGAAGACTCTAAATAATAGCCGCACTTACATGGATTTGCAGCACAAATTAATGTTGTTTTTGTAGGAAATGTAATACTGCTGTTTACCCTTGATATACAGATTTCACCATCCTCTAAAGGCTGACGCAATACTTCAATAGCTTCCTTGCTAAACTCAGGAAACTCATCCAAAAACAAGACCCCATAATGTGCCAGAGTAACCTCTCCCGGTTTAATATGCTTTCCTCCGCCTACTAATGAAATATCTGAAATAGTATGATGAGGACTCCTAAAGGGTCTCGTTGTAATCAAAGAGGTATTTTGGGGCAGCAGCCCAGAAACACTATATATTTTTGTTATTTCAAGGGCCTCTTCAAAGGTCATCTTAGGAAGTATTGTGGGAAGCCTCTTTGCCAGCATAGTTTTTCCACTTCCTGGAGAGCCAATCATCAGCAAATTATGTGCTCCGCAAGCTGCAACTTCAATTGCTCTCTTTACGCTAGCCTGTCCTTTAACATCACAAAAATCTATAGAAGTATTAATACTATTAACAAAAAGACTTTCTATATCTACAGCATATGGAGTTATTAACTCTTCACCATTTAGATGCATAATTATAGACATAAGTGTTTTAACGGGTAATATGTTTACATTTTTAATTACAGCTGCTTCATCTGCATTTGCTTCAGGAACAAATATATTTTTTATTCCATTTGTAGCAGCACAGCTTGCCATTGAAAGTATACCTGCAACTGACTTAATTCCACCATCTAAAGAAAGCTCCCCCAAAAACATATAGCTATCCAATTGGCTATTAACTATTGTCTCTGATGCAGTCAATATCCCAATAGCTATAGACACATCATAAACCGAGCCCTCCTTTCGTAGATTTGCAGGAGCTAAATTTATTGTTATCCGCCTTATTGGAAACTCAACTCCGCTGTTTTTAATTGCGGCACGTACCCTCTCCCGTGATTCTCTGACGGCAGTATCGCCTAGACCTACAATGTCAAAGACTGGTATGCCGTTACTGATATCTGTTTCTACTGAAACTATTCTTCCGTCAATTCCAATTAACGCACAACTGTTAACTTTTGATACCATTTAATATCCTCTTTTCGTTTATTTATAATTTTTTAATGTTAAAAGAAATAATTGCATTAGATGCTAATATATATTAGCTAAAAAGTGACGCAAATTAAAAATAATTAGATATAATAACCCTAGCCAGAAGGCTAAACTTAAAATTTTAACTTTCGCAGTTGAAAATAGTAGGTGTGGGAACGTTATCAAATGAAAAGTTAAATAAATTTGTAAGACAAATTAGTTTGCCGAACAGCTTGCTGAGAAAACAACACGATGTAGGTTTTAGCACACTATGAACCATGGATGGCGAATGTGGAAAGGCAGCAAAGCATTGATGAACTCAAAAACACATCATTTAAGTAAATACCACCTACATCGGCAATAAACCATTGATAATGCTACCGCACCAATAGATTTTATTATTTACGAAAGTTGAGTTAATAATTTTATTAATAATAATTTTATAAGGAGCTTTTTCAATTTTGAATGAATTTAAAAGAAATCACTAGTAATACTACTAGAATTTGTTTAGAAAGTTGCACTTTTTAACACAATATGGATTATACCATAAAAGAAATTAAAAATCACCTATTTTTTCAAATAGTCTACCAAAATATGCATTTTTTAAGTACACAAAAAAGCCCATCTGATTATTAAGTCAAGCAGGCTATATAATACCCTTATACAGTTGGCTTTACCAATAATACCTACTCTTTTTTATCGTCTCTCAATAGATTTTTTAATTCGTCCATAAAGGTATTAATGTCTTTAAACTGTCTATAAACTGAAGCAAATCTGACATATGCAACTTCGTCCATGGTCTTCAGCTTTGACATTACCATTTCACCAATATATTCTGTAGTTACTTCTCTTTGTAAGGAATTATGCAACTGCGTCTCTATACTTTCTACCAGTTTTTCCAAATCATTTATAGATATAGGTCTCTTTTCACAAGCCCTCAATAACCCATTCATAAGCTTTTCTCTATCAAACGGCTGTCTTGATCTATCTTTTTTTATTACCATTAAGGGTAAACTCTCAACCTTTTCATATGTAGTAAATCTTTTAGCACATTTTGTACACTCTCTTCTTCTTCGAATAGAAGAACCTTCATCTGTAGGTCTTGAATCAATAACCTTATCCTCAATAAAACCACAAAATGGACACTTCATTATAACCTCCACATTTTCCTGAAGCCATTAAAATTCCAATGGAAACAGGGTAAATTTTCATAAACTCATTTTAACTCATAAAAGAAACTTTGTACACCGTCATTTGCACTTAAATTAAAATAAACGAAATATAAAATGTGCTCCTTTTGCAGTAGACAGTATCAATAAACTATCTATTACACGAAGGAGCATATTATTAAAACATACCGTATTCTTTTTTAAAGTTTTTATGTTATATATATTTCTTCATATGCATTAGTGCTGTCTTTTCCAGTCTTGAAACCTGTGCTTGTGAAATGCCAATTTCATCAGCAACCTCCATTTGCGTTCGTCCATCAAAAAATCTAAGATTCAAAATAAGCTTTTCTCTATCATTTAATTTTCTCATTGCTTCTTTTAAGGTTATAGTCTCAAGCCAATTTTCATCAATGTTTTTTTCATCTTTTACTTGATCCATCACAAAAATCGCATCTCCACCATCATGGTATACTGATTCAAAAAGTGATATTGGGTCTTGAATGGCATCTAAAGCAAATACAACATCTTCCTTTGGCAGTTGAAGCTCCTCAGCCAATTGAGCAATTGTTGGCTCTTTTGAGTTTTTGGTGGTGAGCCTTTCCTTAGCCTGCAAAGCTTTATAAGCAATATCTCTTAGTGAACGACTTACTCTAATAGAATTATTATCCCTTAAATATCTGCGAATCTCTCCAATTATCATAGGTACTGCATAGGTAGAAAATTTTACATTGTGTGATACATCAAAATTATCTATTGCTTTAATTAATCCAATGCAACCCACTTGAAACAAATCATCTACATACTCCCCCCTGTTATTAAATCTCTGAATTACGCTCAACACAAGGCGAAGATTTCCCTTTATAAACTCATCTCTTGCAGAATTATCGCCCTTATGCATTCTTTCAAAAAGTACTTTTTTCTGTTCATTTGTCAAAACAGGAAGTTTTGAAGTATTAACACCACATATTTCAACTTTATTGATAAGCATATAAAAACCTCCCGAGCTATAATAACTATGTCAATATCATTATTGCCCTAGAGGTCAATTTTATACGGTTAAATCCATCAAAATATTTTTATCAAACACCTTGACAAACCTGTATTTTAAGCTTATGTCAGGTACTCAAGTCATTCTGCTAATTTCCTTTTTTAACCTGCTAATTATTCTTTTTTCTAATCTTGATATGTAAGATTGTGATATTCCCAGCATGTCTGCCACCTCTTTTTGAGTCTTTTCCACCTCATTGCAAAGTCCAAAACGCAACTCCATTATCCTTTTCTCTCTTGATGACAATTTTTTCATTGCCATATTCAGTAATTCTTTATCCACTTCTTCTTCAAGACTTCTATGAATAAGATCATTTTCAGTACCTAAAATATCTGACAAAAGCAATTCGTTTCCATCCCAATCAATGTTTAAAGGCTCGTCAATTGAAATTTCAGCCTTAACTCTATTATTTCTTCTCAAGTACATTAGTATTTCATTTTCAATACATCTTGATGCATAAGTTGCAAGTTTAATATTTTTTGAAGGGTTAAAGGTGTTTATAGCCTTAATTAATCCAATAGTACCAATAGATACCAAATCCTCAACACCTACACCTGTATTTTCAAATTTTCTTGCAATATATACTACTAATCTTAAATTCCTTTCAATAAGAATACTTTTAACAGCATAATCGCTCTGTTCAAGCTTTTGTAGCAAATAGGTCTCTTCATCCAAAGTTAATGGCGGTGGTAATGCCTCGCTCCCTCCAATGTAGTGAACTGGAAAAAAGCCTCCTAGTTTAAATTTTCTCAAAATATTCTCATACTTGATAAGTATAAACATCTTAATCTTAACTAAAAATTTCATTTTCCTGTTCCCCCTTATAATTTTAAACGCTCTCTTAAATATGTTTAAAACTCCTCCACTGTATATTAATTCCGTTGCTGTCAACATTTATACCTGTCATGCAACAAGCTCAGGACCAAGCAACGCCTTATACTTTTCATTTCTTGATAAAGACCTATTGTATATTCCTACAATAACATTTTTTATGTCTCTTTTATCATCCTCAATACCTATCTCAATAAAATCTGGTTTGAAACCAATTAACATACCATTTTCCTTTCCTAGTGAGCAAAATGGTATCAGTCTGAAACGTGAAAACCATTTAGACTTAGATATTATTGTTGTTACATAGTTCAAATCATCTTCTTGTGCTCCATCAAATATACTCTTGATTTCTTGTGGCAAAAGCTCTTTTAATGCTTTGAATTCAACTACCATAACAGGTATATTTGTAAGAGGATCCCTCAATGAGTTTCCAGTATCTATTAATGCTGGCAAATCAATTGCTCTATTGTCAAAGGAAATTTTAACTGGTACTAACAAGTCTTCCTTTGTTAGTCTGCTCTGAATAACCTCCAAAAATATCTTTACAATTATTCCAACTGTTATTATAGAAAATACCAACATACTCCATTGTGATTGTCCGAAAACGCAAACAATTCCATTGCGCACAAAACCACCCTGATGTTTGAAAAACAGAAATGCAAACGCAGCTCCTGCAAAAATAAATGTTGATATGTAGAAAATAGCTAAAGTTCTAATAAACTGCAACACCTTGCTCGGAGAAAAAGTTACAGCTACTATAAACATAGAAAGCAGTATTTTAGCAATAGCTGTATAGTATACTTTTAAGTCAGGCTGCAGTATTATAAAACCCACATATAAAGCTCCGATAATAGCTCCAGCTAATAAACGTAACGTACTCACTCTTAACCTTGATAGTTTCGCCGTTACCACTAATATCAGGAAATTGATAACGAAATTTTCCAGAACAAGAACATCCCAATAAACCTCCAAATAAGTCCCCACTTTGTATACCCCACAAATTGTCAAAATAGATTGTATACTACTTAGTTACTATATTACTACTATTCCAACTTTTCTAATTTTATGCTTGTAAAAAAGTCAATTATTATCAGATAAGAATTGTCTGCTAACCATACTCACAACCTTTGTCTTTATTTTTTCTATTTATTTAAGCCTTAATTGACTTTAGTAAAAGCTGTAAATTTATTTAGTTGTATTAACTAGTAATCTTGTATTGCATATTTAGATTATACTTAGCGAGCTAACAGAAGTTTGTCAAAATGAAATGTAGAAAAAGAAATATCGTATGACAAAATAGCATCGCATATGACTAAACAGTGCAAATTGGTTAACTAATATTGAATTGGGTTAAAACCAAAGCGGTACCCGCCACTTATAGAAGTGGGGGACATTTTATGCAGATAAAGAGCAGTCAAGATATGAGTTTTATATAATAAAATAGGGACTTATCAGAATGTTAATATTCTATATAAGTCCCATATTTTCTATTTCATTTATTTAATTGATAAAAATTTCTACTTTTTATGGTATAGATATTGGCTGTGTGTATTTTTCTGTAGCCCTTTCTTCTAAAGCTTATAACTTCTTGGGATAAAATAAATTATTTAAATCTATTTCGTCTTAAAAAAGTAGGTATATCAAGCTCATTATCAGGTGAGACAGCATTTGAATTGCTCTTCTCAGAAACATTTCCAGTATAACTGCTATCAGGTGTTGACTGAGCTGAAGCTTGTTTTGGCTTTTCAGTAGGCTTATCAAACTTCTTTAATACAGGTCCTGACTCAAAACCAGTTGCAATAACAGTTATCATCAATTCATCAGTCATAGTTTCATCTATAACCGCACCAAATATAATATTTGCCTCAGGATCAGCTGACTTTTGCACCAATTCAGCGGCAGTATTAACCTCAAATAACCCCATATCGGGTCCACCTGTAATATTAACTAGAACTCTCCTTGCACCTTCTATTGATGTTTCTAAAAGAGGACTTGAAATAGCAAGCTTAGCCGCATCTTCAGCTCTGTTTTCACCTGAAGCCCTGCCTACTCCCATATGAGCAAGTCCCGAACTAAGCATTATTGTTTTAACATCTGCAAAGTCCAAATTTACTAAACCAGGAACAGCTATCAGGTCAGAAATACCTTGTACACCTTGGCGCAATACATCATCAGCCATTTTAAAAGCTTCTACCATTGTAGTACGCTTTTCTACTACTTGCAACAGCCTATCATTGGGAATAGTAACAAGGGAATCTACAGTATTTTTAAGGTTTTCAATACCTCTCTCTGCATGCTGCATACGGGTTCTGCTCTCAAAAATAAAAGGTTTTGTTACCACAGCGACTGTCAAAATACCCATTTCTCTAGCAATTTGTGCAACAACAGGAGCTGCACCTGTTCCAGTTCCACCACCCATACCTGCAGTAACAAACACCATATCTGCACCTTTTATGGCTTGAGTGATTTCATCCTTACTTTCATTAGCGGCTTTTTCACCGATTTCAGGATTAGCACCTGCACCAAGACCCTTTGTAAGCTTGTCGCCTATTTGAATCTTAGTATTGGCTTTCGATAAAAACAAAGCCTGTTTATCTGTATTTATAGCAATGAAATCAACACCTCTTAGCCCTGCATCTATCATTCGATTAACTGCGTTGTTTCCTCCACCGCCACAACCAACAACCTTTATTTGGGCAAAATGATCCATATCAATTTCAAAATCTAGCAAAGTAAATCCCCCTTTAGCTTTGGTAATAAAACTTTATTTATGAACACTGTAAATTATCACTTTCAAATAACCTTGAAAAAATTACAAAAATACATAATAATAATATATATTATAAATTTAAATTAGGCAAGTTTAGATTTTATTGCCTAATAAAATAATTCTTTGAGAGAAATAAACAACTTTTTGAGAAATCCTTTATCTTTAGTCTTCTTATTTGCTTCAGGAATATTTTTTTTACTTATAGTACTTGCTTCCTTTTCTTGTTTTGCAATATATTTAACTATTCCTGCTGCAGTACAATATTCCAGAGAAGTAATTTTGGGTGTGGCAACTCTGACAGGTAATTTAAAAATCTCATTGGCAAGCTGAGCTGCACCATCCAATACTGAAATACCATTACCTGATAATACAACACCAGCTCCATAGCTTCCTGGACAATTTTTCTCAATCATATCATGACAGAGACTAAATATTTCACAAACCCTTGCCTCTATTACTTCTATTGCATCAGATACCATTATATTTTTCTTGAAACTCTCACTTATGTCATTTACAGATATCTCTTGGTCATTTTTTATAAGGTTGGTTGATGCCAATTGAAACTGTTTCTTTATTCTATCAGACTCTGCATAAGACATTTTTAAAGCTATAGATAAGTCATTGGAAATATGATCTCCTCCAACAGCAAGACAGCGATTCATTAACAGCTTTTCATTTTTGAATACACTTACTTCTGTAGTTCCACCACCAATATCAACTAAAACAACTCCCATGTCCTTTTCATCAGGCATCAATATACATTCTCCAGCTGCAAAGCCTTCCGCTACAAGCCCATCAACTTTGATACCTGCTTTTTCAACACTTCTGATTATATTTTGAACAGATATTATTTTCCCAACTACTACGTCAAACTCACCTTCAAGAATAGAGCCTTTCATACCAACAGGATCAATAATTCCATCGTAACCATCTACAATAAATTGACTTGGTGCAACGTCAATAACTTCACAATCCTCTGATATAGGTATTGTTCCAGCAGAATAAATTAGCTTCTGAACATCCTCTTTTGTAATTTCTTTATTGTTGCTAACAATATTAGTAAAATTTCTATGCTTAATTATATTAATATGTAGACCTGAAATGTTTATATATGCTGAAATAATCTTAACCTCAGATTGTTCTTCTGCAATCCTGACAGAATTCTGAATAGAATCAGATGTAGCATCAATGTCAATGATAATTCCCTTCTTTACTCCAGTGCAAGCAGCTATACCCCTACCTAAAATTTCAACTTCCAGTGCTCTATTAACCTTACCAATAACAGTACTTACTTTTGAAGTACCTATATCTATCCCTACAATGATATCGGACACAAAACTGACCCCCTATTATTCTTACCAAATACCCTTCAAAAGTACTCATATTTCCTCTTTAACTATATTATCTTTTTTGAAGAACTTATTCAATACAAATCTTCTAATTAATGCAAAGTTTAAAAACAATCTATTACCAAAGGCAAAAATAGCTGCAAGGTATATCTGTAATCCTAATTTATCTCCTATATAAGCTAAAATAGCAGCCAAAAGAGCATTGCCAAAAAATCCTGACAGAAAAATTCTCATATCAAACTTTTTATTTATTGTTGCTACCAAACCACCAAAAACAGAGTCCAAGGCTGCAAGTATTGCAACTGCAACGTATGTAAAATACTCTGATGGAATAGTTATTGGAATAAACATACCTATTAAAATCCCTGCAATTAATCCTAAAATTGGTATCATAATAACAGCCCTTTCATATGCCGCATCATCTGATGCAAATTATCTTATATTTATTTACTCAACTTCCGTATAAGCTTTAACTGGAAAAGTTAAGTTATTTATCCTTTGGTACAAAATATGGATGCTCACCGCCAGTTGAAAATACTACTGTACCCTTCTGTTTTTTGGTGATATTGTTAGTAAATATCTGTTTAAAAACTTTCAAGTCATATTCAATGTTATCAAAGTCACCAAATTCCGCATCAACTCTTCCTTCAAAATTAACTGTTACACAATTAATATTAGAAACTTTTATGGAAGCAACTTTTTCATAAAACTTTATTTTTGAATCTTTATCACTTTTTATTAGTATATCACAAAATGTTGTCAATACATGCAGTGGAGAATCCTCTTTAAATTTTACCTCTTGTCCCAAATTATAGCTATCCACCGATGTACCTATTATTTTAAAAAATTTCTTTTTTATTTGAGGATCTTTTATAATCTCTAAAGCATAGCCTTCTTTATCTATCAATATGCTTGTCCCTGAAGTTTCAAGAATTGCAAAAGGAGTTCTTTCTTGAATTTTAATTCTTATTGCTTTAGGCAAGGATGGTCTGACACTAATAGATTTGACATATGGCATAGACTCGTAAACACCTTGCTCCCTATCATTAAATCTAAAAGATATTAAATTCTTTGGTTTTTCTCCTAACATTTTAAATAAATTTTGCCCTGTAATAAGCCCTGTGCTGTAAATTATATCCTTAGATGAATACTTTTCGTTGCCTGTTATTTTTATTTCATCAACTATAAAAAAAGATGAGCGTGCAAAAATAATAGCAACAATAGTAATAAAAATAGCAAACAATAATTTTCTAATTCTTTTTGCTCTTGCACGTCTCTTTTTTGAATCTTTAGTTTTTTTGTAAACAGTATTATTTGAAGTTTTTTTCATGTATATCTTATTTCCTTATTATCTCCGCCCCAATTTCAGACAGTTTCTCTTCAATATTATAATAACCTCTGTCAATATGTTCAAGACCAGTAATAACAGTCTCTCCCTGAGCAGCTAAACCTGCTAAAATCAATGCTGCACCCCCACGCAAATCCCTTGCAACTACCTGTGCACCATTAAGCCGATTAACACCCTTTATAACAGCCATTCGACCATCAATTCTAATATTAGCTCCCATTTTCAGCAACTCATCGACATGTTTATATCTGCTTTCAAATATGGTTTCGATAAAAATACTTGTGCCCTTGCACAAAGTCAATAATGCCATCATCTGAGCCTGCATATCAGTTGGAAATCCCGGGTATGGCAAGGTTCTTATTACTTCAATTGCATCTAACTTATTACCTGCAACCACTTGAATATCATTGCGCTTAATATTAATCTGGCATCCCATATCCCTTAAAACCGATGCAATGGAAATAATATGCTCAGGAATAATATCTTTTATAATTACATTACCGCCTGTTATAGCCGATGCAACCATGTATGTTCCTGATATTATTCTATCTGGTATAACAGTATGTTCCACTTTTGTTAATTTTTTCTCATATCCTCGTATCCTAATAATGCTTGAACCGGCTCCAGTAACTTTTGCACCTATTTTTTGAAGAAAATTTTGCAAATCTATTATTTCTGGCTCTTTTGCTGCATTTCTGATAATTGTATCACCTTGGGCATATACTGCAGCTATCATAGTATTTTCAGTTGCACCTACACTTGGATAGTCAAGATATATTTCACAACCTTTTAGCCCGTCAGTTTCACAACTTATGTACCCGCCATTGGTATCATTTATTTTGGCACCTAAGCTTCTGAGTGCCTTTAAGTGTAAATCAATAGGTCTTGGGCCTATTTCACAACCACCTGAATGTGTAACTTTGCTGGCAAAAACCGCAAGTGGTTTTTGAGGCTCAAAAATGCACCATGTATGCATAAATACTTCTACACTGGCAAAAACTGCAAGCGGTTTTTGAGGCTCGAAAATGCACCATGTATGTACCAATACTTCTATACTGGCAAAAACCGCAAGCGGTTTTTGAGGCTCAAAAAAGCACCATGTATGCATAAATACTTCTACACTGGCAAAAACCGCAAGCGGTTTTTGAGGCTCGAAAATGCACCATGTATGTACCAATACTTCTATACTGACAAAAACCACTTGTGGTTTTTGAAACTCAAAAAAGCACCATGTATATACTAATACTTCTATACTGACAAAAACCGCAAGCGGTTTTTGAGGCTCAAAAATGCACCATGTATGCATAAATACTTCTACACTGGCAAAAACCGCAAGCGGTTTTTGAGGCTCGAAAATGCACCATGTATATACTAATTTTCGTTTCGAGCTTATTATATCACAATTTTATATTACCCAGCAAATGTGATATTAGAGAGTATTAATGTCAATAATTATATAAATAATCAATTACTATAGGATAAAAACCTATACTATATTGGCTTCCTAATCCAAGCAATTAATTTAGCACAAACAATGAGAAAACATTAGAAACTTTATTGTCAAATTAAAACACTATAATAAGTTATACCTTTATATGATATAATGTGTAATTGAAATGTTTTAGATTTTATCAAGTATATTGATGATTATATATTTTATAAATTATAGCTTATTATTATGTTTATAACGAAGGAGGACAGAATCCATACCAGTAATTTAATGGTTTATTACACTTAATGGAGTTGGGCATGGATAATATTATGAAATTAAGAAAAGTTATCGCTATTATTGTATCGAAACTAACTATTTTTACATTACACCTTTTGAAAAGAGGCGGCACTACTCTGCCTGGAAAAATAGCCTTTAAGCTATACCCAGGTATTCTCAAAGCAATCGCCAAAGACTTTGAGATTATAATGGTAACAGGTACCAACGGCAAAACTACTACAACAAGAATTGTGGAAGAGATTCTAAAAAACAACAATGTAGATTACATAACAAATAAGTCTGGTGCTAATCTGTTAAGCGGAATAACAACTTTGTTCATTCAAGCAGTTTCTATTAGCGGAAAACCAAAACACAAGGTTGCTCTTATTGAAAGTGACGAGGCTGCCTTCAATCAAGTAACAAAACATATTACACCAAAAGCAGTCGTTGTTACTAATTTTTTTAGGGATCAATTAGATAGGTACGGCGAGCTTTATTCTACACTAAATGCTGTAAAATCTGGTCTTGAGCGAATTGGTGATAATACAGCTTTAATTTTGAATGCAGATGACTCAATGTGTGCATCTTTGGGAATAGATACTTCAAAACCAGTATATTACTATGGAATAAATCAAGAGGCATATCAAGGTTCTTCGGAAAATATAAATTCCGATGCCATGTTCTGTATCCGATGCAAAAATAAATATGAATATACAAATCATATTTATGGACATTTAGGAGGTTTCTACTGCACTAATTGCGAATATAAAAGACCAGATAGCCATCTAGAATGCATTGAAATACAGGAAGCTGGTAGCAGTTATTCTACTATTAAGTGTAAATGCTCTTCCTCTTTGTTGCAGGAGAACAATGAATTTGTTACCCGAATAAACCTCCCAGGCTTATACAATGTTTACAATGCAATGTCAGCTGCTACTTGCGGGCTTGCTTTAGGCTATAAGGTTGAAACCATATCAAGTGCACTTCAGTCCTTTGAATCAGGTTTTGGTAGAATGGAAGCAATAAGTGTTATGGACAAGACTATAAAACTAATACTTGTTAAAAATCCTACAGGATTTAATCAGGTTCTCAGCTTTTTATCTCTTGATAATCAAGCTTTAAATATTGCCTTTTTGATAAATGATAATTTAGCTGATGGAACTGATATTTCATGGCTGTGGGATGTTGATTTTGAGCAGTTAAATAGTGTCTCCGATAAAATTGATGGACTGATTACCTCAGGTGTAAGAGGAGAGGATATGGCTGTACGTCTCAAGTACAGTGGTCTTGACACTACTAAAATCCGAATAATAAAGGATTATCACATGGTAATTGATGAGGGTTTGAAAAAAACACCACAGGGAGGCTGTTTTTATATCCTTCCCACATATACTGCAATGCTTGATATTCGTAGTATATTAAAGAAAAAGTTTAATCTAAAGGAGTTCTGGAAATAATGTTAGATTTGAATATTTGTCATCTATACCCTGATCTTCTGAACACCTATGGAGACAGAGGAAATATGTTAGCACTTCAAATGAGAGCTAAGTGGCACGGCATTAATACTACTGTACAAAACGTAACAATTGGTGATAATTTTGACGCTTCTGCCTATGATATTGTTTTTTTAGGCGGTGGACAAGATTATGAGCAAGAAATTATACAAAAAGATGTTCTGGAGCAAAAGAACACTGAAATAAAAAACGCCATAGACAATATGAAGGTTTTTCTATGTATTTGTGGTGGTTATCAGCTTATGGGGAAATATTACAAAACCTGGGACGGCAAGGAGATAGAGTTTCTTGGAGCTTTAGATTTATGGACTGTAGGCGGCAAAGAAAGAATGATTGGAAATATTGTTTTTGAAAGCAATATTATAATGGATAACGGCAATCCTCTCAAAATTGTTGGATTTGAAAACCACTCAGGCAGAACTTTTTTAGGCGAAAATATTCGTCCTTTGGGTAAGGTTCTCTTTGGTAATGGAAATAACGGTACTGACGGCTATGAAGGAGCTGTATACAATAATGTTTACTGCTCCTATTCTCATGGAAGCCTACTTCCCAAGAATCCTATGCTGACAGATCATTTGCTAACGCTAGCATTAAAACAAAAATATGATGATTTTGAGTCCCTTGGGGTGCTGGAGGATACCTTTGAAAATGTAGCAAGAAACACTGTTATTCAAAGAATATTAAAATAAAAAAGCTAATATTTTGTTGGTAATATTTACAATACAAAAAAAAAGGTTGACTTCATTTGTAAAAACATGTTAATATTTATTTAATATAATATTTGTAATGAAATGTGATGAATGGGAAAAGTAAATTATATGAGTCTTTACAGCGAGCAATGAATGATGGAAGCATTGCAAGACAGTATACTTGAAGTTCTCCCACGAACAGTTGGCTGAAACTAATTTGTAGGTCGTACCGGGTCTTCCCGTTATAGAAGGAGTGTATCGGATAAATTCTATTTATTCCTGTACATGAATGAGTGGGTTTTAACCAATTTGGGTGGTAACGCGTGGATACAAGTCTTCGTCCCTATTTTATAGGGATGAGGGCTTTTTTTATTTAAATACTGCTCATCTCCACAGATGCGGCTAATTAAAATGTTATTGCACATTTTAATTACAGATTAGTATAAGACTAAAAACTTACTTTAACGAAGGAGGTGTAAGTCCATGTCTTTTCTATAATGCTTAGTGTAGAATGATGGACATGGATATAATTATGATTATAGTAATGAAACAGAATGCAACAAAGCAAGAGATTCAAAATGTTGAAAATAGGTTACTAGAGCTTGGATTTAAAACTCACCCTATAATGGGCGATATAAAAACAGTAATAGGTGCTATCGGGGATAAAAGACTTCTAAATATTCATGCTGTTTCACAAATGCAGGGTGTTGAAACGCTAGTTCCCATTATGAAGCCTTACAAGCTGGCAAGTAATGAACTGCAGCAAGCTCCTACCATTATTGATCTAGGAAATGTCAAAATAGGCGGCAATGAAATTGTTGTAATGGCAGGACCTTGTGCAATTGAGAATGAAAAAGATTTTGTTTCAACAGCTGTCAGTGTAAAAAATAGCGGAGCTAAAATACTTCGTGGCGGTGCATTTAAGCCAAGAAGCTCACCATACGCATTTCAGGGTCTTGAGGAAGATGGTCTCAAAATAATGGTAGCTGGTCGTGAAGCAACAGGGCTTAAATTAGTAACAGAAGTGGTTGACACCAGAGATGTAGAGCTTGTAAATAAATATACTGATATTTTCCAGATAGGTGCACGAAATATGCAGAATTTCAGACTTCTTAGCGAAGTAGGTATGACAAATAAACCAGTTCTTTTAAAAAGAGGTTTATCTGCAACTATTGAAGAATGGCTTATGGCAGCTGAATATATAATTGCTGAAGGAAACCAAAATGTTATTCTTTGCGAAAGAGGTATACGTACTTATGAAACAATGACAAGAAACACTCTTGATTTAAGTGCTATCCCTGTAATAAAGGAAGTTTCTCATCTACCAATTATTGTTGACCCAAGTCATGCAACAGGCAATTGGAAATATGTTCCTGCACTTGCTAAAGGTGCTATTGCTACAGGTGCTGACGGATTAATAATTGAAGTTCACCTTAATCCTCCAACAGCTCTCTGTGATGGTCCTCAATCACTCAGACCCGAAAGATTCGGTACATTAATGGATGAATTGAGACTTGTTGCACAATCAGTTCAGAGAACTATATAAGTCAATTACTATCGTCTGAATATCCGATGATATCGAACGATAGTTTGGGTTTTGAGGCTAGCTCGAAAAACAACTTTGTACGAACATGATGCTTTTTCGAGCTATTGAAACCTTCAAATAAATGCTTGAAAGCACATGTTTGCCTTCGCAACGATATTCTATCGTTGCGAAGGTTTCAACCGTAATTGACTTAATGAACTATTACTGATCAACTCAATAATTCCATAAAAAACCATTTATACAGTTCTTTTTGCTGTGCAGATATTATTCTAATGAATAACGCAAGTTGGTAAGATAACATTACTTTTGTTAACAGAAAAAACACCATGCTTAATATAAATATCTATTTCAATGATAGCTTTAAAATATCTAGCATTAAAATAGTCTATGTATCTTTAAGCAGGTGTTTATATTATGCTTTTTGCTCATACTAACAAACACTTCTAAAGTCCCTCATCAAATGGCTCCATTGAAAATTCCTGTACACCATTATAGATAACCTTAAGATATTTCACATCACCGTATTTAGCCTTATCTGATTCATTTAAAAGAATAAACACAGATGTATTATCATAAACCTTAATATTAATCCTATCAAATATGTCTTTTTGCAATACATCTAAAACCGCACTTATGTTCTCAACAGCCGAATGACTAGACTTGCTCTCAACAATTACTGGCATTTTAGAATTGTCTGGATTTAGTATTTGGACATGAATAATACCAGGCTCAATTACATTGTCTGTAGGATATAATAAGTCTCTTTCAAAAAGTACTGATTTCACTTTTTTTCCTCCTCGTAAAATGAAATAATCCGTATCTATAAAATACCATTATTTTTGTTCACCGTAAAGCTTTTTATATATATAATTATATCTTTTAATCTTTTTTACATAGTTCTCAGTTTCTTTAAAGGGTATTCTATCTAATGTTTTGCCGTTAATGCTGATATCAGTGTCTTTCAGCCATTTTGCCACATTTCCGCTACCTGCATTATACGCCGATAGTGCAAGCTCAACATTTTGATCATATTGATTTATTAGTTTTGAAATGTACCAGCATCCTATTCTAATATTAGTATCTGGCTCAAAGAGCATGCTACTCTCAAAATCCTTTATTTTTATTTTTTCTGCAGCCCACTCTCCAGTACTGTCCATTATTTGCATTAAACCCTTTGCATTTCTATGAGATACTGCTTTAGGATTAAAGCTGCTCTCTGCCTTAATAATTGAATAAACAAGATTTTTATTTAAACCATATTCCTCAGAATATTTTACCACGTAATTAGAATAATTTGTTGGAAATATCTGTTTTAAAGCGTATCCAGCTAAGTTTACTGAGAAAATAATAATTAATATCAAAAATAAAAAAATAAAAAACCCTTTACTTCCACTCCTAGTCTTCCTTCTCAAATAATCACCTCTATACCAATAAAACTAAGCCCTATCTAAAACCATCAGTGAATACAGCAGCTTAGTCACACTTATACTTTTCTAAAACACTGTTAAATTGATGCTTCACTTGCTCTTCCAAATGAAAATAATCACAGTTGTTATAAATAACAGTATCTGCAATGCTAATATACTCCTCTTCAGATATCTGCGATTTAATTCTGGACACTGCTTCGTTATATGTCATTCCATTTCTTTTATAAATCCTGTCAATACGTAAGTCCATTGGTGCAGATACTGTCCATACTTGGTCGCATAAGTCTAGAAACCCTGTCTTTATTGGTATTGGAGCATCTATAACAATAACCTTAGACTTTTTTTTAACTAGCTGGTCTACTCTATCTTGTATTTTATTAGCCACATGTTTATGCATAATGTTATTTAAATTTTGAAGCTTACCCTCATCCTTAAAAACTATTTCAGCTAGTCTCTTTCTTTTTAGCTGCCCATACTCATCAATTATATCTGTACCAAATGTGTTACTAAGCTCTGTTAATGCTTTTTCGCCTGGCATAACCATCTGCCTGCTTATATCATCCGCATCAATAATCACAGCTCCCAGCCTACTTAGTATCTGGCATACTGTACTCTTACCGCTCCCAATACCTCCTGTCACACCTAGTACTAACGAATTCCTATTTTGTCTCATACCAGGTATCTCCATGCTTAACATCTACAGTAATGGGAACTGCCAGTGACACTGCATTTTCCATACAATCCTTCAGAAGCTTTGTCACCTCTTCAAACTCTGTCTTTTCAGTTTCTATTAAAAGCTCATCATGTACCTGTAATATCAACCTTGATTTTAACTTTCTTTTTTTTAGTTCACTATAAACCTTTACCATTGATATCTTAATGATATCTGCGGCAGTGCCTTGTATTGGCGTATTCATAGCAACACGTTCTCCAAAAGCACGCATATGGAAATTGCTAGACTTTAGTTCAGGAAGGTATCTTCTTCTGTTAAAAATAGTAGTAACAAAACCCAGCTCCCTACCCTTTTCAACTGTTTCACTCATGTACTCTTTGACACTGGAGTACTTATCCAAATATTCATCTATATACCTTTTAGCTTCCTTTTTTGTCACCCCAATATCCTGTGCAAGGCTAAAATCACCAATTCCATAGACAATACCAAAATTTACAGCCTTTGCTCTGGATCTCATAATTGGAGAAACCTCAGCTATGGGGATTCCAAATACCTTTGAGGCAGTAGTTGTATGAATATCTTCATTGCTGTTAAATGCCTCAATCATATTTTTGTCACCTGTAATATGGGCTAAAACTCTCAACTCTATCTGAGAATAATCGGCATCAAGCAGCACATAACTTTCATCAGAAGGAATGAAAACCTTCCTGATTTTCCTTCCTAGCTCCAGCTTTATTGGAATATTCTGAAGATTAGGTTCTGTACTGCTGATTCTTCCAGTTGCTGTAACTGTTTGGTTAAAGCTTGAGTGAATTTTACCTGTATTCTTGTCAATGACAGTTAATAGCCCGTCAGCATAAGTTGATTTTAATTTCATCAACTGTCTATATTCAAGTATTCTATCTACAATCTCATGTTTTGTGGATAGCTTTTCTAACACCTCTGCACCCGTTGAATATCCTGTTTTCGTCTTTTTACCTGAAGGCAACCCTAGCTTTTCAAACAAAATAACTCCCAATTGTTTAGTGGAATTAATATTAAAATTTTCACCTGCAAGCATATATATTTCATTTTCCAAAACAGTGATTTTGCCATCTAACTCCTTTGAAAAAGTCTGGAGTCCTTCAACATCTACCTTGAAGCCCCATAGCTCCATATCTGCAAGCACTTCAACAAGTGGCAGCTCAATATCATAAAACAGCTCTTCTTGTTCATTTTCTTTAATAATGGGAGCAAACGCTTGAACCAACTCAAAAATAGCCTTTGCACATGTTGCACATATTGTATTGGTATCCATTTCAAGATTCTGTTCCAGCTTTTTACCGTGCTTATCATATAAATCCTCTGCAGGAGTTATCTCCTTTTTCAGAATATCCTCTGAAAGCTCTGCTATCCTATAACTGCTTCTAGTTGGTTCTAGTATATAGGCAGCAATCATAGTGTCAAAGGCAAGACCATTTATCTCTATGTTAAAAGCTTTCAAATGCTTAATAAAAGCCTTTAGGTCATGTCCATATTTCTTTATTTCCTTATCCTCAAATACATCCTTTAGAGCTTTTATTGCCGTACTACTTGTGAAATCCTTTGAGAAAGTGAAAACTGCTGGTATAGAACTATCTACGCATGTATATATGCATAGGTCATCAACAAAGCTCCCTAAAATATCCATGTGATAATAAATAGTCATGCTTTTGCTAGATTTAATTGCTTTAATGTATTGTTCTAAATCATCTATAGAACTGATTTTTGTGTGCTCAATAGTCATATTATCTAAAGCTTGTGATTGAGCATTATCTTTTAAGTTAAATTTCTCAATAAAGGACTTAAACTCTAACTTCTTGAAAATATCGTAAAGCTTATCTTTATCAAAATCAACCCTAAGATATTGCTCCACACCGCAAATATCAGGCATTCTTCTCTCAATAGTAGCAAGTCTTTTGCAAAGAAAAGCCAAATCCTTATTTGCCTCTAGCTTCTCACGAACGCCTTTTTTCTCAATTAAATCAATGCTTTCATAAATCTCTTCTATACTATTAAACTTTTTAATTAGTTCTAGAGCAGTTTTCTCTCCAATTCCAGGAACACCAGGAATATTATCTGAAGGGTCTCCCATAAGTCCCTTTACATCAATTAGCTTGTTTGGAGTAACTCCATATTTTTCAAATACCTTATGAGCATCATACTCATCTGTTTCAGTTTTGTTGCCTCTTGTAACAGGCAGCTTTATTCTTGTAGTATCTGAGGCAAGCTGCAGAGAGTCTCTATCACCTGTTAATAAAATGGCTTCCATTCCATTTTCTTCTGCACATAGGGAAATAGAACCCAATATATCATCTGCCTCATAGCCCTCTAACTCAACTCTTTTAATATTCATGGCATCCAAAACCTGCTTGATAATTGGAACCTGCTCGGCTAACTCTGGTGGCATTCCCTTTCTTTGAGCTTTGTATTGGTCATATTCCTTGTGTCTAAAGGTAGGTGCTTTTAAGTCAAATGCAACACATAAGTATTTAGGCTCTTCTTCTGCCAAATATTTAGAAATAATATTTATAAAGCCAAATACAGCATTTGTGTGTATACCCTCAGAAGTTGTAAGGTTTGCTGTTTTACTAAGCCCATAAAAAGCCCTATTCAAAATACTATTACCGTCAACAATCATTATCTTTTCCAAATTAAATTAAGCCTCCTTGGGCATTCCAATAAAATTATAGCTATTAAACTGACGAAAGTTCTAACTGAAATTTATATAACTATGAAAATAAGAAAAACACCCTGACAACAACTATTTCTTTTTCATCAATTATTTTATTCATTTCTTCAGTAAGTCTTTCTTTTTCAGCTTCATAAGCCGATGTATCCTCTTTATTTTTTGATGCTTCTGTAATCTTGTTATCTATTTCTTCTTTTTTCTTATTTAATTCATTGTAGATTTCACTAATGTCTTTTTTTATTATATCAGTTTTGGAGCTAAATTCCATATGATATTTTTCAGCCATTGCTTCAAGCCTACTATACTGATTTAAAGGTAAATAGTAATCCACATATTCAGAAGCTACCACAAAGCTTGTAGCCGACTCATATATTGAAGCATTTAAGTCAGCTTTATCGGAGCTTTCTGCAGAATTCAATTTATTATCAAAAACAGTATGTAGCTCACTGGCACCAATTTCCTTCATTAATAGCTTTAATTGTTCAATTTCAGTACGCTGTTCTGATACTTCCATTTTAATTTCAGCATAATTTGAAATATGTTTTGCAGTATCGAATTTATTACCCGATAATGAATATAAAAAAGCATCATTTTCTTGTTGTGTGTCTTGGGTGCCACTATCTGTGCCCACTCCCTCTTCAACTTGAAAAGTTCTCATTTGTGGGTTATTGTCTATCACATCATTTTCTTTTTTTTCAGTTTGTAATGGTTCACTGAAGGTTAGTTTTATATCTTTTTCTTCAGATATTACTCCTGTTGCTGACTCTTCTGTAACTTTTTTGCTAGATACTTTACTGTCCTTGCTACCTTGATTCTCTGTATTTTTTTCAACTTCACTCTTACCGAAATAATTCCCAGTTTTATCACTAGCTTCAATATTTTCTATTTGTGAAGCTTCACTATAATTGGCAGTAGAAGCGTTTTTACTAACCATATTTGGCATCAAATTATATGCCAATAGTGAAATAACAAGAACAGCTGCCGTTGAAAGACTGGCAATAAGCCTTTTGTTTTTAATAATAAGCATTAATTTGCCTTGCTTATTATTTTTATCTGAACCTTGACTTACTTCTTGAAGCCTCCTATGAAGCTCTTGTGTGAAATTCTCTGGAAGCTCTATATCCTTTTCTGCCTTACACAACTCAGCACAATATAATGCCTCCTCAAACTTAGCTGAGCAATGGCTACATATATTCATATGCTTTAAAAATTCCGACTTTGTCTTATCGTCTAATAGTTCATCTATATATAACGAAATATATTCATCACATTCTTTGCAGAAATTCATTGTTATTCCTCCCTTCAATATTATTTGACGTAATCAGAAAATAAATGTTCCTTCTCTCTGCACAATAGATTTCTTAATTCAGCTCTCGCTCTACTAATTCTTGATTTAACTGTTCCAACGGGTGACTGAAGGATGTCAGCTATTTCTTCATAGCTAAATCCGTTTACATCCCTAAGTATAATCATCAGTCTGTTTTTTTCATTCATTTTAGCTAGAGCATCATTTATTGCTCTCCTTTGAGCGTTAATTTCTGCCAGTTTTTCAGGTCCAGGACTATTTGAAATGAGCCTATCTTCTACCTTTAAATCCTCAAAGGTTTTTTGCTCAAGAGATATGTCTTTCTTGTTTTTGTGCTTTCTCAAAAAATCAAGGCATACATTAGTTGCTATGCGATATAACCATGTGGAAACAGTGCAATTGCCTTTAAAAGCTTTAATATATTTAAATGCCTTTATAAACGTCTCTTGTGCCTGCTCTATTGCATCCTCAGAATTATTAAGCATTCTATAACAAATATTGTATATTTTTATATAATAAATGCGGGTAAGTTCCTCAAATGCTTGAACATTCCCATCTCGCGCCTTATTTAAAAGAAGCTCTTCATTTTCAAGTCTCATAGTTTTTTAATCCTACTTTCTTGTAATACTATTTCGTATTTAAAATATAGAAAAAGTTTGTACGAACATAGTGCATTTTCAAGCACCAAAAACCACAAGTGGTTTTTGCAGTGAAAGTTATATGAAAAGGAGCGTGGGAGATTATTATTTGAACAACATTTTCAAATCTTTGCTCCATCAACGCAAATACAACTATATAAAATGCAATTCCCCATTTTAAATTCAAATCAGTATAAGAGGTGCGACTCTATGACTTTTATCCTAAGTATTATACCATAATATATATCTTGTGTAATGTTAAAACGAAATTAAGCTTTGTATACTATGTACATATTTTTCTAAAATCTTTTATATTTTTTTTGAATAATTAAGGAGGTTCTTGCTGCTTTTTATAGAATAATTATATATAACGTGTCCCCCACTTCTATAAGTGGCGGGTACCGCTTTTGTTTTCAGGCGGTGAGAATATCTCTCGCCTAGCTTACACGCTGCTGATGTAATAAAATTTTTTTTAAGGAGTTAACTATGGTTAGTACAATTCTTGTAACTGATGATAACGCTTTAGATAATGCAATTCTAAGAAATTATCTCTGCAGAGAACACATCAATTTTGTTTCTGCGCTTAATGGAAAAGAAGCTCTGGATATGATAGAAAGCCGAAATATAGACATCATAATTTTAGACTTAGAAATGCCTGTTCTAGATGGATTTGGATTTTTGGAATTGTTTTCTAAAACTGATTTATACAAGAAAATTCCAATTATTGTAGCTTCAAGTGCTGAAAAGGATGTTTACGAAAAAGCCTTTGCTTATGATATTTTTGATTACATCAAAAAACCATTAACTCAAACAGATAAACTTATATTTATTAACAAAATTAGAAAGGCATTAGAATATAGAAAAATGAAATTGGAATTAGCTAAGCTAAAAGAAATTGTTTGATATTCATATTATAACACAATCACCTGGATAGCTTATAGTAACTTTGCCTTCTCTTGCCAGTAGCGGTCCCATTAAAATTATTGAAGACCTCATTTCTGTTGCAAGATTTTCAGGTACAATAGTAGAAGATATTGTAGTCGAATCTATTATCGCTGTATTATCTTCTACTTTTACTTTGCATCCCAGAGTTCTTAAAATATCTAAAATAACTTCTACATCTTTAAACATTGGGCAATTTTTAATTATATTTTCTTCCCCGTTTAAGATTGTAGCAGCTAGTATTGGTAAGACTGAATTTTTTGCTCCATCAATTCTAATCTCACCTTTTAATTTTTTACCTCCCGTGACTATTATTTTGCTCATAATATAACACACCTCCGTCACATTGAGACAATATTAATATCTTTAATTCCACGTGATTCCCTCCTTATAATACTCTAATTGGCAAATCATATATAGCAATTATTGGCATTCAATAATTTTTTTATTATTATAGCACAACCTTTATAAAACTCCATATCAAAGGCATAAGTAGTCAAAAAACATTAATAATTATCAGTAGACTTTGATTATGTTTAATATATCCCTGCAATACTATTTTATGCTTTTGTTTATAAAGTGTTACTACCCTATAATTCTTTAGGAATTAGTAATGCTTGAGTTAATCTAAGACATCTAATTGAATTCAATTTTACAACAAACCCTTGATATTTCTTTCGAACCGATAGATTTATGAACGAAGTTTAATTATGTATAAAAAGAGCAGTTTGAACTTTATACATACAATTTTATAAGACTGTATCTATATTGTTTAAACTGCCCTTAGAATTATTGTTTTATGACATCTGTGATTGAATATTTCTTACCTTTTGCTGTGCCATTGAAATATCTTGTGGATTAGCATTTTGAACAGGATACCATCCTTTTTGAGACATCATATCAAAAACTTGCTTTTGACCATTAAAAGTCTTTGTCAAAATGCTTTGAACGTCACTTCTTAACATTGGGCAAGCACTTTCAAGTACCAAATTTGTTAAAGAAGATGCAGACAGCTTGTGTTCATTTAAAATTGATGACATTATTTCTTTGTCAGTTAAATTTGCCAAAATATCGCCTCCTATTAATTATTGTGTAGCAGTATTTACATGCTTCATCAGTATTTGCAAATCGTTCTTCTCCTCGCTTGCCAATTGATTACAGAGATTTTTCACCTGACTATCAGTTGCAAGCTGTGAACAGCCCTGTAAATATTTTATGTTGTTTTCACACATGCTAATATTATCTTGTATTAGCATAAGTTCTTTACTTGTAAGTGGCATAGAAATCCTCCTTGTATTATTATTACTCTGATTTTTTACCGTTATAAGAAATCCGAGTTCTATAATATTGTTTCAAATATTTAAAATTTTATTCTAGAAACCTTTGAAGGACAGAAAATTGAGAAACTCAATTTTTGTATAGGAAAGATGAAGCAGAAGATTTGAAAGGCTGAGTTTTTCCTTTAATAAAAGGCTTGCAGCCAAAGCCACAAGCCTCTTTTAGAGAGTTTAATTGTTTATTTTAATTCTTACAAAGTTCTTTTTACCTCTTTGTAGCATCATCTGGTCATCAATCAAATCAGTTTTTCCTACAACATATTCAAAACTATCAACTTTGTTTTCATTTAGAGATACTCCGCCCTGCTGAACAGCTCTGCGAGCTTCACTCTTTGAAGGTGTTAAACCAGCAATTACTAATAAATCAGTAATTTTTATTCCTGCTTCAAGTTCTGTTGAGCTAATTTCAATTGATGGAATGTTGTCTGATTTGCCTTTACCTCCAAAAATCGCCTCTGCTGCCTCTTTTGCTTTTAATGCCTCTGTATCACCATGAACAATTTTTGTAACTTCAAAAGCAAGCACAGCTTTCGCTTCATTTATTTGTGCATCCTTAAGAGCACCTAATCTTTTAACCTCTTCCATTGGTAAGAAAGTCAACAACGCCAAACATCTTTCAACATCGTTATCACTGACATTTCTCCAGTATTGGTAAAATTCGTAGGGACTTGTTTTTTGAGGATCAAGCCAAATAGCTCCTCCCTCAGTTTTTCCCATCTTTTTACCCTCGCTTGTAGTGAGAAGAGTAAATGTCATACCATAAACGCTCTTTGCTTCACACTTTCTGACAAGCTCAAGTCCCCCTAGAATGTTAGACCATTGATCGTCACCGCCCAATTGCATTTGACAATCATATTTTTTATTTAACACCAAAAAATCATAGCTCTGCATTAGCATGTAATTAAACTCTAAGAATGTTAATCCTTTCTCCATTCTGCTCTTAAAACATTCAGCTGTAAGCATTCTATTTACAGAAAAATGAACTCCAACATTTCTTAAAAATTCAACATAGTTTAGTTCTAAGAGCCAATCAGAATTGTCCACCATAATTGCTTTGTCATCAGAAAAATCAATAAATTTTGAAATTTGTGTTTTAAAGCAGTTTGAATTGTGAGCAATAATTTCTTTTGTCATCATTTTTCTCATATCGTTTTTGCCTGTTGGATCTCCAACCATTGCAGTTCCGCCACCAATAAGTGCAATGGGTCTGTGACCATTCTGTTGCATATGAGCCATAACCATTAGCTGTAGAAAATGTCCCACATGTAAACTATCCGCAGTAGGATCAAACCCAATATAAAAAGTTACCTTTTTTTCACTTAATAGCTTTTTAACCTCATCTTCATGTGTTATCTGAGCAATAAAGCCTCTCTCTTGCAAAACATCAAAAACATTTTTCATTTCAAGTCACTCCTTTAATTATTTTAATAGATCAACAAGTCTATATTTCAATCATCTGAATCCCTATATTCAAAAATAACTCCTGCTTAAGTCCCCTTCTAGAAAATGCTTTGTGTTTACTTGGCACTTCTAAACTGGAAAGATAAGAATTTAGAATTTTATAGTACACATTCAAGCCCAGATTATCAATGCCTTTATAACTCTCCAAAACATATAAATTCCTATACAATAATAAAAGCCCTTTATCCTAATATAAGGACGAAGAGCTCGTGGTACCACCTTAATTCACACCTATTATTATCATATTAATTTTGATAAATAGATGTCTTAATAAGCTATAACGGGCATACCCGACATAAGCAGCTCATAATTTGTAATTCACCGTTTCTGCGTATTTCAATCTTTTCACCAACCAGATTGCTCTCTAAAAATAACTGCAGGCAGCTAATGGAATTAATCATCGCTTTAAATATTCTTTGAACAATTCTACCACATTAAACAACGCCTTTGCAACAACAATAATTTATTATTCAACTTTATTATTAAAATAATATTAAAATATGATCAATATTATCCTATAAAGAATTCCTTTAATTCTTGCTGGTCGTTCAATGAGGATGCTGTAATAATAAAATCTCCATCTAATAAAACAGTATCACCCTTAGGAATTACTACAGAGTCTCCCCTAATTACAGAAATCAATACACAGTCCTTAGGAATTGTTATTTCCCTTAAGGATTTATTTAAAACTGGAGATGACCCTGTAATAGTGATTTCACTTAGTGCCACCTTACCACCCTTGAGTTTCATGAGTGTCTTCATGCCCATGAAATCCACCTCTTGCTCAATCAAATCAGCTATTATTGAAGTACTACTCAAGGCAATATCTACGCCCAATTTTTCAAATACAACTATATTTTTAGGATTATTAACTCTTGCAATTGTTCTTGCTACTCCAAAATTTCTTTTTGCAAGCTGACAGGCAATTAAATTATCCTCATCCTTGCCTGTTACAGCAATAAAAGTATCCGATTCATTAACTTGACAGTCAGTTAAATACTCTATATTTGTGCCATCTCCATTGACAACGGCTATCCTCAGCTCATTTGCGATTTTCTCACACAAATCTCTTTTTCTTTCAATAACAGCTATTTTATGTTTATATTGCAGAAGCGTCTTAGCTAAATAATAGCCAACCTTTCCACCACCCACAATTATAATGTTCATACTAACCTCCCACGCCTACTTTAGGCAGTAAAATTTAATTAACTATCGTGGAGGTACGCCTCCTTTTTAATAGCTTAAGTCAAGTTCTTTAAAGCTAACCTCCCACGCCTACTTTAGGCAATAAAATTTAATTAACTATCGTGTAAAACCTCTACCTATTATAGACATACAATCTTCCTTATAGCCTCACACAACACTGTCAAAAACCCGCTTGCGGGTTTTTGCTTGCTTGAACTAGCACCATGTTTGTACAATTGCCTTACTACAAAACCGCAAGCGGTTTTGCGGCTCGAAAAGACACCATGGTTGTAGAATCGTCTTACTACAAAACCGCAAGCGGTTTTGCGGCTCGAAAAGGCACCATGTTTGTACTAACTTTATTTTCGAGCTAATACCTTTTAGCATTATCTGCCACAACAACAACATCATTCTTAATTAATTTCCCTGCTCTGTTTGCAAATATAAATTCTCCAGCTCTAACCACACCAAATATCATGCCTTCCTTGACTTTTATATGCTCAATCTTTCTACCAATATAACTGTTTTCAAGCTGTATATGTCTAAAAACAATAGATGTGTTACCAATTACATGTGTACTTATATCGTTTCCAGATTCCATTGATGCCCTCATAACATTTACAGTTATGTCCGTAGGACAAATAGTCTCAAGTCCAAATTCATGGAAAATATGCTCTCGTGCTGGATTGTATATCCTTGCAATCACTTTCGGAACTTTGAATATCTCTTTAGCCACCTGACAAACCATTATGTTAATATTGTCATCTTCTGTAACTGCAACTAGGACATCTGCTGTTTCAATACCTGCCATTTTAAGTATATCCTGATCAATAGGAACTCCTGTTATAGTAACGCCATCAAAATCAGGGTTTAAATTTTTAAACAGATTGGAATCGTTAGAAACTATTGCCACATCATTTCCTTCTTTTGATAATATATCTGCAAATTTAGATCCAACCTTACCACATCCTATAATAACTACCTGCATAACTATCCTCCAATAAATAACTGGTTGTCATACTCGCAACTTGATTATTACAACATTATTTTAAGACTTCAATCTTCTATATTATGACTATTTATAAATCTAATACTTTCTAATTATACCATTATCCTAGATAAAAAATTTAAATGCAACTCTTTAGTTTCAAAATTATCAAAATTAGTATATCAATGTACATCTATTTATACTATATTACTCAAACTTCTTCGGCAACAAACCATTGATAAGTTTAAACACCGATCGACTTTTCATGTGGGAAAGTTTAGTTACCTAACTGAAAATTGTAGGTATTCCAATGCTTTTTTACTCTCGTAAACACATAAATTCCTGTATTATAACCAAAGTGGTACCCGCCTTATAGAAGTGGGGGACATTTTCTTGCCTAGTTATAAAAAAAATATAATAGTGCTACTTTTTCCAAGTATTATTTTATTCTTAATACAAAATACTATCAAATATATAATTATTTTGAAAGAGGTAGATATATTGCTTGTAGTTTTTATTAGAACGATAATACTATATACAATTGTAATAGTATCCATGCGAATCATGGGAAAAAGACAAATTGGTGAGTTACAACCCTTTGAACTAGCTGTAGCAATTATGATTTCTGACCTAGCTTCTGTTCCCATGCAAAATACAGGCGTTCCCTTAATGCATGGAATAATACCTATTTTAACAATGTTGGCAATTCAGATTATGATATCCTTTGTAGCCTTAAAGAGTACAAAAGCAAGAAATATAATTTGCGGCAAACCAAGTGTACTAATTTCCGCTGGAAAAATAAATGAAAGTGTTTTTCAAAATGAGTTATATACGTTAAATGATTTGCTAGAGCAACTTAGAAGCAAAGATATATATAATATTGCCGATGTTGAGTTTGCTATATTAGAATCCAACGGACAGCTTAGCGTAGTTCCAAATGCTTCCAAAAGATGTGTTACACCAGAAGATTTAAATATAAAAGCAAAATATGAGGCTCCTGCAACTGAATTAATAATAGATGGAGATTTAATTATAGAAAACTTGAAGCGAATTAATTTAGATAAGTCCATGCTCGAAGTTCAACTTAATAAAATTGGCATTAAGTCCTTTAAGGATGTGCTCTTTGCAAGTATAGACTGCGAAGGGAAACTATTTTGCCAAGCAAAAGAAAGCAGGTAATCTATAAAATGAGAAAGCTAAATACAAATATAAAAACATTATTAATTGTTGCCTGCTTGCTTTTAAGCGTTATCCTTTCAGGTGTATTTTTGCAATACTATCTAGTATATTCCTCTGACAAACTGGATTCCAGCATAAAAGCCACTTACAGCTATGTAGGTGAAAAACAATGGGATAATGCAAAAGAACAGCTAGCTGACTTTGAAGCAAAATGGAAAAAAACCAAATATATATGGTCTATGCTTCTAGATCACTTTGAAATTGATAATATAGATAATTCTTTTACAAAGTCAAGGGAGTATATTAGAAGTGAGGATTTTTCCTCTGCAATTGCCGAGCTTGAGGCTTTACGTCAATATGTTCTTCATATACCCAAAAGAGAGGGCTTCTCTTTAGACAATATTTTATAGTACTATTTGCAGGCTTTGCTCTAACACCACAATGCGGCTATTTAAAATGTGCCTCTTATTAAATACAGTAATCACTTTTCAAATGTGAAAGTTAAATGCATTAGTATAAAACAGTATTTATCTAAAGCCTCTAATTATCAAAAAGCAAATGAAAAAAGCATAGAATATGCCTCCAGACATTAGTGGTATCCAATTCAGGCATTTCCGCTTTTTTATCCAAATAAAGGTCACTAACGCTGAAGCAATTGCTAAAAAAGCACTAAGTAAAGTAATAGTGTCCAAATGCCAGTTAGTAGTGAGAATACCTATTGCAACTGGAATACAGCTCTGAAAAACCATGGCACCAGTAATGTTTCCCAAGGCAAGAGTATCCTTTCCTTTACTAATCCAAATAATACTATTAAATTTTTCAGGAAGCTCTGTTGCTATTGGAGTAATTATTATTGATAATACTAGTGTAGATATGTTCAATGCCTTTGCAACTATCTCTATATTGCTTATAAACAGTTCTGCACCAATAATTATTGCACCTAATGCAAATAAAGTCTGTAGAATAATAGTCATAGTACTTGTTCTAGAATTAAGTACCTTAGAAAAAATTAAATCTTCAATTTCTTCATTACTAGCCTGATCGCTATTAACAGTTTTTACCACATAACTTATGTAGCTGGCTATTAGCATAATTGCCAGAATACTCTTTATAGTACCTAGAGTAATTACAGAAGCTAAAATTGCACTAGTATATATAATTACGAAAAAAGAAATATCTCTGCTCAATACATTAAGATTTAAATTCAATTCATATTTTGTTTTTCGCTTTTTTGAAAATACTATTGTGCTAAGACCTGTTATTAAGAATGCTAGAGTAGCTAGCATAAATGGTGCACCTGCAATTGCTCCTATTCCTATGCTAACTGAATTTATATCGCTTTTTGAAAAAAGCAAGGCTATTGTAGGTATCAAAGTCTCAGGCAGGCAAGTTCCCACCGCTGAAAAAATACTTCCAACAACACCATCCCCAAGCTTCAATTTTTTGCCTAGCCACTCTATTCCATTTGTAAATAACTCACAACCAAGAAGTATAATACCTAAGCTCAATATCAGTGTTATAATGTTTTGCAGCATTTACAAAATCTCTTTTCATATATTTTGCAAAAAAATTCTTATAGGCAGTGCTGCTCAAAATGTGTAAAGCAGCTAATTTAACATCCTGTGCTAGTTTATATTTGTTTAATGTCAAAAACCAATATCTATTTTTTACCTGCTAGACACCAGTTTAGGCATCCTTTATAAAAATTGCACAAAACAATAATTCAAATATAAGTCTTTACTGCCAACAAGAAATCTTTATCCTTAATAATAATATGATTTAGAAAGAGAAATTAGTTACAAAATAAACTTAAGAAGTGAAATATAACAGTATTTATTTATGAAAAAAGACCCTCAATTAAGAAGGTCTTTCTCCATGTTACGTGATATCCTCGTTAATATGATTTAGATTCACAAATGTGTCTAAATATATTTTTACACGAGACTCGTTTGTGTATGCTATAACATTAACATTCATTAAAATACTATTCAATACCTAACGAATATCAACTAATATAGACTGTTTAAGCCATTTATATGTAATTGGTATACCCCTGAAGGTAAATTCATTTAAACGCTTTAAACTGTGTTTTTTGATTAAATCACAAAGAAAAAAACTGCCTTAAGCAGTTTTTTTGGTGGGCAATAAGGGACTCAAACCCCTGACTTCTTCCACGTCAAGGAAGCACTCTATCAGCTGAGTTAATTGCCCATTTGTAGTTTTATTATATATTTATAGTGCATTTTTTTCAAGATATATTATTTATTTCAACGAGAAGCAATGCACACTTATTTATAGAAGTAGGGGACATTTTCTTGCCTCGTTATAGTATACAACCACCCCATATACTGTCAATATAGCAAGAAATATTTTTATTCCTATAATTGCGAAATTGTCTTATTCTTTCGTTCTTCCTTATACTCCAAATCCAAGTAAATTTGAGTTATTAATCTTTGTAAAATCATACTTACAATGGTACTGAAAAATGCAACTAAGCAAGCAGTTCCAAAAGAACTACCTGAGAACATCAAAAGCATTGGTAGTTCAAACACAAGAAAATAACCAACAAATACACTTGCTATCTGAGGTTTCTTGCCTCTTGTTATCTCTGAACATGCTGTAATAGCCTCTGCTACATTTAGTTTTATATCTAAAATATAACAATATCCAAATACAAAAATTATGTATGCAATTATCCCAGGTATAATGAAAAACATAGTTCCTATAGATACCAATAATCCAAATATAATATTATAGCCAATGAGACGACCAATATTCTTAAATGTTCCTTTAAAGCTGTCAGCAGTTTTTAATGTCTTGCCTTTGATTTCACAAATATATGAATACATGTAAACAGAAAGAAATAAGTTTGAAATCAATTTTACTATTAGTAATGTTGCTAATATGGCAATTAATATATAAACAGCTTGTTCAGAAGGATATATAGATTCTGTCTCTGCAGTGACCATACCTGTAGTCAAAAAAGAAGATATTAATTCTATATCGTCCAAGGATATTAACTCTAGTAGCTTGTACTGTATAAAGCTACCAGCAATTTGAAAAATAAGAATCAGTAAAAATATAGTCTTTACTAGCCCCTCATTTCTCAATTTATGAAATTTAATACACTCTGGAAGATATTCAAAAAAATTCTTTATTCTTGAAGTATCGTTCATTATGGCAGAACCTCCCTCATTATATAACTATTAGTTGTGTTAATATAAAACCACGTACAAAGTTTGCTTGTGAATTACTCTTGACTTAGTCAGAACCACTTATTACGTTTCAAAACCATTAATAAGCCAATTATCGACATTGGAGTAAAAATCATACCAAAAACAATCCAAAAAGCATTACTGAAATCCGCCATCGGGATTCCCGCTACATTCATAGAAAACAATCCACTAACCAATGTCATAGGAAAAACTATAACCTGCAAAGTTGTAAATGTTCGCATTAAATTATTCATCCTATGGGAAGTCAACGACTCATAGGTTGTATCTATAGCCTCTACAACTTCTTTATAGTTCTCCAGCATATCCCATATCTTTTCTGCCTTGTCGGTAATATCATCAAAATACATTTCCATATCCTCAGGAAGGTATTTTCTAATTACCCTTTCGAGTATAAGTATAACAGGTCTAAGCGGCTTAAGTGTACGTCTATAATTTATAATCTGCATTTTCGCTATTGAGATTTCTTCAAGCATTGCTCTTGATTGCTCTCTAAATATCTTTTTGTTTAACGCATCAAGCATATTGCCTATCTTGTCCAGCATTGGAAAACAGTAGTCAAAAAGTCTCTTAATTATCTCATATAGCAATAATGCTGAACCTTCAGCCATAAAATTCTCTCTAGCTTCTTGCTTTAAATCACATATATTAGAAAATGCAACTAAAGGCTTCAATTCACCTTCATGTAAAGTTATTAAATAATTGTGACCCAAAAAAATATCTATCTCTTCCGAATCAAGTCTCATAGTATCTTTACGATATCGTGGAAAATGCATTACTATAAAACAATAATCATCATATTCATCAACCTTAGAACGCTGATGCTCTGTTAAGCAATCCTCTAAAGGTAATTCATGGAACTCATATTTCTCTTCTAGCATATCAATTTCTTTTTTAGTTGGCTTTGTAATATCAATCCATGTAAGACCATTGAAAGTAATTTGCTTTATCTCTGTAACAGTTTTTTCTAATTGTAGCGTTTGTTTTTTATCTTGAAAAAAAGATAATGATAACATAAAAAGTCCTCCATTCTTAGGGAGGACATACTTCTAGACTAGTAACAGTTTTGAAGTCAAGCTGCACATTGCCCTCCCATAAATTGTATAATTATGATAATAACTACTATGATACGGGTCTGCGCCCACTTGAATTCACCACCTTAATTTTTAATAAATTATAGCACTAGCTTAGTATACTACTTATCATGTCGAAATTACAAGCTATTTATTGCTCAAATTTTCCTATAGTCAATTCCTGTCGTATAAATACTATACACTTAACATTTTAGAGTATACACAATAAACTGGAATATTAACCCTACCTTTACTTTGATAGTCTTAAACATTAATTTAAATTATTAAAGTTTTTAACGCCTAAATTCAAAATGATATTTTTCGATTGTAGAAAAATTTCATTACATCAGCGGCGTTTCATCGAGGAGGGAGATATTCTCACCGCCTGATAACCAAAGTAGTACCCGCCACTTATAGAAGTGGGGGACATTTTCTTGCCTAGTTATATTAAAAATCCACCATTAGGACTAATAACCTGTCCAGTAATAAAATTTGCTTTTTCTGATGCCAAAAAAGCAATTGTCTGTGCAACATCAATACATTTCCCTATTGTTCCAAGAGGAGTTTGATCTATTAATTCCTCAAAGGAGGCTTTATCCAAATCTGAATTCATATCAGTATCAATGACACCTGGTGCAACACAATTTACCTGTACACCAGAAGGTCCAAGCTCCTTTGCCAATGCTTTTGTTAAGCCAATAACAGCTGCTTTTGTTGTAGAGTATAAGACTTCACAAGATGCTCCTGTTATTCCCCATATGGAGGAAATATTGATTATTTTGCCTGATTTATTTCGTATCATAGCTGGCAAAACGCCCTGACAGCATAAAAACATACCTTTAACATTTACATCAAACATATTATCCCATTCCTGCGTTGAAATATCTGTAAAAAGTCTTTGTTTTGCAATACCTGCATTATTAACTAATATATCAATTTCTCCGAATTGCTTGTTTACTGAAGTAATCATGCTATCAACCTGTTCTTTACTGCTTACATCAGCTTGTACAGTCATTACACTACATTTTTCCTCTAGTAATTCATTCATCAAAGAAATAGCTGATTCTTTGCTATTATTATAGTTAATAGCTACATTATAGCCGTTTTGGGCGAATAATTTTGCAGTTTCATAGCCTATTCCTTTTGAAGCTCCAGTAATTAATACTGTTTTACTCATTCACCTTTTCCTCCCAGTACATCTAAAAATCAGAACAAGTATTTATTTTATCGAACGATAGACTAAACTATTTATTATATGTTGTTATTGTTTTAAAGAACTCCTGCTTATCAATGTCGTTCTTAAACAATCCGAAATAATCAGCAATTTCAATAGCAAAATCCACAAATGAAATACCCTTTGAAGTAATTACATTTTTGTCTCTCACTACTCGTGTATTAACAAAATTTTCTCTTGGGAAGGGATCATCTTCATTGCCAAAAGCTTCCCTTCTTGCCTGAGTCCATTCAACAATTGATGTAGTATATTTGACATTTTTTAATATACCTGCTTTTGCAAAATATCTTGGTCCAGCACAAATTGCTGCAAGCAACTTTCCACTATTATAAAATTCATTTATTAACGAAAGTATTTCCTCTTTTACAACAGGATTCCATCCTCCTGGTATTATAAACCCAGTATAATCTTCTGAAACTGCCTCTGCTACAGTAATTTCTGGCATATAAACCATTCCGCCCTTGCTTTTTATAGGCTTTAAATCATACGCACAAGTTACTATTTTCTTTGACAGCTCATGTCCAAGCAAATGAGTGGCATAAACCACTTCAAAATCAGCCATATCGTCATACATAAAAACTAAAATTTTATTCATACTAACCTCCACGCCCCATTGGGCAATATTTTTGATTTAGACTTCGTGGCGGTACGCAATTGATTAATATATATTCTTAAGTACCTACTGCTAACCCCCACACACCGTCAAAAAGCCACTAATTACGTTAATATAAAAGCACCACATTAAAATATATTCCTATATGTTTCAAACCTATAAATAGCCTTTTACAGCCAAAAAAAGCACTCGGCTTGTGCAACTATTTTCAAGGTCTCGTTTGCTCCTCCAGCATTTCCAAATACGCCATTGCTTCACTCCGAGAGTGTCCACACATTTCTTCAGATGGCATCAAAGCCGAACATACTCTTGGTCTGTCAACTTTACCAAAAAGCTTACATCTATTTTGCTCTGTAAGCTGTATACACCTTACCCCAGCTGGCTTACCATTTGGCATTCCAGGAATAGCTGATGATATTGAAGCTGCTATACAACAAGCCCCACAGTTATCTCTACATTCCATATTTTTACACCTCACTATGCAATATATATTACCAGCTTTTGTAGGGATTTTCTACAAGATTTGAATTAAAATATCTTATATCATATGTTATTTCATTTCCTACCCAATCAGGCTTTACAAATGTCTGATGCTCGCTCTCCAACTCTATCTCTGCCGTAACAAGTCCTTCATTTACACCTAGAAATTCGTCAACCACCCATTTATATCCTTCATATGTCATAAAATATCTGATCTTTTCTATTATTGGTCGTATACATAACTTGTCAAGCATTCTTTCAGCCTCCTGAATAGGAATGCTATATTCATATTCCTCTCTGCTACAAGACTTAGTTTTTCCTTTAACTGTCAAAAAACCTTGTCCATTATAACTTCTAACTCTAACTGTCCTTTCAAAATCAACACTTAAATATCCCTGTCTAAATAAAGCTTTTTTTTCTGAATTTTTGTATCTATCATTTACAACAAGAAACTTTTTCTCAATCTCCGTAGCCATTTTTTGTCTCCCATAATTGCTAATATAATTATTTCTAATAAACTCAACTTTCGCAGCTAAAACCTTCTGGCGTTTTAACTTATCAATGGAAAGTTTGTTACCTTCTTAAAATTAAAAGTCCAATATTCCAAGAAAGAGCCCGGTTATAAAAACCGAGCTCCTTCTTATACTAATAATTTTTTAACTATTTGATTTACCAGTTTACCGTCGGCTTTACCTTTAGTCGCAACTAAAACGGCCTGCATAACCTTTCCGATATCCTTAGCAGAAACAGCTCCTGTAGAAGAAATAGCATTCTTTACAATTCCTTCAATCTCATCTTCATTCAACTGCTGCGGTAAATACTTTTTTAATACTTCAATTTCAGCTTTTAGATTATCTATAAGATCCTGTCTACCACTTTTTTCAAAGTCAGGTAAAGTATCAACTCTCTTTTTAACTTCTTTTGCAATAATCTCAACTATAGCATCATCGTCTAGGGTGACCTTCGTGTCTTTTTCAACCTGAAGCACTGCCGACCTAGCCACTTGAATAGCTGTTTTTGAAGCTGTATCGCCATTCTTTATGGCTACTTTAAAATCCTCAACTAACACTTCTTTTAATGACATAACAAATATCTCCTGTAAACTACTTTTGTCACAGTTTTATTTGAATTTTCTTTTTCTTGCAGCTTCAGATTTCTTTTTTCTTTTAACACTAGGCTTCTCGTAATGTTCTCTCTTTCTAACCTCAGCCAAAACACCTGACTTAGCACAAGATCTTTTAAACCTTTTGAGAGCACTATCCAAAGACTCATTCTCTTTAACTCTTACTTCAGACACAAAATTTCCCTCCCTCCGATAATAGCAATTGTGCCGGGAAAATAGCCGTAGTA